>JAJQCE010000005.1 GCA_021202895.1 Ruminococcus sp. | reverse complement strand
TAAAATGTGACGTTTCAAGAGGTACGTCATACTCGTCAATAAGGATAATGACTTTCTTTTGATAAGCGGCGTACAGGCAGTCGGAAAGCAGGCGAATGGCGTATAAATAGCTTGAGTCATCCGCTTTCTTATTCATTACGGCAAGATAATCCGCTTTATCATCATCAGAAATATTAGGAAAATCTAAAATATTTGAGTGCCTTTTAAATTCATCTGTAATGCTCTTTTTAAACAAAACAAATGAATCACAAAAGTTTGCCTGCTTCATGCTCTTAAGCGACAGTGAAATTACAGGATACTGTCCTTGATAAGACATATATTTCTCTCCTGCTTTTGAGATATTCAGTCCATCAAAAAGATATGAATTATCCTCATCTGTCTTTTCAAAAAAGCATTGGAGCATACTGATGTTCAGCGTTTTGCCGAAACGTCTGGGACGGGTGAAAAGGTAGACCTTTGCACTGTTATCCAAAAGCTCTTGAATCATTTTGGTTTTGTCTACATAGTAGCTTCCCTTGTCGATGATTTCCTTGAAATCCTCTATGCCTATTGGGATTGGTTTGTATTGGTTCATGGCTATTTGTATGATATAGATAACTCTATATCATATCCTCCTTTCTAAAAAATACGGTAATGTGATAGATGCTGTGGGATTTTTGATTAGCTTCAGCAACAAGCTTGCTTAAAGCAGTGTAAAGCCACAGTTTTATTTGCGAAAAAGCACACACGATCGCTTAGATTGAGTTAATTAAAAACCAGATTGACGAGAATTAAAGCTATCATTGAACAAGCTATGGACGTTGATTATCTTTGGTATTGGGGAGCTAAATGGTACTGTGATTTCAAAATTGCTTGAGAAAAAGCGCATTTATTAAGCTTTAGCTCACACTGCCCACAAGCTTATTCGTGTTATCTTCAAGCTTCTTAATGATAATAGCACTTTCCCCTTGCTCGAAAAACTTTTTCTCACTTTTTTATTGACTTTTCATAGCTAATCTTCTGAAAATTAATTCACTTCAAAATTTGTTGTTCTTCATCACTTTTATTATACACAGTTTTTTAGATTTTGTCAAGTTTCTTTTACAGCATTTTGCTTTCCCTGTAAATATGTGCGTTTTACATTTATAAACTATAATTTCTCTAACCAAATCGCTAAATAAAAACAATACGCAAAATCCATTAAAAAGAAATATTTAAAATGAAAGAAGATGGAATGACTCAAGATGAAATCGGAGAAAAATCAGGATTTATCAAATAGCAGATAAAAGCTTTCTTTAAGAGATATAATGCAGAGAAACGCAAATCAGAAAAGTGTCATGGGATATATCGTATATACCCACAACACAAGGTTATTGATATTTGTTCATAATAAAAGATTTATACGATAACAGCATTTTATCCTATGCTGCCTAAAAGGCGAGGATATAATGCTTGGTTATATAATTTTTTACAATAATTTTCGCATTCAAAAAACAAAACTGACTCCACTCAAATGCAAAATCAGTTTGTTTCTTAATTTAATATTATACCTTAGATAGAGGTTTTGTACCGTCCGCACAAATTGGGACAGTGCAGATAAATATTCGCTATATATTTTATTTAAAGCGTCAAAACACTGTAGTGCTTTTAATAGAACCTGTTTTTCGTTTTCCTAATGATAAAGAATACCGCAGCTGCAACTATCAAAACAATTACGATAATTACAATGATTATAACAGGGCTGATTCCATCACTGGACTTTTCAACCTCTGATGTCGTATCTCCTAAGCTAGTGGTCTTTGAAATCTTAAGCTCGTCAGAGCCCTCTCTTGGTTCAGCACTTGCATTGTAGCTGTCAACGTTTGCAACATATCCGTAATCTTCAACTGTGTCAGGAAGAGAAATCGTAATGTTGTCAAGATAAAGAACAGCAGCGTCAATGCTTCCCTGTGTGGGAATTTCAAATATAATCTTCGTTGAGCTTGAATCCGCAGGAACACTTAAAAGTCCGTTTGTCTGATACTGGGAAATGTTGTTATCCGCAAGAGTGTTTATTTCAAGCTGCGTGGGCGAATTTACCTGTCGCACATTGTCTTCATTTGCCGAAAAAACCCATACGGAGCTGTCCAGCAAAGCTGTGTCCTCTTCGGTAAGACGGTATGCAAAGTTTATAAGACAACCGTCAAAGCAGCTGAGTCCAAAATCCTCTGCGTGAAGCTCTATTCCTATAATGGTTATATCGTCTGTCTCCTCTGCATCAGGAGCGTCAGGATACAAAAGATTGTTGTCGTCATCTCTTACCATTCCCGAGCAGGAGAAATATCCATCGCAGCCGCTGGTAGAAGCATATACCACAAGCGAGTTGCCCTGGTAATATGTGTCCTTGTCCTGCTCAAAGCTTATTCCTCCTACACCTGCGTCGCGAGTAAGGTGAATGTAATCAGAAAATGCCGAACCGTCAAAGGATAAGGCAGGCTCCTTTGTGTCGGTGAGATAGGATTCATCATAGGTGAATTCTATTGCTTCTTCCTCCTCTTCCTCCTCATCGTCTGCAAAGGCAAGTACAGAGAACGAGGACAGAGCAAATACTGCTGCCGCCGTTAAAGATAACAGTCTTTTAAAAATCATTTTCATAACCTCTTTCCTTATATGTTTTAAGAGCATATACAAACTAAGATCTGATATATCAAAATCGTTCCTTTAATTACCACTTTTTAAAAGCTAGGATAATCAAACGGTGATATACCTGATTTATCTATATATAACTATTTTACATCAAAAAATATGAATTGTCAAGATGTTTTTTGTTAAAGCTCATATTTGTAACCGTTACGTAACCTCATTCAATAAAAACAAACACCCAGAACTTCAAAATCCAGGTGTTTAAATAGAATATCATCCTGTAATTCCAAGAAATTCAAAATAGTTCTTGTCAGGCATATTAACAACCTTAGATTTTGTCCAGCCAGAGCTGTCGGTAAGACGGTATGCAACATAGAGGATCTGATTGCCATCATCGTCCTCCTCGACCGTCCAGCCTACATCAGGAACAGTGTAGCGCGTACCCTTTGTCGTAATGGTTTTTCTTATTCCCTTTTGATTAAGCGAGAAAAATTTCAAATTTATATCCTGTCCGTTTGGTACCACATAAATCTTTATACAGCCCTTGTCGCTGTCGCTTACGTCCGCAAGATAAAAGCGGTAGCGTCCGTCAGGTGAAATTACGTTGTCATCATCAACAACCTCCGCTAAATGCGCCATTTGACTTGAATACGCCGAGTAGATTGATGAATCTGAATCTAAATTCATATCAAGCACTGTTTCAACCTCTGAACCTCCAAAAAGCATATTGCAGACAAAGTATACTACAATTCCCAACACGTACAGAAGCAGATAAATTGTACCCAATATCACCTTTACAGTTTCGTTTGTGTTAGCTGCAAAGAAAATTACAATTGCTACTATAAATGGCGGAACAATCAGCGTCCAGTTTGCGTTGCTCAGATTGAACAAAAGCAAGAAAAACACTATCGGCAGCAGCAACACGCTTACCAGCTTTGTAATAAACATATCCTTTGTATAAAGCATAAGCAGAAAAAATACAATTGACGCTACCGAATAGATAATAAGCAATGTTGCCTCCTTGCCGTCTGCAAATTCCAAATCATATAAAAATGTAGCGTAGGTAAACAGTACAATTACTGCAAGATAGGTGATGTTAAATATAGCAACACATCGCTTGACCCAAATATTACTCATAAAATCTCTCATTGAAAAAATTCCTCCTGATGAAAGACCAAACGTCTTTACTTACCTTTCCTTTGTTTTATCTAAAGCAAAAGCTTATCGCCCTCACCGTGTTTTTAATTGACTATAACCTGCTCGCCGCCTGAAAGACCACTTGTAATTTCCGTTTCGTCACCGTCAACTATGCCGACCTCAACGTCCTGTTCTATCTTTGTTCCGTCAATCAGCAAATTGACATAGCTTCTGTCGCCGGAGGTTTTTACAGCATCTGACGGGACTATTACCGTGTCAAGCTTTGAATACACCTCAAAGCAGCAGCTCACCGTCATATCAGAAAGCCCCGAGCCCTCATCGGGCAGGATGACGTATGTAGTCTGACTCATGCCGCTGTTGTCGCCCTCGATTATATCAACCACCTTGCCAGTCGCTTCGTCTGTAGTCTGAGTAAGCGTAACGCGAGTGCCAAAGTTCACATTTTCAAGCGTGATATCGTAAACATCACAGATAAGATATTCCTGCGAATGATCCTCTATCGTGCCAAAGGACTGCGAAGCAGAAACGGTAGCTCCCTCAACCAAAATGACATCGGCACCTCTCTGGTCGGAAATATCAGAGCTGAACGCTGTGGAATTGCTCGCCTTGAAAACCCCGTCGCATGGAGCATAGACATTGTAATTGTCCCTTGACGCTTCAAGATAGTCATATTCAAGCTGCAAAAGCTCAAGATCCGTCTGGGCAAGCTCAATCTCTGTAGCCGAACCGCCGCTCTCTTTAAGCGTTTCAAGCGTCTTTTCCGCCTGTTCTACATAGACCTCTTTTTCCTCAAGCTGCGAATCAAGCTCATCGGAATTTAGCGTACAGAGAATATCTCCCTTGCTCACCGTGTCAAGGTCTGCGACATTTACCGATTCAATTGTTCCGCTCATCGAAAAGGAAACTGTTTCTGAATAGGGATAACCGAAATTCGCATCGGCATAGTATTTCTGTGAAATATCGCCTACAACCGCTTCCTCAGTCCTGTAGTCTATTTCGTCCGTTTCATAAATCGGAATAACTATCTCCTCAGCTTCGTCCTCAGAGGAGCAGCCCGCAGCCGTCAGCATCATTACGAATGCTGAAATCACTGAAATTATAGAAAACCTTTTCATTTTATAAAACCCCTCTGTTTTCTTTGAAAAAGCTGTACTTTATTCTTCCTTCTACTTTTATTATAACATTTTTTGTCCATTTGCGCAAGTGAAAACGGATATATTGTAGAGTTGCACAATATTAAACCTTAAATTTTGGTGGTTTTACCCACTGACCAGATGGGCGATAATGGAATTTGAAAGTAAAAATCCCTCGTTGTTAAGAGAAATCTTATCGCTTTCAAGCTTCAAAAGCTCACCCTTGCCTGCAAATTTTTTTTGCAGCCATGCCGCGCGTGCAAAAACCGAATCGGCATAATCTGCGTCTGAAAGCTGTTCAAGCCTTTTTCTGTCAATGCCGTCTGAGGTTCTCAGTGAGAGCATAACATACTCCTCCGCCCGGTCAGGACTGTCCTCCGCAGTTATTTTTTCAGCCTGTTCAAGCCTGACGAAGCTTTCCAAATTGTTCGGCGTGAAATAGCGTTTATCGGCAAAGTCAGAATGTGCGGACGGTCCTATCCCTATATACGGCTCAAGCGTCCAGTATTTCATATTGTGCCTTGAGCGTTTGCCGTCAAGAGCAAAGTTTGAAATCTCATAATGCTCAAAGCCGCTGCTCTCAAGCTGCTTGCAAAGCGACAGATACAGCCTGCACATAAGCTCCTCATCGGCAGTCAGAGAATAAATTTCCTCACTGTCAAATGCAGTACCCTGTTCGATTTTTAGCATATAAGCGGAAATGTGGCTTATCGGCAGTGACAAAAGCGCATTGACGCTCTTGCGAAGCGAAGGCTCATCCTGATAAGCGATTCCCAACATAAGGTCGCAGGAGATATTTTCAAAGCCCGCTCTGAAAGCGTCGTTTACAGCTTCTGATGCAGCTTCAAAGCTGTGCAGTCTGCCTAAAAATTCAAGCTGAGTGTCGTCAGCCGACTGAACGCCGAATGAAATTCGGTTTATTCCTATCGAGCGGTAAGCTTTAAGTTTCTCAAAATTAACGCTTGACGGATTGGCTTCTATTGTGATTTCAGCATTGTCAATCTTAAAAACCGCCGCAGCCGCATCTAAAATTTCTGAAATCTGCGAAGCTGTCAGAAGCGAGGGAGTTCCACCGCCAAAATAGAGTGTGTTGGCAGATATATTTTCCCCTTTATAGCTGTAAATATTTCTGCAAACCGCCTGAGTGTATATCTCGCAGAGCGATTTGTCGTATTTAACAGAGTAAAAGCCGCAGTAGGGACATTTTCTAAGGCAAAACGGAACGTGAATATAAATACCCGTCATGACTCGTCGTCGCTGAAAGCGTTGTCTATCGCCGAAGCCGCCGAGCTGCTGTTTTCCTTAAGTCTGCCTGTCGCTTTTAAGACGCCAAGCTTGACAAAGTATATAAAATACGCAAGCAAAAGCAAGCCTAAAGCCGAAGCCCAGTATTTCACCATGCTTTCAAGCGACAAGCTGAAATAGGTTGAATTTTCCTCTAACCAGCTCTTTATGTGAGGGTGAATTATCAGATACCCGAAGATGCTTAAAACTCCTGACGAGCAGACATATGCGGTAATTCCAAGCATTGCGCTTTTAGTCGTCAGAAAAGAAAATTTCACTCCGACAAACACAGCCCATGCGAATACAAACACAAGCGAATATGTTGAAATATTCGCATACATCTCGCAGACAATCGGCAAAATCACCGCAGAGCCGACAGAAAAGCCGATAAAATATTTCATTGCCCTGTCTATATCTTTCATTGACGAATCCTTTCTTGTCCGAACCTTGTTCAATCTATCTCAAAAGCTTAATCATCGTCAAGCTTAAGCACCGACATGAACGCTTCCTGCGGAACCTCTACCGTTCCAAGCTGGCGCATACGCTTTTTTCCTTCCTTTTGCTTTTCAAGAAGCTTTTTCTTTCTGGTAATATCGCCGCCATAGCACTTGGCAAGGACGTCCTTTCTAAGAGCCTTGACTGTTTCTCTGGCTATAACCTTGCCGCCGATTGAGGCTTGAACAGGAACTTCAAAAAGCTGACGAGGAATATTTTCCTTAAGCCGCTCACAGATTTTTCTACCGCGCTGATAAGCCTTGTCGGTATGGATAATAAACGACAAAGCGTCCACACATTCGCCGTTGAGCAAAACGTCAAGCTTTACAAGCTTGCTTTTTTGATAGCCGCTGATTTCATAGTTAAAGGACGCATATCCTCTCGTGCGTGATTTTAAAGCGTCAAAAAAGTCATAGACTATCTCGTTAAGCGGCAAATCATAGTGCAGATCCACACGGTTCTCGTCAAGATATTCCATATTCTTAAACGTTCCTCGTCTGTCCTGACAAAGCTCCATTATATTCCCTACAAATTCAGGCGGAGAAAAAATCTCTGCCTTTACCATAGGCTCTTCCGCTGATTCAATCAGCGCAGGGTCGGGATAGTTTGACGGATTATCTATAAATACAGTGCTGCCGTCCGTGAGATTTATTTTGTATATTACAGACGGCGCAGTTGTGATTAAATCAAGATTATATTCACGCTCCAAACGCTCCTGAATTATCTCCATATGAAGCAGTCCCAAAAAGCCGCAGCGAAAACCAAAGCCAAGCGCCGCAGAGGTTTCAGGCTCAAATGAAAGCGAAGCATCATTTAAAACCAGCTTATCCAAAGCATCGCGCAAATCTGGATACTTAGCTCCGTCGGCAGGATAAATTCCCGAATACACCATAGGATTTACCTTTTGATAGCCTGGCAGAGGCTCTGCGCAGGGATTGTCCGCTCTTGTGACGGTATCGCCTACTCTGGTATCGCCTATATTCTTGATAGAAGCCGCAATGTAGCCGACCTCGCCTGCATGAAGCTCGCCTATCGGCACAAGCTCGGTCGCTCCCATAAAGCCGATTTCCGTAGTCTGAAATTCCGTCTGAGCCGCCATCAGCCTTATCACATCACCTGTCTTTAAGCAGCCCTCCATCACTCTGACGTAAATGATCACTCCCTTGTACTGGTCGTAATAGCTGTCAAAGATAAGCGCGCTGAAAGGATTTTCATCATTGCCGCCTGGCGCAGGTATATCGGTAATTACCCGTTCGAGAACCTCTCTGATATTCACTCCCGTTTTAGCGGAAATTTTAGGAGCATCAAGCGCAGGTATTCCGATAACCGATTCAATTTCCTTACATACGCGCTCCGGATCTGCGCTTGGCAGGTCTATTTTATTGACGACAGGCAGAAGCTCCAAATCATGCTCAATTGCAAGATAGGTGTTCGCAAGCGTCTGAGCCTCTATGCCCTGCGAAGCGTCCACGACAAGAATCGCTCCCTCGCAGGCGGCAAGCGAACGTGAAACCTCATAGTTAAAGTCAACGTGTCCGGGAGTATCAATCAGGTTGAAGATATAGTCCTCTCCGTCTTCCGCATGGTATTTAAGCCGCACAGCACGAGCCTTTATTGTAATTCCACGCTCACGCTCAATGTCCATGTTGTCAAGAAGCTGTTCCTCCATATCACGAAGCGCAACTGTATCTGTAAGCTCTAAAATCCTGTCCGCAAGCGTTGACTTGCCGTGATCTATGTGAGCGATTATACAAAAATTCCTTATTTTTTCCTTTTCAGACTGAAAAGCCATCAATTTATCACCTGCATTTTTTATTCTGCACAGAAATTTCAGCTCTGTTAAAATTAAGAGTTCAGCACCTTGTGCACTTAGAAAAATTCAGCACATACTTTTTGAATATGCGCTGATTTCAATCATTCGGCGTAATAAACGTAATTTTTCTTGCGAGGTGAGACAGGCTTTGTTTCTCCGTCTGCAAAGCCGAGTACACAATGCCCTATTCCCTCATAGTCGCCCTCTATACCAAGCTCACGCAGAATAGCCTTGCCCTCTTCGCTTTCAAATTCCTCCTTCGCACGGTGAATCCAGCAGCTGCCTATTCCAAGCTCGTGAGCGGCAAGCATGAGATTTCCCATAACAAGGCTGCCGTCATAGATATATGTCGGCATACTCTTGTCTGCAAGCACTATCAAAACGACAGGCGCACCGTAAAATGGATCAATGTCACGTCCCATAACCGCCGCATTCATTTTAGAAAGCTTATCTCTTAATTCCTTATTTGTAACAGCGACAATAATTGCCGACTGTCTGTTCATGCCCGAAGCGGCATAGGTTCCCGCCTCGACAATTTTTTCAATCGTTTCCCTTTCCAGAGCGTCAGGCTTAAAGCTGCGGCAGCTCCGTCTTTCCTTAATTGCGTCAAGAGTATCACTCATCAAAATCATTCCCTTCAAAAATCACTTCAACAGGTTTGCAAATTCCAATGCTTTTCCTATATCTCCATCTACCTTTAGCTTACCCAAAGTAAACGCTACAACGGCGTCAAGCTTGCCGTCAATAAGCTTTAGAAAATTATCCGAGCTTATAGTGATTGCGCAATTGCGGTCGTTGTATTCGTAAGGCTCAATGCTCACTCTGCCGTCTTTAATTTCAACGTAGAAAACCCCGCCGTTTTTCCCAGTAAGATTCATCTGTACGGCAAGAAAATTAGTTCCCGAAACGTCATAGCCCTTTGCCATTTCTCTTACCTTTGTCAAAATTTCTTCAAATGTCATTTTAGTTCACTCCTTAAAGCTTTGAATCTCTGTAGATTATATCCTCGCGCTTAGGTCCGTTTGAAACCATTGTAATCGGATAGCCTAAATGCTGCTCGACAAAATCTATGTACCTTTTGCAGTTTTCAGGCAGCTCCTCATAGCTGCGTATTCCTCTTATATCGCTGTTCCAGCCGTCAAGCACTTCAAGCACAGGCTTGCATCTCTCAAGCTGTCTTGTGGTAGGAAATTCGTCTGTGACCTCTCCGTCGAGCTCATAGCCTACGCACACGGGAATCTTATCAAGATACCCCAACACATCAAGTACGGTAAACGCCACATCTGTCGCTCCCTGCATTCTACAGCCGTACTTTGAAGCCACGCAATCAAACCAGCCCATTCTTCTCGGTCTGCCAGTGGTTGCGCCGTACTCGCCGCCGTCTCCGCCTCTGCGCCTTAGCTCGTCAGCCTCCTCGCCGAAAATCTCCGAAACGAAAGCTCCCGCTCCGACTGCCGACGAATAAGCCTTGCAGACGGTGACAATCTTCTTTATTTCATAAGGTGGAATACCTGCTCCGATAGCTCCGTAAGCCGCAAGTGTAGATGAGGATGTTACCATAGGATAAATTCCGTGGTCTGAATCCTTGAGCGAGCCTAGCTGTCCCTCAAGCAAAATCTCCTTGCCGTCCTTAATTGCCTGATTTAAGAAAAGCGAAACGTCAGCCACATAAGGCTCGACCATTGCGCGGTACTCCATCAGCGTATTAAACAGCTCTTCCTCATCGATTTCAGGCTTGTTGTACAGGTGTTTAAGAAGAATATTCTTCTGAACGCAAACTCTTGAAATCTTTTCTTTGAGATACTCCTCATCGAAAAGCTCCTGAACCTGAAATCCTATTTTTGCATATTTATCAGAATAAAAAGGCGCAATGCCGCTCTTTGTCGAACCAAAGCTTGCCTTACCCAGACGTTCCTCCTCGTACTGGTCAAACAGAACATGGTAGGGCATAACAATCTGCGCTCTGTCGGAAATCATAAGCTTAGGCTTCGGCACTCCTCTTTGGATAACCTCGTTAAGCTCGCCGAACAAAACAGGTATATTAAGCGCAACTCCATTGCCTATTATATTAGTGGTGCGCTGTGAAAAAACGCCTGACGGAAGCGTGTGAAGCGCAAATTTGCCATAGTCGTTCACGATAGTATGACCTGCGTTCGCACCGCCCTGAAAGCGTATAACTATATCCGATTCCTGCGACATCATATCGGTAATCTTGCCCTTGCCCTCGTCGCCCCAGTTAGCGCCCACAATTGCTCGTACCATTTTAAGAACCAATCCTTTCCAAAATACTGCAAAACAGCTAGTATCAATACTTCAAGGGCTTTTAGAAACGCCCTTAATATAATAACACAAAAAATCCTGCTTGTCAATAGCCTAAAGGCAGATTTTCACAGCTTTTAATAATTTCTTTTCACTCAAATAAGCTGTTGTTCATTTATTATCAGCTTAAATTCCAGCCCCAGAAACTCCGCCGCCTTGCGGCACATAATCATTCTATTTAAGAAAATCTCAAAATAGTCCATCACAGAGCCATACTGCGTATCAATAGACAGCTTAAGCTTGATAAGGCTATGCTCGCTGTTTATTTTGAGTGCTGACTTTTTCGCAGAGTAATTCACTCGGTCGTGAATGTCAAAGGTGGTTTTATCAGTATTTCTCACCCTGCTTCTGCGCACATCCGATTTGTCCGCAATGATAAGAGCGGCAGCTATATGATTTACTGCAACTCCTGTACCTTCGTCATGATTTCCTATCGCAGTTACAATTGCCGCCGTATCCTGCGGCTCCATTCCAAGACGATTAAGCAGGCTGAATGCCATTACCGCTCCGCTCTGAGAATGTTCTATACGGTTGACTAAATTTCCTATATCGTGAAGATAAGCGGCAATCTGAACCAACTCTATATCATGCTCACCGTAGCCTAAGGTTTCAAGTATATACCTTGCGTTTTGGGCGACATACCCTACATGAGCAAAGCCATGTTCGGTATATCCCAGCATTTTAAGTGATTCATCCGCCTGAACAATATACGCCTTTGCCTCTTCGTTTTCCTTAAGCTTTTCATAAGTAAGCAATTTTATCACCCTTTCATATGTTCAATTATAATTATAAATCGAATCAGTGAGTTTGTCAATATTTACGGAAACGATTTTTGAAATTTTCATGATTCTAAATAAATATTGTATAAGCGCAAAAAAAATGCAGATAATATTTTCAGCCGAAAAAAGTGGCAGAATTTCAGGCGCAATAATTTATAAGGAAAGGAACATCTTAATGAAAATACCAACGACATTTTTAGCCGCGGCAGTATTAGCGGCTGTGATGCTAAGTGGCTGTTCAAGCAGCAACGACACCTCCTCTGCGGGCGAAACCACCACAACAAAAACCACAACAACAGCTGAAACGGAGCGCAGCGATGAAAAGGACGAGGACAGCTCCGATACACTTGCCGACAAGGCGGATTCCACAGCCGATGACGCTATGAGCAAGGCTGACGAAATTGGCGATGATGTTGCAGACGGCATTGACGATGGACTTGACGCTGCCGAAAGCGTTACAGACGATGTGCTGAGATAAGTTTCAGGCGCTCCCAAATGGGCTGCGCCTCTTTTTTTAATTTAAGCTTCTAAAAATGTTGACTGCATAGCTATCCATGCAAAATCAGATAAATAAAATATTAAATTTCGGTAAACTCTATTGACAATCAAAAGTCAAAGTGATAAAATAAATAAGTCAAGTATCAATATGGGGTTATAGCTCAGTTGGTAGAGCGCTTGCTTCGCATGTAAGAGGCCAGGGGTTCGAATCCCCTTAGCTCCAGACTTTAAAACTCCTCAAAATACGCTATTTTAGGCGGTTTTGAGGAGTTTTTTATTTTGTCTGGAATTGATAAAATTCGCTGTGATTTTGCGTGAAAATTCGTCAATTGTCAGTAAATCAAGTCAGACCTTAAGCTTTTGGTTCAAGGTCCGATCAATTTTATCCACAGTAAACCTCACTTTTCAAAACAGTTGCCGCAAATAAAAAAATGTCCCTGCTTAAAGCAAGGACATTTTTATTTTGTCTAAATTATCTCTTTACATTAAATGCCGCAATTCCAGGATAAACAGCTGCATCGCCAAGCTGCTCTTCAATTCTTAGGAGCTGGTTGTACTTCGCAACTCTTTCGCTTCTGCTAGGAGCGCCTGTCTTAATCTGGCAGGTGTTAAGAGCTACCGCAAGATCTGCGATTGTTGTATCGGCAGTTTCACCTGAACGGTGTGAGGTAACTGCTGTGTAGCCAGCCTTGTGAGCCATCTTGATAGCTTCGAGAGTTTCAGAAACAGAGCCTATCTGATTGAGCTTGATAAGAATTGAGTTTCCGCAGCCAAGAGTGATACCCTTCTGAAGTCTTTCGGTGTTGGTAACAAACAGATCATCGCCTACAAGCTGAACCTTAGAGCCAAGCTCCTTAGTGAGAAGCTGCCAGCCCTCCCAGTCCTCTTCGTCAAGAGCATCCTCGATCGAGATGATCGGGTACTTTTCAACGAGCTGCTTCCAATGCTCGATAAGCTGAGCAGATGTGAATTTGGTTCCTGCCTTAGGAAGAACATATTCACCTTTAGCACTGCCCTTCCACTCACTGGAGGCTGCGTCCATAGCAATCATGAAGTCCTTGCCAGGCTCATAGCCTGCGTTCTTAACTGCTTCGAGAATATACTGAATAGCCTCCTCGTCGCTTGCAAGGTCGGGAGCAAATCCGCCCTCATCGCCTACAGAGGTAGCAAGACCCTTAGATTTCAAAAGTGCGGCTAAAGCGTGGAATACCTCTGCGCACTGTCTGAGCGCTTCCTTAAAGCTTGGTGCGCCTACAGGCATAATCATAAATTCCTGAACGTCTACAGTGTTTGCGGCATGTGCTCCGCCGTTTAAGATGTTCATCATCGGTACAGGAAGTCTGTTGCCCGAAATTCCGCCTAAGAATCTGTACAGCGGAATGTCAAGTGAAACTGACGCCGCTCTTGCGCAGGCGATTGATACTGCCAAAATAGCGTTTGCGCCAAGGTTAGACTTGTCCTTAGTTCCGTCAGCGTCTATCATAGCCTTGTCAACAGCATAGATGTCCGAAGCATCCATTCCCGTAATTGTTTCATTTATAACTGTATTGATGTTCTCAACTGCCTTTGTAACACCCTTGCCGCCGTATCTTGACTTGTCGCCGTCGCGAAGCTCAAGCGCTTCAAATTCACCGGTAGAAGCTCCACTGGGCGCTGTGCCTCTCGCAACAGTTCCGTCAGCTAAAGTAACCTCTGCTTCAACAGTAGGATTTCCTCTTGAATCAAGAATCTCACGTCCTACAACACTTACAATTTCCAAATAATCCATTTGTCAACACTCCTTAAAATTTTAATTTCGTCCGCTTCAAATATTGAAACCGACAGCTCTTGTTATCCAAAAAGCCACTATAATTTTATCATATTTTTCTTGTAAAGTCAAGCACTATATCTGCACAGTTTGAGCATTTACACTAATTTAACATTTTATTAACTACCAATTCGCAGCATTGCTTTGCTCCGTCTTTTTTGAATTTTGCGCAGGAGTTTTATTTATCATAACTCCAATCACTATTAAAATAAGCGCAATCACAAGCACTGCCGCTCCGACATAGAAATATATTGCGGTAAGCGAGCTTGTCGTTCCATAAATATCCAGAATGCCCTTAAAAACTGAACCTACAGTAAGCGTAGCAATTGACGAATGATAAATATATCTTGTCGCTGTTGTAGGAACCTTGCAGCTTTTTGAAGCCGCCAAAAATCCAAACGGAAGCGCACCTAAAACCAGTGGAAAGCCGAATGCGTAAATCATGTAGTATGAATACACCTCATGACTGAAATACTCATAAATCGCTCCAAACAATGCGCAAAATGCTGAAATAATTAAATATGTTCTGCAAACCTTTGCCGCCAAAAGCTTTCTTTCATTAATATCCGATATATACAATGTCGCTCACGCTCCTTTCTTTAATCCTTTTGCCGTTTGTCGTCGGATTGTTTACAACCTCGCCGTTAAAATACATTGTACTTGAGCCGCCGCCGTCAAGATTATACGCCGTCTGTGCGCCTATACTCTGCAAAAACTCGGCAAGCTGATAGAGCGAAAGTCCTTCGCTTTCAGAGGTTCGTCCATCGCTTACCACAAACGCATAATGAAGTCCGCCGTAGCTTACAATAGCCGTTCTCGGATTGCTCGCCATTGATTTTCCTACCTCTTCGTCCTCTGTAACAGCTATTTCACCGCCCTGAACAAGCGCAGGACCAAACGCAAAGGTCTGCCATGCGCCGCTTGAAAGCACGCTTTCCGCAGAGTAATCGCTTTCATTGAATATCTGAAAGCTGCCGTCAGTCAGTATAGCCAAATCCTCATTATCCTCCGCCGCATCGCTTCTGTAAAGTATGCCGTTTCTGATAACATAACCTTCCGATTGCGCACCGTAAAAGTCGCCGTTTATCACAAGTATTGCGCCCACGCTCTCGGCTATCTCGCTGGTCTTTTCCTTTATATTTCTCCCATAGGTGTTCTCCGCAAAAGCCGTTTTGAGATATTCAGCCGAAGTGAGCGTTATATCAGCAACATAAATTGACGTGTCATATTCACGGTACTCGGTAAGCGTTATTGTTATATTCTCATCACTGTAGCTGTCGGTTGAGACTACAGTCTGGCTTGACGCTGAAGAATCCTCGCTTTGAGTATCGGTCTGTGAGCTTTCAGACTCCTCTGCTTGAGCACTTTCAGACGATGAAGCGTCCGTGCTGGACGAAACCGAGGAATCCGCAGCGGAGCTTTCATCCGCTAAACTGCTTGATGAAGTAGAAAACACCGATGAGGAGGTATCAGACGCAGAAAAATTTGATTCAACCGTCGTCTGATACGAGCGTGTAATCACAAACGTATCAAGCAGCGCATATGCCGTAAATCCTGTCAAAGCTACTCCGTACAAAACAGGATAAATAAATTTCTTTTTACTCATGCTTTTTCCCTCGCCTTTTTTCTAAAAACTACTCTGCGCTGAACAATCCAGCTTATAATGAACAAGCAAATCTCAACGAGTATTTTCGCAATAAACACACCCATTTTCAGAACATTTGTCAGCAGATACAGCAAAGCGGTATTGCAGATAAGTATGCAGGCGGCAAGCGTGAAATACTTCACTGCGCTTTTGACAAGCTTTTCGTCCGAACGAAAGACAAGCTTCTTGTTTATCGTGAAATTAACCGTTGAGCTTACTACTCTCGCAAGAATATTCGCCACAACAACAAAATTTGTTCCAAGCAGCGCCACAAGCAGACTGTACATTGCATAATCCACTAAAAATCCCGTAAAGGACGAGGCGGAAAATTTCAATATTTCCTTATAGATAATCGCCGAATCCTTGATCGGATTAAAGTGTGAACCGCTGTTATTGTCTATGTAAATTGTTTCAATAGGTATCTCATGAATAGGCTCCCCCGCCCTGCCGAGTTCCATCAGCACATTCATCTCAAATTCGTATCGTTCGCCCTCAATCTGCGCTATTCTTTCAAGCATAGACGAACCGAAAGACCTTAATCCGCTTTGAGTGTCGTAAACTCCGCAGCCCGTGACAATTTTAAAAACCATTCTTGTGACAGAATTTCCAAAGCGGCTTCTAAGCGGTGAATCAGCAGACTGTTTACGGCTTCCTATAACAAGCTCTCCGCCTTTGCTTTCCGATTCAGCACACACTCTCTGAGCATCGCTCACCCTGTGCTGCCCGTCGCAGTCCATAGTCACAATGATAAAATCACCACTGAAATTTTCAAGTATATATTTAAATGCCGTTTTCAGCGCATATCCCTTTCCGTGATTCTGAGGATAAGACAAAACGTGTGCAAACTCTTTAACGCTGTCAAAGATATGTGCATATTCGCTTCCACTTCCATCGTCAACCGCCACAACCAAAAATCCGCTTTCATATGCTTTCCTGACGGTTTCTGTCATACTCTCGTCAGGCTCATATGCAAGAATCACCGCAATTCTCTTCTCCACAAAATCGCCCCCTCTGAAAAAGATTTATATGTTGTTTTTATTGCTAATAATTTTATCATCAAATAATGAGGTGTAAATGAAAGGCAAAAAAAATTTACAAAAAAACCTGTGAAAACGGTGCGAAATTTCCCATTGTTATTTTCAAGCTTTGCAAAAACAGACGCTGTACAAATACTGCAAAGCGTCTGAATAATGTTTATTCTGATACAGAGTCCTCAGCTTTTGAATCAACCTCGCTTGTTTCCTCGCTGTCCGTTTCGCTCTCTGAACCATACAGCGGCGACGGCTCGGTAGATAAGCCCTCATCTCCGCACTCTTGCGCTTCCTGAGCAAGCGCATTTGCAAGATCAATAAAGATTTCAAGGTTTATATCATAATTTTCCTGCATATCCTCAAGCGAATCGTCCAGAGTTGAAACTGGTCGGCGCAGACAAAGATGAATGTCGTTCGGCATATTTTCACACTGAATTTCATCAGCCAGAAACTGCATATTAAGCGACAAGCCGTACTCGTCAATGTAAGGATTGTCAGGCAGAACCTCCTCTAAATCGTCAACCATAAGCGCCTGATGATCAGGGTCGGTATTTGAATCGGTAAGCACCATTATTATAGAGCCCTGCTGCAAATTTGCATAAAATTTCTGACTGTTTGTCGTATAATAGCTGTCGGAGCTGTACTCGTTAAGTGCGCAATCCATAATCTGAACATGGATTTCGCCATCGCCGTTTAAATCAGGAGTATACCGTTCAATCCTCTCCTCCAGCAGCTCAAGAGTTGTATCTCCGCTAAGAGCGTTATCACATATCATAATTATTGTGATGTCAGCCTTTTCACGCGTAAGCGTATCAAAAACCATAAAGCCTACTACAGCGACAATAAAAATCGCAAAGCAAATCCACATTTTTTCGTGATACCAGAAGTTAGAAATCTTTTCTTTTCCCGTCAAGACACGCTTTTCCTCGTGAACCTCTTTTATCTCCTCCGATTCATCGGCAACACCCGCCTTCATCTTCATAAGATCAAGCTTGTCCTGCGCTATCTGCCGCTCTCTTCTTCGCTGCTCCTCGCGCTTTTTTCTTTCAAACTCAGCCTGCTGCTCCTCAAGCCGCTGCTGTGCAAGCCTTTGCTTTTCTGTCTCCTGTTTAGCAAGCTCTTTCTCATATTCATAATCATCAGACGGAATAAGGTTATCGTTCTGAGTTGAATTGTCAATCCGCTTTTTCATTATTTGTCGTCCTTTCTAATAATCCGCTGACTTTCTAACCATAAAAATTGTACCACACTATTTGAATGGACTATAAACGAAACGGTGAAAATTACGTGAAAAAATAAAAATGTCCGCTTGGGTCAGAGCGGACACTAAAACACTTTACCTTATTCAGCAAGAAGCTTTGCCAGAGATGATTTCTTTCTGGCAGCATTATTCTTATGAATAACGCCCTTAGCGCAAGCCTTGTCAACCTTTTTAATCGCCTGCTTGATTACCGCTTCCTTGTCTGCGGAATTTTCAGCGGCAGCGGCGTTAGCCTTCTTCAGAGCAGTCTTAAGATCACTCTTTATAGCCTTGTTTCTTAAAGCCTTTTTATCATTAACCTTTACTCTTTTTTTAGCCGACTTAATATTTGGCATTGATAAACCTCCCTTTAAAAGAATAATTTTTACTCATTCGGATAAACTACTCGCATGACTGAGAGGAACATACGAACAGCCCATTTAAACAAGTACTGTGAATATTATACCACATTTCAAATTTAATTGCAAGCCCTTTTTCACAAAAATTTTCTCAAAATATTAAAAAACTTTTTAGCTTATGCAAAAAAATGAAAGGAAAATACCATGTCTATAAACACAGATTTAGCAAATGAAGCTTACGAGCAGCTGACAGGGAGTGAAAAAGTAAGCGGAGTTCGCTTTGATGAAAGATATGATGAAAAATCTCAATTTCGCATTACTGACATAGAGATTTTAACCGAAACAGCCGCACAGAAGCTTGGCAAGCCGATTGGCAGATATATCACGCTCAAAGCTGATAACCCCTTTTACGAATACTGCGGCTGCTTCACCGAAAGATGCTCAGCTATCGCCGCTGAGCTTGCTAAGGTCTGCGCTGAAAAGTCTTCAGCCTTGTTTTTAGGGCTTGGAAACAGAAAAATCACCCCTGACAGCTTAGGTCCAATTTGCGCAGACAAGATTTTTGCTACAAGGCACATAAAGCGGCTTGCTGCCGAAAAGGAAACGGGAGAGCTTTCTGAGCTTTCGGTTTTGTCGGCAGGCGTTATGGCTCAGACAGGCTTTGAAACACTTGAAATCACACAAGCTCTGTGTTTAAAAATAAAGCCCGCTCAGGTTATAGTCTGCGACGCTCTCGCTTGCTCCGACCCCTTTCATATGGGGCGGACGGTTCAGCTCTGCTCGACTGGAATCTCTCCAGGAAGCGGAGTAGAAAATTCCCGTGATGAGCTTTCACAAAAAACTCTCGGCGTCCCTACTGCCGCTATAGGTATACCTACAGTTTCAAGGATTTTCAGCGATGATAAACGCTTAAATGATATAATTGTCACGCCAAAGCCGATAGACAAGCTTGTAAGCACCGCCGCAGTTATGCTTTCTCAGGCTGTAAATATATATTTCCACCCGACCTTTACAGCTGAGGAAATTCAGACTCTTATAAATTAAAAAAAATTTCATCCTTGTATTGACGCATGATATTTTTTGTGGTATAATAAGTAAGCCGATACTTTTTTATCAAAGGAGAATATTTTATGGAACAAACACTAACTAAACGTAAACTACCCCCCCCCCACACCTTAACTGGGATTCATTTCTAGGCTTTGAACGCACAAAATTCGATCTTTTGGTTCTTATTCTTTATGTAATTGCGGTTTCAGTTGTAAGCTGCTTTCACGAGCCTTGGTTTGACGAGCTTCAGGCATGGCAAATTGCAAAATGCGCAAGCATAAAGGATATTCTGTTCTCCATTCCTCACTACGAGGGTCACCCACCGCTGTGGCATTTGATTTTACTCCCCTTCGCAAAGCTAGGTGCGCCTGTCAATTTTTCTCTTGCATTTGTAAATATCATTTTTATTACTGCGGCAAATGCGCTTGTGATTTTTAAATCCCCGTTTCCAAAAATAGTACGCAGGCTGATTCCTTTTTCATACTATTTCTTTTATCAGTTCGGGGTTATATCAAGACCCTATTCTATTGTCTATCTGGCTCTTATGCTTGCGGCTCTTACATATAATAAGCGTGATGAAAAACCGCTTGCACATATTCTTTCTCTTGTGCTTTTATGTCTTTCCCACGCTTACGGTATTATTCTTGCTGGAATGCTTTGCGTAGTTTGGGTAATTCAGATTTTTATCAGCCACATAAAGAGCAGAAAGCTTTCAGGAATTTTCAAAGACAAACGCTGCTATGAGCTGCTTGGACTTGCAGTCTTTGCTTTAGCTTTAATCGCTATGATTATTCCGGCAGAAGATGTTTACTATGGTTCTATGACTAATGATTTTATCGACAGATTGAAAAACATATATTATATCCTGATGTTCCCCTCTGATGCATTCATAGAAGTGTTTTTTGGTAATTACAGCGGAGCATATTCGCCAGGAATTGTCATGCTGATTTTAGACTGCTTTATCGGAATAGCCGTAATGGTTTTTTTAATTTTTTACGCAAAAAAATGCAATGAGCTTGCAACACTTTTAGTCCCATATATTTTTTTTGCACTCTTTTTGATTTTAAAATATTATTCTATTTATCACATTGGTATACTTACTGCTTTTTTCTTATTTATAATCTGGATATGCGCCCAAAAGGACAATTTTGAATTTTCGATTGAAATTGCAAAGAAATATTTATCCCTGATAAAAAGCCCTATTCTAAACAAAGTTATTTTCACCCTTGGTACTGTTATTCTTATAAGCCCTGTAATTTCTTCCGTTTACGCTTCCACTGTTGATATTAAAAACTTATACGGCTGTAGCTAAGCCCTCATAACCTTTATACAGGAAAATAATCTTGACGAATTAAATATAATGACCTCGTGGACTTTTGAAGCAGAGCCTAAGAATAAAGATAAAAGTAAAGAGAAAACATCGACTTTCGGCAATTTAAGTAAAGATACAAAAACAATTGACGATTATGATATTTTAAATGTTACAAACTATCAACCACTTGCAACCTCTATGTGCGCATACACAAATGAAAATATATTTATGAATTTCAATAATGACAGTCCTGATATAATGTATACAAGACTCAAATTAACATCAAACGTAGATGAAGTCTTTGAGGAGTGGTGCTGCATGGGCTATCCTGATGTTTTTATCGGAAACGCCATAGACATGTACTTTGATATACTGTATAATGATGATGAAAATATTCCTAATTATGTTAAGGTTTACACTGCAAGTGAAAATCACAGCTGGAAATTTTCATATTCAACCTCTGAGGCTTACATCTACATCAGAGAAGACCTCCTTGAAAACTATCCCAACCTTGAAGATATTGACGGGATTATTTATTTAGACGGATAATTATATAAGCGGCAGTTCAAAATTAACTGCCGCTTGTTTTTGCAAACGCACTGGTTTTTTATTTATTCTTTGCCCTTGATAATCGGCGACAGCGGTTTATAGATAAGCACCGTCACGACTGCGCAGATTACGCCCTTTACAAAGGTGAATGGGAGATTGAAAATGCAAAGCGCAGAGAAGATATTCTTAACGCTCGGCATGATTTCCTGATACATTGACAAAATCGCAGCCTCTCCTCCGAAAGCTTTAAAATATATTGGGTAAACAATAAAATAATTAAGTGGCAAACTTATCAGTGCAAACGCAATCGCACCGACTGCACAGCCTATAATCGCACCTTTCTTAGTTTTATTATGCTGATAAATCAGTCCTGCGGTAAAGGCAAATACTGCGCTTGTCACAAAATCAAATATATCGCCTATTCCCATTGTAGTTCCCATACCCTTGATAACAAGGTGAATAACATTCTTTATAAGGCACACAAGCACGCCCGAAGTCGGTCCCATCGAAAATCCCGCCAGCAGCGAAATTACATTTGACAAATCAAGCTTTATAAAGCTAGGCATAAGCGGCACGGGAAAATCAAGATAATAAATCACCGTGGCAAGTGCGCTCATCATTGCGATTACCACCATTCTCCTTGTGGTAAAAAACTTCTTCTTTTCAATTACATTAGCAGTTGACATAAATACATTCCTCCAATAAGTATTGTGGGTCAACAGCAGAAAAATAACGCAAAAATCCCCTGAAAAATGCTTTTTTCAGGGGCGTCAAAAGACTTTGCAATGCAAAATTTATCTGTTGCTTCTTCCATCCAGACTGTAACTGTCGGTATCGGAATTTCACCGATTCAGCGAGCATTAAAAGCTCGGTAGCGGACTCTTACCGCCGGTGTGGACTTCCACCACCCCTTGAAACAAAAATTTAGTTTTGTGCGTTTGCATATAGGGCATTTCTAAAAGCAGTGCGGTACAGATGCGGCAGTGGTTTTAGATTTGCTCTTTTATACTAACCGTTTTAACGGCAGCATTTCTTTTTTAAAGCTCGAACTCCAGATGAGTTCCGCAGAACGGGCAATGTGCAGAGCCTCTGTTAAGCTGCTCCGTTGTAAGCGGAAAGCTATTATGGCAGACTGGGCAGGGACACTCATAGGCTATATCCTCCTGCTCACCTTCATTATGCTGCTCGCTCTGAATTACAGGCGGCACTTCCTCCTGGAACGGCTGTTCTTTGAGTGCTTCGCTCTTTTTAGACTGCTCGTCAAGCTTGCTCTTAGCTTCCTTTATTTCGCTGCCGACCTGCTCCTTAGTGAGATTTATTATATCATCAGCCAGATCAAGCTCCTGCTCGGCGGCAAGCTCATTTTCGATTTTCTCGCTGATTTCATCTAAAAGCTCGTCTTCATCAAGCTCCTCGTCAGGCTGAGAAATTTCCAGATCATCTATTATATTCTCAGCTTCTTCATCGTCAGGTGCGTTATCTATTTCATTCAAAACATACTGCCTGATAAGCATATCGTTTTCTTCGGATAAATCAGCTATCGCCTGCGACATCTCCTCAAGCAAATCCGCCATAGCATTTAAAACCTTGCCCTCTGAAGTGGATTCGTCAACGCTAAGCCCTGCCATTAGACCTCTGACGTAACCGACCTTTTTTGAAAGCTCATTCACCTCAACCGCCTCCTATCAAGCGCGCTCCATATACTCGCAGGTTCTGGTATCAATTCTAATCTTATCGCCTGTATTGATAAACAACGGAACCTTAATTTCCGCACCTGTTTCTACAATTGCGGGCTTAGTAGCGTTTGTAGCGGTATCGCCTTTAACTCCAGGCTCGGTTTCAGTTACCTCGAGATCAACAAAGAACGGAGGCTCAACGCCAAACACCTTGCCCTTATAGGACATAATCTTGCAGACCATATTTTCCTTTACAAACTTGAAATTATCGGTAAGATCCGAAGCGTTTACCGGAACCATATCATAGGTTTCAGGGTTCATAAAGTAATACAAATCGCCGTTATTATAGCTATATTCCATATCCACTCTTTCAATATAAGCGGTAGGAAATTTCGCACTAGGGTTATAGGTTTTTTCAACCACCGAACCGCTGATTACATTCTTAACCTTAGCTCTTACAAAAGCCGCTCCCTTTCCAGGCTTAACGTGCTGAAACTCGACAATCTGCATTACATTGCCGTCCTCCTCAAAGGTTACTCCATTTCTGAAATCTCCAGCTGTTATCATTTTTAAGTACCTCCATATTTTCCAAAAATCAAAAGCTTTTTTTCGGAAATTTTTTCTAAACAAATAGGCTCTCTTAAAAAAAGCCTCTTGTCAGGTGCAAAACGCACCTATATATTTATTATATATTATTTTTTTCAAAATTGCAAGCTGTTTTTACTGCCTTAATACATTATTTACAGATTTACTGATGATTTGTAACAGCTTCATATAACCTTACACAAGTACTTGTAAAACAATGCTTTTGCCATTCCTCATCAGCTTCAAAGGTTTCAAAGTTAATCCAAAAATGTTTATCTCGATAAAAATTTCTGACAGACTTTGCTTCTTTTTCGTTGACATATGCAAAAAAATCTGATATAATAATAAAGAAAGGTGCTTTGCGGCGTACAATCCCTACGCCGACAATGCAAAAGGGGGAAATATATGAAATTTTCAGTTGAACTAAAAAAGCTTGTTGATGATTCCTATGATATAGAAATCGGTCACGCACTTGCTGAAGAGTGCGTAAACGACATTTTAAACGGCTTGCTAGGCGGCAGACATATTGCGCTTGTCACCGATTCAAACGTTGAAAAGCTTTACGCTGAAGGAATTTACAGAAGCTTATGCGAAAAAGGCGTTGACGCAAGGCTTTTTGTTATTCCAGCAGGTGAGGAGAGCAAAACCAGAGCGATGAAGGAGTTTGTCGAGGATTCCATGCTTGAGGCAGGATTCAGACGCGACTGCGGCGTGCTTGCTGTCGGCGGCGGAGTAGTCACAGACCTTGCGGGCTTTGTTGCCGGAACCTTTGGCAGAGGAGTGCCGTTCGCAAATTTCGCCACGACGCTGCTTTCTGCCGCAGACGCTTCAATCGGCGGTAAAACTGCCGTTGACACTCCCCTTGCGACAAACCTGATCGGAATGTTCAATCAGCCAAAAAAGGTTTACATAGATATAGACACTTGGAAAACCTTGCCTAAAGAGCAGCTTTCGAGCGGACTTGCTGAAACGATAAAGCACGGCTGCCTTGGCGATGCGGAGCTGTTTGCCTATCTCGAGGAAAATATCGAAAAGGTTTTTGAGTGCGACACGACAGTCTGCGAATATATTTCAAAGCACAACTGCGAAGTCAAATACAGGGTTGTAATGCTTGACGAGCGTGAAAGCGGACTGCGCGAGGTTCTTAATCTTGGTCACACAGTAGGACGCGCAATTGAAACGGCTTCGGATTACAGACTTCTCCACGGCGAAGCGGTAGCGATTGGACTTGCAGCGCAAGCCAGACTTGGCGAAAGGCTGGGCTTTGTAAGCACTGACGAGCGAACGAGAGTTGAAAAGCTGCTAGAACGTGCCGTTCTCCCTATAAAAATTCCTAATTATATCGACCGCTCAAAGCTTTTGGACAAGCTTTACACAGACAAAAAGGTGCGTGACGGCAGGCTTAGATTTGTTTTCCAGAAGGGTATCGGGCAGATGATGCAGTTCGGAGAGAATAATTATGCAATGAAGATTGAAAGGGAGCAGATAGCGGAAATTTTAGAAAATATGTGATAAATATTCAAAAAAATTTACCCCAACAAGATTTTATAAAAGATGTGAAATAATATAAGACGTACCCCACCACACGCTTTATAATCTCTATTGTTAATACAATAACGATGATTATCGTGTTTGCACTAATTGCTTTTTTGAGTTATCTAACCCCATATATATGTGATGATTGGCACTTTAAATTCATGTAGTTAAGCATGAAGCCTTCTGATGATGACCGACTTATGCAGACTTTAAACGATTATCTTCTTTCCGCAAAGAACTACTATCTTTATTCGAGAGGAAGAGTACTTACTCATATGATTTTCTTCATATTTGCAAATGCGAATAAATGGTTCTTTAACATATTTAATGCTCTTTTCTTCGTCATTGTTGGCAGACTCATGTAGTTCTTGTGATGAGAGATTTCAAAAACGGCTGCAGGTTGAAAATCCTGAACACCATTTTGTTCCCTGCAATATACCTCATAATGTTATTTATCCTGTCAAGCTTTGGCGACAACGTGCTATGGATCTCTGGCTCCTGCAACTACCTGATGCCATCAGTCCTGATTCTCTTTGCTATTTATCTTATCGAACGATGCTCTGCTTTACAGAATACAAAAGAACTAATCGCAGCCTGTATAGTTATTTTCATTTCAGCGTCAACTAATGAAATGACAGGCGGAATGCTTATATTGCTTATCTTGATAAAAATGCTTAACGGCAAAGGGCAAGAAAGAAAGCAATGGCTCTTTCAAATCGTGATGCTCTTATCCGCAGTACCTACAACCCTTGTAGTGCTTCTGGCTCCGTGAAACTCTGCTGGAGCAGGAAAAGATCTAACTGCCTCTTTTGATATTTTGGAAAGCCTGTTGAACTGCACTTACTACTTTCTGACGATAATTGAGGATTATTGCATAGGCTGTCTTATAATTCTAACTCTTTTTCTAGCAATGCTTCTTATAAAAAAATACTCCTTTCTTAGTATTGTGCATAGATTTAGATATGTAATAGTGGGAGGGGCAGGTATAACAGTGATGGGCTTTTCTGGATTTTTATCCACTCGCCCAACCTACATAGGAGCAGTAATTTTTTTAACAGGCTGTCTGCAATGTACAATTGAGCTTATAAACATGATAGACCTATCCTCCTGCAAGGAAAAGATTAAAGCCAAAAAATAATCTGATATGTACTCTGAATATTGCCATCTATGCAGCAATGCTTTTCTCAACGGCGGCACTTGCTTATCAAGCTATACTTTATAACAAAAATATGTCCGAGTATGGCATATATGAAGCTGCTCTTATAGATGCGTCAAAGGAAAGTGACGAAAATATTTATGATACATTTTCTCCCTCATCGAAAAAATCCTGCTTTTACCCATCTCTTATGGATGATAATAGTTTGAATGTATTCAAAACAAAGTATTTTACTCTCATCTCTGGAAATGAAGAATAAGACTAGCATATCAAAATTATGAAAGGATAAATTATATGAAAATAAAACTTCTCCCCACACTGCTTCACGGCGAGATTACCGTGCCTCCCTCCAAAAGCGTCGCTCACAGATTTATAATTGCGGCGTCGCTTGCAGAGGGCAGGTCGGTTATATCCAATTTGCAGGCGTCTGCAGATATTCTGGCAACGATTGAATGTATGAGAGCGCTCGGCACTAAGATAGATTTTGACGGCGAACGCGCTGTAATTGACGGAATTGAAACGCCTGCTGAAAGCGCAGAGCTTGACTGCTGTGAAAGCGGCTCAACGCTGAGATTTTTAGTGCCTGTGGCTTGCGCTTTAGGAACCTCCGCTCGCTTTTACGGCAAGGGCAAGCTCCCTCATCGTCCGCTTACTCCGCTTTTGGACGAGCTTCCTAAGCATGAAATCACATTTGATTATAACGGTACTATGCCGTTTGGCATTTCAGGTAAGCTTAAGGGCGGGAAATTTTTCATCGGCGGAGATATTTCATCACAGTTTATTACAGGTCTGCTTTTCGCACTTCCGCTTTTGAACGATGACAGCGAGATTGTTTTAACTTCTCACCTACAGTCTAAACCCTATGTCGATATTACACTCGGAGCTTTGTCTGAATTTGGCATTGAAATTAAGGAAACTAAAAACGGCTATTTTGTCAAGGGTTCGCAGCACTATAAACCGTCTGACACCAGCGTTGAGGGCGATTATTCGCAGGCAGCTTTCTTTAAAACGGCTAATGCACTTGGATCAAATGTAAACATTAACGGCTTAAATGTAAATTCTTTTCAAGGGGATAAAAAAATCGTTGAAATAATTGAGAAAATAGTGTATAATAAAAATGGAGAGCTTAATCCCTTTGAGCTTGACTGCTCGGATATCCCAGATTTAGTGCCGATTTTGGCTGTACTTGGCAGCTTTTGCAATGGAACGTCTTATATTACAAACGCTCAGAGGCTAAGAATTAAAGAGTGTGACAGACTTGCGGCAATAAGCGAATGCCTTAATAAAATAGGCGGCGATGTCAGACAAACGGAGGACGGACTTGTCATTAACGGCAAGAAGCAGCTTGTCGGCGGCGAGGTTGACAGCTTTAACGACCATAGAATCGCAATGGCAATGGCGATTGCGGCGACAAGGTGTGTAAAACCGCTTGTAATTAACGGAGCGGAGGCTGTCAGAAAATCCTATCCAGATTTTTGGGAGGATTACCGCAGTCTGGGCTCAGATGTGCAGACGCTTGAAAATTAAAAATCTGCACTGTATTTTTACAACGTGTACTACTTAACACAAGGAGGAATTACCAATGTCATCAACATGGAGCAATAATATATCTTTTTCGGTTTTCGGTGAAAGTCACGGACCTGCTATAGGAGTGGTTATAGATAATATGCCGCCTGGAGAAAGCATAGATATGGACAAGCTTGTGCAGTTTATGGCTCGCAGAGCTCCGAAAAAGGACGCCACCTCTACTCAGCGCAGAGAAAAGGATATGCCGCAGATTATGTCAGGCTTTGTAAACGGCAAGACTACAGGCACTCCGCTGTGCGCTTTTATTCAGAATACCGACCAACATTCGCAGGATTACGCAAAGTCTAAGCTTGACAGCCTTGTGCGTCCCGGTCATGCGGACTATACTGGTGCGCTTAGGTATCAGGGCTTTAACGACGTCAGAGGCGGAGGTCATTTTTCAGGACGTCTTACCGCACCGCTTTGCTTTACAGGAGCGGTTGCAGGGCAGATTCTTGAAAAGCGGGGAATATATGTAGGTGCGCATATAGCGGCGATTCACAACATAAAGGACGATGTTTTTGATTCGGTACTTACCTCACGTGATGACATTGTGGCGATTCGTGAAAAGGCTTTCCCTGTAATAAACGATGAAAAGGGCAAGCGCATGAAGCGCGACATTGAAAAAGCAAGAGAATACAGCGACAGCGTTGGCGGAGTAGTAGAGTGTATAGCGGTGAATGTTCCTGCAGGAATAGGTTCGCCGATTTATGACGGACTTGAAAACAGCATAGCACAGCTTGTTTTTGGAATCCCTGCGGTAAAGGGAATTGAGTTTGGCGCAGGCTTTAACGCTTCAAAAATGCTCGGCAGTGAGAATAACGATGAGTTCTATGTTGACGACAAAGGGCACGTAGTCACACGTTCAAACTTTGCAGGCGGCATTTTAGGCGGAATCTCAACGGGTATGCCGATTACTTTGCGTGTTGCGTTTAAGCCCACTCCCTCGATTGCGCAGCCGCAGAATACAGTTGACATTAAAAATCTCAAGAATGAAACGATTGAAATAAAGGGCAGACATGACCCTTGTGTAGTTCCAAGAGCAGTGCCGTGCGTTGAAGCGGCGGTTAATATCGCTCTTCTCAATCATATGTTACAGTATCCAAATTTTTAATTTCCCCCGAAGACGATGAGGAGTAAATCGTTTTTAATGGGGGAGAGAGGAGTGTTTAAATGTACGCATATCCTGATATAAATCCAAAGGCTTTAAATCCCCGTGAAGTGTATGAGGTAAAGCTTTTACTTGCGTATTTTCTAAATCAGATAGACGTACCCTGTACGCCCGACCAGCTTTTGCAGATTGCCACAGCCGATGAGCTTGTAGACTACTTTCTTTATATGCAGTCGGTTAAGGAAATGCTTGAAGCGGATATAATTGAAAAGGTTGAGTATAACGGTGAAGAATGTTATGCGCTTACTGAAAAGGGTAAAGCAGGAGCCGACAGCTTCAAGCGGCTTGTGCCTAAAAGCGTAAGGGATAGAATTTACGCATCTGGACTTAAGCTTTTTGCAAGGATTAAAAATGAAAATACAGTTAAGATTGATATTTGCGAGCAGGAAAAGGGCTGCGAAGTAAGCTGTAGAGTTTTCGACAGTGGGATTAAACTGATGGAGCTTAAGCTTTTTGCCCCCGACACCGAACAGGCGGAGCATATAAAAGACAAGATTATGCAAAATCCCTCTGCAATCTATGGCAGAATACTTGACTATGTACTTTGCAACAGCGAACAAAATTACTTGGATAAAGATTAAACAAAGAGCCTACTTTGAACAAAACAAAGCCTCTGAAACATTTGCTTCAGAGGCTTTTAAAGTGCGTTGACATACCCTAATATCAGTTTTTTTAAATATTTATCATTGGAAGATTTCTCACAACGCCGAAAACAATTGCAGCTGCACAACAAAAAATCATTACTACATTGTAAATTAAACTTTTTGAATCGAGCCATTTTGGCATAAAAATCAGCTTTATTAAAAAAATCACCGCCAAAAACGGAAACATGAAAAACAGCAAAGGGTTGCTCTCAAAGGCTTCGAAAAATTCAAGCCTTGCTAGGTGCGTCATCATATGAGTAGCTCCGCAGCCAGGGCATTTAAGCCCCGTTATTTCATGAAAAACGCATGGAAAGGAAAGCCCTGTAAGATTGATAAAAATATAATACAGAACGCCGATTAAAATTAAAATAGCAGTAGCTTTAATTAAGTCAAGCCGCTTGTGTGAATCAATCATTTCAAAACACCCCGACAAGCGTCAGCTTATGACAAAGCGCGCAATATGTATCAGATACCGCCTCTGGCAATCTTGTTAAGCTCGTTTTGCAGCAGACAGTAAGAAATAATAGAAAAGCCGAAAATTGAAAGTAGAAGGTAAATAATGGAATTGCTTGACGGAGGAAGTCCACGCTGTAAATTGTAGTTGTCTATAATCTCACCGCGCTTGTACATCCAGTACCAAAGGTAAATGTTGCAGGTTACAATTGAAAGCAAAATAACCATTCCTCCCGATGTGGGATTTGGCTCGTTTGAAATTTTGTTGGAATCCTCAGTCAGACAATAGAGCCAGTAAAGACCATAAATTCCACAGGTAACAAGTGACAGCAAAAGCGCAGTGACAATGTTCCTTTCAGCAATTGCACTGGGCTGAGCGTAGTAACCATACTGCTGTGCGCCGTACTGCTGATTATACTGTTGCTGATTATACTGCTGCTGTGCGCGCCGTACTGCTGGTTAAACTGCTGCTGTGACTGCTCACCCTGTGCCTGAAAACCCTGCTGAGCGTCAGCCGTCTGCTGATTTTCCCGAGTCTGAAGCGGAGCGCCGCAGCTTGTGCAGAATTTAGATGTATCTGGATTTTGTGTGCCGCAAGTAGTGCAGAACATATTAAATCAGATCCTTTCGTTTTATATAAATGTTTGCAATATATTTGCCATAATAATTATATCATATAAAAAAATAATTGTCAATAGAAAAAATAAAAAAATTTCTTTTTTTCATAAAAAAACTCTGAACATGACTTTTCAGGTCTGAAAAAGCTTTTATTTATATGTAAAATCATGTATAAATTACTGATATTTTAAAAATCAGCTTGTTTTCTAAAAAATCCTTTTTTAAAAAAAAGTGATTGACAAAACAGCTTTTGTCGTGTATAATAAAAGTAGGAAGAGCTTTGCAATATTTTAAACGGAAAGGATATGGTTTTAATGAATACCGTTTGTGAAATTCAAGGTGAAATTCAAAGCCTTAAAAAGGAAAAGGACATCTGCATTTTAGCTCACAGCTATCAAGGTCGTGAAATAATCGAAGCCGCCGACTTTACGGGGGATTCCTACAAGCTTTCGGTTGACGCTTCTAAGGTTACAAATAAAAATATAGTTTTCTGCGGAGTGCATTTTATGGCTGAAACCGCAAAAATGCTTTCTCCTCAAAAGCACGTTTATCTTGCCAATATGGAGGCGGGCTGTCCGATGGCGGAGCAGATGGAGCCTGAAATGATTGAAATGATAAAGGCTCAGGATCCTGAACGTAAGGTTGTAGCCTACATAAACACCACCGCCGCTCTTAAAACTCTCAGCGATGTTTGCGTCACCTCCTCATCCGCTGTGAAAATCGTGAGCGCAATGGAGGATAAGAAAATCCTATTTATTCCAGACTGCAATCTGGGAGCCTACGTGCAAAAGGCCTGTCCTGACAAGGATATTCGCCTGCTTCAGGGCGGCTGTCCGGTTCATGCGGCAGTCGATATTAACGACCTTAAACAGGCTAAAGCTAAGCACCCCGATGCTCTTGTACTTGTCCATCCTGAATGTCAGCCTGCCGTTTCTGAAATGGCGGACTATGTGGGCTCAACCTCAGGAATTATGAATTTTGCCAAACGTTCAGACGCAAAGGAATTTATAATCGGTACTGAAATGAGCATAGCGGAGCATTTGCAGTATGAATGTCCCGACAAGGATTTTTATATACTTTCCAAAAAGATTCTCTGCCCTAACATGAAGCTCACTACACTTATGGACGTCTACAGAATTTGCAAAGCAATCGGAAGCGAACAAGCTAAGGCAAATGAAATTATTATGAGCGATGAGCTTATCAGTCAAGCAGGAAAATGTATTGACGAAATGCTTCGTCTTGGATAAATGAAACGGAGGGAAGACTAAATGCTAACTCCTGAAGAAAACAAACAGAAATTTATAGAAATATACAATAGCAGCATCGGTAGAAGCGGAGCTGATAAGCTTCTTGAATGGCTCTCGTCAGGCAAAAGCGATTTCTTTACTGCTCCTGCCTCTACTCGCTATCACAGCGCTTACGAGGGCGGACTTTGCGAGCATTCGCTTAACGTCTACTACTGCCTGAAAGAATACTTAAAGCGTGAAAGGGTAAAGGACGAGTACGGACTTGAATACAGCGATGAAACTATAGCTATCGTCGCACTTTTGCACGACGTCTGCAAGGTGAATATTTACAAGACAAGCTTTCGCAACAAGAAAAATGAGCAGGGTGTCTGGGAGCAGGTTCCATTCTACGAATATAACGACACTCTGCCGTACGGTCACGGCGAAAAGAGCGTTTACATAGTCAGCGGCTTTATGCGTCTCAGCCGCGATGAAGCAATGGCTATACGTTGGCATATGGGCTTTTCGGGAGAGGAAAACAAAAACACTGTCGGCAACGCTTTAGATCTGTACCCGCTTGCTCTGGCAGCACATATAGCCGATATGGAGGCTACCTTTTACATTGAGGGGAAGCAACAATGATTTTTGAAAGGAAATTTTAATTATGGATATTGACGCTATTTTAAAGGAGCTTACGCTTGAAGAAAAGGCTTCGCTTTGTTCGGGAGAGGACTTTTGGCACACTAAAGCCATAGAGCGGCTGGGAATACCCTCTATTATGGTTTCTGACGGTCCTCATGGGCTTAGAAAGAATGTGGAGAATGCAGAGAATCCAAATACAGCGATTAAAGCTGTCTGCTTTCCGTCAGCCTGTGCGCTTGCTTGCTCGTTTGACAGAGAGCTTGTCGGCGAAATGGGTAAGGCTTTAGGCGAGCAGTGTCAGGCGGAGGAAGTTTCTGTAATTTTAGGTCCGGGCTGCAACATCAAGCGTTCGCCGCTCTGCGGACGAAACTTTGAATACTTTTCAGAAGACCCGTATCTTGCTTCACAGATGGCGATTGCTCATATTAAGGGAGTTCAGAGCAAGGGCGTCGGCACATCGCTCAAGCATTTTGCCGCCAACAATCAGGAAAGCCGCAGAATGAGCATTGAAGAAATTATTGACGAGCGGACTTTGCATGAAATTTATCTTGCCGCTTTTGAGCAGACTATCAAGCAGGCAAAGCCATGGACGGTTATGTGTTCGTACAACAAGATTAACGGAGTTTATTCCTCGCAAAACAAACACCTGCTCACTGACATTCTCCGCTCCGACTGGGGCTTTGAGGGGCTTGTTGTAAGCGACTGGGGCGCAGTTGACGACAGAGTTAAAGGTATCAAAGCAGGACTTGACCTTGAAATGCCGTCAAGCATGGGAAAGAACGACAAATACATAGTCAAAGCTGTCAACAGCGGAGAGCTTGACGAAAACGAGCTTGACAAGTGCGTCCGCAAAATTCTGGAGCTTATTCAAAAAAGCGTTCAGAGCAAAACCGAGATGACTTGGGACAAGGAGCGCCACCACGCTCTTGCTGAAAAACTTTCTCTGAGATCCGCCGTGCTGCTTAAAAATGACGACAAGCTTCTGCCACTTGACAAGAGCGCAAAAATTGCCTTTATCGGAGCGTTTGCCGAGCAGCCAAGATACCAGGGAGGCGGAAGCTCTCACATAAATTCATTTAAAACCGTTTCCGCTCTTGAAGCTGTAGAAGGCAATGAAAATATTACCTATGCCAGAGGCTTTAATCTTGAAAAGGACGAGTCAGACCTAGTACTTGAAGAGGAAGCAGTCAAAGCGGCGAAAAATGCCGACTGTGTTGTAATATTTGCTGGACTGCCAGAAGCCTTTGAATCGGAAGGGTATGACAGAACGCATATGTGTCTGCCGAGCTATCAGCTTGAGCTTATCGACAAGCTTTGTGAGGTTAATGAAAATATCGCTGTGGTGCTTCACAACGGCTCGCCTGTTGAGCTGCCGTTTGACGACAAGGTTAAGGCTATTCTTGAAATGTATCTCGGCGGTCAGGCTGTAGGAAGTGCGGAGGTTAAGCTGCTTTTCGGCGAAGAAAATCCAAGCGGCAAGCTTGCGGAAACATTCCCAGAAAAGCTAGAGGACAATCCCTCGTATCTCAATTTCCCCGGCGATGACAATACTGTCAGATATGCGGAGGGCATCTTTGTCGGTTACCGCTATTATGAAAAGAAAAAAATAGCGGTGTGCTATGCGTTCGGACACGGGCTTAGCTACACCGACTTTGAATATTCGGATATGAAGGTTTCAGACTATGAAATAAGCGAAACGGACACCGTTACCGTTCAGGTAACTGTTACCAACACAGGAAGCCGTGACGGCGCAGAGGTCGTTCAGCTTTACATTGCGCCAAAGCAGGCTTCTGTTATGCGTCCGATCAAGGAGCTTAAGGGCTTCGAGAGAGTTTATCTTAAGGCAGGAGAGAGCCGCAGAATTGTATTCAGGCTTGACAAGTCGGCATTTGCCTACTACAGTGAAAAAATCCATGATTTTTATTCCGAAAGCGGCGAATACACCATTTCACTAAGCTCCTCGTCAGCAGACGAGCGTTTAAGTGCAGACGTGCATTTTAACGCCTCAAAGCCGCTGCCGATACGCTTTACACTTGACAGCTTAGGCGGAGATGTCCAGGCTATTCCTGAGGGAAAAGCTATGCTTGAGGAGCTGCTTAAGTCTATCGGAGTCAACATGACTGGCAACGATGAAAGGCTTGACGGAGATGAAATCGAAATTGCGCTTAAGATGTTGCTTGATATGCCGCTTCACACGATGGTGAGCTTTTCTAAAACGAAAGAAATCACCCGTGAAAAAATGCAGCAGTTTGTTGACAAGCTAAACGAAAAATTCGGATAATTTTGAGCAATAAAAAAGCCGTGTGGAAATTTCACACGGCTCTTAAATTTTAAGAATTACTTATCCTTGCGCGATACCAAATAAAGTCCTGTAGCCAAAACTAACAAGCCTGCGCCTGCTGCGGCTGCGCCTGTAGATGGGTTAGAGGTTGTATCTGTTGTGGTAGTTGATGTTGACGATGTGCTGCTTGTAGATGATGTACTTGAAGATGAGTCTGAAGAATCGCTTGAATCATCTGAATCGTCTGAAGCTGCGTCCGCATCTGCATCGTCAGTGTCATCTGTGTCGTCTGTATCATCAGTATCGTCTGTGTCATCAGTATCATCTGTGTCATCTGTATCAGCTGTGTTGTCTGTGTTGTCAGTATCATCAGTATCATCAGTATCGTCTGTATTTTGGGTAGCAGACGGGTCTTCTTCATTACTGCTGGCAGTAGAACCGTCTGCAATTAAAGCTTCGCATGAAGTGTAGCCGAACTCAGTATAACCCTTAAACGATTGAGCAATGAGAGATCCTGATACATGACCCCAATCACCCTCAACATCAGCATTCGGCGCAAGGATAGTGCCTAAAAAGCTATTGGAAATATAAACATCTTCTGCTTCATAGAAGTTTCCAATTATTAACGCCGCTTCGTCAGAATTATTTTCAAGCTGTTTATCATTGTAATAGAAGCATGGTTTTTCACCATTGTATGAAGCACTGTTTTCAAAATCAAGATCATAAGTCGTAATTGAAGAACCTGCAACGTTTAATACTACATAATAGCCTTCTGGAGCAGTAACATCTACACTTTTTGCTGATTCAAATTCAGAAGCGTCAATATCAAAGAATATATAGTAGCATTCTCCAATTTGATAAGCATCAGTAGCTTCAGCTGATAATGTCAAGGTGTTTGTAGTTGAATCATACTCTGCATCTATACCATCATAAGATGCTAATTCAGTACTTGTTTCAGAAAGCTTTTCAAATTCATCATCAAAGTCAATAATCGGATCGTTAGATGTGCTATAGTAAAGCTTAGAACCATTTTCACTATTCAGATCAAGCTCATTGCCCTCTCCATTTGTAACATTTGTATCCTCTGAAACTACGAAATATCTTGAGGTTGTATACTCTTTTGCACTACTTCCGCTGTCGGCAGATTCATATGATTGATAACCATAACTAAAAGCAACTTTGTTGAAAGTGCTTCCGAGTACAATAGCTTCCGCAGTTTCAGTAGTCTTTGAACCATAACCATTTAAACCATTTCCGATTTGATAATTATTATTACCTGTCTGATTGTCAATACTTCCTCCGATTGCCAATCTGCCCTCGCAGTCAGAACCCAACGGCGTAAAATCACCGCTTAAAAATACGCTGAAATAGCTTGCAATACCTAAAAGATATTCATCGTCTGCGTCCTCAATTGTTGCGCCAAGCAGAGCTGTAGCTGTGTCAGAATCACTTGCTACCTCTGAAGCTCCAGTGATAGTCGAAGCAGTTGCTGCTGAAGCCGCAAGGCTTAAGGTAGTTGAAGCAGCAACAAGTGCCGCAACAGTTGAAGCAACTATTTTCTTACTTTTAATCATTTTTTCTTCCTCCTAAAAAATTTCATTTAAGTATATTAGTGTTTATATATGTGAATATATATCACATATCTTTTTTGTTGTCAAGAAAAAGTCAAAAAAATTTTCAAAAAAGGCAATTTATACAAAAAAGCTGCTGATTTCTTGTTCAATTTGTAGTAAATTTATATTTTAAATTTAGTTTCTTTACTTTAGTCAATGAATTTTCGTACTTTTCACTCACCACCTGTACAAATCTCTGTCAATGTATCTTAGAGTATTTAACAAATATTCTGGCGGAATCTTCTTATAATAGTAATTTTCAAGGCATGGATCCTGACTAATCATTTGGCAGTATATGTCCATATCGCTTAAAACCAGTCCCAAATCCTGAATCGCTGACGGAAGTCCTACTGTATTAAAGAATTTTTTCAGCGTTTCAGCCTCTCTTGCCTGTCCGTCATAGTACAATGTAATTAAAATACCTATCGCAAGGAAATCTCCCCTGCAATATCCGTCAATATTAGCCTCCAGCACGTCCGCAACAGCGTTTGACATTCCTAACACCAAGCTCGCATTATCGCTATGCTCTAACAAAAGCGTCTGAACGTTACCCGCAGAGGCTGTAACTGTTTTTACACACTCGCCAAATACCTCGCTGTCACGCTTATGAGAATTGTCATAGCAGGCGTCCGCACCTGTTCTGAGCAGCGGTTCAACGCAGTTCTGAGCTGCCGCAAGACCCGTCATATAATCGCTTGACATATTTTTTTGCAGCCTGGAGCGTATCTGCGCTTCTATATCAAGTGCCAAAGCTCTCGCTATACCTGTCCTCAGATGCTCAACAGGTGTCTGCGCCAAAACAGAAGTATCAATAAAAGCATGAATCGGAGAGCTAAGCGCAAGATATTTAACCTCGCCATCCGCAACAAGACTTACCGCCAACCCAGTTGAACAAGCACAGCACGAAGCAACTGTAGGAAAGCTGTAGAGCGGCTTTTCCGTTATGCTGCTGACTATCTTGCAAATATCTATAATTTTGCCGCCGCCTAAAGCAAAAATCATATCCGCAAATTTAACAGGCTCAAGCTGCGAAAGCTCCTCCGCATTTTTTTCGGTTACAGCCCCGCTGAAATTGATTTTTCCTGAAATAACTATCGGCTCGCATTGCGCCGCAAGCTTGTCAGCCGCCGCCTCAAGCGAGGATGACGAGCCGATAATAACGGCGTTTATTCCAGCAGTCGAGCATATTTTCCCTACATCTCTATAAGCGTTTGCTCCAACGCTAAAGCCTGTAAATGTTAATCCTTCCATACCCTTCTCACCTCTTTGTTTGTCAAATCATGTCCAAAACTGTCTGCTTTCCAACCGCTCCAACTCTGCGTCCTCTTTCCTCGCCGTCTTTAAAAGCTATAAGCGTTGGAATACTTGAAACTCCGTACCTTTCGGCAAGCTCCATCTCCTCGTCAACGTTCACCTTTGCAACCTTAAGACTGTCAGCGTACTCATTGGCGATCTCGTCCACAAGCGGCGAAAGCATTTTGCACGGACCGCACCATGACGCCCAGAAGTCTACAAGCACTTCCCTTTCGCTGTTCAAAACCTCTTCATCAAAATTCTGACAAGTTAAATTTACTACAGACATAAAAAATCTCCTGTAATTTGTATTATGCTTTTCGCATAAAAATATTCTGCCCTTTTTCACTTATTTTATCATCTAAAGCGACTGAGCCTCTTTCAAAAGCTCCTCTGCGTTTTTCAGCATAAGCTCTGTAATTGAGCTGCCGCCGATAATTCTTGCAATCTCACGCTTGCGCTGCTCAAAGTCAAGGCTTGTTATCTCTGTCAAGGTGCGATTTCCCTCAACTCTCTTTTCAATCAGCAAATGATTATCCGCCATAACCGCCATCTGTGAAAGATGAGTAACGCACAGCACCTGCCGATACTTTGAAATACTCTTAAGCTTCATACCGATTTTTTGCGCAGCACGTCCGCTCACGCCTGTGTCTATTTCGTCAAAAATGAGCGTGTCAACGCTGTCCTTGTCGGCTATAACACTCTTGAGCGCAAGCATGATCCTTGAAAGCTCGCCGCCCGAAGCGATTTTCGCAATAGGCTTAGGCTCCTCTCCGACATTCGCCGATATTAAAAATTCCACGCTGTCCATGCCGTTTTGAGTGAGCTTTCCCTGCGTTATCTTTACGACAATTTTCACCTTCGGCATATTTAGAAATTCAAGCTCTTTAGCCACCTGATTTTCAAATCTCTCTGCCGCTTCTCCTCTAAATTTTGAAAGCTTCGCCGCCTCGAGAGAAACCTGTTTAAGCAGCTCTGCTTGCTGCGAAATCATTTGTGAAATACTTTCCTCACCGCCGTCAAGCTCTGAATATTCTTCCCTAGCGCTTTTAAGAGTCTTAATTACATCGTCAAGCGTCGGTCCGTATTTCATCTTTGCATTTTCAAGCTCCTTTGAGCGAACGTTAAGCTGCTCAAAACGTTTAGGGTCGGCGTCAAGCTTGTCTATAAGCGATGACAAATCGCCTGCTATATCCTCTATTTCAATCTGTACAGAGGAAAGCCTGTCGTACAAAACGGCAAGGTCTTTCATTATATCCGTTGAAGCTTCAAGCTTTTTCATAGCGTTAGCTACAATCTCATCCGCACCGCCTGAGTCCTCGTCTCCTCGCAGAATTACCATGCTTTCATAAGCCGCCTGAGAAAGAAAAACCGCATTCTTTATAACCGAAAGCTCCTCGTCAATTTTCTCGTCCTCATCAGGCTTTGCGTCAAGCTTTTCAAGCTCCTCGATAATCAGAGAAAGCTGCTCTAACCTTTGCTGTCTGCCCTGCATTTCCTTTTTTCTTGCGCTTATTTTCCTTGAAAGTGCCTGAAGCTGATGAAAAAGCGCACGGTACTGCTCAACCATATTTTCTGCGTCCGCATAGCTGTCAAGGATGTCAATATGCTTTTCGGGAGAAAGAAGTATCTGATTGTCATGCTGCCCGTGAATAGTGACAAGAAGCTCGCCGATTTCACGCATAGCAGATATGTTCACAGGTCGGGAATTTATACGTGCGCTGCTGCCGCCGTCCGAGCGTATTTCCCTTGTAAAATAAAGCTTACCATCGTCAGGCTCAATCCCTAACTCGTCAAGCTTTTCAAGGCACTGTGAATTAAGAGCCGAAAAGCAGCCTGAAATTACTGCTTTCTTAGCACCTGTACGCACTAAATCCTTTGTAACACGCTGACCCAGAAGCGAATTTATTCCGTTTATAAGAATTGATTTTCCAGCTCCAGTTTCACCTGTAAAAACATTCAGATTGTCTGTAAACGAAACGCATACCTTTTCAATAACCGCCAGATTCTCAATATAAATTTCCTCAAGCATTATTTCACCGCCCCGCTTGTGCCTTTGATTATAGTTTCAAGCTCCTTTACTAGACGCTGCGCATCCCTTTCGGTTCGCATAAGAACAAATATAGTGTCGTCGCCTGCAATAGTTCCTACTGCATTGTGAATGTTGAGAGAATCCAGCTTTGTGCAGACCGCCTGCGCCATTCCCGCCGTACATTTTACCACAACGGTGTTTTGTGCGCAATCAACATCGTTTACGCTGTCTGAAATTATCGTGAGCCTTTGCGCTCCGTCCTCGCCTATAGCCTCACGCTTAAGCTGCGGTACTGAATATTTCGTCTTATCCGAAGCGTCCTTTACCTTTATAAGCGCAAGCTCCTTTATATCTCTTGAAACAGTAGCCTGCGTTACTTCAAAGCCTGCGGCGGCAAGCTTAGAGCAAAGCTCCTCCTGAGTCTGAATATCTTCATTCAGGCAAAGCTGAATTATCTTCTCCTGACGCTTGTTTTTCATTTCACTGCTCCTTGGTTCATCTATTCATTCCGTATCCTTAAGCGGAATCATAAGCTTCCTGTTTACCGTGGGGAAAAAGCTTCCTGCGGTAAGGTCTATTATCTTTGTAGTGATTTTTGAACGCTCTATCTTCACTATATCCCTATCGGTAATTTTCGCAGTCTGTATTCCGTCCGCCGAAAGCAAAGCGTATGCGTCATGCTTAAACCGACACCGCACCGAAATATGCGAATCGGGCGAAAATACTATCGTCCTTGCGAAAAGCGAATGAGCGCAAATCTGTGAAAACTCTATACACTCCATGTCAGGCTCAATAATAGGGCCTCCTGCCGAAAGCGAATATGCCGTAGCTCCTGTCGCCGTTGAAAAGATAACTCCGTCCGCTCTAAGAGAGGAAACTATGCTCCCCGATTTTGAAACCTCAAAATCCGCTATCCTGCAATTTTCACCCTTTATCAAAACCACATCGTTAAGTGCGTCCGCACAAATCTCTTCTCCACTTTCACACTTAACCTTAACCGAAAGCCTCATTCTTTCGGTGACAGTATACTCGCCTCTGCACAAAAGCCTGAGCTTGTCCAGATCGTCAGCCTCAAGCGATGCCATGAAGCCCAGAGTGCCGCAGTTTATTCCTAAAATCGGCTTGCCGTATCTCGCTGCCGCCGACGAACAGCGCAAGATAGTTCCGTCGCCGCCTGTAACTATAATTACGTCACAGCCTTCAACGCACTCTTCAAGAGTGAAATACTTTATCGAAAACATCTCGCCGAAGCTTTCCTTGTAGCTTTCCTCCATATAAATTTCGCAGTCCTCTTCCAGAAGAATCCCGCAAGCCTGCTCGGCACAGCGAAGACTGTTAGTTTTTAAAAGATTAGGATAAATAAAGACCCTCATACCAATTCCCTCACTTTTACAAATGTTGCTTTTACTGTTCAAACGCTCTGTTTACTACGCTTTTGAAATCAATCTGCGCTGATGATACACCTGATTTTTTCAAATAAGCTAAATACTCCCTGTTGCCGTCTCCGCCTGATATGGGAGAAGGTGCAAGTCCTTTCAGAGCTAGCCCTGACGATAAAAAAAATTCAGCCATATCCTCAACAATTCTGACGTGAATATTTTTGTCCTTTACAATGCCGTTTTTGTTGCGCACAGGCTTTGACTGCTCAAACTGCGGCTTTATCAGCGTCACAAGCTCTGCGTTCTCCTCAGCCGCTGAAGCTACCGCGGGCAAAACGCTTTTGAGCGAAATAAACGAAACGTCACAACAAACAAATTCAGGCTTTATCTCAAAAAAATCCTTGCTGATATTTCTGGCGTTTATTCCCTCGCAGTTTATGACCCTATTATCCTTCAAAAGCTCCTCTGCAAGCTGTCCGTGACCGACGTCAACTGCGTATACCATTTTTGCGCCCTTTTCCAGAAGAACCTGCGTAAAGCCGCCTGTAGACGCTCCTATATCCGCACAGATCCTGCCGCTTACATCAATATTAAAGGCGTCAAACGCTCCTAAAAGCTTGTAGGCTCCCCTGCCGACATATTTTTCATTTTCAAGAGCAATATTTTCACTGCCGCTCACCAAAAGCGACGGCTTGACTTTGCTGTTTCCGTCAACCGAAACCTTACCCTCGTTTATAAGCCGCCTTGCTCTTTCACGGCTTGAAGCAAGTCCGCTTTGCGTTAAAAAGACATCAAGTCTTGTCGTTTTCAAAATAATTCAAAATCCTCTCAGCCATTTTCTGTGAGCTAAGTCCGTACTCATCAAGCAGATTATCCATCCTGCCGTGTCTGACAAAGCCGTCAATCGAAACGCACTCACAATTTTGCGTCAATGAGGAATATTTTTCTCCCATACTTCCGTATTTATAACATTCCTCAAATACAAAAACCCTGTCATAGCTTTTCATTACCTCAATTATTTTTTCATCTATCGGAAAAATCTTTACAGGGCTTAAAATATCAAAATCCTCTCCATGCTCTTCAACACTTTTTTCAGCTTCCAAAAGATTTCCATAAAGCCGTCCATAGGTCACAGCCAAAACTCTTGAGCCGTTTTTTTGATATTTAAAATCCACATATTTTTCGTCATCTCTTATCTTGTCAGAGCCTCTCGGATAGCGAACTGCGCATATTCCCTCGCCGTTAATTGCTCTCTCAAGGCATTCCTCAAGCTCCGAATAGCTTGACGGCGAATATATATTCACATTAGGAATGGTAGTTAAAAAAGGTATATCGAAAATTCCCTGATGGGTTTCTCCGTCCTCTCCGACAATGCCTGCTCTGTCAACGCCTATCACTGCATGAGTGTTCATAATCGCTAAATCATGCAGAAGCTGATCATAGCCTCTTTGCAAAAAAGTAGAGTAAACTGCAAAGACAGGTATCATTCCCATAGACGAAAGCCCTGCGCAGAATGTAACTGCGTGTTCCTCCGCAATTCCCACATCAAAGAAGCGTTCGGGAAGAGCGGCATGAAAATGCTGCAAGCCCGTACCAAACTCCATAGCCGCAGTAACGGCGCAGATTTTTTCATTGTCATAAGACATATCAAGCAGCTTTTTTCCAAACACGCTTGAAAAGCTGTCGGCAGCCACTACGTCAGGATTCCCCGTTGAAATTTCAAAGGAGCCTACCCCATGATATTTATTAGGATTAGCCTCCGCAGGGGGATAGCCGTGTCCTTTAATTGTGTTTACAACTACAATTGTCGGAGCATCCATCGACTTTGCCGCTTTCAGTCCCGCCTCAAGCTCGGCGATATTGTGTCCGTCAAGAGGACCTACAAACTCAAAGCCTAAATCCTCAAACATAGTACTGTGAAGCAGCATTTCCTTAAACGCATTCTTTGACGAGCGCACAACGTTTTTTATAGGCTTTCCGACAACGGGAGTTTTATCGAGAACCTTTTCCACCGCCGTCTTGGTTTTCATATAGGATTCCTTAGTGCGCATGGTGGAAAGATACTTCGCTACCGCTCCCACATTTTCCGAAATGCTCATCTCGTTATAATTTATAATGATAACAAGCCTCACGTTGCTCTTTCCCGCATTATTAAGCCCCTCGTAAATTTCTCCGCCTGTAAATGCGCCGTCACCTAACACCGCCACAGCATGGTGAGGGTCGTTCTTAAGCCGCATTGCAGTCGCTATTCCAAGTGCCGCTGAAACAGATGTTGAGCTGTGACCGCTTATAAATGCGTCATGCTCCGACTCGTCAGGTCTTAAAAAGCCGCTTATGCCGCCATCAGTTCTGATAGTTGAAAAGCGTTCGGCTCTGTCGGTAAGAAGCTTGTGCGTGTAAGCCTGATGTCCTACGTCCCATACTATTTTATCCTCTGGGGATTTAAAAACTCTGTGTATTGCTATAGTAAGTTCAACCGTGCCCAGATTTGAAGCTAGATGTCCGCCGTTTTTTGAAACGGTTTTTATAAGCCTTCTCCTTATCTGCTCCGCAAGCAAATTGCAGTCGCTTAACGAAAGCTTTCTCAAATCATCAGGCAGGTTCATTTTTGCTAAATTAAATTTTTTGTTACCCATTTATAAAGACTCCTGATATATTTTTATCCTAGCTGCGCCTGTGCAAAAGGCTCTGCGTCAAATCGGTCAAAAACTCGCAGTCGTCAAACTGCTTAAGCGTCAGCAGCGCCTGCTCTGTAAGCCTGTCCGCCTCGCACTGTGCGCCCTCAAGCCCCAGAGCCGTGACAAATGTGCATTTACTCTGCTCGCTGTCGCTGCCTATCGGCTTTCCAAGCTCCTCAAAAGAGCCCGTGACATCAAGAATATCATCGACTATCTGAAAAGCTCTGCCTAAAGCCTGCGCATATTCAGCCGCCGCTGTGATTTTTTGATATTTTTCAGCAAGAATAACGCCCATCACGCAAGCCGCCTCAATCAAAGCTCCCGTTTTAAAACTCTGCAAAAGCTCAAGCTGTTCAAGAGAAATATCCTTTCCCTCAGACTCAATATCTATAATCTGTCCACCTATCATTCCATCAGCACCGATCGCCTTTGACAGCACAGAGCTTATCATCACTGCGTTTTTTGCAGAAATTACCTCGTTCATAGCCGCATCTGAAATAACCTCAAACGCAAGCGTGTTGAGCGCATCTCCTGCCAAAAGTGCAGTTGCTTCGCCGAATTTCTTGTGGCAGCTGGGTCTGCCCCTACGGTAATCATCATCGTCCATGCAGGGCAAATCATCATGTATAAGCGAAAATGTGTGAACAAGCTCAATTGAGCAGGCGACCTCCAGAATCTGAGCGGCATTACCTCCGCACATTCTGCAAAATTCCATCATTAAAATCGGTCTGAGCCTTTTTCCGCCTGCCATGAGCGAATACTCCATAGCCTCGCATACGCTTTCTCTCAAAGGCAGCTTGTTGCGCACAAGCCTTTTCAAAGCGTCGTTTATATTTTTGCAGTAAACCTCAAGCGTCATCTGTGAATTTTCATTCATTTACTTTTTTCTCCTGCTCTTGCTCATAATACTTCACAGTAAGCTGAGCCTCCTCAAGCGCACGTTTGCAGTCCGCCGAAAGCTTCTTTCCCTCTTTGTAAAGCTCAATCGACTCATCAAGCGGCAGCTTTCCGCTCTCAAGCTTCTGTGCTATCTCTTCAAGCCGTTCCATCGACTTTTCATAATTTACAACCTTGTTTGATTCTTCACTCATTTATCTCTCTCCTTTATTTTCGTCAAATATTTCTTCAACCCTTACTCTTATATCAAATCTGTTAAATCTAATCGTCAGCCTGTCGTCTGTCTTAATCCTGTCAGAGCTGTATACTGCCGAGCCGTCCTTAAGCGCAATCGCATATCCCCGTTCCAAAACCTTGTACGGATTCATAGCTTCAATCTGAGCCGAAGCCCTTTCAAGCTGCACCAGTCTGCTTTCAGCCGCCGTCTTTGCCGCTCCATAAATTATACCGTCAAGCCTTTTAATCTCCGCAAATCCCCTTGAAATATTCGCAACATATGCTAAGTCAAGCCTTTTTGAAATCGCCGTCAAAGCGTCCTGTGAACGCTTGATGCCCGAATCGGGAGAGCAAAGCTTAACCCTTGCGTCAAGCTTGAAAAGCCGCTCTTTGCTCCTTGAAATTCCATTTTCAAAAGCTCTGCATATCCTAGCGTCCATATCCTCCGCCGCATTTATCAGCGATTCAATTTCAACAGCGCAGCACTGAGCCGCCGCTGATGGAGTAGGCTGCCGCTCGTCCGCAGCATAATCTACAAGGGTAGTGTCCGTTTCATGCCCTACCGCGCTTATTATCGGCGTTTTGCAATTTGCTACCGCAAGCACTGCCTGCTCTGTGTTAAACGGCGCAAGATCTATATACGAGCCTCCGCCTCTGGTTAAAATTATAACGTCCGCACCGCTTTTGTCCGCTTCTTCAAGAGCCTGCGCAATTGTGATGTGCGCCCTTTCGCCCTGAACCTGCGCCGCAAAAACCTCAACCTCTCCTATAGGATAACGCTGCTTTAAAATCTTGATTACGTCCTGCAAGGCGGCTGCTCCTAAGGAGGTTACAACAGCTATTTTTCTCGGCAGCTTCGGCAAAGCTTTTTTTCGCTCCTGCGCAAAAACGCCCTGAGCCGCAAGCCTTTCCTTTAAAGCGTTAAGCTGTGCAAGCTGCGCCCCAAGACCTGTAGGGATAAGCTCTGTCGCAATTATCTGATAAGCTCCGTTCGGCTCGTAAACCTCAATGCTTCCCGAACAAAGCACACTCATCCCAGATTTAGGAGTAAAATTCAAACGTGACGCCTGACGTGAAAACATAACACCCTTTATAACAGAGCTTTCGTCCTTAAGCTCAAAGTATGCGTGACCCGATTTGTAATGAAGCTTAAAATCCGAAAGCTCGCCTCTTACCGTAATGCTCTTAAGCTTGAGATCTCCGCCAAGCTTTAACGCTATGTACCTGTTAAGTTGTGAAACGCTGATTATCGCCGACATTTAATCTGTACCCTTCCTATTCGCTTTCTGTATCATCACCATCGCCCTTTTCAGACCGTGAATATGAACCTAAAACTCCATTTATAAAACCAACATCGCTGTCATAGGTATACTTCTGCGCAAGCGCTACAGCCTCGCTTATCGCTACATTTTCAGGAACGCTTTCTACATAAACCGCTTCATAAAGCGACAGCCTGAGCAGAGCAAGGTTAATTTTTGGAATTCGGCTTATAGCTCTCTTCTTTGAAAAGCGTGAAATAATCTCGTCAAGCTCGCTCTCGCAGCTCTCTACAGCTTTTGCAAGCGCAACAGATTCCTGCGTTATTTCAAGCTCTCCGTCTGAGCTGTCCGCTTCAACAAACGCACTGTATATTTCATCTATACCGTCATCACGAAAAAGCTTTTCAAAATACAAAAGAAAAGCTCCCTCTCTTATGCTACGCTTTTTTGATTTAAATGAACCATCTTTGATGTTTTTATCCGACAAATCTCTCACTTCCCTGAATTTTACTGAACATTTTCTCCCTTATAAAATTATAGCATATTTTAACGCATTATACAATGTATTTTGTATTTATTTTCTTTTTCTTAATAATTTGCACACAAAAAAATCGCCGTGCAAGGAGCTATCCCCACACAGCGATTTTTTATTACTGTACATCATAAATTCTGATATTTTCCGCCTCAACGCTCACCTCGCTTAAAAGAATCTCCTTAATCTGCGCCGCTTCTGTCGCTATCATCTCCTCCTCTGTCTTAACTACAATGTTTGCATTCTCTCCGTCAAGGTAAACAACACAGTCCGAAAAGCCTGCCGCCTTGATGAGGTTTTCAATCTTGCTTTCCTTTTCTATCAGACTTGTCATAACCGCCGCTTCTTCAGCAGCCGCTTCCTGCTCTTCAGCAGTAGAATCTCCGCCTGTCATTATCGTTTCAAGCGTTTCAACAGCCTCCTCCCGTGAGGTAGACCTGTCAATCCTCGCCTGTGCGAAATATTCATCCGTATCGCTTTCCTGAGCCGACACAAGCTGTGCGTCGCCATAGCTTATGCTTTGAGTGTCAACCTTTTCGGTAGCCTTAATGCTGCCTGAAGAATTCATCGCATAGTTTACATAAACAGCAGTTCCCAGCACCAGCGTCATTCCTGCGAGCATAATCTGACGCTTTCTGATAATAAAGCTTAGCTTTTTAAAATCTGGCTTCTTCATAAAAATACCTCCATGAAAATTTAGTATATTGTTTTTAGCTTTTTGCAGCTTCAACACTGATTTTTCTAGTTTCAATTCCCAAAGCCGCTAAAACGGCATTAAGCACACGCTCCTTTGTCAAAGCGTTGTCCGCACCGGTGCAAACCACAACTGCGCCTGATATCTGAGGAGCGACAATTTTTCTGATTATCGGCTGCTGTGCAGAACCATCGTCAGCAAGAGCAATTTCACTTTTGTTTGTACTTGATAGCTGATCGCTCTGCGAATTTATCTCCTCGTCAATCTGCTCAACATAGATATATTCTCTTGTTGAGCCTATAGTAATCATAACACTGACATTCCCCACTCCCTGAATCTGTGAAACAATATCACAAAGCTCCTTTTCAAGCTCCTCCTTATACTCCTGAGCCTCGTCAAAAGCCTCATCCGTGCTTTGAACGCTCTCTGTTTCAGCTTCCTCCTCATCAGGAATAATTTCCGACAATCCAATTAAAAAAATCCCAACAATCCCGATAATGAAAATCAGCCTGGTTTTTGCGTCCTTACTGAAAAAAAGCTTTTTTAAAGCGTTAATCACTGCAAATCACCTCTGTTTCACTTTCAGGAAGCAATTCGTCAAGCACGACCTGCACCTTTTCAGCCTTTTCCTCGTAATCGTCCTTGGAAAGATAAACATACGCTTTGTCCGTCTTAACATAATTATATTCGTCAAGCGTACAAACTATGATGATTTTTTCAGGATAAATTTCCTCATCAGCAAGCGCATCTGACACACCGCTCTCTATGCTGCTTTCAGACTGCTCTAAAATCATCTGATTATATTCTTCGCTTAGCTCCTGATAATCTGAATTATCCTCTATCGAAAAGCTTTTGTTTATGTTAATCTTCGTGCCTGCAATTTGCGCCGCTATGCAGATTATGAGTACAAGAGAACAGATAAGACCCAGCTCCTTTTTCATTCTTTCAGGCGAAATCATTTGCACCATTGCGCTAATAACCGCACAAAGACAGGCGGTAAAAATTATATTCCTTACAGCGTCCATTTTTCTCATCTCACTTTCTATTCTCCGATATTTGAGGACACAGCCATAACTATCGCAGTTGAAACTATAAACATCATAGCAAAGCAAAGCGTTGTGCTTATTGCCGCACTCATAGCATAGCCTACGCTTTTTAAAAGCTCGCTCGTTTCACTTAACCCCAGCAAATCCGAGATAACCTTTGCGGCTTCAATAATAATTTTCACACATATAAGCGTCACAAGCGGGCTTAAAAGCATAGCCGCCACTGCAACAATTCCTATACCTCCTACGCTTGAGCGGATTATCCCTATTCCGGCATAAACTGTTGAATATGCTTCTGAAACCGAGCTCCCTATTATCGGCACAAAGCTTGAAGCTGAAAATTTCACCGCTCTTGACGCCGCATTGTCAGATGCAGATGAAGCGAAGCTCTGAACGGTTATTATGCCTGTGAAAATTGTCATAAGCGCCCCTAAAATCACCCTTACAGCATTTTTAACCGACTCTGCGGCGGAGGAAAATTTCATGCTTGGATTTATTGCCGCAGTAAACGAAAGAGCAAGAAAAAGGCTTAAAAACGACATTATTACTTTATCTGCACAAAAGCTTACAATCTCGCACACCGCAAGCACAGAAGCATAATAGCTCCCCGCTGTGACGTATCCGCCCGAAGCGGCGGTTAAAGCTGTGAAAATCGGTATGTAGGAAAGCATAAATTTGCTTAGCGAATCAAGAAAGCCGCATACTCCTGAAAAAGCTTCGTATACCACCTGATAAATTATAATCATACACCCCAACAGGCTTACAGTAGTAAAGGTCTGCGATAATGAGCCGTTTGCGCAGAAGCTCCTTGCCAGAGAGGTGAGAATAAGCACTGCCGTCAGCCTCCCTAAAATCCTCAGTGGTTCTGTAATTGACTCGGTGAACTTATCAAGTATTGCAGAAAAAACTCCGCCTAAGGTAAGCTGCGATACATCTTTTTCCTCAATGCCTAACGCTTCAATCTGTTCATGTGTTTCATCATCTACAGCCACGTCAAGCTCTTCATCAACCATATCCGAATACTCGTCCAGCGCACTATAATCCTCTTCAAGCGTCTGTCCTGACGCAGAGCTGACAATGGGAAACGCAAAAAACAAAATCATCGCAAAAAAAACATAAACCGTCCTTTTCATAGCAAGTCCTCATATCAGCAAAAGTGATTTAATAATTTCCACAGCTGCCGTAAAAAGCGGAAATGCAGTGATTATCAGAGCTGCTTTTCCCGCAAGCTCAAGCTGTGAGGCAAGCGCATTTTCTCCGCAGTCCCGACAGCAGTCGCAGCCTAGCTGTGTGACATAGCATATACCAAGGCTTTTAAAAATAATTTTCAGATAGTCGTCATCCAAATCCGTTTGTTCAAAAAGCTCGGTAAAGGTTTGAGAAATCACGCTAAAGCTCTCCAAAAATTTTGCTGCCACCAAAGCCGCCGCCAAAACAGCACAGAATATTTTTATCTCACCATTTACAGAGCCTAAGGTTTTAAGAACAAAGCAAACCGCAATGCAAAAAATCACAATCGTAACAATATCCATCGCCTAAAAACCAAACAGCGTCTGTATAGTGTCAAAAAGCTCCGCTATCTTTTCTATAATCATCATCAGCACCACAATAAGCCCTGCAAGCGTAGTCATCATCGCCTGCTCGTCACGCTCTGCGCGCTTGAGCAGCTGGACTAAAACCGCAACTATTATTCCCACCGCCGCAATTTTAAATATCAGATCAAGCTCCATTTTTTGCGCTCCTTAAATTAGAATTACCGCAAGAAAAGCTCCTCCCAAAAGACCGAGATTTTTTGCAAGCCGACACCTGCGCTGAGTTTCCTGACGAAGCTGTTTCAGACGCTGGGAAAAGTATGCGTGAGCCGAAGCAAGCCGTTGACGCTCGCACTCCTTGTCCGCACTGCCAAGCTGCATAAACAGCTCCTCTAGCCTTAGCCTGTCACATTCATCATATTCATCACCCATTTTTCTTATGCTCTCTACAGCCGCCTGAGCGTCCGAGCCGTCCGAAAGCGCAAAAATAAATTTCGGCAGCCTTAGCGACTGACGTTTAATCTGCCTAAGCATTTCACTCACCGTCGGAGCTTCAAATTCAAGCATCATCTCAAGCTGCTCAATCATATTACAGACAGCTTCAACAGCCTGACAGCGCATACGAAAATACTCCGCCGCCAACATTCCACACGCCGCCGAACAAAAAAACACTGCGCTAAGTCCTACAAGCTTCAACATTCTTCAAGCCTGTAAAAGGCGGTAAGCCTGCCGCACATACTTCCCGTTCCCAGCATAGCCGCATAATTAAACGCACGGCTTTTTATAAGCTTTCCTGCCGCAGGACGCTTCTTAAGCTCCTCAAACGTCGACGCATGAGCGCTGCACACCAGCTTAACTCCCGAATTAAGCGCATATTCAAGCGAGCTAAGATCCTCCTTTGAACCAATCTCATCGCACACAAGTATTTCAGGCGCCATAACCCTTACCGCAATCATCGCCGCCAAAGCTTTAGGATAGCCGTTAAAAACATCACACCTTAAGCCTATATCATTTTGAGCAATCCCATCGCAGATACAGGCAAGCTCTCCTCTTTCATCAATCACGCTTACTCTTTTTGTTTCTCCTAAAAGCCTGCATAAATCCCGCAGAATCGTGGTTTTTCCTCCGCACGGCGGCGAAGCAACAATAAGCGAGGAAATCCCATCAGAAAAGCACTTGTCATAAATCAGCTTTGCACAGCCTATTATCTCTCTTGCAATTCGGATATTTATCGAGGAAACATTCCTAACTGACGTAGCCTCCATTGTTTTAGGCTCAATTACCGCCGTACCGCAAAACCCTACTCTGTTTCCGCCTGCACAGGTTATAAACCCCTGCGAAAGCTCTCTTGCGAAGGAATGAACCGAGCCTTGAAACGCTCGTTTAAAGGTGAAATCTATCTCCTCATCACCCACTCTGACGGCATTTAAAGAGGAGTTCATAAACCTGCCGTCATATGTGATAAAGTATTCCTTTGAATACAGCACTGCAGAAAAGAACTTGCCCCTGCGAAGCCTTAGCTCCGTGATTTTTTCTCTCTCACTCTGAGAAACGCACATAAGCGCACCCTTAAGCGTATCAGGCAAAAGCTCAAGCGCATATTCAAGCTTTGAAATTTCGTTCATCTTTACCCTCTCCTTTCAGGGTGTGTTGACACTATCTGAAATATTTGGATTGCAATTATTTTTCGTATTTCAAGGCAAAAATTTTCAGGATAACTGTAAGTATGTCAAGAATTTTTAACGTAGCAAATACGGAAAATAGAGCTGTAAGACAAACGTTGAGCGATAGTGTCAACACACCCCTAAATAAATCTATGCAGGCAAGTCCAATGTTATGACGGCTTATTTTTTCGACAAAAAAGGTCTGAAACCACAGCGTGATCTCAGACCAAATTTATTTTTTAATTTTATTCATTCATAGCCTTTGCAGTCTTGACAATGTTGTCTGCGCAAAGTCCGAACTGTTCAAGCAGCTTTGCCGCTGGTCCTGAATGACCGAACTCATCGTTTACGCCGATTTTAACGACCCTTGTCGGGCATTTCTGCGAAAGCACATCGCACACTGCCGAACCAAGTCCGCCGATTATGCTATGCTCCTCAACCGTCAGAACCTTGCCCGTTTTAGCGGCACTTTCAACAATAAGCTCCTCGTCAATAGGCTTAATCGTGTGAATATTTATAACCTCAGCGTCAACTCCATTTGCAGCTAAAATATCCGCCGCCTTAAGTGCCTGCGAAACCATAAGTCCTGTTGCGACTATCGAAATATCCTTACCCTCACGAAGCCTTATTCCCTTTCCGATTTCAAATTTGTAGCTATCCTTGTCGTTAAACACCTCAGCTGCAAGTCTGCCGAATCGCATATAAACAGGACCCTGATATTCCACTGCGGCAGCTACCGCCGCCTTTGCTTCAACATCATCGGCAGGATTTATAACCGTCATTCCGGGAATGGTTCTCATAAGCGCAATATCCTCATTGCACTGGTGAGTTGCACCGTCCTCTCCTACGCTTATTCCTGCATGAGTTGCGCCTATCTTAACATTAAGATGAGGATAGCCGATTGAATTTCTCACTATCTCATACGCTCTTCCTGATGCAAACATCGCAAATGTAGAAGCAAAAGGAATCTTTCCCGTAGCCGCAAGACCTGCCGCAACTCCCATCATGTTTGCCTCTGCAATTCCGCAGTCAAAAAATCTTTCAGGAAACTTCTTTTTGAAAATCCCAGTCTTTGTAGCCGCCGCCAGATCAGCGTCAAGCACATACAAATCAGGATACTTATCTCCAAGCTCCGCTAAAGCCTCGCCATAGCTTTCTCTTGTAGCTTTCTTTATTACATCAGCCATTGTCTTAAGCCTCCTTACTCATTTCAGCGTCAAGCTCTTCTAATTGCTTGTTAAGCTCGTCCATTGCCTGCGAATACTGCTCATCGTTCGGAGCCGCACCGTGCCACGAAACGTTGTTTTCCATAAACGAAACACCCTTGCCCTTGACGCTCTTTTGAATAATCGCCACAGGCTTACCCTTTATTTCGTCCGCCTCTTCAAATGCTTTTTCAATAGAATCAAAGTCGTGTGCGTCCATCTCAATAACGTGCCATCCAAAAGCCCTGAACTTGTCAACAATCGGATAAGGCGACATAACGTCCTCGATTTTTCCATCAATCTGAAGTCCGTTGTTGTCAACAATCGCAGTTAAATTGTCAAGCTTGTAATGAGCCGCAAACATTGCCGCCTCCCAGACCTGACCCTCTTCAATTTCTCCGTCGCCCAGCACGGAATATACCTTATATTCATGCTTGCCGTTTTTGGCGTCAAGCTTTGAAGAAAGTGCCATTCCGCAAGCCGCTGAAATTCCCTGCCCCAGAGAACCTGACGACATATCCACTCCTGGGATCGTAATGCACGGATGTCCCTGCAAAAGCGCGCCTATGTGACGCAGACTTTTTAGCTCGTCAACGCTGAAATATCCTCTCTGAGCCAGCGTTGAATAAAGCGCAGGAGCAGTGTGTCCCTTTGAAAGCACAAAGCGATCTCTCTCCTCATTGTCAGGACAGTCAGGATCTACATTCATCTTTTCAAAGTAAAGATAAGTAAGCGTGTCCGCTATCGAAAGCGAGCCGCCTGGATGTCCCGACTTTGCCGAATGAACTCCTTCGATTATCCCCATTCTGACCTTGCAAGCCGTTAGCTTTAATTCCTGTTTTCTTAGCTTGTCCATATATTTCTACCTCCGCTGAATTTAATTTATATTAGGGTTTTTAGATATGCACTTTATCAAAAATATACTCTACAACCTTAGCTATCGCATCCTGCTCGCAGGAAACGTCAAGCACAATATCCGCCGCCGCCTTTACATCTCTTACGGCGTTTGAGGGACAAAAGCCTATGTCGGCAGTCTCCAGCATTTCTATATCATTGTTGTAATCTCCGACCGCTATAACAGTATAGTCCTCCATACCGCAGGCTCTTTTCAGCTCATTAAGCGCAGAGCCCTTAGAAATCCCCTTAGGCAGCATTTCATAATACATCGGTGCGGAAATTACAAAATCAATATCTTTGTAAGCGTCCTTTACTTTCTCAACATATTCTACAATCTCGCCCAATTTTTCAGGCTCACGAGCAAACAGCACCTTGTACCAGTCGGGCGGTATTTCATCAACCGAACAAATCACAGGCTCAACCTGACATATATCGCAGTGCGCTCTTTCCATTTCAGTCATGTTCGGAACATAAACTGCGTCAATCGGCAGCACCTCACAGCCTGCCAACGGAATATCAGTAATTACCCTTTTCACAAGCACCTTTGCGCTCTCAGGCAGATACACGTCATATATTTGCCTTTGATTAACTATGTCATAAACCATTCCGCCGTTGCACATTATTATCGGACAGTTTACCGACACGCTTTCAAAGTAAAGCTGAGACGCCTGCAAGCTTCTGCCTGTCGCAATTGAGAAGCGTCCTCCACGGCGCATAAGCTCGTTTACAGCTTTTAAATTCCTCTCTGACGGAATCTTGCTATTCGGCAAAAATGTTCCGTCCATATCGGTTATCAGCAAGACCTTTGTAATATCCTCAAACATAACGGAACAGCTCCTTTTTTATTTTCTAAGCCCATCAAGCACAGCCGTAAAATACGGCGGCAGCTCGCTGTCAAACTCCATATATTCGCCGTTCGGGTGAACAAACCCTAGCTTTTTTGCATGAAGACACTGCCCGTCAATCCCCTTGTACGCCTTGCCGTAAACGTCATCTCCAAGTATCGGATGCCCTTTATAGGCACAGTGAACTCTTATCTGATGCGTCCTTCCCGTTTCAAGCTTAAAGCTAACAAGCGAATATCCCTTGAATTGCTCTAACGTCTGATAATGCGTCATGGCGTTTTTTGAATTTTGCTGGGTAACCCACATCTTCTTTCTGTCAAATCTGCTTCTGCCAATAGGTGCGTCTATAATTCCGTCAGGCGGCTCAAAAGTGCCTGTAACCACTGCCTGATACTCTCTCAAAAAGCTGTGCTCCTTTATCTGCTGCGCTAAACACCTATGCGCCTCGTCAGTTTTTGCGATCATGAGTAGTCCGCTTGTCATTTTGTCAATTCTATGCACTATCCCAGGACGTATCACACCGTTAATAGACGAAAGCCGCCCATCGCAATGATAAAGCAGCGCATTTACAAGCGTGCCGTCAGCATTTCCTGCCGCCGGGTGAACCACCATTCCTTTAGGCTTGTTCACAACCAAAAGCGAAGAATCCTCATAGACTATATCTATCGGTATATTCTGCGCCTTTACATCAAGCGGCTGAGGCTGCTCAATAACGCACTGCACTCTGTCGTTTTCATTAAGTCTAAAATTTTTACGGCTCTCTTTGCCGTTCACCAAAACCGCTCCGCTTTCAAAAAGCTTCTCTAAATGAGAACGCGAAACGCTTTCAAGCTTCATAGAAAGCCATTTGTCAACCCTTTGACCCTCTCCATCGCCTGATACTGTAAACTCAAACCTCTGCTCGTCCATCGTTTTCGTCCTGCGAATTTCCACCGTCGTTTAATTCATGCGCTTGCGCTTTGGTATCAGTCACTTTGTCGTCGCTATTTTCACTCTCTTTATTTCTGTCCACTTTTTTGGACTCGTCAAAAACAGCAAGACAAACACAGAACAAAATCGCTCCGACAACCACGCACATATCCGCAAAATTAAAGATAGGAAAATCAATAAAATCAAGCTTGATATAATCTACAACCTCGCCTAGTTTGATTCTGTCGATAAGATTTCCTATACCGCCGCCCATTACAAGAGCAAGAGAAAAAAGCGGCAGTTTTTTTTCCTTCCTGTTTAAAAAAATATAAGCAAGCGCCAGAGCAACAATGAGAACAGGCAGCGCAATCAGAAACCACGTCTGCCCCTCCATGATGCTCCAAGCGGCGCCTGTGTTGCGAATCTGCGTCAGACTTAAAATATTTGGTACAAGCTCTATGGTTTGATACATAGCAATTTTTTCAACAACGACAAGCTTAATAAGCTGGTCTGCCGCAGCCGCAAAAGCTGCTATAAGTAGACAAGCAATAAACATATTTACTAATTTCCTCTAAGCGATTTTCATATCAATTACTTTGTATTTTTTCCAAACTGCAAATCAGATGAATCTGGCTTCGGTATAATCGGCTCAAAGGAAGCTGTGTTCAAAACCTTTTCTATATGCTCCTGCTCGGCAATTCTTTCCTGCTCGGCAAGCTTTTGAACCTCCTGCTCCTCATCAATTTCGTCCTCATATTCTTTCTCGCCGTACTTTTCCTCATACTCGTCAAGCTCCTCATTCGTCATCTGCGGCAGCTGAACTATAAGCGCAAGCTGCTGTGAATACAATTCTGTCAGCTGCGCCTTGAAATATGTCACCTCAGCCTTTAGCTTCTCAAGCGAAGCCTTTTCAGCCTCATAATTTTCCTGAATCGCAAGTATATCCTCCTGAGTCTGCTCAGTCTGCTGTTTGATTATTTCAGCGCAGTTAGCCTTATGCTCCTCGATAATCTGTTCGCACTCCGCCGCACTCTGCTCAGAAAGGCGCACCTGTTCAGTCTTTGCCGACTCTATCATATCGCGAGCCTTAGCTTTTGCGTTGTTAATAAGCTTGTTGGATTCCTTTTGAGCATAGATCATCGCCGCCTTGATAGCGTCCTCGTCCTCTCTGTACTCGTTTATCTTCTCAACAAGCTTAACGATTTTTTCCTCGTTTTCGGCATTTGATACACTAAGAGATTCAATTTCATCCGCAAGCTCCGCCAAAAAGGAGGATACCTCGGCAGGATTGCACCCGTTCTTAACAGTGCTGAATCTCTTGTTTCTAATCTTATCCGCTTCCAACATAATAAAATGCCTCCTATATGAATTTTTTCAACCCTATAAAGGTTCTTTCCTTTTTCGTCGTTTTTCCTATTTCGTCAAGTATAAATTTCCCGTGCCCTCGCACAGAAAAGCTGTCCGATTCGTTTACTTTGGCACTGACTTTGCAAACCACTCTGCCGTTAATCGAAACAAGCCCGGCTTCAACAAGCTCCTGCGCTTTCTTACGCGAGCATTTTAAAGCAAGTGAAACCACACTGTCAATTCTAAACGAAGAAAGCGTGCCGCTTATGCTTTCAAACCTGCGTCCAGGCATCTGTTCAAGGGCAAAATCCTCGCTTACCGAAACGCTTTCTCTTCCCACACGATTAAGCTCAAGCAAAATCTGACAAGCCGCCGTTTCATGAGCAAAGACATATGCACAGTCATCGCCGACATTTATATCGCCGATAGTATCTCTTTCAATCCCAAGCGATAAAATAGCACCTAAAAAATCTCTGTGCGTCAATCCGCCGCCCTTGCGAAAGCTAAGCTTAAGAGCCTTTATCGGAAAATCAGCCTTGTCAGGCTTGTCCCCACTCGGAAATATTCCCATGATAACCCGCTGAGCCTCATCATATCCGCCGTAAAGCATAAAGCTCTCAAAGCTCATAGCCGCAGCAGTCTGTTCGGCAAGCCTAAGCTTTTCTTCTCCGAGAAAAAAGGTGTATCCCGATTTAAAATTCTCCTGCGCCGCAATGATTCTGTCGTAAATCATTGAAACGAATATTTTTTCATCATAAGACAAGCTTCCCATAAAAGCAAGCCGCTTGCTTTTCATCAGAAATTATATCCGTTATTTTCAAGCTCTGTCGCAAGATCAACATTTGAGAAATAATGCACCTTCTGCGGAATTATCGCATAGGTTTTTTGCGCAAGCATCTTTATTTCATCGTTGTTTGCAAACGCAACTCCCCACAGAAAGTCCAGAATCCTAGTCGAATCCTCCTGCTTTACAAGCTCCAGATTAAGCACTACAGTCTTTCCCTCGTTGACGTCAGTGCCTATTTTTTCAACCTCCTTGAAGCCGTTTGGTCTTGCCAAAACCAAATCAAAGGAAGACTGATCCATCGTATCCATATGCACTCCACTCCCTCTTTCTGCACCTGAATTAAGCGTACTGTACGAATTTGTTTTCGTACTCTGCTGCGATTGTCTGCGAGTCTGAGATTTTTCCGTTGTTTTCTGAACAGGCTGCTCTGCTGCAGCAAATTCCGCTCTTGGAACTGCCGCCTGCGTCGGCTGTTGCTGAGGACGATACTGTGCGTATTCCTCCGCCTCAATTTCCTCCTCGCCAAAAAACAAACTCTTAAACCCGTTCATAACGCCCATATCTATTACCCCTCCGTAATATTATAGTTTCTGGCTCCGAAAAGCCCTGTTCCTATTCTCACAAGATTAGAGCCGTGCTTTATTGCAAGCTCATAATCTCCTGACATTCCCATTGATAAAATATCCATATCTATTCCGTCAATATTTGATTCATCAAGCTTGTGATACAGCTCGTTCATCTCAGCATACAGCGACTCGTCCGCTCCTATGGGAGGTATCGCCATAAGCCCTCTGACGTGAACATTTTTATACTCCGCCGCCTGAAGCGCAAGCTCCTTAAGCTTTTGAGCCGACACACCGCTTTTGCTCTGCTCTAAGCCTATGTTGACCTCAAGCAGTATATCCATGATCCTGCCGTTTTTTTCAGCCTGCCTATTAATTTCCGAGATAAGTCTTACGCTGTCAACCGACTGAATCATCGTCACCTCGTTAATTATGTACTTTACCTTATTGGTCTGAAGATGCCCGATAAAATGCACCTGTGCCTCCAGGAGATACTCGTCCTTTTTCGACAAAAACTCCTGCACTCGGTTTTCTCCTAAAAGCGTTATCCCACTTTCCACAGCAAAATTAATTTTCTCGGTGTCCACCGTTTTCGTCACAGCCATAATGTCAATTTTTTCATTGACGCTTCGGTACTTTGTCCTCGCATTTTCAACGTTGTACCTAATCCTCTCCAGATTCTGACAAACCTGACTCATCATCGGATTTGCTGCCTGACTGCACATCGTCCTCGCTCACCACCTCAAGTAATATCTGATCATAAAGTAAAAGATAGCTTTCATCTGACGTGTTGTCAGAAAGCACAAAATCCTCTCCCTCGTCAGAATCTCCTTCATAAATAACGTCTATCTTCTTAAAGGTAATATCCTCGCCTAAAATCACATAAACGCCCTTTTGCTCTCCTTGAAATCTTATAGCACTTCTCGGCACCTTAAGTCCCGTGTACTCTCCAAAGATAAGCTGCATCGATTGCACGCGCTGTGCTACAAGCGCTTCGTCAAGCGTTTCGCAGGACATAACCACTACCGATTTGCCCTCTTCATCGCCACTGCTTACACTTACTACATCAACATCATATACAGTGTCCGACAGTGCTACCGAAAGCTCAAGTGAAGCATCCTCCGCTATTCTTGAATCTGTGTCAACAACTCCGACAATGTAGCAGCTGTAGCTTTCAAACATTTTGCCTATCGCAGTGCTGGAAACCGACTCCGCCTTTTCGTCCTGAGAGGCTATTATATCCTCAACATCAGACTGCGAAAGTGTAAGTGCCGACTCCTTGTCAAGCGTCTGCTCGTATCCGTCACAGTAGGAAACAAAATATCCTACAGCTTCTGCCGTAACAGAACCCACAGCGCTAGGATACTGTGATCCAAGCTGCAAAGCTTCCGCACTAAGCTGGGAAATCTTATCATTGTAGTCGCTTGAAATTCCCGATATGATATTGTATATGTTCATAACAAGCAGCATATTGTCCTTTGTATCTGTGACCGTCTTATAGTCGCCCTCATTCACAGCCGATATAACCTGCCTGTAATAATCGTCTATTTTGCTGCTTATCGATTCTGGCTGTACATAATCTGTAGTTCCTGGACTCTGCGCACGTTCAAGACACTCAATCTCATCGTTAATCTGCTCTATCCGCTGCTGCGCAATCGCCGCCTCCTGCGATGAATAAATCTGCGCAATAGTATCGCCTTCAGAAACCTTAGAGCCGTCCGAATAGGTGTAGCTTATGACATTTTCACCGACATCATAGCTTACAACCGTTTCATCACGAATTATAACTCCCTCAAAGCTTATATAATCGTCAATAGTGCATAAAACCGCATCCTGCGTGTCATGGCTATCGGTCACATAGCTGTAAAGCTGACTGCCGATCATCGCAAAAACAAGCAATACAATAAACAAGGAAAGTACAGATGTTGTAATCTTGTTAAAAAGACTGGATTTCATAGCCTAAGCTCTTTCCTTTCCATTCCTTTGTCAATTATATTTCCTCAGCTGCCGCATCAAAAATGCTTATCGGATGTAACGGAATAAATGTTGAAATTGCGTGCTTATACACCACATTCTGCTTTCCGTCACATTCTATGATAACAACATAATTGTCAAATCCTTTTATTATTCCCTTGAATTGGTATCCGTTCACCAGTATCATTGTCACTAGAATCTTTTCCTTTCTAGCCTGATTAAGAAATACGTCCTGCAAATTTAAACTTTTGTTCATTTTTTAGCACTCCTGTTTTTTACATTTTGTTGTTTTTTCCAATTTGAGGACATCACTCGTCCTCATTCCTTTCTATTATAGCATAAAATTTTCGATTTGGCTATAGCTTTTTGAACATTTTCAAAAAAAATTTTTTTATCATTTTCATTTTCTGCATATATTGTCACAGCATTTTCCATTCTGCGAAACCATGTGAGCTGTCTTTTTGCGTAGTGCCTGGTTTCTTTCTTAATAATTTCGACACATTCGTCAAGCTCAGCCTCGCCCTTTAAGTACGGAATAAGCTCCTTGTACCCTATCGCCTGACAAGCCGTGGCGGAATATTCGCTCTCAAAAATCCTCTGTGCCTCTTCCACCATGCCATTTTCAAGCATTTCATCTACTCTTTCATCAATTCTCCTGTAAAGCTCGTCCCTGTCACGAAAATCAATTTTCAGAATAAGGCTCTCATACGGAGATTCCTCACGCATATTAAGCTTTTTGACCTGTGAAAACGGCATACCCATGCGCTCACAAACCTCAATCGCTCTGACCACTCTGACAACATTGTTCTCGTGAATATTCTCAGCCGATTCAGGATCGAGCGTATTCAGCCTTTCCCACAAAGCGTGCCTGCCGTTAAGCCTCGCATACTCCTCAAGCTCACGCCGCCGTTTCACGTCCGCACCGTTATCGTCAAAAAGCACATTGTTGACTACAGAGCTTATATAAAGCCCCGTTCCTCCGCACATTATAGGCAGCCTACCTCTTGAATAAATATCTGCGATTTTCTCTCTTGCTAGCACTGCGTATTCAGCCACAGAAAAGCTCTCAGACGGTGAAAGAAATCCCATGAGCCAATGCGGCACACCCTGCATCTGCGCTTCAGTCGTCCTTGCGGTAATCACCGAAAACTCACTGTAAATCTGCATAGAATCGGCTGAAATCACCTCGCCGTTATAGAGCTTAGCCAGCTCCACCGCAAGTGAGCTTTTTCCTGAAGCCGTAGGACCGCACACAACAAGAAGCGGTATTTTTTTCAGCTCACTCACAGACTTTCCTCCTTAAACTATCCGCTTGAACTGCTTTTCAATCTCCCTTTTCGGCATAACAATCTTAACAGGTCTGCCGTGAGGACAGTATCTTATGTCCTCCTTGTACACCGACTCGACCAGCTTCTGAAGCTCCAACGGATCAGAATCATCGTGCGCCTTGATCGCCGCCTTGCACGCCATAGTGTGGTATAAATCATCGTAAAGCTCCGGCGCAGGGTCACGCTCATTCATCGCAAGCTTTTGTGAAATTTCAGTTAAAATATCCGTAGGATTTTCATCCTTTAAAAGCATCGGCAATCCCAAAACCGCAATATTAGGCGCTACATCAGGCTCAATGATAAAGCCAAGCTTTTCCGCCTTGTCAAGATTTGCGGCTATCGCATCGTACTCATCATACGAAAGCATAACCATTATCGGCTCAAGTAGCAGCTGTGATGATAAATTCCTGCTGTCATTCTTTATCTGTTCAAATATATATCGCTCATGTGCAGCGTGCTTGTCAACAAGTATCATATCATCGCCGCACTGCGCCACGATATACGTCTTGAAAAGCTCTCCTACCACAATCGGCACAGAAGCCTCATCTTCAAGCTCCGATTCTGCGACTATAGGCAAGTCCGCTCTTTTCTCAAAATCCTCTTCCTTTATATAACGTAACTGTGACACATCGCCGTAATCAGGATTTTCATTTTCGCCTTCAAAATATTCCTCATCGTCTGAAGCTTCATCGTCCTGAATAGACTCGGCGGGCACAGACATTTCTCCCTCGATCGGCATACCTTCCTCAAAAATCCTCTTGCGAGCCTCCTCATATAGATCGCAAAATTCCATAAAGGATTTTTCCTTAGATTTATCTGAATCTGCTTCAAAATTTTCCGATTCCTTTTGAGCAGCTTCCTTTTCTTTCAAGGCTTTTTCATTATTCTTTCTTCTATAAATCGCCTCTAAAATTTCATGATCCTCAATTTTCTGCGCCTCTTTAGCTTTCCTTTGAGCGGTTCTGTATCTTCCGGCAACGCTGTCGTCCTCAACATCGTCATCCATGCTTATAAAAGGCTGAAGCACACCATCCCAGGGCGCTTTTTTCTGATCGCTAGCGTCAGGCTCGAGAGATTTCAAAAACAAATCCTCGCTTTTATCCTCTTCCCTTTTAACAGGCTGCAAAACCGAGGTGTTAAAAGCCATCTGCTCCGCCTTTGGTTCAATCGGCTTTTGATAAAGCTCCTCATCAGTAAAATGCCTGACAGGCTCAAGCCTAAGCTCTGTAGGAGCGTCCTTTTTTTCAAGTGCCTGCTTCACCGCAAAATATAAAGCATCATAAATATATTGATTGTCACTGAAACGTATCTCTGTTTTTGCAGGGTGAACATTGACGTCCATCATCTTCGGAGAAATAGCAATATTTATAACGCACTGAGGAAATCTCCCTGTCATAATGCTGTTGTGGTAAGCCTCCTCAAGCGCGCGGGAGCATATCTGCGAACGAACATAGCGCCCATTTACAAAGAAAAGCTGATTCTTTCTGTTAGGTCTTGATGTCAAGGGCTTTGAAATATATCCGTCAATATGCCCGTTTTCAAAATAGTACTCAACAGGTATAAGCGAATTTGCAAAATCTCTGCCCAAGACTGAATATGCAGCCGAATAAAGCTTTCCATCGCCTGCCGTCACAAACACCTGCTTGTTGTCCCTTATAAGCTTTATACTTATTTCAGGGTGAGAAACCGCAAGCCTGTTCATCATTTCCTGTATGCGGCTGCTTTCGCTCGAATCGCTTTTCAAAAATTTAAGCCGTGCAGGAACATTGTAAAACAAATCCCTTACAATAACGCTAGTCCCGTCAGGACAGCCTACCGCCTCAAGACTTTTCTCCTCTCCCGCCGCTATTTCATACCTTGTGCCAAGCTCATCCCCGTGTGTCTTTGTAAACACCTCAACCCTCGAAACAGCGCAGACAGATGCCAGAGCCTCTCCTCTGAATCCGAGCGTCTGTATATTGTCCAAATCTCTTTTTTGCGACACCTTGCTTGTAGCATGGCGCAAAAATGCAGTGGGAACATAGTCACGCTCTATTCCGCTTCCATTGTCAGCAACTCGCATAAGCGTTTTTCCGCCGTTTTTTATTTCAACAGTTATAGCTGAAGCCTTAGCGTCAATTGAGTTTTCAATAAGCTCCTTTATAACCGAAGCAGGGCTTTCTATAACCTCTCCTGCCGCAATAAGCTCGTACACCGACTTGTCAAGCACATTTATAGCAGCCATGTTTGTCACCACCTTACGAATTAAAGATATTTCATCAGATCCTCAACAAATTCCCTAAGCTCCGTATCGTCCATTTCATCAACGTTTGTTTCTCTAAGCTTGTCCTTTATAACAGCATCATTTATCGCCGAAAAGGAAATCTGATCCGAAGCCGCCTTAACCGCAGCTTTGTCACGGCAGCTCTCTTTCTCCATCTCCGTGAGAAGCTCCTTTGCCCTGACTATTATCCTGTTAGGCAGCCCTGCAAGCTTCGCAACCTCTATTCCAAAGCTGTCGTCTGCGCCGCCCTCAACTATCTTTCTTAAAAACCTTATGTCGCTTCCCTTGCGTTTAACTGCAATAGAATAGTTCTTAACTCCTCTGATCTGTCCCTCAAGGTCTATAAGCTCATGATAGTGTGTAGCAAACAACGTCTTGCAGCCTAAGCCCTTTGACGAGCATATGTATTCGCACACTGAACGCGCAATACTTATTCCGTCATAGGTAGAAGTTCCTCTTCCCACCTCGTCGAGAATGACAAGGCTCTGTCTTGTGGCGTGCTTAACTATATCCGCAACCTCACTCATCTCCACCATAAAGGTAGACTGCCCCGACGTCAGATCGTCTGACGCTCCTATCCTCGTAAAAATCTGATCCACAACTGAAATTTTAGCATAATCGGCAGGCACAAAGCAGCCTATCTGAGCCATCAGCGTAATCAGTGCAGTCTGCCGCATATAGGTGCTCTTTCCCGACATATTAGGTCCTGTGATTATTATCATGCGGTTGTCGGTAAGGTCAAGATATGTGTCGTTCGGAACAAATACCTCCTCCGTCTGCATAAGCTCCACAACTGGGTGGCGTCCGTTCCTTATATCTATTATCCCATCAATTGCAATTTCAGGCTTGCTATAGCCGTTCGCTACAGAAATTGACGCAAATGAGCAAAGCACGTCAAGTGCCGCCACAGACTGCGCCGTAGCCTGTACAAGCTCTAGCCATGCCGATACAGCGTTTCTTATCTCGTTAAATATGTCTGCCTCAAGATTAACCACCTTTTCACTTGCGCCAAGAATCGTGTTCTCCGCCACTTTAAGCTCCTCAGTGATATATCTCTCGCAGTTTTTCAGCGTCTGCTTTTTTATGTATCTGTCAGGAACTAAACCAAGGTTTGAACGCGTCACCTCAATATAGTAGCCAAACACACGGTTATAGCCGACCTTGAGCGTCTTTATCCCCGTCTTTTCACGCTCACGCTTTTCAATATCTTCAATTATATCCTTGCCGCCTGAAATTATATTTCTCAGCCCGTCAAGCTCTTCGTTGTATCCGTCACGTATAACTCCGCCATCCTTTAAAAGCGCAGGCGGATCGTCAACCAGTGAATTTTCCACCAGATTAGATATAGGCTCAAGCGTTGACATTTTGCGGTTTAGCTGCTGTATAAGTCTGCAAGGAACGTCCTCCATCAGACGCTTCAGCTCAGGCAGCTTAAGTGCCGTAAGAGAAAGCGATTTTAAATCTCTAGGTCCTGCCGTTTTATACATAACCCTTGTCATAAGTCGCTCTAAATCATAAACTGATGAAAGCTGAGCTGTAATCTCACCAAGCGTCACCGGATTATTAGTCAACGCTTCAACTGCGTCAAGCCTGTCTATAATCGCAGATGGATTTGTCAGCGGCTGTTCAAGATATTTTTTCAAAAGCCGCCTGCCCATAGAGGTTTTCGTCTTGTCAAGCACCCACAAAAGCGAGCCCTTTTTCTCTTTGCCTCTTAACGTTTCGGTAAGCTCTAAATTCCTCCTTGCGGTAAAGCCTATCGTCATCATAGACTCGCCGTCATCCTTAATAAGCGATGTAAATCTGTTCACCAGCGCAAGCTGCGTCTGATGAATATATCCAAAAAGTCCGCAAAGCGCATATGCGTCAACCGAAAGAGCGTTTACTCCTAAATCCTCAATCGACTCGGCGGAAAACTGCTTCGCCGTCTCATCAGCGTGAACCTCAGGCAGGAAATCCGCTTCGTCCATAAGCTGAACCGTTGTTTTAAGCGTTGACCTGACAAAGGAATTAACCTGCTTAAGCGTCAAAAATCCCTCGTTAATCAAAAGCTCCGACGGCATATACCTCGAAAGCTCGCTTATCGCACGGTCGCTCATATCCTTTCCCGCAAAGCTGTAAAGCCTTGCTTCGCCTGTTGAAACATCGGCAAAGCAAAGCGCACACTCGTCCGCTCTTGCGTAAAAGGAGCATATATAATTGTTAGAACCCTCGTCAAGTAAATTGCCGTCCGTTATCGTGCCAGGCGTAAGCACCCTCACTACCTCACGCTTAACAAGCCCTTTAGCCTTTGACGGGTCCTCCGTCTGCTCACATACAGCTACCATGTAGTTTTTGTCAACAAGCTTCTTTATATAAACCTCCGCCGCATGATGAGGAATACCGCACATAGGTGCTCTCTCATCAAGCCCGCAGTCCTTTCCCGTAAGCACAAGCTGAAGCTCTCTCGATACAATCTGAGCGTCGTCAAAAAACATCTCGTAAAAATCGCCGATACGGTAGAGCAATATGTGCTTAGGATACTGCCTTTTGACCTCCATATATTGCTTCATGCCCGGAGAAAGCCTGCTTTCATCAATCTGAGAAATCAAGATTTTTCACACTCCAACTAATGAAATTTCGTCCGTCAGTGACAACCGTCGCAGGTCGAACAGCTTCCTGAACATTGAGGCGGTTGCTCATCGCAGGTAAACGGGTCTTCTCCGTTTGCCGAGCTTGAAATAATATACTCTATGCTCGCAAGCAGTCTGTCAATCTCTTCCTTAGCCTGATTAAACGCCACCATTGACGGCATAGCCATAATCTCATCGTACAGCTCTCGTATCTCCTTGTCAAGAGTCGTCATAGTGTCGGCGTCCTTGTCCTCCTTCGCAAGCTCGCGGTTGAGCTGCGCTCTTAACAAATTAAATTCGCCAATTTTCTTCTGCACGTTCGGATCAGTGTCGTTAATCCTCGCCGCTTCATGATAATTTTTGTATCTCTTGTCCTGCTGAATTGCCGCTCCAAGCATTCTCGTCTGTTCAATTAAAGTCATACTGTTACTCTCCTTAATAGTATAATCATTCTATAATTTCGCCCCTGACAGCCCAGTTCATAGCGCCTGTGATTTTAACATTCACAAAGCTGCCTATAAGCTCCTCGCCGCCTGCAAAGCTTACAATTACATTCTCATCGCTTCTCCCGACAAGCATTCCCTCCTGCCTGCCCTTTTCAGTCGGAATCACCCTAAAGGTTTTGCCGATAAACCTTGAAAGCCACCTTGTCGAGGTATCCGCCTGTTCAAGCAAAAGCTCGTGAAGCCACAGCCCCTTTTGCCGCTCGCTTATTTCATCAGGCAAAAGCGCCGCCTTAGTACCGCTTCTCGGCGAATAGACAAACGAATATATGTTGTCAAACTTCACCTTTTTCACAAACTCTTTTGTCTGACAAAATTCCTCATAGCTTTCGCCTGGAAACCCTACAATTAAATCTGTAGTAAAGGAAAAGTCAGGCACTCTGCTCCTTGCATAGTCAACAATCGCCATGTAATCGCTTGAGGTGTATTTTCGGTTCATTTCCTTAAGAACCCTGTCACAGCCCGACTGCAAAGCCAGATGCAGATGCGTACATACCTTTTCACAGTCTATAATTGTATCAATAAGCTCATGCGAAGCGTCCTTGGGATGACTGGACATAAAGCGAATGCGAAAATCACCGTCTATTCCGTTTAAGCTTCTTAGAAGCTGCGGGAAACCATAGCTGTAGGAATTTACATTCTGCCCTAGCAGATAAATCTCCTTGTAGCCCTCGCTGACAAGCTTTGTCACCTCGTCAATAACCGCCTGCGGCTTTCGACTTCGCTCACGCCCTCTGACATACGGCACTATGCAGTAGGAGCAAAAATTATTGCACCCATACATTATCGGCACATACGCAAGATAGCTGCTTGTTCTGAGCTGATAAAAATCCTCGTCTATCTCGCTGATTTTCTCATCAATGTTAAGTATTCTCCGCCTGCTCTGCAAAATTTGAGCAAGCATGATGTACAGCTCATCATACGCAAATGTTCCGAAAACCAGATCTATCTGCTTGTAAACGTCCATCAGCCGCTTTGCCGCACTCTTATCCTGCGCCATACAGCCGCATATCCCCATTATCACATCGGGATTGTCCTCTTTAAACCTTTTTAATCCTCCGATAATACCGTAAACCCTGTTCTCAGCATTTTCACGCACAGCGCAGGTGTTGAATATTATAAGCTGTGCGCTCTTCAAGGCTTCTGTCGGAACAAAACCAGCTTTCACAAGTGCCCCCGTCAGCTTCTCGCCATCGCTGACATTCTGCTGGCAGCCGAACGAATGAACGTAGCACAAAGGCGGCGCACCGTATCGCAAAGTATAATTCTCAGCAAAGCTTTGTATATATTCCAGCGCAGACTGTTTGTCAAAGTCAGCTTCATTCATAAGCGCCTGTCCTCCACATTTGAATTTAAAGACTAATCATAGTTATTATACTACAGTTTTTAATTTTTGTCAACATCATATAGCTAAGCGTTCGCAAAAAAATGATGGTTGTAAGAACGTTAATTTTATGCAAAACGAACGTTCTTACAGGTTAGCTTATCATGTTTTGCTCCACTTTAAATAAAATCCCGCATCTCATAATTTTTGATTCTCAATCATCTGAAATATACATACTGAAATTTTCAGGTACTTTTATAAGCTCTTCATTTTCCTCAAAGCTAAAGCTAACTAATGTATAAACAACGTAATCGCCATGAAAATCAGTTTCAAATGCCTTTATCTCTCCATCCTTAGAATAAACGGTAAAATCGTGAATGCCGACCGTCCACTCCTCGCACTCATATTCAATGCCGTCTACATCAGCATAATAAGCGTCATTAAGCTGCGCTTCATATTCAGAGTCAAGTATCTGATAAATTATCATATCACAATATTCATCGCTGCCATAAGCGGTAAAGCTTCTCTCATCATATTCATCAAGGTCATAATAGGAAGAATAAACAGTATCACCAATCAAAATTTCCTCCGAACCTATTTCTTTTGGATCGTCATAATTAATAATATCCCAGCGAATATAATGATTCTCTCCGTCACACGAAAGAATTTTATGCTCCAGTCTTCCCGCTCCTGTACAGTAAGACTCTGCGGAATATCTCATACTTTGAGCAAAATATTCTCTATATTCTTTAACAGTCTGCGGATCATCAATCGTTTCGCCCTTAATCACTTCTCCAGTAAGGTCAAACAGTCCATACTCTTCATTATCTGAAGCAATATACCCATCATATTCAGAAAGCTCATCAGTCTGAGAAGCATCTGTATTCTCCGTACTATCCAGATTTTCCTTCGCTTCAGCTATTGTATCGTCTAAGGTTTCGTCAGAAATGCTTTGACAAGAATAACCTGACAAAATTTTCAAGCCGTCATCAGTAATATCCCATGCAGCTTCAAGATTACCATCGCTGTCAAAAAGGACAAACCAATCGCTTTCGTCTGCTCTCCAGATTTCGCATACGTATTCTAATTCATCAATAGTCAATTTAATCTCTTTGGATGCCTCACAATCTAAACTTATCTGCACAGGCAAGCTGTTATAGCGTTCTCCTGTAAAAGTGTCTGTAATTTGCCAGTCGCCGTTTTCTTCTGTTTTTTCATATCCAGTATTTTCATCCAGTTCCATAATATACTCATAATAATCATCTGTCTGATAATCTGACGCTTCGCCGTCTTGAGCGTTAGCTTGTTTTGAATAATAGCTGCAATAATAAAAGCTGTTATCTGCCTGCTCTACATCAAAGCATTTTTCTGTATTTTCATCAATATAAAAGCCAACGCTTTCATAAAAATTAAAAATCTTGTCCTCGCCAAAAGCTATAAGCAAATCCCCGCTGCTTGAAGCTTTTTTTTCAGCTGTAATTTGCTCATCAGGATAAATAACGCTCAAAGCCGCATACAAATAAAAATATTCGTCATAAGCTCCGCTTGTCTTAAAAAAAATCGAAGCTCCATCCTCCTGAACCCAACCGTATTTTCCATCTCCGTATGCCGACACTATAACCTTTGTTCCGTCTGTATATCTAAAGCAAACTGAAGCATCAAAGCTACCTGACGGCTTCTCTATTTTATCGCCGTCAACCACCTTTTCACAGATAAGCTCATAAAGCCATGCGGCTTCATCAGAATCAAGCGTCGCTTCAATTTTCTGAGAATATGTCATCGCATCAGGCACAACAACAGCGGCAGCGTCCACCTCGTCAGCAGAACGAAAGACTACCTTGCTCTGACTGGAATCTGCATCAGAATCTTCATCAAAAGATGAGCCCTCTGTAATTCCCATAATCTCATCAAATGAATCAACCTGCGATGAAAAGTTTTCTTTCTCATTCGAGTCTGTACAGGAAACCCCGAAAAGCAAAAGAGATACTAAAATAAAAATCACTTTTACAAAAGCAGTTGTTTTTTTATTCATTTAAATTCCTCCCGCCAATATTAAAGCGTGTATGATTTAAAACAGCGCAAAGTATAATTCTCGGCAAAACTTTGTATATATTCCAGCGCAGTCTGCCTGTCAAAATCAGCTTCATTCATAAGCGCCTGTCCTCCCATATTTGAATTTAAAGACTAATCAATATTAATTATACTACAGTTTTTCATTTTTGTCAACGCTATATCAAAAAAATATTTTAAAGCCTTGTTTAAAACTCTTGAATTTATGCTATTTTGTCTTCAACCGTCAGAGCGGATTTTTTCCTTCTGATTTACATTGACGGAAGCATTGGATTTTTGCTTTAACGGCTGTTCTGATTATTTGTATGCTGCTGTTTAAGTACGGATATTTTGGAAGGATTGGAGTTTCCAGCATAATCAGCGGTATCACAGGCGGAATGCTTCTGTCATTTATTGTCCTTTTCTTTGCAGCGGAGTTTAATATACTAGTATTGCTCATGTAAAGCTTAACGTTGCCGAAGAAACATAGCGGAGCATTTCAGACGTGATTACTTAAGCATTGCCACAGTGGGCAGAGAAGGCATGGGAAAAAACCGTCTTCTACAGTCAACTCCCGCACTTATCAATACAGGGATACTCCCCTAAGCTTTGTGAGCAGCCAATGCTTTATGCATTGATTTACATTCTCATGCAGAAAGAGGCAAAGCAAATGGAAAGCGTCATGGGAAATATTTTCCCTATTCCTGGTCAGTACCAGCTTACGGTGCTGATTAACATTTTGCGAAAAAAACAAACGAGGTATAGGCACTTTTGCAGATGACGGTTATTACTTCATCCAAAATCCAAAGGATATTTAATTTAATCGGAGAACGTTAAAACGTATGCAGATTTATTTGTATTGTACTTATGAACACTCTATGCAGGGATTTTTTCTCACTCGTCTGGACGGAAATCATTTGGTTCCTGTTCAGTCGGCAGAGAACCTGCCGAAAGTGGCAGAACAGTTCTTCTTTCTTTGATATATTTCAAATCCTATGGAGTGATTTCGGCTTCGACTGCCATGCTGTTTCAACGCTTTCAGAAAATGAAAACTCCTCTGCAAAAGAGAACGAAGCCGCTCAAAATAATAAAGAAGAGAGCTTTTCCGAAAACACAAACGAATCTCAGACGCTTTCCGATGAAGATACGGACGCTTCTCCCAATCGAGGAAGCTTTTTCGGCATACGGGAGCTGCGAGGGCAGATGCCCACTGGCTGGGTGCGGTCGCCAGTCTGCTTTTTATAGCACAGGAACCGCCTGAGCCGCCTGCGCAAGTGAACCGCACTAAAATACATATATATTTTGTCGTACGAAATCTTACGCAAATGCGTGAATTTTTGTGGAGCATAGACCAAGATACAGCAGTATTCTGCATAAAATGGGTATGTCCTATTTCACACGTAATTTCATCGTTGATATTGCTCAAAGAAAGCGGGAATTGGAAACATTTCTTGGCAAATTTGATTCTGGCAAGGAGAAAATTATACAGTATGTCAGTCAGATTGATACCGTAGGAAAAACCGATTTCGACCCTCCGCTGCTTGCAGCATAGGAAACGATGGAAAATGGCGCCCGCTCCGACAGCACAAAGGCATTTATCATTTTTACTGACGGAGATGGCAACTTAAGCGATTCGATGCTATCACAGTTTGAAAGCAACGGCGAACCGATACGGTTGTTTCACTCAGCAACGGAAGCCTTGATACGGAGGAATTGTCTTTGGCACTTCAAACAGCAGTCAGCGATGCTTCAGATGGAACGCACTCTAAAACATCTCATATCTATCTGAGTCATAACTCGCTTCTATTTCTTCAGGGCGATAATGAGTTTTCTCTCTATAAGCTTTTAATACGAACGATTTTCATGATTTTATTCACTCTTGGATACTACGGAGCAGTAAATTCTTCGACCATACTGCAAAATATTGTCAGTGGAGTGACTCTCTCTGCTCTTTCAACAATCATAGCTGTAATTTTCAACTATGAAATAATTTCTTTATGGTTGACAGTGATTTTCCTTGGCACGGCTGTAGCGTCGATTAAAGAGCAACAAGATTCAACCTGCGAAAATAAGAATTTTCAAAACTATGACTATTCATATCAACATGGACAACAGAAAAAAGTGATCAATCAGCAGACAATGCCCAAGCGACCGCCTGCGGATGAAGGAGATATTATCGATGTATAACAAAAAGCTGAAAAAATGGAAAAGCATTTACACTAAAAGTAATTCGGATTGGTGCATGAAAAGCGAAAATGCTGAAAAACCTGAAGCGTTGTTTATTTTTACAGATTATACACTGACTCAGACAACTGTAGGAACTAAAGCGGCAAAGGCTGTCAACAGCATGAAACGTGCCGCTGACTGTGGATATGCTTGGGCAGCACTGGCTATGGGCATATCTTTCACTTTGGTTGGGTAGAAAAGAAAAATTTAAAAATTGCCCACAAATGGTATGAAGCCGCAAAGGCACTCGGCTGTGAAGAAGCAGAGCAATGGCTTAAGATGATTAAAAAAAGACGTTTTGGAATTGTCATGTCCGCCGCAGGAAGTGCTGCGGTAGCAGCAGTTATTATCGCAGCTATCATCATACTGCCGAAAAGCTCCTCAGGCAAAATAGAGGTTTCAGAAGATACGGAGCTTATTGAAACGACAACAACTGAAAAATTCAGTCAGGCTATATCAGACTTGATTGCGGAAAATGACGATCCGTTGGTGGTCAGCGGCGAACAAAGCACAAATCGGCTTCTTCTTATGTTTGAAGGCAACGATATAGATTTGTCAGATTTTCCCGCAGTGACGGTTATCGCAGATGAAGATAATTTTGTCATAATTCAGTTTTCCAACGAGGAGGGAGCGAAAAAATGCCTTGAATCACTAAAAAATATGGACGGTGTAATTTACGCAAAGGAGGACGAATACTCACAGTATTTAGACAGCTCCGATGATGATATTACATCATCGGCAAGCACGAGCACCACCTATATCTTTCATATTATAGCTGGGAGTAGAATATATGGGGCTGGATCAGCTGTCCGCATGGCTGATGGGACAAAGTACTCAGTCGGTAACTGTCGCAGTTATTGACAGCGGAGTATCCCCATGCAGCGAAACCGAAGACAGAATACTGGATGGATTTGACTTTGTCGAAAAAAATAACACAAACGGACATTATGACGCATACGGACATGACACTCATGTAGCAGGTACTATATTGGACTGCACCAGAGGACTGGAAGTAAATATTCTGCCAGTTGGGTCGCTGGACGATGAAGGTAACGGATCAGACTTGAAAATTTCTACTAGAAACGAGGGAGACAAGAACGGCAACACGGCAGATGAATGCCCAGCGCATATCGATGAGCCAATCGTAGTTGTCGCAATAGATAATACTGGAACGATAGCTTATTTTTCAAGTCCTGGCGATTCAGTGGACGTCAGTGTGCCAGGTGTAAGCATTCTCAGCTATTACATAGGCAACACAATGGCGGAGCTAGACGGAATCTCAATGGCAGTGCCGCACATTTCCGCTCTGGCGGCAATGCTTAAAATGTATCTCTCGGATAAATCAGTCGCGGAAATTGAAAAATATATAACCGATTACTGTATCTGCGGCGGCGATGAGCTGTATTACGGCAGCGGCAGCCCTTGGACACCATATTTTGCCGGAGAATAAAATCTATCCGTCTTGAATATGAAGCTTCTTAGTGTATTGAAAGAATAAAAAGATCATGGCAAAACAAGCATTGAAAATTGATGGTTGCAAAAAACAACGTTTGCACTATGCTCTATAACGGCAGCGTTTTTGCAAATGAGCCAAGCCGCAAAGACGAGCTTTGGAATGATATTAATAATATCATAAAGTCCCTTGATATATGCCAAAGTACTTCAGAAATCTCCGATTTAATAAACCAGTCTGAACAAAATGCGGCAAAATATAAAGCCTCTATCTTGAAAGAAGCTATAGATGAAATAAATGCTGTGAAAAATACTCTCTATTCAGTTCTTGATAAAAATAATGCTGTTGAAGACCTCGCACAAGCTGAAATGTGGCAGAACTGTAATACACAATTTGAACAGCTTTCTCATTCCCTTGAAGACTGTCAAGAGCTTTTGCAAATCAATGCTTTTGTCGAACAGGCACAGGATTTAAAAGAAAAGACTATAAAACAAGCTCAGGTTGAAGATAAGCGAGCTCAGGCGAATGCCAAAATCATGAGTTATAAAAACAGCTTGCCTTATTATTTTAACAGCTGCATTGATATGACTTTTTAAATAATGCAGGAAAATCAAATATGACAATTAATGAAGCAAAAGAAATCGTAAATGCCTGCAACGTCGGCTGGGAAGAATTTTTCTTTGGATGAATTTTAACAGCCGCCAAGCTAAAAGCTTTTTGGAAAAGTCCGTTTGAATTAGTTGTACGCAGAACGCAATTTCACAACAAGATAGCTTGTCAGATTCGATATGAGCAGGTATAATAACAGCACTGCAACGCTCAGCTTTGCGTCCATGCTTATATAATCTGACAGACCTACTAGCCCCTCAAAATTAAAATTTTCTTTCATAATCACATAGCAGCAGTTTTGTATTTCAAACCTGCTGAAAATCGGAAGGATAAACAAATACACCGCCGTAAGTCCTACGCTCACTATAGCGTTTCTTGTTGCTGTACCTAACAAAAATCCTATTGATAAATACAAAATCGCTATTAAAAAAGCTGTTAAAATCTTAATTATCACCGAGCCTTGCGGAGCAGGCGAATAAGAAAAATCAACGACGTTTATTTTGCTCTCAATGATATTCTCCAAAACTATCACGCAAAGCCTGTTTATCACAACAAACAGCAATATAACTATCAGACTAATAAGTAAAAACGATATGCTTTTAGATAAAATGTAATTTCGTCTGCCATATCTCAAAATCTTATGCTTGTAAATTCTGTTTTTCAAATCCACCGTTGCTAAAAATACGCCGATACAAGTGAATAAAAAAGGAAATATCAATATTCCCACTTCTAATATATGAGATGTTGAATATGCGCCCGATACAGAATATATTGACATTCCAACAAGTATTTTGTAGTACAAGATAGGGTTTTTGATTGTAGTAAGACCATCGTCGCTTTCAACTACATCGTATTCTCCAGATTCCAGATCAGCTGACATCCGAGCTTCATCGCCATCATATAAATCAGCTGCTCTTGTGTAGCTATCGTAGTTACTCATAACATAATCATATTGAATAAGACAAAAAATTAAACATATACCTACAACAATCAATAAAATCACAAGCGGGACTTTAGATTTTCTGATATAACTAAAATCAAAAGCTAAATTATTACACAATCGTTTCATTTCCAAAATGCCTTTCATAAATGTCTGCCAGTGTTGTATTGCCCTCATAATATTCGTCACTGACATTGACTATTTTTTTATCTTTAATAATAAAAACTAAATCAACAATTCCTTCATAAAACGAGAAGTGATGTCCAGTTAAAATCATATATTCACTTTTAAGCTCTCCTGCAACCTTTTTTTGAGCTGTTTTATAGAATCATAATTCAAACCGTTAGATATTTCATCCATAACAGATAGCTTAGGCGAAAGTATATCCTGCAAAGCAAGCGCTAATTTTTTTCTTTGCCCATAAGAGTAAGTGCCGACTTTAGTATGTGATTTTTCATCACTCAAATATTTATTTCCTTTGCTTGCTAAATCGTTTTTATCTATTTTGATTTTTTCTGAAAAAACCGTTAAATTATCTATTCCCGAAAGCTTATCATAAAATGGACTGTCGTCCCAGATAACGAGCATTTCAGACCTTAGCTTATCAATGCTTTCCTCGCAAATAATTTCTCCGCCGTATTTTTCAAGACCTGCCAGACATTTTATCAAGGTAGTTTTTCCGCAGCCGTTAGGAGCCATAAAGAAAACAATCTTGTTAGAAGGTATTTCAAACGAGGTGTTTTCAAATATTGTTTTACTCCTATACTTCTTTTCAAAATTTTTAAAAATAATCACTTTATTTCCTCCAGAAATAAAAGCTGACAGACTTTCCTGACATATAGTTAATTCAAAGCGTCAGTATCCCAACCTGTTGGACGCCTTTTACTGCTGTTGACATCATTCGCAGCTAAAATCAACGCTGCTGTAAAAGCAAAATTTTTTAATTGTATTAAATTCCACTTTTCAAGCTAAACAAAACCTTATTCGCTTTATATTCAGTATATCATAAAAATTTGCCAATTGCAAGCCCTGCTAAATCATTTTTTACAAATAATTAACTTTTTTGGAAAAAATAAAGTGTTTTTTTACACCGCCACTTTTGCAGTCGGAATTTGGAAAAATATATGTACAAAAAAACAAGATTCGGTTAATTTAAAGATTTCTGCTTGACAAAGGCAGGGTAAAATGTTATACTTAATTATGCACATCTCAAAAACAAGTGTGCGTTGGAGGTGGACTTTCATGGATAACACTCAATCCATGGTTCTGGTAAGCGAATCGGTTTTGCCAGAGGTTATTGTAAAGGTGCTGAGAGCCAAGGAGCTTAAAGCCGCTTCGGCGCAGATGTCCTCATCAGAGGCTTGCCGCATAGTCGGAATTTCAAGAAGCGCATATTACAAATACAAGGACAGCGTTTTCAGATTTGAAGAGCAGAGCGAAAACGACCTCTTTTCCCTACAGCTTCTGCTTAAGGATCGTCAGGGCATACTTTCCGCTGTGATTTCCAAGCTTTATGAGCAGGGCATGAATATAATAAAGATAAATCAGAATCCGCCAGTAGACTCTGTAGCAAGCGTATCTCTCACAGTAAGAAATGTTTCGGGCGAGCCGTGGTGCGACAGTAAGCTTATTCTCAGTGAGCTTGAAGCAATTGACGGAGTTATAGCCTCCGCTTTTGGAGTGTAAAACAAGATGGCTTAAAATAAAAAGAATTTATCAATACGAAAGGAAAGGTTAAACAAAATGAAAAATGTAGCTGTTATTGGATATGGAGTGGTTGGCTCTGGCACGGTGGAGCTTTTTGAAAAAAACCGTGAATCTATCAGTCATAAGGTCGAAAGGGACTGTGATATAAAGTATATTGTGGATTTGCGCGATTTCCCCGACAGCCCCTTTGCCGATAAAATGATTAAGGACTTTTCAGTCGTTCTTAACGATGATGAGATTGAGGTTGTAGCTGAGGTTATCGGCGGAATCGAACCTGCCTATACCTACACCAAACAGGCACTTGAAAGAGGAAAAAGCGTTGTAACGTCAAATAAGGAGCTGGTTGCGAACAAGGGCGCAGAGCTTTTGAAAATTGCTCATGAGAACAACTGCAATTATCTGTTTGAAGCAAGCGTTGGCGGCGGAATACCTATTATCCGTCCGCTCAACAAGTGCCTTGCGGGAAACGCGATAGAACAGATAAGCGGCATACTTAACGGAACGACAAACTTTATTCTCACAAAAATGATAAGAGAGCAGCTTGACTTTGATTCCGCACTTAAGCTTGCTCAGGAGCTGGGCTATGCCGAAAAAGATCCTACCGCCGATATTGAAGGTCACGATGCCTGCCGCAAAATCTGCATACTAGGTTCTTTGGCATATGGAAAACACATTTATCCGCAGAATGTACACTGCTCAGGAATTTCCGCAATCACCTTGGACGATGTTGCATATGCCGAAAGCGCAGGCTATGCTATAAAGCTTATAGGCTCGGTAAAGCCTGCCGAAAACGGCAGAGTCAGCGCAATAGTTTGCCCCAGATTTGTTTCAAAGAGCAATATGCTCTCAACCGTTGACGGAGTTTACAACGCTATTTCAGTAACAGGCGATGGAGTAGGCGACGTGCTGTTCTACGGTCAGGGCGCAGGAAAGCTTCCTACCGCTTCGGCAGTTGTAGGAGATATTATCGACTGCTTAAAGCACAAAAACCGCTCGCTTATGATTTCATGGAACGACTGCGACGATGAAAATTACATTGTAAAATACAAGACGGTTAAAACCTCAATATACGTGCGTATAAATGCAGAAAATGCCGATGAGCTTAAGGCTTCTATCTCAGAAATGTTCGGTAAGCTTACCTATATTGAGCGTAAGAACAGACCTGATGATGAACTTGCGTTTATCACGCCTACAATGGTCGAATCAGAAATTGATGTCAAGCTTGCGGAGCTTTCTCACTCGGCACGAATCGAAAGCAAAATCAGGCTTCTCTGAAAAATAAATATGATTAATTAAGACAGTATTTTTAACTTTCCGTTTTATTTCATCTCAATCCCTGAATCGAATTGATTTAGGGATTGATTTGTAAAATCAGATAAACTATATATCAGTTTCCGCTTGGACATTTTCTCGCTAAAATATAAATAGAAAGACTTTTTTAGAAAAAATTCTTTGGAAATTTTAAGGAGAAATCTCTTATGAGTAAAAATTTCAAACGTATTGTAACCCTCGCCTGTGCTGCGACAATATCCTTGTCCAGCCTGTGCATGACGACTGAAGCTCTGGGCGGTGAAACGCTTACCTCTGCGGCAAGCTCGGCGGTGAGCAGCATTGTCAGCCTGGACGCAAGCTTCACAAGCAAAAAAGTCACGCTGAAATCCGACTACACCTGCACAACTTCCGCCGTTCGGCTCAATTGGAACAAGGTTAGCGGCGCAAGCGGCTATCGCATTTACAAATATGATTCGTCTGCTAAAAAGTGGGTAAAGGTTAAGACTGTCAAAGGCGGTTCGACCACCACGGCAAGAATAACAGGGCTTTCAGCAGGAAGCAAATATCGTTTCAAGGTCAAGGCTTACAAGCATTACAACGGCAAGACCTATTGGAGCAAGGCGAGTACGCAAAAGTATATCGCAACCAAGCCGAAACAGGTGACAATGAAAGCCTCGACTGCTACTCAAAATGCTATCCGTTTGAACTGGAAGAAGGTTAAGTGCGATGGGTATAAGATTTATCAGAAAGTCGGAAATTCTTACAAGATTATTGCAACGGTCAGAGACGGAGATACTACTACATACAGGGTTACGGGTAACGAGTTGTTGAGTACTAATGTTGCTAGGGATGCAGATGTTTTAGAGTCTGGCGCTAAATACTCTTTCAAAGTCAGAGCTTATCGCAAGGATACAGCAGGGAAAGTCGTTTACGGCAAGTGTGGGGTTAAAGTTAAAACAACAAAATATGATATGTCAAATGAGCTTGACAAATATATAGCAAATAACATTACAAGTAACATGACAAATTATGAAAAACTTTGTAAGCTCTGCGAATATCCTTGCTCATTTGATTATGATTATGATGATTTTAATTGTCGTGACGGAGCTAGGATGGTTTGTGCTATGGCTCTCAAATTAGGATTTCCTTCAGTAGTATTTGGGTATAGTAGTAAAGAACATTATGAAGCTGTAGTATATATGAATAATAATTACTATATATGCAATGTTGGTTATTATGGGTCAGCTCCAAGAAAGTATTCTATTACAAAATCATCAAAGGCTGTTTTTGAGAATACTGATATAACTGAAGATTTTTGGGATCTAAATAATTTTTATTATGATTTGTAGACATATAATTAAATACATTTCAAAAACTGTGTTTCAAAAGAACACAGTTTTTTTATTTGTATTATAATCATGTATAATAAGATTGTAAGCAAGATTTTTCATGTGTTTTCATAAATGTAATAGAAAAACATATAAGCTTTCGTTTTTATACTTGATGAAAGCTGATATAATACATATGAAGTCAAAAACAATCCTCTAAAGAGGTTAATATAGATCACGCGTCAAAAGAACAAGACATAACAACAAAAAATGAAAGGAGTGATTGCTTTTGAAAAAAAGCTTAAAATCTCAGAGCTTTTTCTCTTAAGAATATTGTTTTTTGAATTTGACTAAAGCAGTCAATGCTTTTTGAAAAACCATTGATTGTTGATTTTTTCAATCTATTATTACATATTCCTTGAATGCACTGATGTCGCTTTTTGAAAGTGAGTCAACATATTGCAATTCCTCAACTGAGCTGAAATATGAAATTAGTTCTCTCAACTCAACAATTTCTTCAGCAGTTTCAATTGAGAGTAAAAGTGCCTGGGAAATTTCTTCGGCATCTGAATAATTTATGTGAACATAACTGTACTGCGGAGCAGCTGTTGTAGTGGTTTGCGTTGTCGTTTTTGTGGTTGTAGTTTTTTTAGTAGTTGTCTTTTTTGTCGTGGAAGCTGCGGCTGTTGTTGTTTTGGATGTAGTTGTTTTTGAAGTGTATTCAACATAATCACTGTCTGAAACATACAGATAATTTTTAAGCTTGGCAACAGTTTTCTCACCGATTCCGTCAATCTCGGCAAGCTGATCTATGCTTGTAATTTTCCCCTTTTGAGAACGGAAATTTATTATTTTCTGTGCAGTAGCTTCGCCTACGCCGTCAATGTACAAAAGCTCGTCGTATGTTACAAGATTTATGTCTATAGGAAAAGTAACCGTAACAGAAGCTTCTATAGCTTCAGTTGTTGTTTGAACTGTAGTTTCTGCCGTCTCCGTTACAGGAACTGTTGTAGCTTCAACTTGTAATTGAGAAGAATTTTCGCTTGAAATGATATTTGAAGATCTGTCGATTTCACTCAGGCTGTCAGTTGAAACGGTTTCAGCATCACTAGTTTGATAATTGTTTTGAAGCGATGTTGTTTCAGTTTCTTCAAAAGGCGAATAGGAATCCGAACGAGAATAGTTTACAACGTCGGTACCTTCATCATTCATTAAGCCAAGAAAAGCAAAACCAAATAAAAAAACCACAGCACAGCCGAAAATTACAATAGCAGCGCAATGGGTTTTAAGATATACTTTAATTTTTTTGATAGATGTGTTTTCCTTCTTTGCCTCACTGTCATATTCTGTTTTAATATTGTTTTCAAGTTCTTTTTCTTCCGTTGACATTTTTACCCGCCCTTAAGCCTTTTATTTTGAAATAACAGAAAGCATTTCTTTTATCCACATTTTTATTATACAATATAATATATTACTTGTCAAGCGGTTCTTAAAATTTTAATATATCTGAGTATTTTTACTCGGCTTATCAAATTCATCGTCTATAAAAATTCTGTTATTCCCACTTGACTGTAAAAAAGAATTATGATATAATATAAAACAAGAAAGCAAGTATACCTCAAATAAAAGGAGGCAGCCATGAACCAATATAAACCAATCCCAATCGGCGTTGAGGATTTCAAGGAAATCATCGACAAGGGAAGCTACTATGTAGACAAAACCAAAATGATTCAAGAGCTTTTGGATAACAGTGCAAAGGTCTACCTTTTCACCCGTCCAAGACGCTTCGGCAAAACACTGAATATCAGTATGCTCCAACGCTTTTTTGAGAAAACAGATGAGGATAATTCATATCTTTTTGATGGACTGAATATCTCAAAAGCAGGAG
>JAJQCE010000011.1 GCA_021202895.1 Ruminococcus sp. | reverse complement strand
ACTTGCTTTCTTGTTTTATATTATATCATAATTCTTTTTTACAGTCAAGTGGGAAATGACGACTTTTTAAGATCAGTTGTTTAAACAACTAATAAGCATAATGAAATGCTCTTGGTTGTAAAAATATTATATTGCTGATCATTTCTGTAATTTCTTTCAACTTTGACTTTATGCCATGGTGTTCTTGGCGAAATAATCTCTTATTCGGATTTTGTGCGCTGCTTCGGATGACTGTGCGGTCGATGTGACTTCTTTCTGAACGGCTACCATGTTCCATCATACCTTTTGCACCATCGCTTTACACTTGACAGTTGACTTTATACATTCTGCTTGTAAAGCTTTTTCCTTTCTTATTTGACAATTTTACTACCGCTTGACGTTTTTTATGCTTTTTATGTTAAAATATTTACAAGTAATTCCTCTGAATTATATTTTTTGGTTGTAATAAACTTATTATATCATATATTGGTTGGATTTTCTCTTTTTATTAGCTCATATCATTTTAACAAATACAATACATTTTAAATTTCTTTGAAAAGTACTTGATAAAGAATAGAAAGCGGTATATAATAAAGCAAGCGCAAGAGTTACAAGCAAACGCATTCGCTTATATGGTATACTAATTTATATATGTAGCATCTGAAAAGGGGAGGTCATACATATATTGCTATGAGCAGATATTGTTTTATTGCCAGTGATGATAATTCACTACCAGAAATTGATTTACACAAGCCAGAAACATCTGGAAGGATGATTTTTAACAATGAAGCAGAGCTGGGCGACTTGTATATAAAAAGAGTATATGCAAAAAAACATATGGAAATGTCGAATATTATACCAATCTTCCTATAATATATGATTTGGATTTTGTGTAGATGAACGAAGAGTTGAAGCATTAATTGATTTTTTGAAAGCAAATACAAAGAAGCTATTAAACGAGCGTCCATAGATAAAAAAGAAAAACAGATAATTCACTGATAAAAACGTCTTTCTTTTGCTTTATTTTTGGCATTTAGTGCCTGTTTTGTTTAAACTATTAAAACGTCCCCAAATTTCATTGAGCTTCGGGGAGGTTCGACAAATTTCAAGCCGTACTCCTTTTGGAATACGGCTTGATTATTAAACTCTCTTTTTAAAAGCTTCCTCCTAATGAAAGAGCTTTTAAATTTCTCGGAATAAGCTCGGCTCTTTTTGGAGAAACGCACTTTTTAAGTGCTGCGGAAACCGTTTCCTGTGTAAAAAGCTTGGTCTTTTCAAGGAATTTTCCTAAAAGCACCATGTTTGCGCCGCCGCCCAAATCGTTCTCTGCGGCTATATCAGAAGCGTCTATCTTGATAAACTCAACGTCGCTTCTGTCACAGTCCTCCTTTATAATAGAACCGTCCGCTATGATAAGTCCTCCAGACTTGACGTCGTTTTTGAATTTCTCAAGCGACGGACCGTTCATCACAATCAAAGCATCTGGATTTTGTATAACAGGCGAACCGATTTCCTCATCTGAGATGCAGACCGAGCAGTTCGCCGTTCCGCCTCTCATCTCTGGACCATAGGACGGTAACCATGTCAGCTTTCTTCCGTCCGTCATCGCACAGTAAGCAAGCACCTTTCCTGCAAACAGTATGCCCTGTCCGCCAAAGCCTGCCAGTATAATCTGAATGTTCATTCTTGCTGCGCCTCCTTTGCGGTAACGTCCTTAAATACGCCGAGCGGATAGTAGGGTATCATCTTCTCACGGACAAACTCCATTGCCTTTACAGGCGTCATTCCCCAGTTTGTAGGGCAGCTCGAAAGCACCTCGATAATTGAAAGACCCCTGCCGTTTGACTCATTCTCAAAGCCCTTTCTTATCGCCTGCTTCGCCTGACGAATGTGTGCAGGACTGTCTACCGCCACGCGCTGTGAAAGCGCAACTCCGTCAAGCTTTGCCATTATCTCGCACACTCTCAGCGGATAGCCTGCCGTCTTGACGTCTCTTCCATACGGCGTAGTCTGCGTAACCTGATTCGACAGGGTGGTGGGAGCCATCTGTCCTCCCGTCATGCCGTAGGTGGTGTTGTTTACAAATACAATTACAATATTCTCTCCTCTTGTGCCACTGTGAATAGTTTCAGCCGTTCCGATAGCCGCTAAATCTCCATCGCCCTGATAGGTGAAAACGTGCAGGTCGGGATTGCTTCTTTTAACTCCTGTCGCAACCGCAGGCGCTCTGCCGTGAGGAGCTTCAATCATGTCGCAGGAAAAATAATCGTACGCCATAACCGCACAGCCTACAGGACAAACGCCAACAGTGTCGCCCTCGATTCCCATTTCATCTATAACCTCAGCTACTAAACGGTGAATTATGCCGTGACCACAGCCTGGGCAGTAGTGGGTAGTAACGTCAAGCAGCGCATGAGGCTTTTCAAATATTACCGCCATTATTCCTTACCTCCGTTCATCTCTCTGAGCTTAAGCAAAATCTCTTCAGGCGCAGGTACGACTCCGCCTGTTCTTCCGTAAAACTCAACTGGAAGCGTGCAGCCAAGCGAAAGCTGTACATCCTCAACCATCTGCCCCATCGAAAGCTCGGTGTCTAAAATTACCCTTGCGCTCTTTGCCGATTCTCTTAGCTCCTGTCTCGGGAAAGGATAGAGCGTAATCGGGCGGAAAAGTCCTGCCTTTATTCCCTCCTGCCTTGCCTTAGCAACAGCAGTTTTCGCAATTCTCGCAGCCGCTCCGTACGCTGTAACCAAAATCTCGGCGTCCTCGCACATATAGCACTCACAGCGGCGCTCGTTTTCCTCTATCACCTTGTATTTTTCATATCTTTTCTTTACTATTTTTTCAAGTGTCGGAGCGTCAAGGTAGAGCGAATTAACTATGTTGTGTTCACGCTTGAATTTGTGACCGTTCGCCGCCCATTCAGACTTGTCAACACTGCTCTGCGTAGGCTCTGCAAAGCTTACAGGCTCCATCATCTGTCCTAAAAGCCCGTCCGCCAAAACCAGCGCAGGTATTCTGTATTTGTCCGCAAGCTCAAACGCTAACGCTACAAAATCCGCCATCTCCTGAACAGAATCAGGCGCAAGCACAATTATATAGGCATCGCCGTGCCCCATAGCTCTTGTAGCCTGAAAATAATCCGCCTGTGACGGCTGAATTGAGCCAAGTCCTGGACCGCCTCTCTGTACGTTTATAATAACGGCAGGAAGATCACAGCCTGCCATGTAGGAAATCCCCTCGGTCTTTAACGAAATTCCAGGAGAAGACGAGGATGTCATCGCCCTTACTCCTGTTGACGCCGCTCCTAAAAGCATATTTACCGCCGCAAGCTCTGATTCCGCCTGCAAAAATACTCCGCCTCTCTTAGGCATCTGCTTTGCCATATATGCAGCAAGCTCCGTCTGCGGTGTAATAGGGTAACCGAAGAAGCATTTGCAGCCTGCTCTCATCGCAGCTTCAGCTAAAGCCTCGTTGCCCTTCATAAGATATGTTTCCACTTGACTTCTCCCTCCTTACTTTTCCTCTTTAGCTTCCGGCTTGTCTATCACAATAGCGCAGTCAGGACACATAAGCGCGCACATTGTACAGCATACGCACGCCTGCTGGTCGGTACAAACAGCGGTAAAGCAGCCTCTAGAATTACGCTGCTGCGTCTGCATAGCGACAATTTTTTTCGGACACACCGAAACGCAAAGCCCGCAGCCCTTGCAGCGTTCGGCAATTACATTCATTTTCATACACGCATCTCCTTATCCCATATAGGTTTTACAAATATATCGCATAAAAACGGCTTAGGAACATCCGCCTCAAGCGAACGCTTGTATGCCGTTGCGTAAAGCTCTAAACCAGTGCTTCGGCAAATTTCCTCCGCATATTCCACACTTCTCTCCACATTCTCCGCCGTTGTCACAGAGCCTAAATTTGAATTGTTCACTATCCCCGTGTGCTTAAGCTGTGCCGCCGCTTCAATTTCCCTCATCAGCTCCGCCGCCTCCTGAGGATTTTCAGTCAGCTTGCGATAGCAGTTCACCACGTACAACATCTCAAGCCGCTCTCCCTTAAAAATTTCCGCATAGCACCCAAGCGCAGTTGCGCCTGCGTCGTCGCCGCCTACATCGGCTATAAAATAATCACACTCGTAAAGAAGCGACGCCATGTCAAAATCAAGAGCGGGAATATCAAGATTGGTATTCGCAAACGCAGGAGCCGCAAGAGCAATTCCCTTGCCGCCAAAAAGCTCCTTAAAATCCGCCGTACGAAAGTAGGGATTTACTATGTCCAAATCACATACCGTCACTCTGGCGTCAGGCTCTCTGCTTTTAAGCGAAAGCGCAAGATTAACGCTGAAATTTGTCTTTCCACTTCCGTAATGACCTGTAATTACAAATACCTTTGCCATAATTTTCTCCGTTTCAAAAAATCTCAACAATTAAAGTATATAGCCTTTATAAGGCTTGTGTCAATTACCAAAAACGAATTTTTGTCTATAAATTCAAAAGCATTTTTGACACAAAGCTTTTTTTGGGTAATAAAGCAAACGCTTTATCAAAGCATTTTCACTTTGTTTTCACAGCTTAAAAATGTCGGCAAGCATATTTTTCACTTGCAATATTGTATGTGATATGATATAATATAGAATATACCAGAAATCAAGAAAGGAACTACTTGACATGAAAACAGCCTATCTAAAGTTCTGTCCTGACAAAACTGTAAGTCATATCAGCAAGGAAATTTACGGACACTTCTCCGAGCATCTCGGTCGATGTATTTACAATGGAATATATGTCGGTAAAGACTCCAAAATCCCTAACACTGACGGGATAAGAAATGACGTTGTTTCTTCGCTTAAGGAAATCGGTCTGCCTGTTTTGCGCTGGCCAGGCGGATGCTTTGCGGACGAATATCACTGGAAAAACGGCGTTGGAGATAAGCGCACGCCCATGCTAAATTCAAACTGGGGCGGCATAGTCGAGGACAACAGCTTCGGCACCCACGAATTTTTCTCGCTGTGCGAAATGCTTGACTGCGAGGCTTATCTTGCGGCAAATATGGGGAGCGGAAGCGTTTCAGAGCTTAGCCGCTGGCTTGAGTACATCACCTATGACGGCGATTCACCGTCTGCGCTTGAGAGAAAATCAAACGGCAGAGAAAAGCCATGGCGGCTTAAGTATTTAGGTATAGGAAACGAAAGCTGGGGCTGCGGCGGCAGCATGTCCGCTCAAAGCTACTGCGACACCTACCGCCATTATCAGACCTTTGCCAAAAATTACAGCACTCCCGATATGATGAAAATTGCCTGCGGACCTAACGCAGACGACTACAGCTGGACAGAAACGCTTATGCAGAACCTAAAGCCCTGGCACACAGACGCAATCAGTCTGCACTATTACACTATTCCCACAGGCGACTGGCAGCACAAGGGTTCGGCGACAAGCTTCAGTGACGAGGAGTATTACGACACAATCCGCTCTACATTATATATGGACGAAATTATAACAAAGCATTCAGCTATAATGGATAAATACGACCCTGAAAGCAAAATTAAGCTTGCAGTTGACGAATGGGGCTGCTGGTACGATGTTGAGGAGGGAACTAATCCAGGCTTTCTCTATCAGCAAAACACTATGCGCGACGCAATTGTCGCCGCTATAAATCTGAACATCTTCAACAACCACTCATCAAGAGTCAGCATGGCAAATTTAGCGCAGGTTATGAACGTTTTGCAGGCGGTGCTTCTGAGCGAGGGCGAAAAGCTTGTTAAAACTCCGACCTGGTACGTATTCAAGCTCTTTCTCGCTCATCACGACAGCGAGCTTGTAAAGACCTCCCTTGCCGCACCTGAAATCGGCGACAATCTGCCAATGCTTAGTCTGTCGCTTTCAAAAAAGGGCGAAAGCTTTTTGCTTAGCGTTTCAAACTGCTCTCTTGACGAGGACTGCTCGCTGCTTTTAGATCCTGAACATGGCTGTATTAAAAATGCGCAGGCGCAGATTTTAACCGCCGACAAGGATGTGTACAACGACTTTGATTCGCCTGAAAGGGTAAGTATAAGCGACTATGATAGATTTTCGTCCGACAGTGCTTTCACGCTGACAGTGCCAAAGCGTTCGGTTGTTTCTTTAAGCTTTGAGGTTTAGCATGAACAAGCCTATATGCAAAAGGTGCTTAAGCGAAAGCATAGATTATGAAGGCTTCATGCGCTCGCTTGACGAATATATAGAAAGCTATCCCAAAGAAAAAAGCTGCACCACAAGCGAATACAGCCATCGTCTCAGCATTTGCGGCAAATGTGAAAATCTGAAAAATGAAATGTGCGCACTCTGCGGCTGCTATGTAAAGCTCCGTGCGTTGAAAATAAATTCACGCTGCCCAAATGTGGGGGAGAATAAATGGAGGGAAAATAAATGAGCGGAATTAAATCCATCGGCGCAGACTACTATCCTGAGCAATGGGATGAAAATATGTGGGAGCGTGACGCTTTGCTTATGGGGCAAACGGGCATAGGCGTTGTGAGGATTGGCGAATTTGCATGGTGCAGACTTGAACCTGACGAGGGCAGGTTTGAACTTGACTGGCTTGAACGTGCGGTAAATGCTTTTGCCAAGCACGGAATAAAGACTATTCTCTGCACGCCTACAAACTGTCCGCCGCTGTGGGTTTATCAAAAATATCCTGAAACGCTTCAGACCGAACGCAGCGGATTTAAAACAGCGACAGGGATAAGAGGACACCGTTGCTATAATTCAAGCAAGCTTCGCAAGCTTTCGCTTTGTATAATAGAAAAGCTTGTAACAAGGTTTAAGGACAATGAAAATGTAATCGCATGGCAAATCGACAACGAGCTTGACGCCGCCGAGTGCTGCTGTGAAAGCTGCACTGAAAAGCTCCGCCGCTTTTTAAAGGATAAATACGGCTCGCTTGAAAAAATAAATCAAGCCTACGGAAATGTAGTTTGGAGCGGAGAATATTCCTCGTGGGAGCAGATAAGTCCGCCACTGGGCAGCTATAACGAGGGCTGGTACAACCCCGGACTTCTGCTGGACTGGAAACGCTTTTGCAGGCAAAACGTCTCCGACTTTGTGAATTTTCAGATCAAAGTGATAAAGAAAAGATCCCCTGACGCACAGATAACAACAAATACATGGCTGTGTGAAAATGCGCCTGATTATTACGATATGTTTTCCCATCTTGATTTTGTATCCTTTGACAATTATCCTCCGTCAGCTATTCCAGACGATGAGAACACTGTCTATTCCCATGCCTTTCATCTGGATCTGATGAGGAGCTTTAAGGACGGCAGGAGCTTTTGCATTATGGAGCAGCTTAGCGGTGTTACAGGCTGCTGGGCACCGATGGGACGGATTCCTGAAAAGGGAATGTTAAGCGGCTATTCTATGCAGGCTGTCGCACACGGTGCGGATATGGTTTTGCACTTTCGTTGGAGAAGCGCGATTAAAGGTGCGGAAATGTTCTGGCACGGAATTTTAGACCACAGCAATGAAAAAAACGAACGGCTTGATGAGATAAGCAAGCTTTGCAGAGAATTTGACAAAATCAAAGCAGACCTTGACGGAAGCGTTATAAAAAACGACTGCGCAATTATCTACAGCGCAGACTGCCTTGACGCTTTGAAGCTCCAGCCGCAGACGGAGGGCTTTCACTATTTTAATCAGCTTAAAAGCTTTCATGACGCAATTACCTCTTTAGGAATAGGCTGTGACATTGTTGACGAAAGGAGCGATTTTTCACGCTACAGGGTTCTTATCGCGCCGTCGCTTTTTGTGCTTAACGAGCAAACAAACGTTAAGCTCCACAAATTTGCGAAAGCGCAAAGCTCCCGTGCGCTTGTTTTTACAAACCGCAGCGGAGTAAAGGGAGAATTTAACGAGTGCAAGCTTTCGCCGCTGCCGTGTGAGCTTTCGGATTTGACAGGCTGTATAGTGGAAAAATACGATCCGCTCGGATACAGCGAAGCTTTAGTTTCCACAAGCTTCGGAGAGTTTAAAGCTAATATGTGGAGCGAAGCCTTAAGACTTAACAACGCAAAGGAAATAGCTCGTTTCAGCGGCGGCAGACTTGATTCTCTTACCGCAGCGGCTGAAAATAAAATTGACGGCTGCAAGGTTTATTATCTCGGCTTTTGCTCGCCGCAGAGAAGCTTTTACAAGGCTTTTGTGAAAAAGCTTCTTGCTGACGCAGGGATTAAATATATAGAAAATCTACCGAACGGCATAGAAATAACCACTCGTGAAAATCAGTGTGCGGCTCTTACGTTTGTGTTTAACAATTCAAATAAACAGGCTAAGGCTGAAACAGACGAATTTAGCTGTGAGCTTGAGCCGTACCAGATGAAAATTTACCGAAAGGAAAAAACGTGACGAAAAAAGCAAATTCCAGATTTCTTTCAATACTTATTTCACCGATTGTAACCGTCATAGCGGTGCTGTTCGTTTTTTGGCGTACAGGGCTTTATCCTTTCGGCGACAAAACCGCCTCGTGGTGCGACATGAATCAGCAGGTGGTTCCTCTGCTTTGTCAGCTTAAAGACATCCTTGATGGCGAATCGGGAATGTTTTTAAGCTTTAAAAACGCAGGCGGCATGAGCTTCTGGGGAGTTTTCTTTTTCTTCCTTTCCTCGCCCTTTTCCTTTCTCGTTAAATTTGTAGAAAAAAGCGATATGCTGCTCTTTGTAAATATCCTTATACTAATAAAAATGGCAGTCTGCGCCTCGTCCGCTTCGCTTTACTTCTCTCTTAATCGGGAATTTAACCTTAACGCCGCAGAAATAAGCCTGCTCGGCTTTCTCTACGCTCTTAGCGGCTACGTCATGCTCTTCTATCAAAATATAATCTGGCTTGACGTGATGTATCTTTTCCCTCTGCTCCTTATCTCCCTACACAGACTGCACGAAAAGGGTTCGCCTGTAATGTACACAATTCTCATGACCACCGTGATTATCGTAAACTACTATATCGGATTCATGATAGTGATATTTGTTCTGCTCCTTGCCGCACTTTACTCATTCAGCGTATTTAAAAGCGATGGAAAATCAAGCGTGTGCCTTAAGTTTCTCGCAGGCTCTCTTTTGGCGGCAATGCTTTCGGCTGTCGTATGGCTGCCGTCGTTTTTGCAGTATCTCACCTCTGGCAGAACCACATCAATTCTTGAGAGCATACGCACTGCGGATTTTATCACCGATTATCAAACCGTCCTGCCTGTAATCATGTGCAGCTCTGTGCTTTTGATTTTGTCCTGTCACAGCATTTTTTCGCAAAGCATAAAGAAAACAAGTCAGCGCAAACTTTGGACGCTCATGCTTGTTCTCCTTTTAATTCCGCTTGTAATAGAGCCGATAAACAAAATGTGGCACACGGGAAGCTATATGTCCTTCCCCGCAAGATACGCATTCATGACAATTTTCATGTTGCTGATAATGGCGGCGTATGCGCTTGACAAAAAGACAGAATATAAAGAAAATCTGAAACAGTATGCGCTCGGCGCGCTTGTCTGCGCTGTAGCGGCAATAATTTTCGAGCAAAGCTCCGCTTACTTTATCGAGGAAAATATAGATACCCTTTCAACCTACACAAGCTCTTTGAGCGGAAGCGAGGACTCCTTTAAAGCGCTGCTTCGGCTTACTATTATAGGCATCGTCTGCGTTGGCGTGATATATTTTATCTACCGCAAGGGAATGGTGTTCAAAGGCTTCTTTTTAGTGTTTATCTGCGCAATCGCAGTTATCGAGGGCATGGAGTACACGGAAATTTACATGACCACCTCTGGGCAGAAAAATGCCGACACCAACGCTTTACAGCGGCAAATCATGCTTTTAGAGGACAAAATAGAGGACGATTCCTTTTACAGAGTAAAGACAAGCTCCAAAATTGTAGACTACAACGCCATAGGCGCAATAGGCTACAACTCAATCGGGCATTACACCTCTCTCACCGATGAGGACTATATGTTTATGATGAAGCATTTAGGCTACACCTCTGTATGGATGGAGGTGGGAACCTGCGGAGGCACGGAGCTTACCGATTCACTTCTCTGCATAGGCTACGAGCTTAGCCGTGAGGAAAATGACGACAGCGTTTACAGCCTTTCTGACTTTTACATCACTCCTCTTGAAAACAAGCTCTCTCTCGGTATTCTCACAAGCAGCGTTCTTGATGAGGAAATCCCGTCAGAGCTTACCTGTGCGCAGGTTCAGCAGTATATATTTGAAAAGGTCTTTGACACCGACGAAACGCTGATAAGCGAGTATTCGCCCGACGAGGGAGAGTATAGCTTTGACAACGAAAGCGGAAAGTATGAAATTAAAAATGAAGAGCGGCTCATTTACCGAATAGACGTTGACGGAGAGCTTTCGCTTTACTTTGACTGCTTTGATGAGCTTACAAACGAGCTTAGCGAGCCTATCTACAACAGCTTTAAAATTTCGGTAAACGGCAAAACTATTTCATCAAGCTATCCCTCCTCGACCGAAAACGGCGTACTTAGCTTAGGCACGTTTGAAAACGAACGAGTGATAATCGAAGTTCTTACGCTAAAGGACACCGAATGTGCCTCATTCGGCGTGTTCGGACTTGATACTAATCTGCTTGATAGGTGCTGTGAAAGCACACAGACTATAGGTCTTAGCGAGGTAAAAAACGGTCTTGTCGGAAGTATAACGACCAATTCCGCACAGGAGATTCTTTTAAGCGTACCGTACGACAGCGGCTTTACTGTAAAGGTGAACGGCGAAAGCATAGACTATCAGAAAACCTTGTCGGGACTAATCTCCTTTACCCTGCCACAGGGAGAATGTGAAATTGAAATAAGCTTTGTGCCGAACGGTCTTGTCATAGGAGCGGTAATTTTCGTTTCAGGTGCGATTTTGTTTGCGGTAGTTTTGATACTAAAGCGTAAAAAGCCGAGCCTTTTTGAAAATGTAAATCACACTCTTGAAAAGGCTTCCGAGATTACAGTTATTGCCATTGGAGCTTTGGTTTTTGCAATTGTTTACATCCTCCCGTTTATAGCGAACGCTCTGTTTTGGAAGAACGAGTAAGGGATTAGTTGACAAAATGTTGAGAATTTCACTTGTCTATATGTCTTTTTGAACAAATTTAAACTAAAAATACTGTGTAAAATCACGAATAGCTTAGTCAAAATCACAAATTTATTTTACAGGGCTTGAAAAAAGAAATGAAATGTGGTATAATGTATGCAGAGGGAGATATGCCCTATGACGCAATTAAATGTATACGGCAGTGAAAGGCTTATTTGAAAGGAAAAGTGGATTATATGAACACCATCAACGGCAGCATGGATTCAATAAACAATATAAAAAAAGTACGCTGCGGCAGATATTCTGTAGATCTTACCGACAAGGGAAGATTTACGGATTTTGACGACGGATTTATAAAGATTACGGGGTATACTCCTGAACAGCTTAAAAGCTCCGTTACCTTTTATGACTTAATTCCGCCTGAAGACTACGACGACTATATGCAGCAGATTGAGATTATAAAGGAAAACGGCGGCGGCACGCTTGAACACAGGCTTTTGTGCGCTGATGGCAGCAGGATAAATATTATCTGCATGGGCGATGGCTTTAGTCCTGATGAAAACGGACGCATTAACGCAAGCTGTACAATCTGCGATACCAGCGACAAGCTTAAGCTTCTAAACGAAAACCTTCGCTCAAAGCGTGAAATAGAAAAGCTCATGGAGATAATTCCGGGCGGAATTGCGCTATATAAGCTTGAGGATTCTGTGCCTACTATTATAAAGGCAAGCGAAGAGTATTATTCAATTCTTGGCATTCCTCAGAACGAGGAACCTCTCACTATCGCTTATAGGCTCACGAAAATCGACCGTGAGGCTATGATTAAAAAGATGATAGACTGCTCTAAAACCCGCAAGCCGTTCAGGCATGACGTCAAGCTCAACATTAACGGCGAGCGCAGATGGGCAAGCTACAACGCAAGTCCCTTTGAATCGGATTTCGGCGGCGATGCGCTCATTTACTGCACGCTTGTGGATATTACAAACGAAAAGGAAAACCACCGCAAGCTGGTTAAGCAAAGTCTTTGCTTTAACATGATAAGCGAATACACAGAGGAAATCTTCTTTGACTACGATGCTGAAAAGGATACCTTTTCTATCACTACAGAAAACAATGGCTCACCGGACGACAACAAAAGCTACAAGGATTTTTTGAAGAATCACGTAGGAGAAATGCTGCTCTACCCTGACGACAAGGAGGTTTACTACCACGCATGGGAAACGGCTTTAAGCGAGCCGTGCAACGGTAAGGTTGATTACCGTCGCTGCAATTCAAACGGACAGTTTAAATGGCTCAGAATGGTTTATGTAAGCACCTCCGATGAGGGCAATGAGGTTTCCAATGTTTACGGAATGATTTACAGCATTGAGAACGTCAAAAGCATGAAGTCTAAGATAGATGCCGACCGCAAAGAAATTGAAAGGCTTTCAAGCACAGATCCTATCACAGGTCTTTATAACAGAAACGCTTTCAAAACATTAGCCGCTAAGAAGCTGAAGGAAATTTACAACAAGGACGAATGCTTTGCAATAGGCTATTCGGATATAAACGACTTTTCGTATGTCAATGAAAATTTCGGCTATGAGGCTGGAGATCAGATGCTCTATGACTTTGCTGAGGTTATAAGAAGCTGTGAAATTACAGTTGTCGGATGCCGCATTTATTCGGACTATTTCGTTACGCTCTACAAAGCGCAGGATCGTGAAACGCTGATTGAAGAAATTAAAAACAGGAATACAAAATTCTCTTCAATTCAAAAGGGAAAGTATCCTATGAGCAACATTCAGATTTCCTGCGGAATGTATTTTATCCGTTCGGCTGACGATGATATTACAATCGCTATTGACAACGCAAACCTTGCACGCAGAAGCGTAAAGGGTACGAGTGATATTCCCTGCGGCGTTTACACCGAAAGAATGAGAACCAAGCGTTCTCACGAGCAGGCTATAGCAAGCGAGGTTCAGAGCGCTCTGGCAAGAGGGCAGATAGAGCTGTTTTTGCAGCCGAAGTTCGACCTTAACAGCCGTGAAATTATCGGAGCGGAGGCGCTTTCACGCTGGAAAAATTCCGATGGCTCTTACAAGCTGCCGTATGAATTTATAGACGTGCTTGAAAATGTCGGCTACATAACTCAGGTGGATCTTTACATCTACGAGCAGGCTCTCAAATGCCTTGCCAGGTGGAAGCAGGAGGGCAAGAAGCTGGTTCCCATCTCTGTGAACTTTTCAAGAAAGCACAACAACAATCCCAGCTTTGTCAACAAGGTAATTTCGCTTGCCGATTTTTATAAGGTGGACAGAAGCCTTATAGAAATAGAGGTAACGGAAAGCTGCTTTATGCAGGACGTCAAAAATCTCTTTTCCAATATGCGCAGGCTCAGGGACAACGGCTTCAAGATTGACATTGACGACTTCGGAACGGGCTACTCCTCTCTTAGCGTTTTGATTGACGCTCCCGTGGATATAGTCAAGGTTGACAAGGTTTTCATAGACAACATTGACGTTGACGAGCGTTCAAGAGATTATGTAAATCAAATTTGCAGTCTGATAAATTCCACGCAAAAGGAGATTATCTTCGAGGGAGTTGAAACTGAAGAGCAGGCGCAAATTCTTTCCAAAAGCGGTCACACTATGGCTCAGGGCTGGCTCTTTGACAAGGCAATTTCAATTGACGAGTTTGACCAGAAATATCTTAAGCAGACAAGCACTAATTGATTTTAAAATAATAATGACACTAAAAAAGGACGTGATTTTCTCACGTCCCTTTTATTTCTCATAAGCCGCTGCATACGTCTTTTTTGCGAACACGCTCCTTGCTAAATTTTCAGATTGTCAATACTGTTAATCGCCGAAACCAAAGCCTTGACGCCTGAAACTATAATATCCGAATGCTTTCCCGCACCCCAGTAGGTTTTTTCGTTATACACAATTGAAATGTAGGAAACAGCTTCGCTGTTTGAGAAGCGGTTGAGCGCGTGTTCCTCATAGGTTTCAAGCACGAATTTTATGTTAAGCGCATCCTTTATCGCATTCGCCACAGCGTCAAGTCTGCCGTTGCCGTTCGCCTCATAAATCTTTATCTGACTCTTGCTATCGCCTGTAACCACCGCTGTGATTTTAGCGGTAATTCCGCCGTCTGAATTTTGCGTATAATGCACCTCGGTAATATCGCAGGGAGCAGTTTTATTCAGATACCTATTGCAAAAAATCTCAAACACCTCGTCAGGCTTTATCTCTGCGTGTCTGTGGTCGGAAATTCCCTTGACTGCATAACCAAAATCCTCCGCCATCTTTTTAGGAAGCGTGTAGCCGAACTGCTTTTGCATCAAAAAGCCTATGCCTCCCTTACCCGACTGCGAATTTATTCTGATAACATCGCCGTCATACTCACGTCCGACGTCGTTCGGATCTATCGGCAGATACGGCACGTTCCAATGCTCAGGGTCTTTTTCCTCACGCCACTTCATTCCCTTGGCGATTGCGTCCTGATGAGAACCTGAAAATGCCGCAAAGACAAGCGCGCCTGCATACGGCGTTCTTTCGTAAACCTTCATTCTCGTCACACGCTCGTAAATTTCAACCAGCGACGGCATATCCGAAAAGTCAAGCTGCGGATCTACCCCCTGTGAGAACATATTCATCGCAAGCGTTACAATATCCACATTTCCCGTTCTCTCACCGTTGCCAAAGCAGGTACCCTCAATTCTGTCAGCGCCTGCAAGCAAGCCCATCTCGGAATCCGCTACAGCACAGCCTCTGTCGTTGTGCGGATGAAGCGAAACTATCACGTTTTCACGGTATTTCATATTGTCGCACATATACTCAATCTGTGAAGCGTAGACGTGCGGCATGGACATCTCAACCGTCACAGGCAGATTTATTATAACCTTGCGCTCCGGCGTAGGCTGCCAAATATCAAGCACCGCATTGCATATTTCAAGCGCAAATTCAGGCTCTGTACCAGTAAAGCTTTCAGGGGAGTATTCAAAGATAAAGCTGCCGTTGGTTTTTTCTCTGTAATCTCTGCAAAGCTTTGCGCCCGTTACTGCAATATCTATAATCTCCTCTTTGCTTTTGCGGAAAACCTGCTCCCGCTGTGCCACGGAAGTAGAATTATAAAGGTGAACCACTGCGTTTTTACAGCCCTCAAGAGCCTCAAAGGTCTTTTTAATTATATGCTCTCTCGACTGAGTAAGCACCTGAATACGCACATCGTCGGGAATGAGATTTTTCTCAATCAGTGTGCGGCAAAATTCGTATTCCGTTTCGCTCGCCGCAGGAAATCCAATCTCAATTTCCTTAAAGCCAATCTCAACAAGCTTTGCGAAAAATTCAAGCTTTTCCTCCAAGCTCATAGGTATAATAAGAGCCTGATTCCCATCTCTCAAGTCCACAGAACACCACATAGGCGGCTTGTCGATATACTCCTTTTTTGTCCACTTCATACATTCAACAGGCGGCATATAATATCCTCTTGAATACTTAGCCGCATTTTTCATGTTTGCCATAGTTTTTACCTCCAAAAAATAAAATCGTTACATCAAAATCTGAGCATTTCTAAAAACAAAAACCCGTCCCTTTTACAAGAGACGAGCAAATTTTACCCGTGTTACCACTCTAATTCACATACGACTCACACCGTATGCCTCAGCCGCATCTGACAATGCGCCGCTCTGTAACGGGAGCAACCCGTGTTCAGCTACTTGAATCTTCGCAAAACGTTCGCCAAACCTGTCGGTGAAAATCAGTTCACCTGATAGGACGAGCTATAGCATAAGCTCCGTGCCGCTTCTCACCCTTCACGGCTCTCTGAACCAGAGGCTTTATACCTTTTTTCCTATCAAAACATTTTTTAATATTCGATTATTATCAGTATACACTAAATTGAAGCCTTTGTCAATGGTGTTTACAAAAAATTAACTTTTAGCTTCTAACGTACCCGGTGCGGCTCGAACGCACGACCTACAGAGTCGGAGTCTGTCACTCTATCCAACTGAGCTACGGGTACAGGTTTTAAAAATGCCGTTCGGCATTTTGAAAACTAAAAAACCTCTAG
>JAJQCE010000001.1 GCA_021202895.1 Ruminococcus sp. | reverse complement strand
GCTGTCTATTATCTTCTGCACATTCTTCTGATTACGAATTAAGGTGGCGACAAACACCTCAAACACTCTCATTCCAATATAACGCACCTCCCTTGTTCAACTGTGCCAAGTTGATAAATCAACCAAGTACTTATACAGTATACCACGTTCAAGTTGATTTGTCAACATGCACTTGTGAAATTTCAAGAAAATTTGAGTGAACAGCTTGTGAAAACTTACAAATACTTATCCAAAATCAAGCAAATCACTTGCAAAGCGCAGCACTGAATTTTCATCGCTGAAAAATTTAAAACATTTTGTGAAAGCTATTTACAAAGATAGAATATTGTGATATAATAGAATAGAATGAATTTTAGACAGGAGGAAATATCGGTGCATAAGGCATATCTTATTTTAGAGAACGGGACGATATTTGAGGGCAAAGGCTTTGGCGCATTTGGCGAAGCCGTTGGAGAAATTGTTTTTACCACCGCTATGACGGGATACCTTGAAACGCTTACAGATCCTAGTTATTACGGTCAGATAGTTGTTCAGACGTTCCCGTTGATTGGTAATTACGGCGTTATACCCAGTGATTTTGAAAGCAAACGTCCACACGTAAGAGCATATATTGTAAGAGATTGGTGTCAGGAGCCCAGCAATTTTAGATGCGAGGGTACTCTTGACGCTTTTTTAAAGCAAAACGAAATTGTGGGGCTTTACGGAATCGACACCCGTGCGCTCACCAAAATCGTGCGTGAATCGGGAGTTATGAACGGCAAGATTGTAACCAAAGGCTCGGCTATGAGCTTTTCGGATTTAAAAAGCTACACTATTACAGGGGCGGTTAAAAACACCACCTGCGAAAAGGAGGAGATTTTCTCTCCTGACGGTGAGGTCAAGCGCAGAGTCGTGCTTTACGATTTAGGCGCAAAGAGAAATATCTGCCGCGAGCTTGTAAAGCGAGGCTGTGAGGTTACGGTTGTTCCTGCATACACCTCTGCCGAGAGAACTCTTGAGCTTAAGCCTGACGGAGTTATGCTTTCAAATGGACCTGGAGATCCTGCTGAAAACAGTGAAATTATAGCTGAAATCGCAAAGCTCTGCGACAAGAAAATACCCATGTTCGGAATTTGTCTAGGGCATCAGCTGCTTGCGCTTTCACAGGGAGCGAAAACTGAAAAGCTTAAGTACGGTCACAGAGGAGCAAACCAACCTGCGGCGCAAACGGCTACCGGCAAGGTTTACATCACAAGTCAGAATCACGGCTATGCGGTTATAAACGAATCTCTGCCTGACGGCGCAAGAGCCGCCTTTGTAAATGCCAACGACGGCACCTGCGAGGGTGTAGACTATGACTATATGCCTGCTTTTTCAGTGCAGTTTCACCCTGAAGCCTGCGGCGGACCGCTTGACACTGCGTTTTTGTTCGACAAATTTACCGATCTGATTGATTCAAACTAAGGAAAGGATGAGTGAACAATGCCTTTAAATAAAGATATAAAAAGAGTTATGGTTATAGGCTCAGGTCCTATTGTTATCGGTCAGGCGGCTGAGTTTGACTATGCGGGCACTCAGGCCTGCCGTGCGCTTAAGGAGGAGGGGCTTGAGGTTATTCTGGTAAACTCTAACCCTGCGACAATCATGACTGACAATGCAATGGCGGATAAGATTTACATAGAGCCGCTCACCCTTGAAACAGTCAAGAGGATAATTAAAAAGGAGCGTCCCGACAGTCTGCTTTCAACGCTTGGCGGTCAGACGGGACTTACGCTTTCAATGCAGCTTGCAAGGTCGGGATTTTTAGACAAGTACAACGTCAAGCTCTTAGGCGCTAACCCTGAAACGATAGACAAGGCTGAGGACAGACAAATGTTTAAGGACACAATGCAGTCTATCGGACAGCCCTGTATCCCATCGCTTGTAGTAAATACAGTAGAGGACGCAGTGGACTTTGTAAACCGTGACGATATAGGCTATCCCGTTATCGTCCGTCCTGCGTTTACGCTCGGCGGAACAGGCGGCGGAATAGTTTACAACGAGGAGCAGCTTCGTGAAATTGCGGGCAACGGACTTTACCTTTCCCCTATCACTCAGGTGCTTATAGAAAAGTGCATTTCAGGCTGGAAGGAAATCGAGTTCGAGGTGATGCGTGACGCAAAGGGCAACGTGATAACCGTCTGCTCTATGGAAAACTTTGACCCTGTTGGAGTTCACACGGGAGATTCAATTGTAATCGCTCCCTGCGTTACTCTTGCCGACAAGGAATATCAGATACTGCGCTCTGCGGCTCTTAAAATAATAGACACGCTTCAAGTAGAGGGCGGCTGCAACTGCCAGTTTGCACTCAATCCTGACAGCTTTGAATATGCGGTAATTGAGGTAAATCCAAGAGTTTCACGCTCGTCCGCACTCGCTTCAAAGGCTACAGGCTACCCGATTGCAAAGGTTGCGGCGAAAATTGCCATCGGCTACACGCTTGACGAAATTAAGAATGCCGTCACTGGAAAAACCTTTTCCTGCTTCGAGCCTGCGCTTGACTATGTTGTAGTTAAGCTGCCAAAATGGCCGTTTGACAAATTCGTTTACGCTAAACGAGACCTTGGCACTCAGATGAAAGCTACAGGCGAGGTTATGGCGATAGGCACTACCTTTGAGCAGGCGATAATGAAAGCCGTCAGAGGTGCGGAAATAGGACTTGACAGTCTTAATTCTCCTAAGATAGAAGCGTTAAGCGACGAGGAGCTTCACAAGAGGATATATCAGTGTAACGACGAGCGGCTGTTTGTCGTTTACGAAGCTCTCAAAAGAGGTGTTTCAGTCGATGAGATACATGAAATCACAAAGATTGACGAGTGGTTCTTATACAAGCTGATTAAGCTTATAGATATGGAAAACAAGCTTGCGAGCGGCGATGATTCCTTTGAAACCTACGAGCAAGCCAAAAAGCTTGGCTTCCCTGACAAGGTTATAGAGCGCATAAGTGGAAAGCCGATAGCTAAAAAGCTCACTGCGGTGTACAAGATGGTTGACACCTGCGCTGCGGAATTTTCAGCTATGACTCCGTACTTCTACTCGACATATGACAAGGAGGACGAGGCGGAGGAATTTATCGCTTCAAAGCACACGGGCAACAAGACGGTTATAGTTTTCGGCTCAGGTCCAATCAGAATAGGGCAGGGTATCGAATTTGACTATGCCTCTGTTCACTGCGTGTGGGCGCTCAAGGAAAAGGGCTTTGACGTTGTAATTGTAAACAACAATCCTGAAACGGTATCGACAGACTTTGACACTGCCGACAGACTTTATTTTGAGCCGCTCACAAATGAGGATGTAATGAACATCATAAACATAGAAAAGCCATACGGAGTGGTGGTTGCTTTCGGCGGACAGACCGCCATCAAGCTCACCAAGTGCCTTGCGAAAAACGGTGTGAACGTGATGGGTACTCCGCCTGATTCGATTGATGCGGCGGAGGACAGAGAACGCTTTGACGAGCTGCTTGAGCTGCACAAAATCAAGCGTCCACAGGGCTTTACAGTTATGACCTGCGAGGAAGCTCTTGAGGTTGCAAACCGCATAGGCTATCCTGTGCTTATGCGTCCGTCATACGTTCTCGGCGGACAGAATATGATAATAGCGTTTAACGATGCGGATATTGAAGAATACATGGCGATTATACTTGCTCAGGAGATAGAAAATCCGATTCTTATCGACAAGTACCTGATGGGTACAGAGCTTGAGGTTGACGCTATCTGTGACGGCGAGGATATTCTGATTCCAGGCATAATGGAGCACATCGAAAGAACGGGCGTACATTCGGGAGATTCAATCGCAGTTTACCCTGCGTGGAACGTTTCCGACGAGCTTATTGAAAGAATAATCGACTGCTCCAAAAAGCTTGCGGTATCGCTTAAAACTATGGGACTGGTAAACATTCAGTACCTTATCAACCACAACGAGCTTTACGTTATCGAGGTAAACCCTCGCTCGTCAAGAACCATTCCTTACATCTCAAAGGTTACAGGCGTGCCGATGGTGGATCTTGCGACAAGGTGTATGCTGGGCGAAAAGCTTAAGGATATGGGCTACGGTACGGGGCTTTACAGAAATTCGCCGTATGTCGCCGTCAAGGTTCCTGTTTTCTCGTTTGAAAAGCTTATTGACGTTGACAACCACTTAGGCCCTGAAATGAAATCTACAGGCGAAGTGCTGGCAGTCGCAAGCACGCTTGAGGAGGCTCTTTACAAGGGACTTACTGCGGCGGGCTACAAGCTCAACGTTGAGGGCGGAGTGCTTATAACTGTTCGTGACAGCGACAAGAGCGAGATTCCGCAGACTGCGAAAATGTTCTATGATTTAGGCTTCAAGATTTACGCTACAAACGGAACTGCGAACGTACTTCAGAGCTACGGCATACCCTGCGAGGCTGTGCCTAAAATCGGAGAAAGCGAATACAACACTCTTACGCTTATAGAAAGCGACAAGGTTTCCTATGTAATTTCCACCTCGTCAAAGGGCAGAAGTCCGCAGCGTGACAGCGTTAAAATTAGGAGAAAGACGGTCGAAAGAAACATACCCTGCCTTACCTCAATCGACACGGCAAACGCTATAGCGGCTTCAATCCGTTCAAAGTATACCGAAAAATCAACTGAGATTGTGGATATAAACAATATGCGTCAGGAAAAGCACAAGGTCGAATTTACAAAAATGCAGGGCTGCGGCAACGACTACATTTACTTCAACTGCTTTAATCAGCGCATTGACAACCCTGAGGGCTTGTCGCTTGCGCTTTCAGACCGCCACTTCGGAATAGGCGGCGACGGTGTGATTCTGATTAAGAAATCAAAGGTCGCAGACGGCAGGATGAGTATGTTTAATCTTGACGGTTCAGAGGGCAAAATGTGCGGAAACGGTATTCGCTGTGTCGCTAAGTTTATGAGAGATAATCAGTTAGTTGACTCTGACGAGATGACGATTGAAACGCTCAGCGGAATTATGAAGGTTTCGCTCACACGTCACTATGGCGAGGTAAACGGCGCTACGGTAAACATGGGACCTGCTATTTTAGAGCCTGCACAGATTCCCGTAACCTTAGAGCCTGATGAAAACGGCAGGGTGGTTGACCGTCCTGTTGTCATTGACGGCACAGAATACGGCATAACCTGCGTTTCTATGGGAAATCCGCACGCAGTGGTTTTCATGGAATCAAACATAGACGAGCTTGACATTGACACAGTGGGGAAAGCATTTGAATATAACGAGATTTTCCCTGAACGTGTAAATGCGGAATTTATCAAGGTTATTGACGACCACACACTTAAGATGAGAGTGTGGGAGCGCGGTTCAGGTGAAACGTGGGCTTGCGGAACAGGCGCCTGCGCCGCGGCTACGGCGGCTGTGCTGAGAGGCTTCTGCCAAAAGGACACAGATATTACCGTCAAGCTAAAGGGCGGAGATTTAAAAATCAAGGTTACCGACGAAGCTATTTTCCTCACGGGAGACGCAGTGACAGTATTCAACGGACAAATAATTATATAACTAAGCGTTAGCAAAAAATGACGGAAAGCTTATCAATTTTTGCTCCGCTAAAAAAAGAAAGGATGATAAAAATGCCACAGCTAAACGAAAATTTTTTGAAGCTTGAAAAAAACTATCTTTTCATCAACATCGCAAAGAAAATAAAGGCTTACAGCGATGCTAACCCTGACGCTGACATTATCAGAATGGGTATAGGCGACGTTACACAGCCTATAGCGCAGTGCGTTATTGACGCTATGAAAAAGGGTGCGGACGAAATGGCTGTCAAGGAAACCTTTAAGGGCTATGAGGACAGCGGCGCAGGCTATGATTTTCTGAAAGAAGCTGTCAGCGGCTACTACTCAAGCTTCGGAGTGGAGATAAAGCCTGACGAGATAAGAATAAACGACGGCGCAAAGTGCGACTGCGGAAACATTGTGGACATTTTCGGAAACGACAATGTTGTGCTGATTACCGATCCTGCTTACCCGGTTTATGTGGATACTAACCTCATGAACGGCAGAAGGGTTATCTATGCCGATTCAAACGAACAAAACTCCTTTGCGGCAATGCCTGACGAAAGCGTTCATGCGGACTTAATTTACCTCTGCTCTCCGAACAATCCTACAGGCTCAGTTTACACCAAAGACCAGCTCAAGGAGTGGATTAGCTACGCTAAGAAAAACAATGCGATAATTATATACGACTGCGCATACGAAGCGTTTATCACAGAGGAGGATATTCCGAGAAGCATTTTTGCCGTTGAGGGATCAAGGGAGTGCGCAATTGAGATGTGTTCGCTCTCAAAGACCGCAGGCTTTACAGGTATGCGCTGCGGCTACACCGTTATCCCTGACGAGCTTACCGCAAAAGCCTCTGACGGCAGCGAGGTGAGCATTTCACAGCTCTGGGGCAGACGTCAAGGCTCAAAATTCAACGGAGTTTCCTATCCCGTTCAGTGCGCAGCGGCGGCTGTTTTTTCAGAGGAGGGCTTGAAGCAGACAAGTGAAAACATCAAGTACTATCAGCAAAACGCCAAGGTTATAGCCTCCGCTCTTGACGAGATGGGGATTAAGTACACAGGCGGCAAAAATTCGCCGTACATCTGGTTTAAATGCCCGAACAACATGAGCAGCTGGGATTTCTTTGACAAGCTTTTAAGCGAAGCAAATGTTGTCGGAACTCCCGGTTCAGGCTTCGGCAAAAACGGCGAGGGCTGGTTCAGGCTTACCGCATTCGGCGACAGCGAACGAACCAAGGAAGCGATGGAACGCTTTAAGGCTCTGAAATTTTAAATCAAAAAAAGCGCTTGTTTTACGCAGGCGCTTTTTTGGTAACATCACTTAAATCAGCTGCATATATTGTAGTAATTCCTGTTTGGAATCGGGAGCTATTGGAAAAATTTTCAGATAGATTGACGGAGGTGCGTAATATGAACAATAAAGCGCTGTTTTTATGTACAGGGGCTGACCGCAGGCAGCTTTATGCGGCTAAAAAGCTTAACGATATTGGTATAGCCGAGGTCTTAACCTTTCGCACTGACGGCACAGCTGAAAATGTAAGGAGCATTGATTCACTTGACGAGCTTGAACGGTCTGTGGATTTGCTGCTGCTGCCTATGCCCTGCTCTAATGGGCTGAACATTCCCGTTCTCGGCAGACAGCTTAGCTGTGAAAGCTTTCTTAACTGCCTTGGAAAGAGTGCAATTGTAACAGGCGGCGCAATGAACACCGCCATGATTGAATTTTTCAATTCGCACGGCTTTGACACCGCCGACTACTACAGGCGCGAGGAGCTTGTGGTTAAGAACTGTATACCCACCGCAGAGGGTGCATTGTCAATTGCGCTTAATGAGCTTGACGTTACCGTAAGAGGCACAAGTGCTGGGGACGTGTCGCAAAGGCTTGCGCTTCGCTTTTCAGCGCAGTAGGCGCAAAGGTTTTCATTGCGGCACGAAGCGTAAACGCTCTCGCTGAAGCCGAAAGCTCAGGCTTTGACGCGTTTGAGCTTAAAACGCTGAAAGAGCACATTTCTGACTACAGGCTTATTATAAACACCATTCCCGCCATGGTTTTGACTGGCGACATCTTGGAAAAAACACGAAAAAACTGCCTTATCATTGATTTAGCTTCAAAGCCTGGCGGAACCGATTTTCTTGCCTGCGATAAGCTCTCAAGGAGAGTGATTCACGCACTTTCACTTCCTGGAAAATGCGCTCCCGTTACCGCTGGTGAAATTATCGCCGATGCGGTTGTGAACATTTACAACGAAAGGAGCGGCAGAAATGTCACTTGAGGGAATAAAAATCGGCTTCGCTGTGAGCGGTTCCTTCTGCACCTTTCACAAAGCCTTTGAACAGGCTCGCCGCCTTAAGGATAAAAAAGCCGAGCTTACGCCGATATTCTCCTTTAACGCCGCCTCAATCGACACCAGATTTGGCAAGGCGGCAGACAACATTTCAACGCTTGAAAATATCTGCGGCAGCAAGGCGATTCTCACGTTAGAGGACGCTGAACCGATAGGACCTAAACGAATGTTTGACATATTTGTCATCGTCCCCTGCACTGCGACTACTATGGGAAAGCTTGCAAATGCAATTTATGACACGCCTGTAACGCTCGGAGCAAAGTCGCACCTGCGCTCGCAAAGACCTGTGCTTATATGCGCTTCGACAAACGACGCTCTCTCGGCAAGTGCGAAAAACATCGGAACACTGCTCAATTTTAAGCACTTTTTCTTTGTTCCTATAGCGCAGGACGACTGCGAAACAAAGCCCCGTTCGCTCTCAGCCGATTTTGACAAGCTGCCCGATTCAATCGAAGCGGCGCTCAAAGGGTTTCAGCTTCAGCCGATATTTTTTTAGCCAAAAAAGTCCTGCGCTGTAAAAAACGCAGGACTTTATTTTTAGTATGCTCTTAGAATTAAACCTTAGCGTGTTCGCCGATTGAGCAAGGCAGAATATTGCCGTCCTCATCATAGAAGGTAATATCTGCAATGTAGAAATCAGCCTGATTAGGAATAGACCATCTCATGAACGTTAAGTACTGTGTAGAATCAGTAGCTTCAAACGGTCCAAGCAAGCCCGGACGAATAGTATGATAATATACGCCCCATTCGCTTACCCACTCTGAATCAGCTATACCGCTATCAATTTCATGCCAACCGAGATTGTCAGGATCAGAACCAGTCTGTGTAGCAAGGCAGCCCATGAAGTTTCCAGGAACCAAAGACTCTGTTCCATCGTCAGCTACAAAGTTGCCTACAGCCTTAGTTACAAATTCAACATCAATTGTGAAGATGTCGGCAAGAACATCTGTCTGTCCTTCAAAGATAACCGACATATCAAGCTGTACCTTAGGAATCTTGTATGCTGTTCCTGCATCGTTAAGGTCAAGAACCTCAACCTTAAGTAGCGAAACGCCCTCGACCTCTTCAATCGAAATCGCAACGTCAGACTCGTCATTCTCAAAGTTCTGCTCGCACATAGCCTTTGCAAAGGTCGAAGGATCCATGCTTGAATCGAATACCAACGACGCAGTTTCAAGACCCTGAAGCTCTCCAGGCATTTCTGAAATATCTCTCGGCTCAGCAGCCTCTTCCTCTTCCTCAGAATCCTCTGTAGATTCATCCTCTGTTGATTCGTCCTCAGTAGATTCCTCTTCCTCGCTGGATTCTTCCTCTTCTTCGCTTGACTCTTCCTCTTCTTCGCTTGACTCTTCTTCAGCAGCTGTAGTAGTTGTTGTTTCAGCAACAGATGAGCTTTCTTCCTCTTCACTGTCGCCGCAAGCCGTCATCATAGAAGCCGCCATAAGAGCAGCTACAGAGCAAGCCAAAAGCTTTTTCATAGTTTTCATAATAAAAACCTCCATTATTTTCTGTTTGAATTTCAATTGTACTAGAAAAAATATTTCTTATCTATACATTATATCACAAAAAACTCATTCTTTCAATATCCTATTTGCACAATTATCTTGTTTAGTTTTGGGCAAAATACACAAAAAACGATTACTTATTGCTAATTTCTGTAAGATTTTGATGCTGTTTTCTTGAATTTGCCAAGTAAACAATCCATCTGCTTTGACAAAAATGCCCCACACTTGGCAGGGCATTTGTTATCTTTTTTTCTAAAGTGCAAATTATCTTCTGCGAGTTACTACCAAAGCAACGCCTGCCAAAGCTGCGATCGCAAGACCTACGCCCTCAGCTGCGCCAGAATCTGCGCTCTCGGTTGTGTCGTCAGAGGTTGAGCCAGTTGTTGTTGTAGATGAACCCGTGGTTGTAGTTGTGGTTGTAGATCCAGAAGTTGAAGAACCAGAGGATGAGCTGCTTGAGGATGAGCTGCTTGAAGATGATGAACTGCTTGATGAAGATGTATCATCGTCGTCATCGTCTGAAGACGATGAACTGCTGGACGTGTCATCAGAAGACGATGTAGCTGTTGCTTCTGTAACAACTGTTCCATCAGTAAGAGTTGCGCCTACTATCTGAGAGTTAATAGTATCCATATCTACAAATTCACAGGACAAACCAGACAACATTCTAAATACCTCATACTGATTTTCTTCGTCATCTGAAGGATTATGATACTCCCATGTAGTATCTTCATCAGCAACTACTGTAACTGTAATTGTAAGAGCAGAATAGTCATCATCAGCAAGTGTGATCTGTGCCCAGTTTCCATTATATTTTGTTGAACCGCTGTCCCATTCGTTAATATCGCAAGCACCTTTAGCCGTCACCTGATTTCCATCCTCATCATATGACCACTTTACATTTCCTGCAACTGCATCAGTAGGAGCGTCATAGTTCCACGATGTAGTAACCATGTACATATAATCTTCATCTATAGGATCATTATCAGCACCGTTGTAAATATTACTTGTCGAACTTGAAGCAACTATAGTAACCTTTGCATTCTTCATATGACCTACTTGAATGTTGAAGCCGAGCGAAGAAGTACCATCATCATATGTACCAAATTCTGCTTTACCCTCGTCTATAGCCGTCTGAATCTGATCCGCAGTATAAGTGTATGTCCATGTGCCTGTAGCGTTGACAAACTCGTTTTCTTCCACCGCCGAAGCAGGAATAGCCATCATAGCCGCAGCCATTGCTGTTGCGGTCATACCCGCAAGAATCTTAGAAGTTTTCATTTTAATTTCCCTCCAAAAAATAATAAATTGTTTTCTTGTGCGGCAATTTGCTTCACCTGACAAAGCCAAGCACACTGCCATTTGCAACTTCAAACGCACCTTTTTTTGGTGCTTAGGATATACTTATCCCATTGATTCATTTATAATTATATCAAAAAAATCAAATTAAATCAAGGGGTTTTCACAAAAAAATTGCACGATTTCCTCTAAATTTCTAACAAATTTTTCGCATGTTTTTTGTGCATTTGTCACAGAAAACGTTTTCTTTTCCCCTCATGCCAATGATTTTTCTTAAATTTTTCCATTTTTAAACTGCAATATCACTAAAGCTTATGCCGACCTGCTTTCCGTCATATTCGCAGGTGTATTCGTAGGTAACCTCGTCAAGCTCGGCGCTGCCGTCAGATATTGTAAATTCGCCCCTAACAGCTCTCGTTATGTAGACTTTCCTTGTCGAGCCTGGATAATTGCTGTCGTAAACCTGCAAAATAAATTTGCGGTGGTCAGAGCTGTCCTGAATAAGAGAAATCGCATTGACCGTGTGCGAGCCGTCAATCGTTGTAAGCACAGGCTCTCCTGCGGCTAAAAGCGTTTTGAGCATCTCAAAGCCCTCATCACCGTCATAAAGATTAAACTCCGCTCCCTCGTCATTCCACTGCACGGCGTTCATCCAGTACAGTGCCTTATAAAACTGCATTTCGGATTCGCTGCTCGCCGCCGCTATCTTGTCCTCGCTGCCTGCAATGTCAAGCGAGAGCAGCTCAACCTGATTCCATTCGAGATTGTCAGCGTTAAGCGTGTACTTCTGCTTAGTCCAGCCCTGCGAAAGTGCGTCGTCCAGCATATTCTCATACACCTCAAGGAGCGAACCGCCAGAGGAATAGTCAAGATACTCTTTAACATTGGCATAGTCGCTGTTCATCATCGTCAAAATCACGTCCGAAAGCGAGCCGTTGCTCATGTAGGTTTCCTCAATACCCGTGCCGCTGAAATCGTAGCCGTCCGCATCGTATTTCTGTTCGCTCTCGTCAGCGGGAGAAATAGCGTCTTGACTCATCGAAAGCCTGCCGACATACCAGTCTCTCGCCATAAGCGCAATTCCGAAGTCAAGGCTCTCTGTGGTCGAGGTGCGGAAGTTTTTCACATTCAGTCCGTTCACCTTCGGATCAAAGCCTGTGTCATAAAGCGAATAGCCCTGCGCGCTTTCATCGGTATCTGAATAGTCCACTATGTCATAGTTGAGCGTCGCCGCAATTCTCTGGTAAACTCCGTCAAGTGCGTCTGCGTCCGAAGCGGAGAAATACTTGCCGCCCGTCTGTGCAGCTATCTCCTGAAGCATAGCTCTGTCGGTGGATTTTCCTAATCCTACCGTCATGATGACTATATTCTTCTCATTCGCAATTTCAGTAAGCTCGTCTATGCTTTTAGCGTTATCCTCGTCAGAAATTCCGTCCGAAAGCAGCACTATTATATTTCTCGTATTTGAATCGTCCTCAAAGGTGCTCATGCACTCCTCAAGCGCAGTTTCAACGTGAGTGCCGTCAAAGACCTCGTCCTCGTTCTTTATCCTGTTAAGCACACTGTACAAATCCGAGGTATCGTCCGTAAAATCCTGCATAAGCGTGTATGTGCCTGTAAACTTGGCTATGCTGTAGTAAAATTCGCCCTCGCCCTCCATCTTTTCGATCAAGCTCTTTGTAAAGTCAAGACGCTTAAAATCAACGTCATTTTCCTGTGAAACATCGCAAATTTCTATCGGGTACATCGAGCCTGAATTGTCAAGCAGGAAAGCAATCTTTGTAACCGTTTCCTCATTCACCGCCGCTTCAACTCCGACTACATATGTACCGTAAGCGGTAATTTCAGCAAAAACAGTTTCGCTGTCGCCGTCCGCCGTCGAATCAAGCTTAGTGTAGGAAACGCTTGACGAATCAAATCTCAAAATTGCCAGATCGCTGTAGGAATAGCCCAGAGCCTCAACGTCCGACTTTGAAACCTCAAAGGTTAATGACGCCGCTTCAAAATCGTAATCTGACGCAAAATCATACGCTGTGCTTACAATTCCCACATTAGAGGATATGCTGAAAAGATCAAGCTCGCAAATAGAAACGTCCGCAATATTTGCGCTTCCGCTCACATTCAGCGTTACCTCTCCAAGAGATTTTTCATAGTCCACGACTCTTTCAGAATCGTTAGCTTCTCCGTCAGTCGAAGCCGCCTTCGGATCAAGTCCGACTATAAGCTCATAGCCGTCAATAAGCCCATCTCCATCGGTATCGGAATTAAGCGGATCCGTTCCAAGCGAAGCTTCGTCGCCGTCTGAAATTCCATCGCCGTCACTGTCCTCAGCAAGCGGATTCGTGCCGTTCTTAGTTTCCTCGCCGTTTGAAATCCCGTCATTGTCCTCATCGCCGTCAGTACTCATCTCGGCTTCACGATAGGTGGTATTTATATCAAACTGCGAAAGCAAATTCTGCGCTAGGGTAAGAGTGTCGTTCTTTTTCATCTGATAAGCTGCGACTGCCGCCGCAATTGCAATCAGCACCACAACCACGCCCACTATTATAAGTATCGTAACCCACCTGCGTGTTCTGTTAAGGCTCCCGGAAATAAAAGCTTCGGAAGCGGAATTTTTTTTCATTGACACAAGTCCTCCTTAAATTAACAGACAACAAAATCGTATTCATTTCTTCCCTCATTTTTATTATAACATATTCTAATCAAATTTTCAAGAGCAAAGTAGTAAAAATAGTAACAAAAAATTTGATGATTTTTAGACACATTGTCACAAAAATCACTATTTTCAACCGCCAAAACTGGTGTTTTGTTAATTCGAGATTAAAATTATCGAAATAATCTTGTATTTTTTCAGGTTTTGTGCTACAATAAAAGAGTATTCTGGCTGAAAGGGGATTTAGATATGTCGGCACAGAAAAACGTGACGGTTCGTCGCATACGAAACAAAATGATGCTTTGCTACACGTTGCTTTTGCTTGCGGTGATTTTTTTCGTCTGCACTTACGGCTTTCTCACACTCAGAAGCACAGCGTACTCTGAAATATCAGAGCAGATTGACGCTTTCGATATAGGCTTTTGCTCGGCGGTGAACTATTTTACAGAAACTGCCGAATCAGACTGTACTGCCGTGATGAGAGATGAAACGCTTATGTCCTACAATCCCGTTTCATCCGAATACGCCGACTACGAGGCGGCGCAGATTAAAAACGATGTCAGGGACAGGCTTCTTGAGATTTCGGCGGGAAAAAGCTACAACGACTTTCTCCTTGTCTTTTCAGACTCAACCTCTGTAGGCAAGATTTCAACAGGCGCAAGCGAGCTTATCAATGAAAAGGGCTTTGACGGAATAGCCGAGCTTTTAGGCGAAAGCGCAGATGGCTGGCTTTTCGGGCTGAGTGAGAAATATCAAAAAATTTACTACATACGTATTATAAACGACAACGAGCTGTTTATACTTTCGCTCTACTCTGAAATTCTCAGCAGCGCGCTCTCCTTTGACAATGCCGATTCGGACAACATCTACCTGCTTGCCGATTCGTCCGACAGAATAATTCTTTCAAATTCCGAAGATATAACCTCTGGAGAGGCTATACCGAAAACCTATTCGGACCTCTTTGACTACTCTGACGGAGACAGCGTAATCAGCGACAGCTATATCGGAGCGTCACTGCTAACAGACTGCGGCTGGCGAGTGATAACGCTGACTGAAACGCCTGCGCTTGCTAAGATTTCTCCGCTTACAGGCAGTGCAATAATCGGACTGACCGTGATAATAATTATGCTGAGCCTTTTGACAGGCTTCCTTGCCTGCGCTAAATTTACCTCGGCTGACAGCTTAGGCAAAACAGATGAATTTACCGATCCTATTACAGGCACACTCAACGAGTATGGTCTTGACGAAAGTATTTCGGAGCTTATGGAAACCTCCATCATCGGCAGCACCTACGCCTTTATCCTCATCTCAATTAAGGATTCGGAGAATGTGACCCAGCACCTTTCACAGCGTTACCGAAACAGCATTGTCAAAGGAATGACTTCAATATGCAAAGACTACTTCTCTGACAAGGAGTCTTTTATCGGCAGAGTGAACGAGGATATGACGGCGGTGTTTGCAAACTACAGCGAATTTGACATCTTCAAGGCTCACGAAAAGCTCAAAGCAGGTTGCGAAGGGCTTTGCCGTGCGTTTGACGGCTTTGTAGCTGAGGGAAGTGATCTCAGGCTTAACATTTCAATCGGCGTCTGCATTTATCCGGACCACGCTGAAAGCTTTGACGAGCTTATGCAAAAGTCAGAGCTTGCGCTTGACAAGGCGAACATGACGGACAACAGCAGCTTTGTAATATACGACCCTGCGGACTTTGAAAGCAAGGAGGGAAGCAAATGAAAGCTAAACTACTGATACCTGCGGCAATCTGCTGTGCCGCCTGCCTCAGCTCCTGCTCACTTACCCAGACAAGCACTCACAAGAGCATAGAAAAATCTGCCTCCATCTCCTTTTCATGGTGGGGCGGCGAGGTTCGCAGTGACTACACGATTTTAGGGATAAAGCAGTACGAAAGTGAAAACGCTGACATTGACATTTCCCCATATCCCACAGCGTTCAGCGGCTACAAGGAAACGCTTGAGGTGCTTATTTCCTGCGGCAAGGAAAGCGACATAATGCAGATAAACTACAGCTGGATAAGCGAATACTCCGCTGACGGCGAGGGCTTTTACGACTTAAACGAGCTTAGCGAATACATAGACCTTGGCAGCTACACTGACGAGGAGCTTTCCTACGGCACGTCAAACGGCAAGCTCAACGCAATTCCCATCTCGCTCAACGCTGCAACCTTTTACTACAATCAAACTCTGTTTGACGAGTACAATCTTGACATACCAAAGACTTGGGACGATTTATTTGAATGTGCGGAGGTTTTCTCCGCCGATGGGATTTACACTATCGAAGCTTCAAACATCTACTACTGGCTCATGCTGACGGCTCACGAGGAGCAGATTTCAGGCAAAGCGTGCTTCGGGGAAACAGAGAGCTTTGAGCTTGAAAATGTAGTCAGCATGATGGAATTTTACAAGGAGCTTATAGACTGCGAGGTAGTTCCGCACAAGGAATACTCCTCGAACGATTTCTTTACGTCAAAAGCCGCAGGGCAGCTTCTCTGGGTGTCTGACGCGCAAAACAACGTTATTCCGCTTGAGGAGCAGGGCGGCGAGGTGACAATCGGCGACTACATCTGCGATGCAAATTCACAGCGCTTCGGCTGGTATCTCAAGCCTACAAGCCTGTATGCGATAAGCAAAAGCACGCAGAACCCTGAGCAGGCGGCGAAATTTCTAAACTACCTCATAAACAGCGAGGAGATGGCAGTGCTTCAAGGCTGTGAAAAGGGTTTCCCTCTTTCCCGTTCCGCTCAGGAAACGCTTGAAGCTAACGATATGCTTGAGGGAGTTTCCTACGAGGCGGGGAGCAAAATTTCTCAGGAGAAGCGATTTGAGCTTATCCCAAACGACCTTGAAAATACCGAGCGTTACAGCGAATTTTTCGACCAGTTTGAGCTTTACTACTACGGTGAAAAAACCGCCGAGCAGGCGGCTGAGGATTTTTTGGAGGGTTGGCGGTATGGATGAGGATGAAGTATCACACTCTCCCTTATATCACGTTTAATTTTCAAAGCAAATATCGCAAGCGCCTTCATCAGTCTGCTGATTTTACAGCTTATACACTCCGACAATATTCCCATTTTTAACTGCGGCTCTCGGAACACGTTCGGACACCGAGCAGACTATTTCATAGCCAATTGTTCCTGTAAGCTTAGCCAAATCATCAGCAGTTATGCTTTCGCTACCGTCATGTCCGATAAGGGTGACAATATCGCCTGCTCTGACGTCAATTCCTGTGACATCGCACATAAACTGATCCATGCAGACTCGTCCGACAATTTTACAGCGTCTGCCGTGGACAAGCACCTCACCGATATTTGAAAGCAAGCGGGGATAGCCGTCCGCATAACCGCAGCAAACGGTAGCAAGCTTAGCTTTTGAAGCAGTAAAATAGCTTCTGCCATAGCTTACGCTTACGTTTTGCTCAACCTCTTTGACCTGACTTACGGTGGATTTTAGCGACATTACAGGCTTGATTTCGCTTGGCAAATCAAGCGAACGGTCGGGCTTAAGTCCATAAAGCACAATACCCAGCCGCGCAAGCGAGGAGCGGCTGTCGGTGTGAAAAAGTCCCGCCGCAGAATTTAAGGTGTGAAGCGTTTCAAGCTTTACGCCCTTTTTTTTCGCCTCATCAGCCGCCGAGAAAAACAGCTCTGACTGAGCCTTCGTAAACATGGCGCAGTCGTCTTCCAGTGAATCGGCAACGGCAAAATGTGTAAACGCTCCCTCGATTTTAAGCTTGTCAAGTGCGGCAATTTTCACAATTTCGTCTGAAATTTCCTCCGCCGTTCCTCTAAGCCCTATTCTCGCCATACCCGTATCAACGGCAATATGACAGCGCACAGAGCTTAAAGCATAATCGTTAAGACTCCTTGCATAATCAAAGTCCATTATCGCCTGAATTATGTCATACTTTTCAAGAGCTTGAGCTTCATCGGGGGAGGTGTAGCCTAAAATAAGTATTTCTCCAGTAATTCCAAAGCTGCGCAGGCGAACTGCTTCTTCTAAATTAGAAACAGCAAAATGCTTAACGTCAAGCTCGTTTTGCAAAAACGGCACAGCGGCACGGTCACTGTGTCCATAGCAGGACGCCTTGACAACGCACATTATTTCAGTGTCCTGCGGCAGAGCTCTTTTATAGGCAATGTAATTTTGTTTTAGGCGGTCAAGGTCTATCTCCGCCCATGTTCTTTTATATAGCTTCATACAAATCCTCTTTTCATAGGTATGTTTCTATTATACATCATTTTTTAGGATTCGTCAACCTCTATAAGCAAAGCTTTCTAGAAAAAGCCTTTCACTCTAAAAACCTAGACCCATACAAAATTTGGTTAGGATTCCATCTAAAGCACAGACTTGTTTTTTAAGAAGAATTAAATAACCATATACGAGTAGAATTTTTATCAATCTATGAAAAGCTTTAACCTTGCCTTTCATATCTGTATAAGTCAATTATACAGCTTTTCCTCCTTTGTCAAGAGCTTTTTATATATTTTTGATTTATTCTTTAGGTCTTAGTAAAGGTAGATTTTATTTGTAAAGCGTATTTTTACAAAATTTGCAAGAGTTTTTTTTAAGGGGCTGACTGGACGAACGAGATGTTTTGTTCATGCTTTTCATTTTGCGCAGTTCGTCCTCGCATTTTGCAAGCAAAATGCCCCTATTTTGAGGGCTGACTGGACGAACGAGATGTTTTGTTCATGCTTTTCATTTTGCGCAGTTCG
>JAJQCE010000007.1 GCA_021202895.1 Ruminococcus sp. | reverse complement strand
GCCCTTAAGTCAATTAACTTTCAGTTAATTTTTTGTAAAGCATATACTTGTTTGATTTTTTCAATTTCTATTTGACAAACGATTTCAAATGTGGTATAATATATTTATAGTTTATGCCGCTCATCTTTTATTTTGACAAGATGAATATATTTGGTATACTTTATACAAATTAGTAATCTGTAAAGAAGGACAAGCAACATGGCTCAAATTGACATTGGCTCAAGGCTCAAAAAGCGCACGCTCTATATTTTTCTTGTGCGCACAGACTCTTTTTTCTCAAAGGTCATTTCGCTTTTTACTCACACAAAATATACTCATGCCTCAATCGGATTTGATTGTCAATGCACTAGGCTCTACAGCTTTGCTCGCATTTACACAAATATGCCGATTCCAGCTGGATTCGTAAAGGAAAGCACTACAACTGGGCTTTTAAGCCTGAGTCCGAATGCGCCCTGTGCTGTTTATGCTGTAAAGGTTACTGAGCAAGCCTATGAGGACATCTCAACTCAGCTTGAAGAAATGTACCTCAACAAAGACAGCTACGGCTACAACTATTTAGGTCCTGCCTGCTGCTTTTTCGGTATTCCGCTCAAAATTAAAAACAAATACTTCTGCTCGCAGTTTGTCACTGAGCTTCTCTCCTCTCATCATGCAATTGTTTTAGCTAAGCCTGCTTCGCTTTTCCAGCCCAGAGATTTTGAACAGCTTTCAGAGGTTAAGCTTATCTTTGAAGGCACTCTTTCAGAGCTTGACAGCTGTCATGATTATCCGAAAACAGCTAACAGCGCAGGTTCAAAAGGCTTTTGATACATATTTGACAAATATTAAACCGCTGATTCTCACAGCGGTTTTTTGTATAAATTAAGCACACCTAGCTTTGCTCAAGCCTTGTCGCTTATACTGTTTCTATCACACATCATTTTTCCAATATTTTTCGGCGAACCGACCTTCTTGTGTGAATTTTTCAGGTGGTTCGCCGAAATTTTTAAAATGACTTTATTTTATGCAGATTTGCCTTTGCTTATTACCGCGTTATCGGATAAGCCGTTTTCACGACAAAACGCTCAAATATCTATCGCCCGAATCAGGCAGCAGCGCAACTATTCTTTTTCCCTTGTTTTCGCTTCTCTTTGCGAGAATCAGAGCGGCAAAAAGTGCAGCGCCAGATGAAATTCCGACCAGTGCGCCCTCGCTCTTTGCGAACGCTTTCGCTTCGGCATACGCATCCTCATTTGAAATAGGAATAATTTCATCGTAAATCGAAATGTCAAGCACATCGGGAACAAAGCCGGCGCCTATGCCCTGAATCTTGTGCGGACCCGCCTTGCCCTGCGATAAAACAGGCGAAGACAGCGGCTCTACTGCGACAATCTTAACATCGGGATTTTTAGACTTGAGATACTTTCCCACACCTGTGATTGTGCCGCCCGTACCTACTCCAGAAATAAAGATGTCAACCTTGCCGCCTGTATCCTCCCAGATTTCAGGACCTGTAGTTTCAAAATGAGCCTGCGCATTTGACGGATTTTCAAATTGCGAAAGTATCGTGCTGTTTTCAGTCTGCGCCGCCAGCTCCTTTGCCTTTGCGACCGCTCCCGACATTCCGCTCCTGCCGTCAGTGAGGACAATCTGAGCACCATAGGCGGTCAGCATATCTCTGCGCTCCTGCGTCATAGTTTCAGGCATGACAATTATAACCTTGTAGCCTCTCGACGCACCTACCGAAGCTATTCCTATGCCCGTGTTCCCAGAGGTAGGCTCAATAATCGTGCCGCCCGCTTTCAGCTTGCCCTTAAGCTCGGCATCGTTAATCATATAAAGTGTGGCTCTGTCCTTTACCGAGCCTGTCGGATTTAAATATTCAAGCTTAACTAAAATCGGAGTGTCAAGAGCGTTCAAATCCGAGTATTTCGCCGCTTCAAGTAACGGAGTTTTGCCGATAAGCCTGTCTATTCCTTTGTAAATATTTGACATTTTAAATTCCTCTTTCCTTAGTCTTTAACGCACTCAAAGCCGCGCTGTAAGTCTGCAATTATATCGTCGATATGCTCTGTACCGATTGAAAGTCGAATGGTGTTCGGCTTAATTCCCGCCGCAAGCAGCTCAGGCTCTTCCATCTGCGAGTGTGTTGTCGAAGCAGGGTGGATAACCAAGCTCTTGACGTCGGCAACGTTCGCAAGCAGTGAGAAAAGCTCAAGTGATTCAGTGAATTTCTTGGCTTTTTCAGCTCCGCCTTTAATTTCAAAGGTAAAGATTGAAGCTGCGCCGTTTGGGAAATAGCTGTCGTAAAGCTCCTTTTCTCTGCCAGTCGCAAGAGAGGGATGGTTGACCCTTTCAACGTCAGGGTGGTTCTTGAGAAAATCCACAACCTTAAGCGCATTTTCAACATGACGCTCTACTCTGAGCGAAAGCGTTTCTAAGCCCTGAAGCAGCAGGAACGAGTTGAAAGGCGAGATAACCGAACCAATATCTCTCATAAGCGTTGTGCGGATTTTAAGTACGTAGGCGATATTTCCGACAGCCTCTGTGAAAACTACTCCGTGGTAGGAGGGATTAGGCTTGCTAAGTCCTGGGAACTTGTCGTTTTGCGCCCAGTCGAATTTTCCTGAATCTACAATAACTCCGCCCATAACTGTGCCGTGACCGCCGATAAATTTAGTAGCCGAGTGAACAACGATGTCAACTCCATGCTCAATCGGACGAAGCAGATATGGAGTCGCAAAGGTGCTGTCAACTATAAACGGAATACCGTGACGGTGCGCAATTTCAGCAATAGCGTCAAGGTCGATAACGTCCGAATTTGGATTGCCAAGCGTTTCGGCATAGACAAGCTTTGTGTTGTCCTTAATCGCCGCTTCAATCTCCTCAAGATTGTGGGGATTTACAAAGGTGGTTTCAATACCCTGATCCGCAAGCGTGTTTGCAAAGAGATTGAACGTTCCGCCGTAAAGGTTCGCTGAGGAAACGATGTGATCTCCTGCAAGAGCGATATTCTGAATCGCATAGGTAACGGCCGCCGAGCCTGAAGCGGTAGCAAGCGCCGCCGCACCGCCCTCAAGTGCCGCCATTCTCTGCTCGAAAACGTCAGAGGTGGGATTCATAAGGCGAGTGTAAATGTTGCCGCTCTCAGTAAGCGCAAACCTGCCTGCCGCCTGCGCTGAATCCTTGAAAACATAGGAAGTCGTAGCGTAAATCGGCACGGCTCTTGCATCGGTAGCTGTGTCGGGAGTCTCCTGCCCGACATGAACCTGCATGGTTTCAAATTTATATTTGTTCATAATAAAAACCCTTTCTGTAAAAAAATATGCGTAATTGACGCTTTGTTTAGTATATCACGTATTTTCACGCTTGTCAATAGCAAAGGAAAAATTTTCATAGAAATTCTGATTTTTCGGTAAAATATTTGTGTCTAAACGCTTGACGCAGAAAGAAAAATATGCTATAATATATTGTGTACAGCTTCAGTAAGCCAAAGCTATCTGAATTTAAAAAGCCATGGAAGGAGAATTAAAAATGAAACAGCTTCATGAATCTGGAGAGGACTATCTGGAAACGATACTCATTCTTCGCAACCGTACAGGCGAGGTGCGTTCTATCGATATAGTCCATGAGATGAACCTCTCGAAGCCGAGTGTCAGCCGAGCTATGAGCATACTCAGAGAGGGCGGATTTATTTTAGTTGACGACGGCGGCTACATCACCTTGACAGAGGCGGGCAAAGATGTCGCCGAGAGAATTTACGAGCGTCACAGACTGCTCTCTAAATGGCTTACTGCAATTGGAGTTGACGAAAAAGTCGCCGCAGAGGACGCCTGCCATATCGAGCATGATCTGAGCATTGAATCCTTTGAAAGGCTTAAGGAGCATTTTAACGAGTTTTTCGGCGTGGAGAATTAAAGCCACGCTCATATTTTTTCACTTTCAGGCATACAATTCCTTGAGGTGATTGATTATGAGCATAGGTTCGGCTGAAAAAAGCGGCGTTTCAGGCAGACACAGCATAGTTATGCAGGACTGCGCCAGTATCAGCGTTACGGGAGTTACCGATGTTGACAGCTTTGACGAAAGGCAGGTAAAGCTTTTCACCGAGTGCGGAGAGATGGTTATACATGGTGAGAATCTGCACGTAAATGAGATGAGCGTGGAAGTCGGAAACGTAAGCGTTGAGGGCGAAATTTCCGCATTGGTTTACGGCGACAAGGCGGCTAAGAAGCACCGAAGCTTTATCTCAAAGCTGCTGAGGTGAAGCTATGACGGGTATGCAGCTTGGTGTTGACGCTGAAATAGAGGTGCTGAAAAATTCGCTGTTGATAGGTGTTTTTTTAGGCGTGCTTTACGACCTGTTCAAAATAGTGAGGCGAACGCTTGATTTAAAAGCGGCGACATTTTTGTGCGATTTGTTGTATGCGCTGATGTTCGGCTCGGTCTACTTTGTTTTTACACTTGCGCAGACTGACTATGTAAGAGGATTTGTGCTTGCCGCTATGCTTTTGTCGGCGGCGGCGTGGAGCTTTACGGCAGGGAGATTGTATGTTTTTTTAACGGTAAAGCTTTTGAATTTTGCCGCAAAGGTAATTACCATGCCGATATTTGCATTATTTCACAAAACAAAGGCGGTTTTAAACAGAAAAGTTTGTGGAAAATGACATAAAATAAAGATTTGAGAAAAAATTTTCAAAAAACACTTGAAAGTTTGAGCCTAAAGGATTATAATATAAATAGGAAGATAACTAATAGATATTAAACGTTTTCGCTTTGTTCGCACTTGAGCGGAAACGATAGAAATAAGTGTGAGTTGTGTAAAAATCAGGAGTGAGAAATTTTGGGCGAAAAAAGACGCAGTGACAGCGGCGTCAGAGCTGTCAAAAGAAAAAAAGAGGGCGGTATTACCTTTAAGCCGCTTGCTTGGTTTACTGCGCTGTGCCTTGTGGTGTATGCTGCGGTGACGATTGTTTCACAGCAGGTGCAGATAGCACAGCTTAAGCAGGAAAAGGACGATATAAATGAGCAGATTTCTCAGGCTAAGCAGCTCAACGACGAGTATTCAAGGCAGCTTTCAAGCGAGGACGAGAGCGAATACATGGAGAGAATCGTCGTTGAGGATTTAGGATATGCTTATCCGAACGAAAGACGTTTTTATGTCGTAGAAACGCAGTGAAGTAAAGGTGGAAAATTAAGCGCAGTTTGATTTACAGCATAGTGCGCTTGTAAAATGTATGAGGAGTAAAAATGCAGCTTGAAGTAGGGAAAATTTATGATGGAAAGGTCACAGGTATAACAAAATTCGGAGCTTTTGTAGAGCTTGAAAAGGGCACGACGGGAATGGTTCACATTTCCGAAGTCGCCGCTACATACGTTAATGAAATTAAGGATTTTCTGACTGAGGGTCAGCAGGTTAAGGTTAAGGTGCTGTCCTTAGGCGACAATGGCAAGATAAGTTTGTCAATTAAGAAGGCGCTTCCGCAGTCTGAAAAACACAGCTCAGAGAAAAGAGAGCATGGCGGTAAAAACGGTTCTCACAACAGACAGAGGGATTCAAGGGAGCAAAAAAACGGTTCGCAGTCACATTCCCGTCAGGGTTCACAGCGGCGTTCGCCTTACCGTGAAAAGCCGCAGATTCAGGATTTCGCTAAAAATCCGCCGCCTGTTTATGACGAAGCGTCCGCAAGCGGAGATGAGGACTTTGAGGATATGATGGCTAAGTTCAAAGCGTCAAGCGAGGAGCGCTTTTCGGATTTAAAGCACGTGATGGACAACAAGCGCAGAAGTACATCGCGCAGAAAGTAGGCTGTGCATTGAAAAAGACGTTTGCTTTTATTTTCTTTGCGCTTGCATCTGTTGTGCTGGGTGCGTTTATTGCGTACCTCTGCGATGGCGGACCTGCATTTATCAGCTGGCTTGCGTGGGGAAAAACGTTGGGGATAAACAATATTGCGATAGATTTGTATGTGATAAGCTTTAGCTTTTCGCTCAATCTCACCTTTACGGTTTCACAGCTTATCACCATTCCAGCAGGGCTTATTGTCTATGCAAAGACCTGCAAGGGATTGTAAGCTGAAATTTGTCAGGTGTATTCAGGTAAATAGGGGCTTTGCTGAGAATATCTGTGCGAAGCCCTTGTTTTATATGTAGAGGAGTAAAAATGGGACTATTCAGCAGACGAAAAAAAGCGGACGCTTCTGAGCAGCCGCTTAAGAAGAGGATTAAGGAATTAAAATGCCGCAAGGTGAGCTTTGAAGAGTGCGACTTTGACGAGCTTGAGCGTAATATGCGTCAGGACAGCGCAAGCATTCTGTCGCTTAAGCCTGTAAATTACTATGCAGTTAAAAACACCTACATTTCAGCGTCAATCTACACCTCCACCGACTACAGAGAGAACTATGTGCAGCTTAGGCGGATAGACCACGAATCGGTTACTGACACAAGCGAAATTTTCCCATTAGACGATGTGACGCTTGAGAAAACGCTTGCAAAGGTGGGTATCATCATTGATCTTGAGGCGGCGAGGGCTGAAAGCGAGTGACTGCCTTTTTGAGGGCGATTGACACAGCTAAGCCGATGAGCGTTCCTAAAATTGCTCCGCAGAGAACGTCGCTCGGATAGTGAATGTAGAAATAGTTCCTTGAAAAGCCTATCAAAAAAGTGGCTGCGTAGGCAACTGCTCCAAGACGCTTGTTGAACATAAAAATTGCCGTTGCCGCCGCAAAGGAGCTGCAGGTGTGACCCGATGGGAAGGAATAGCTCGACGGCTGAGAGATTATGGTGTCAATTTCAGGATTGAGTGTAAATGGGCGAGGTCGGGCGACAAGAGGCTTGATGATTTTTTCGTTTAGCACAAGCTCGATAATGAGCGAAAGGGAAACAGCAACACCTGCCGTGCGGTACTTTTTAAAGAGCAGCAGCAAAGCCGCCGCCGCAATCCAGACGGCTCCGCCGTTTGCTATGAAGCTGAAAAACGCCATGATTACATTTAAAACACCGCTGTGAATTTTTTGCAGCGCATCAAGTATCGCAAAGTCAATTTCGTAAATAATATCCATAGATTTATTCTCCAAGATTTTGAGTTATATCTATTGTAGCACAAATTAACGTCCAATGCAAGGGAAAAGGGTGAGAGAAAATGCTTAGGCTTTTTAGGTATCTTAAAAATTATAAAAGAGAAAGCATTTTAGGACCTTTAGGCAAGCTGCTTGAAGCGATTTTTGAGCTTATAATTCCGCTTGTCATGGCGAAAATTATCGATGTGGGAATTTCAAATGCTGACAAGCCTTACATTTACAAGATGGGCGCGCTGCTTGTCGGATTAGGTGTGCTGGGACTTTTCGCTTCGCTGTTTGCGCAGTATTTTGCGGCAAAGGCGGCGGTGGGCTTTGGCACGGAGCTTAGAAGCGACCTCTATAAGCATATAAATACGCTGTCGCACTCGCAGATAGACCGTATAGGCTCTTCAACTCTTGTGACGAGAATGACGGTGGATATTAACACAGCGCAGACGGGTGTTAATATGATACTGCGTCTATTTATGCGTTCGCCGTTTATTGTGATAGGCGCACTGATTATGGCACTTACCATTTCGGTTAAGCTTACGCTTATTTTTGCAATTTTCACTCCGATTATTTCAGCAGTGATATATTTTGTCACAAAAAAGACTGTGCCTATGTACAGGAGCATACAGAAAAAGCTTGACAGAACCACGCTTATTACATCTGAAAATGTGAGCGGAGTAAGGGTTATAAGAGCATTTTCAAGGCAGGAAAACGAGCGTGAGCGATTTAAACAGTCGACTGACGAGCTAAGCGTGACGCAGACGACAGCAGGGAGATTTTCAGCGATAATGAGTCCGCTTACCTATGTGCTTGTAAACGTGGCGGTGATACTGATTATTTGGTATGGCGGAATAAGCGTTGATACAGGAGAGATAACGCAGGGCGAGGTTATTGCGCTGGTAAACTATATGTCTCAGATTCTGCTTTCGCTGATAAGGGTGGCGGAGTTTATTATGCTGCTTACCAAGTCACAGGCTTCATCAGTAAGGATACTTGAGATTTTGGACAAGGCTCCCGATCTCAGCGATGAGGGAAACACTCCTGTTAAGGACAAGCCTGGCGGCTGTGCGGTTAAGTTTAATAACGTAAGCTTCAGCTATGTAAGCTCGGAGCGCAGTACGCTTGAGAATATAAGCTTTGAGGCAAAACGTGGTGAAACGGTAGGAATTATCGGCTCAACGGGATGCGGAAAGAGTATGCTAGTTAATCTGATTCCACGCTTTTATGACGTGACTGACGGACAGGTGCTTGTTGACGGAAACGATGTCAGGGATTATCCGTTTGAGCAGCTTAGAGGTAAAATAGGAATAGTTCCGCAAAAGGCGGTGCTTTTTAAGGGTACGATAAGAGAGAATATGCAGTGGCGCAAGGCTGATGCGGACGATGAGGAGATAACTAATGCGCTTGAAATTTCGCAGGCTCTTGATTTTGTCAGGCTTAAGCCCGAAGGACTGGATTTTGAGCTTAGTCAGGGCGGTACGAATTTGTCGGGCGGTCAGCGTCAGCGGCTTACGATCGCGCGTGCGCTTGTCGGAAATCCTGAAATTCTGATACTTGACGACTCCGCTTCTGCGCTTGATCTGGCGACAGATGCAAGGCTGAGAAAGGCTCTGGCTCAGAATACGCATGGAATGACGGTGTTTATCGTTTCACAGAGGGTCAGCGCAATAAGGAATGCGGACAGGATTTTGGTTTTGGACGATGGAAAAGCAGTGGGTATCGGCACTCATGACGAGCTTATGAAAAACTGCTCTGTGTACAGGGAAATTTGCCTGTCACAGCTTACGCTTGAGGAGGCGCAGAGAAATGGCTGACAATTCGCTTAAGCAGCTTTTGAAATATCTTTTTGCCTACAAGGCACAGCTTTTAGCGGCTTTGGTTCTCGCTGTGGTAAATGTAGCGGCGACGCTTTACGCACCTATTATAACAGGCGATGCGGTGGACTTGATTGTTGGTAAAGGTAATGTTGACTTTGAGGGGCTTAAACCGCTGCTTTCGGCTTTTGCGGTTACAATTGCTGTAGCCTGCCTGTCGCAGTATTTTATGAATCTGTGCCTTAACAAGGCGACATACTTCGCCGTGAGGGATTTGAGAAACGATGCATTTGACAAATTCAGCCGCCTGCCTCTTAAATATATAGATTCTAATCCAAAGGGAGAGATTATCAGCAGGCTTATAAGCGACATAGAGCAGATTTCGGACGGACTTATTTTAGGCTTTGCACAGCTTTTTACAGGAGTTATAACAATTATCGGAACGTTTTTCTTTATGCTGTCTATAAATGTCAGGATTGCGCTGGTGGTGGTTGTGCTTACTCCGCTGTCGCTGTTTGCGGCAAGGTTTATCGCAAAGAACACCTTTAATTTCTTTAAGGAGCAGACGACGGTGAGAGGAGAGCTTACTTCTTTTGTCGAGGAAACTACAGGCAATCAAAAGACGCTGAAAGCGTTTTCGCATGAAGCGAGGTCGCAGGAGGATTTTGAAAAGCTCAATCAGCAATTTAAGAGCGTAAGCGTCAGGGCGATTTTCTTTTCCTCGCTTACTAATCCGACGACTAGGTTTATAAATGGACTGGTCTATGCGGCGGTGGGGATAATCGGTGCCTTCTCGATTATTTCTGGAAGCTTTTCGGTGGGTGCGCTATCATGCTTTTTAACCTATGCGAATCAGTATACCAAGCCGTTTAATGAGATTTCAAGCGTTGTCACCGAGCTTCAAGGAGCCTTTGCCTGCGCCAAGAGAGTTATGGAGCTTATAAACGAGCCGCAGGAGGCTGAGGACAAGGCAAATGCTGTAGTTCTTGAAAATCCTGACGGTACAATGAAAGCTGAAAGTGTGTATTTTTCCTACAGAGAGGACGTGCCACTTATCGAAAGCTTCAATCTTGACGTCAAAACGGGGCAGAGAATTGCAATAGTAGGACCTACAGGCTGCGGAAAGACCACCTTTATAAATTTGCTTATGCGATTTTACGATGTTGACGGCGGTTCAATTACTTTGAGCGGAGTGAATATAAAGGACTGCACGAGAGATTCGGTCAGAGCCGCTTACGGAATGGTGCTTCAGGACACATGGCTTATGCAGGGTACAGTTCGGGAAAATATAAGCTATTCAAAGCCTGACGCCGATATAAGCGAGGTTGAAGCAGCGGCTAAGGCGGCGCACTGCGATGGTTTTATACGCAGGCTGGAAAACGGGTACGACACGGTGATAAGCTCTGACGGCGGTACGCTTTCGGCTGGACAGAAGCAGCTTTTGTGCATAGCGAGGGTTATGCTTTCACTGCCGCAGATGCTTATTCTTGACGAGGCGACTTCATCTATAGACACAAGGACGGAAATCTTAGTTCAGCAGACGTTTGCCGAGATGATGGAGGGCAGGACAAGCTTTATTATAGCGCACAGGCTTTCGACTGTCAGAAACGCCGACTGCATAATAGTTATGGACGCAGGACACATAATAGAGCAGGGTACGCACGAGCAGCTTATGAGCAAAAACGGCTTCTATGCTAAGCTGTACAATTCACAGTTTGAGAGCTGAAAATTTGTCAGGAAAATATTTTTTTAAAAATTTTTGCAACTAATTCAAAAAAGGTGTTGAAATTCGAGAAAGAATGTGCTATAATAAGTGTATGCAGAAATTTGTGCGGAAAGCAGGAAGCTTTGAAATATTACGTGCAGACGCTGTTTTAGCCGCTTAAGACGAAAAAAAATAACGCGTAGGCGGCGGACAGGGTAGAAACAGTGGAAAGAAAAATTTTGGAAGGAATGGTATATTAAAATGAGCAAATCTCAGACAAAGCAGAAGAAATCCTCTGCGGGAAGAAATGTTGCCGTATTCTTTATAGTTTTCGTGATACTTGAGGCTCTGCTGATTTATGGGCTTACGAGAGTATTTGAAAACGAAGATTCATATGTGAGCATTGGCGGCTACAGCTTCTTTATAATGGATACCTCGAACATGAGCAGCGATGTTCCGAAGAATGCGCTTGTAATAGCGTCAAACGGCACTCCATCAACGGACAAGACGGGATATGCGGTGCTGTGCAAAAATGTAGGCGATGAGGGAACCACAGTAGCGTGGCTTTACGACATAGGTTCTAAGGGCGACACGGTTGACGGTGTGGTTTACACAGTTTATCAGGAGATAGACACATCAACGATGTATGATTTGCCGAGTGAGGATATTATCGGTGTAACGACAAGCTACTATTTGACGGCAGGACAGATTATAGCCTTTGCAACAACTACGTTTGGAATGGCGGCTTGCGTGGCTATACCTATTATAATAATGATATTCCTGGAAATTATAATTGCGGTTGCTCACAGTTCAAAGAATAAGGACTATGATGACGATGATTATGATGACGATGAGGACGAGGAAGAAAATGTAACGATTGACGACTTTCTGTACGGCGGAGAGGGCGATGAGGTTTACACCACAGGCAAGCCTAAGGATACATATGAGGAGGAGTTTGAGGACAAGTATGCTTCTCTTATGAATCGTCAGACGAGAACCGAGCCTGAGCTTGAGTCGGATTATTCGCCGATTATCGGGCAGAGTGATGATGAGCCTGAAGAGCTTGCGGAAGATCAGCTTGAGGCGGATTATAAGCCTGAGCAGGTTAGCGAGCCTGAGCAGACTGTTGAGGAGAGCCCGAAAACAGAGATTGATTCATCCTACTATGAGAGAGCATCTAAGCTTATTGACGATGCGGCGGCGGACACACAGAAGAATGATGAACCTGAATCTCAGGAAGCTGTTGTGACGGAAGAGCCGCAAGCAGCTGAACAGACTGAGCAAACGTCAAAGGAAGTGCCTGAGAAGCCGCAGCATGAGCCTAAGAAGCCGCAGCAGACTGCAAAGAAGAGACCACGTCCCAGACAGGACGCAAACGCAGCTCTTGAGCAGCTTATGAAGATGATGGAGGCTGAGCAGGAAAAGCTTAAGCAGACCACAAGCATAAACGATACGGCAGCTGCAAAGGCGAAAAGCGAGGCGGCTCAGCAGATTATTGAAGAGGCAAAGGACGAAGCTTCAGACGATGCCGAATGATAAAAATTTACAAAGTATTCATAAATTTGCTTGACAAGCGTTTTGGAATGTGATATAATAAATATACCTCTTTTTGAGGTATATTTTTTTGTGCCTGAAAAACGCAAAAAAATCACAGGTTACCTCATGAGCTTTTTTAAAGCTTGCGTTTGTAATGCATGAGGGAGGCAGACACGCACGCCGCTTTGTTCTTGGCAGGGTGCGAATTTCATTGGGAGGTGCCGAAAATGAGAGTTAAGATTACCCTTGCTTGTACAGAATGCAAGCAGAGAAATTACAACACAAAGAAGAACAAGAAGAATGACCCTGACAGGCTTGAGATGAACAAATACTGCAAGTTCTGTAAGAAGCACACTCTTCACAGGGAAACCAAATAACTTAGGAAGGAGCTTTAAAAATGTCAAAGAAAGCCGATTCCAAAGGGATTGATTCTTCAAGCGCAGCACAGAAAGCCAGAGATGCATCAAAGGCTGAGAAGAAGGCTGCGAAGAAAAAGGCTGCCGCCGCTGCAAAAACCAAGGATAAGTCCAAGGAAAAGAAGAAAAAGGGCGGCATAAGGAAGTATTTCAGAGATTTAAAGTCTGAAATCAAGAAGGTTGTCTGGCCGAGCAGGTCTAAGGTTGTCAATAATTCAGGCGTTGTGCTTGTGGTTATTATTGCTGTAGGGTTGTTTTTGTTTGGCGTAGACTCGCTGCTGGGTGTGGGAGTAAACGCTCTGCTCAGCATAGGCACATCGTAAGCGATTGCCTGCGCATTACCCTTAAAGTGTTTAGAAATATTTGTTAGGCTGTAAAGCGATACACCATAGCGTATTGAAACGGAGGAAACACTAATGTCTGACGGTGCTAAGTGGTATGTTATTCATACCTATTCGGGATACGAGAAAAATGTTAAGGACAATATTGAAAAGCTCGTGGAAAACCGCGGGATAAGCGACCTTATACAGGAAATTCGCATACCGATGGAAACGTATACCGAGATTAAGGATTCAGAGCAGGAAACTAAGGAAAGAAAACTCTTTCCCAGCTATGTTATGATAAAGATGGTTCTTACCGATAATACTTGGTATATTGTCAGAAATACCCGTGGAGTCACTGGATTTGTCGGAACTCCGACTGAGCCAGTACCGCTTTCGGAAAAGGAAATCGAGGCACTGGGAGTAGAGCTCAGCGAACCAACCGTTGAGGTTGACTATAATTTGGGCGATGATGTTTTGGTAACGTCAGGCTCGTTTGAGGGCTTTGTCGGAAAGGTTTCGGGTATAGATATCGAGGAGCAGACCGTAGAGGTTATTGTTTCAATGTTCGGAAGAGATACGCCCGTAAAGCTTCCGATATCGCAGATTAAGGCTGACAAATAGGCTTTTAGGGTTTGTATTATGTAGTTTAGGACAGGTATTGTCACAGGTGGGAGAGCTGATCGCACAGCTCGCTTAACCACAAATTTTTTTGGAGGTGCGAAAAAATGGCGCAGAAAGTAGTAGGCTTAATTAAGCTTCAGATTCCAGCAGGAAAGGCAACTCCTGCACCGCCTGTAGGACCAGCACTTGGTCAGCACGGCGTAAATATCATGGCATTTACAAAGGATTTTAACGAGAGAACAAAGAACGATATGGGGCTTATAATTCCCGTTGTAATCACAGTATATGCAGATCGTTCATTCACATTTGTAACAAAGACTCCGCCTGCAGCGGTTCTTATCAAGAAAGCGTGCGGAATTGAGTCCGGCTCAGGCACGCCTAACACAACAAAGGTAGCAACCATAACCAAGGAACAGGTTCAGAAGATTGCAGAGCAGAAGATGCCCGATTTAAATGCGGCTAATATCGAATCTGCAATGAGCATGATTGCAGGAACCTGCCGTTCTATGGGCGTTGTAGTTAAGGACTGACGGCAGAAGGTGGGAGGATTGAGCAAAAGGCTCAGCTTCCGTCATGACCACTTATAAGGAGGATTTTTAATGAAACACGGCAAAAAATATAATGACAGCTTAAAGACTGTTGACAAGACAAAGCTGTATGACGCTCCTGAGGCTCTCGAGCTTGCGGCGTCATGCGCAAAGGCAAAGTTTGATGAAACAATAGAAGCGCATATCCGTCTGGGCGTTGACTCACGTCACGCTGATCAGCAGGTCAGAGGCGCAGTTATTCTTCCTAACGGAACAGGAAAGAAGATCAGAGTTCTTGTTTTCTGCAAGGAAGACAAGTACGATGCGGCTAAGGAAGCTGGCGCAGATTATTACGGCGGCATGGAATATGTAGACAAGATTTCCAAGGAAGGCTGGATGGATTTTGACGTTGTAGTTGCGTCACCTGACATGATGGGTGTGGTAGGACGTCTGGGTAAGATTTTAGGACCCAGAGGACTTATGCCTAACCCCAAGGCAGGAACGGTCACTCCTGATGTAGCTAAGGCTGTTACAGACGCTAAGGCAGGTAAGATTGAGTATCGTCTTGACAAGACCAACATCATTCACTGCCCGATCGGAAAGGCATCCTTTGGCAAGGAAAAGCTTGAGGAGAACTTCAATACGCTTCTTGACGCTATAGTTAAGGCAAAGCCTGCGGCTGCAAAGGGTCAGTATCTTAAGAGCGTTGTTGTAGCTTCAACTATGGGTGTTGGAATCAAGGTTAATACTGCTAAATATTCGGCATAAGCTTTGAAAAATAAATTTTCAAATCTCTCTGGGAGTATCTCAGAGGGATTTTTTTTGTTGTCAAGCTTGTTGTCAATAAAAAAGTTACGATTTCGTAACTGAATCGTCATTGTAGAACTTTTGCGGTTAAAATGAGATGAGTTTTGTGCAAAGTAACAAAAAAGAGAGAAAAATTGAAAAAATTTTGTGTAGGGTATTGACAATTTGACTTTGTAGATGTATAATAATATACTGTATCATAATCGGTTGGTATACCCTTTTAAAGGGCAATATATCAAAAATACAGTACAAAAATACAAGGAGTGATAAGCGCATATGGTGAACGTCAAGGATGTAAAGCTTGGAAAGAATGTACGCAAGAGCTTTGCCAAAATACGTGAGGTTCAGGAGATGCCTAACCTTATCGAGGTGCAAAAGAACTCGTATCAGTGGTTTTTAGAGGACGGACTCAGAGAAGTCTTTGATGAGGTAACGGCGATCACTGACTTTAACGGCAAGCTTGAGCTATCGTTTGTAGACTACTATATAGACGACAAGCCTAAGTACACGATAGCAGAGTGCAAGGATCGTGATACTACCTATTCGGTAAGGCTTCAGGTAAAGACGCAGCTTAAGAACAACGAAACCGGTGAAATAAAGGAATCGGAAATCTACATGGGAGATATTCCGAAGATGACTGACAGCGGAACGTTTGTAATAAACGGAGCTGAGAGAGTTATTGTTTCACAGCTGGTTCGTTCGCCAGGCGTTTATTATGATTTTGAAAAGGACAAGACGGGAAAAGACTTGTTCAACTCTACCGTTATACCAAACAGAGGCGCATGGCTGGAATATGAGATGGATTCCAACGATGTGGTTTATGTTCGTATTGACAAAAACAGAAAAATACCGATTACAACGTTTATCCGTGCGCTCGGAATAGGGACAAACGAGGAAATCACTGATGTTTTCGGCGAGGACGAAAGGCTTACGCAGACGATTTTGCAAAAGGACGCTACCGCCAACAAGGAGGAAGCGCTTTTGGAGGTGTACAAAAAGCTGCGCCCGGGCGAGCCTCCTACTGTTGAGAGTGCGCAGACGCTGCTTCACAATCTCTTCTTTGACGACAAGAGATATGATCTTTGCAGATTTGGAAGATACAAGTACAACAAAAAGCTGGGAATTTCCTCAAGGCTTGTAGGACACACCATTTCACGCACAATTGTAAATCCTATTACAGGAGAAATAATGGCTGAGCCAGGAGAGGTCTGCCGCTATGAAAAGGCTGCCGCAATTGAAAATGCGGGAGTTATGGAGGCATATGTTACTACAGAGGCGAAGGAGTATTATGTTTCTGAGAGCACAGGCGAAACGCTTTCAAGAATGGTTGAGCGTGAGGTTAAGATTATAGGAAACGGCATGGTTGATTTGTCATGCTTTATTCCGATAAATCCGAAAGAGCTTGGAATTAACGAAAAGGTGTATTTCCCAGTATTGCGTGAAATATTTGAGAACAGTGACGGCGATGAGGCTGTTTATGAAGCGATAAGGCAAAATCGTTTCAAGCTTGTGCCGAAGCATATAATTCTGGACGATATTATCGCTACTATTTCTTACTACCTGAACCTTTGCGAGGGAGTAGGAACGATTGACGATATAGACCATCTGGGAAACAGAAGAGTCCGCTCTGTAGGAGAGCTGCTTCAGAATCAGTTTAGAATCGGATTTACCAGAATGGAGAGGGGAATCCGTGAGAGAATGAACGTTCAGTCGCAGGATGCAGAGGTTGTAACTCCTGCCGCACTGATAAATATAAGACCTATTTCCACATCAATCAGAGAATTTTTCGGTTCATCTCCGCTTTCGCAGTTTATGGATCAGAACAATCCTTTGGCTGAGCTTACTCACAAGAGAAGACTGTCAGCGTTAGGACCCGGCGGACTTTCTCGTGACCGTGCGGGATTTGAGGTTCGTGACGTACACTATACTCATTACGGAAGAATGTGTCCTATTGAAACTCCTGAAGGACCTAATATCGGACTGATTTCGTATCTTGCGTCATTTGCGAGGATAAATCAGTACGGCTTTATTGAAGCACCTTACAGACGTGTGGATAAGGAAACGGGAGTTGTAACGGACGAGGTTGTCTACATGACGGCTGACGTTGAGGACAACTATATGGTAGCTCAGGCGAACGAGCCTCTTACAGAGGACAACAAATTCGCAAGAGCTAAGGTAAACGGCAGATACCGTGATCAGATTCTTGAGATTGACCGTGAGAATATAGACTTTATGGATATATCGCCGAAAATGGTTGTTTCAGTGGCGACAGCCTGCATACCCTTCCTTGAAAACGACGACGCTAACCGCGCACTGATGGGTTCAAACATGCAGAGGCAGGCGGTGCCGCTGCTCAAGACCGAATCGCCGATTGTCGGTACTGGTATGGAATACAAGGCTTGCCTTGATTCAGGAGTTGCGGTTGTATCCGAAAAGGCGGGAGTTGTTGAAAGCGTTGACGCAGACAAAATTTGCGTTCGTGAGGACGATGACAATCTGCGCACCTATGATTTGATAAAATTCAAGCGTTCAAATGCAGGAACCTGCACAAATCAGCGTCCGATAGTTGAAGCGGGCGAAAGAATAGAGGCTCATCAGATTATCGGCGACGGACCTGCGACCTCAAACGGAGAGCTTTCGCTTGGAAAGAATGCGCTTATAGGCTTTATGACATGGGAGGGCTATAACTACGAGGATGCAGTTCTCCTCAATGAGAATCTTGTAAGGCAGGATAAATACACTTCCATTCATATTGAAGAGTATGAGATAGAGTCAAGAGAAACAAAGCTAGGACCTGAGGAAATTACAAGAGATATTCCGCAGGTTAATAAGGAATACCTTGCGAACCTTGACGAAAACGGAATTATCCGCATAGGTGCGGACGTGCGTCCTGGAGATATACTTGTCGGAAAGGTAACTCCTAAGGGCGAAACAGAGGTTTGCCCCGAACAGCGTCTGCTCAGAGCGATATTTAACGACAAGGAGAGAGATGTAAGGGACAACTCCCTTAAGGTTCCTCACGGAGAATCTGGAACGGTTATAGACGTCAAGGTGTTTACAAAGGAAAACTGCGATGAGCTTGCTCCTGGAGTAAATATGCTTGTAAGGTGCTATATTGCGCAGAAGAGAAAGATTTCAGTCGGAGATAAGATGGCGGGACGTCATGGAAACAAGGGTGTTGTTTCACGTATTCTGCCGCCTGAAGATATGCCGTTCCTTGAGGACGGAACTCCGCTTGATATAGTGCTTAACCCTTTGGGCGTACCTTCACGTATGAACATCGGACAAGTGCTTGAGGTTCACCTTGGAATGGCTGCGAAGTCTTTGGGCTGGAAAATAATGACACCTGTATTTGACGGAGCGAACGAGGAAGACATCAGAGCCTGCTTCCGTGCGGCTCAGGAGAACTATCTTGAGCATAAGGACGATGAATTTACTATTCACACGATGGATGAGGTTATCAATCCTAATGCGCTGAACATGAGCGAGGACGGCAAGTTTACGCTGTATGACGGACGCACGGGAGATAAATTTGACAACAGAGTAACGGTAGGATATATGTACTATCTTAAGCTGCATCACCTTGTTGACGATAAAATTCATGCGAGATCCACAGGTCCGTATGCGCTTGTTACACAGCAGCCTTTAGGCGGTAAGGCGCAGTTCGGCGGACAGAGATTCGGCGAGATGGAGGTTTGGGCGCTTGAAGCTTACGGCGCAGCCTACACACTTCAGGAAATTCTGACGGTCAAGTCGGACGACAAGGACGGCAGAGATAAGACCTACCATGCGATCAGCGACGGACAGAACATTCCTAAGCCTGGCATACCTGAAGCGTTCAAGGTTTTGGTTAAGGAGCTTCAGTCGCTTGGACTTAATATTGAGATATTCGGCAAGGACGGAAAGGAAATTGAGCTTCGCCACAACTATGTTGAGGAAGAGGTTGTAAGCTACAAGGACATTGATTTCAGCAGTATTCCTGAAGACGAAGACGAGCTTGATATGCTTGACGATGAGGAGCTTGGCGGCGACGTGCCGCCTGATGATCCTGATACAAACCTTGCGCTTTCCTATATCACAGAACTTCTGGAAAACGATTTGAAGGAAGATGAAGGTGAAGAGGAAGAGGTCAGCGAGGACGCCTTTGATTATATTGACAAGGACGTTGATATAGACGAAATTGACAACGAGGACGATGATGATTTTGACAATGGTACAAATTCCGACGAGCTTTAACCTTTACAAAATCATATGATTTAAGCTTTCGGCACGTAACAGAGAAAGAGGGTTAATAAATGGAAACTAATGTTTTTGAATCAATAAAAATATCGCTTGCTTCTCCTGAAAAGATAAGAGAATGGTCTTATGGTGCTGTCACCAGACCTGAAACGATAAATTACCGCACGCAGAAGCCTGAAAAGGACGGCTTGTACTGCGAGAGAATATTTGGACCTACAAAGGACTGGACCTGCCACTGCGGAAAATACAAGCAGCAGAATTACCTTAAGGGCAAGACCTGCGAACGCTGTGGCGTAATGATTGCCAAAAAGGACGTTCGCCGTGAGAGAATGGGACATATAGAGCTTGTTTCCCCAGTTTCGCACATTTGGTATTTTAAGGGCACTCCGTCAAGAATCGGACAGATGCTCGAGGTGAGCCAAAAAAAACTTGAAGAGGTTCTGTATTTCACAAAGTATATTGTAACCGACCCGGGCAATACCGAGCTTACAAAGTGTCAGCTTTTGAGCGAGAGCGAGTACAGAGAGATGTGCGAAAAGTACGATGAGGGTGATTTCAAGGCGGAAATGGGAGCTGAGGCTATCCAGAAGCTGCTGGCTGAAATTGACCTTAACAAGCTTTCGGAGGAGCTTAAGGAAGAGCTTGAGGATCTCCCTAATGGGCAGAAGAGAATTAAGATTCTCAAAAGGCTTGAGGTGGTGGAAGCGTTCAGGACTTCGGGCAACCGTCCTGAGTGGATGATTTTAGATGCAATTCCAATAATTCCACCTGACTTAAGACCTATGGTTATGCTTGACGGAGGAAGATACGCAACTAGCGATTTAAACGATTTGTACAGGCGTGTTATAAACAGAAACAACCGCTTAAAGAGAATGTTGGATCTTGAAGCTCCAGACATTATCATTAGAAATGAAAAGAGAATGCTGCAGGAGGCTGTAGATGCGCTCATTGACAACGGCAGACACGGCAGAGCCGTAACGGGGCCTAACAACCGTGCGTTCAAGTCGCTTTCTGATATGCTTAAGGGTAAGCAGGGACGCTTCCGTCAGAATCTGCTTGGAAAGCGCGTTGACTATTCGGGACGTTCGGTTATCGTAGTAGGACCTGAGCTTAAGATGTATCAGTGCGGACTTCCTAAGGAGATGGCACTTGAGCTGTTCAAGCCGTTTGTAATTAAGCGTCTTGTAGATATAAGCACAAGTCCGCAGCTTAATATAAACGGCGCAAAAAATGCGATTGACAGAGTTGAGCCTATTGTTTGGGACGCACTGGAGAATGTAATTCAGGGACACCCTGTGCTGCTCAACCGTGCGCCTACGCTTCACAGACTGGGTATTCAGGCGTTTGAGCCGATACTTGTCGAGGGGCGTGCTATTAAGCTTCATCCGCTTGTTTGCTCGGCGTTTAACGCAGACTTTGACGGCGACCAGATGGCAGTGCATCTGCCTATTTCACCTGAAGCGCAGGCGGAGGCAAGATTCCTTATGCTTGCCGCTAATAACCTGTTAAAGCCGTCGGACGGACGTCCTGTAGCTGTTCCTACGCAGGATATGATTCTGGGCTCTTACTATCTGACGCTTCAAAAGGACGGCGAGCTTGGCGAGGGCAAGGTGTTCAGAGATACAAACGAAGCGTTGATGGCGTATGCTCATGGCGATGTGTCTATTCATGCGGCGATAAAGGTAAAGGTGACTAAGCAGATAGGCGACAGAAAGATGTCGAGGATAATTGACGCTACAGTCGGCAGACTTATCTTTAATGAAAAAATCCCGCAGGATCTGGGATTTGTGGACAGAACCAGTTCAGACAAGCAGTTTGACCTTGAGATAGGCTTCCTTGTTAAGAAATCGCAGCTTTCACAGATAGTCGACAGATGTATTCAACAGCACGGAACGACCTACACGTCAGAGGTGCTTGACAATATAAAGGCGATGGGATTTAAGTATTCGACCAAGGCGGCTATTACCGTTGCGGTATGCGATGCTGAAATTCCTCAGGCAAAGAAGGATATTCTTGCTCATGCAGACGAGCTTGTAGACGTTGTTGACCGCCAGTACAAGAGAGGTTATATCTCAAGAGAGGAAAAGTCAAAGCGCTTTATTGAAATCTGGAACAAGGCGACAGACGAGGTTACAGACGCTCTTAAGGCGGGACTTGACCCGTACAACCCGATTAACATGATGGCTGATTCGGGAGCGAGAGGTTCTATAAATCAGATTCGTCAGCTTGCGGGAATGAGAGGACTTATCGCAAATACCTCGGGTTCGACAATTGAAATGCCGATTAGGTCTAACTATCGTGAGGGGCTTAATATTCTGGAATACTTTATTTCCTCAAGAGGCGCAAGAAAGGGACTTGCCGATACTGCGTTGAGAACGGCGGACTCAGGTTATCTGACAAGAAGGCTTGTAGATGTTTCGCATGATGTGATTGTCCGTCAGGAGGACTGCGGAACGCATGACGGCATTGACGTATTTGAAATTACAAACGGCAAGGAAAAGATAGAGCCGCTTTCTGAAAGACTTGTCGGAAGATATTTAGTTGAGGACCTTAAAGACCCTAAGACAGGCGAGGTAGCCGTTTCACATCACAAGCTGATGAATGAAAAGGATGCGGAGAGAGTAGCGGCAGTTCTGGAAGCTACAGGAGTAAAGAGCGTAAAGATTCGCTCGGTGCTTTCATGCCAGACAAAGAACGGCGTGTGCGCAAAGTGCTACGGCGCAAACCTTGCAAACGGCAAGGTTGTTAGAGTCGGCGAGGCGGTAGGAGTTATCTCCGCTCAGTCGATAGGCGAGCCCGGTACACAGCTTACGATGAGAACCTTCCATATGGGCGGTATTGCGTCCGCAGAGGACATCACACAAGGTCTGCCTCGTGTAGAGGAGCTGTTTGAAAGCAGACGTCCTAAGGGTGCGGCGATAATTTCCAGGATAGACGGCGTTGTCAGAATTGAGGAGGTTAAGAAGCTTCGCCATGTGATTGTTACAAGCGAGGACACAGATGAACCGATTGAAGAAACCTATCAGATTCCTTACGGCTACAAGCTTAAGGTTAAAGAAGGCGATAGAGTTGAAAAGGGAACTCCGCTGACAGAGGGTTCGCTCAATCCTGCCGATATTCTTGCGGTAAACGGCATAGAGGCTGTGCAGAACTATATCATCACTGAGGTTCAAAAGGTTTATCGTTTGCAGGGTGTTGACATCAACGACAAGCACATTGAGGTTATAGTCCGCCAGATGATGAAAAAGGTTAAAATCGAGGACAGCGGTTCGAGCTATCTGCTGCCGGGAAGCCTTGTTGAAAAGGACGAAATCAATGCGATAAACGAGGAAATTCAAAAGAACATTAACGAGGGAGATGTGAACGCTCGGCTTGTTACTACAGTCCCTGTGCTTCAGGGTATTACAAAGGCTTCAAGCTACTCTGATTCGTTCCTTTCCGCAGCTTCGTTCCAGGAAACGACAAAGGCACTTACCGATGCGGCAATCAAGGGCAAGACGGATCACCTGCTTGGACTTAAGGAAAACGTAATGATAGGAAAGCTTATCCCTGCCGGAACAGGCATGGAGGTTTACAACAACGTTGAAATCGTTAAGAACGAAAGTATGCACACAGCTGACGGATATTTGGATGGCTATCCAATTGTCTGAATCAAGCTGAAAAGTATAGGACGCCGAGCTAATGTTCGGCGTCCTTGTCTGTCGAAAAATCCAGCAAAAAAGCTAGTTTTTTAATGTGGTATAACAGCCAATCTAACTAAAATAAAGCTATAACAAAGGCTAGAGCAAGCCCAGTGTGCAGCGAGCTGCTGTTTTAAAGAAGTGTTCATAAAATATCTATTGACAAAGCGCAATGTAGGAGAGTAAAATTAAAGTGTATGAGCGAAATTTTCACTTTAAAAGGATGTTGATAGATTATGCTTACTCTTGACAAGATATACAAGGCTTCGCACGTGCTTAAGGAGGTTTTGCACCCCACGCAGTGTATTCGCGCAGCTAAGATAAATCCTGAGGCGGATATTTACCTTAAGCCTGAAAATTTGCAGATAACAGGCTCATTTAAGGTAAGAGGTGCATACTATAAAATCTCGCAGCTAAGCGATGAGGAGAAAAAGCATGGAGTTATCGCCTGTTCGGCTGGAAATCATGCGCAGGGAGTGGCTCTTGCCGCACAGCGCAGCGGTATCAAGGCGGTAATCTGCCTGCCTGACGGCGCACCTATTTCCAAGGTTGAGGCGACAAGGAGCTACGGAGCTGAAATCTGCCTCGTTCCTGGAGTCTACGATGACGCTTATTCAAAGGCATTGCAGCTTCGTGACGAAAAGAACTACACCTTTATTCACCCGTTTGACGATGAGAATGTCATTGCGGGGCAGGGTACTATCGGACTGGAGCTTCTCGAGGAGATGGGCGACATTGACGCTGTGATTGTTCCTGTCGGCGGCGGCGGACTTATTTCAGGCGTTGCATTTGCGCTTAAATCGCTCAAGCCTGACATAAAGGTCTACGGCGTGCAGGCTAAGGGTGCGGCTTCTATGGTGGAATCGCTGAGAGAGGACAAAATTCTTTGCCTTGATTCGGTTTCTACCATCGCTGACGGTATTCAGGTAAAAGAGCCTGGCGAGAACACCTTTAAATACTGCAAGGAATATGTGGACGAGGTTGTCACCGTTTCAGAGGATGAAATTTCATCGGCGATACTTGCGCTTATCGAGCAGCACAAGCTCATTTCTGAGGGAGCAGGCGCAGTCGCTGTGGCGGCGGCTATGTTCAACAAGGTTCCCGTCAAGGGCAAAAAGGTGGTTTGCTTGGTTTCAGGCGGAAACATTGACGTTACTATCCTCTCAAGGGTAATCAAGCGAGGACTTCTCAAGTCGGGTCGCTCCGACACGCTTGCTATTCAGCTTGAGGACAAGCCTGGACAGCTCAAGGGGGTTTCGCAGATACTTGCGGACTTGGGCGGAAACGTTGTCAGCATACACCACGAGAGAGCAAGCGAGGACAGCGACATCACCGACTGTATTCTCAGAATCGTGCTTGAAACGAGGAACTTTGAGCATATAAATGAAATCAGAGCTGCGCTTACACAGGCAGGATTTAATATAGTCAACAGGTAGAAGGTTAAACACAAATTTAAAGGAGCTTGATAATTATGGCAGAGACAATTTACACGAAGAACGCACCTGACGCAATAGGACCCTATTCACAGGCTAAGGTTGTAGGAAATTTAGTTTTCACATCTGGTCAGATAGCGATAAATCCCGAATCGGGAGAGGTTGAGGCGGACACCATCGAGGGGCAGACCGAGCAGGTGTGCAAAAATCTCTCTAATCTTCTCGAGGCGGCTGGAACAAGCATTGACAAGGCGGTCAAGACGGTTTGCTTCCTAAAGGAAATGAGCGATTTCGCCAGCTTCAACGAGGTTTACGGCAAATATTTCACTTCAAAGCCAGCACGCTCATGCGTTGCGGCAAAGCAGCTGCCGAAGGACGTGCTTGTAGAGGTTGAGGTTATAGCGGAACGTTGAGCTTGGAGTTGTAAGAGTTAGGAGTTAGGGGTATTTTCATGTTCAGAGGGTCAGGCGAAAATTTAAGGTGGGGTCACTGTCCGCCGGGAGCTATCTCGGTACGTTTTTAAAGTGGACAGTGATTGCTTCTGTAACTGGCGTAGTCGGCGGATTTGTCGGCTCGCTTTTTCATATTTCTGTCAACGCCGCTACCTACTTTCGGCAGAGCCACGAGTACATAATTTTTGCGCTTCCGCTTGCAGGGGCTTTAATCACCTGGCTCTACCACATTTTCGGCTTACACGATGACGGTGGAACTAACGTCATTATCGATTCTGTGCGCACAAAAGACCATGTGCCGCTGAGAATTGCACCGCTCATTTTCATTTCAACCTGTATCACCCACCTTTTCGGCGGCTCGGCAGGACGAGAGGGAGCGGCTTTGCAGCTTGGAGGGAGCATAGGAGGTCGAATCGGCGAGCTTTTTAAAATCGACAAGGAGGATTTAGGGCTTGACGTCATGTGCGGAATGAGCGCGCTGTTCGCTTCACTTTTCGGAACTCCGCTAACCGCCTGCTTCTTTGCGATGGAGGTAATAAGCGTTGGAATAATCTACTATGCCGCACTTGTTCCCTGCATGGTTTCGGCTCTCACCGCCTATGGAATTTCCTTGCTGATGAAAACCGAGCCTACACGCTTTGAGCTTGCTAGTGTACCTGATTTAAGTCCGCTTACGCTGCTTAAAGTCTGCCTGCTTGCTGTTGTCTGCGCAGGTGTAAGCATAATTTTCTGTGTCGCCATGAAAACAGCTCACAAGGAATTTAGCGAGAGAATAAAAAACAAATATCTCCGTGCAGCTGTCGGCGGACTTATAATTGTGATACTTACGCTTCTCCTGCGAACGACCGACTACAACGGTGCAGGAAGTGAAATTATTGAGCGCGCTATATTGCAGGGCGAAGCCAAGCCGCTTGCCTTTCTGCTGAAAATTGTCTTTACCGCCGTCACAATCGGCTGTGGCTTCAAGGGCGGTGAAATCGTGCCGACAATGTTCATAGGCGCAGCTCTGGGCTGTGTTGTCGCTCCGCTTTTCGGGCTTGACGCAGGCTTTGGAGCGGCTGTGGGAGTAGCCGCACTCTTCTGCGCAGTAGTAAACTGCCCTGTCGCCTCAATCTTCCTAAGTCTGGAGCTTTTCGGCTCGCAGGGAATAATTCTCTTTGCGGCGGCTTGCTGTGTAAGCTATATGCTCTCCGGCAGCTACGGACTTTATTCCAGTCAAAAGCTAGTATACTCAAAGCTTCACACGAGGTATGTTAATCAGAATACGAAGTAGAAAGAGCCTAAAGCAGTTAGTGACGATAATTTACTTAAAATCATATCGTCACTCGGACGGACTGGGTGGGTTCTATCCTTTGTTCGGGTTCCTCAGTTTCTTTGCTTACCTGTAAGAACTTTTGTTCTAAAAAGAACTAACTTTCTTACCAACTTTTGTACCATAAGATGAATTTTTTTGCAATGGTTTTGAAATATTTTCGCTTACAAAAATTCAAATCTCTTTTAATTTTGTACAAAAAAACTCTTGAAATTTGTGAGTAAATGTGTTATACTTACTAGAGAGATTATTTTTTTGTTAGAAAAAGAATGATTTTTCTTAAAAATTCTTTATGGGGGAGCAGTCTATGAGCGTAAATTGTGCAGCTGAAAAATGTGTGATGAAGGGTGTTGACTGCGTACGGCTTGTCTGTGGCAGATATATGGCTGTTGTTTCTTCGAAATTTGGCAGCTCTGTGTGGAGAATGTACGACAGCGAGACCAACATGGAGATTTTTAGGTACAGCGAGGACTGCACGGCAAAGCAGATTGACAAGGCTCGGGAAATCTGGGGACTTCCTACACTCTACCTGCCGAATCGCTTTGACGGCGGACTTCTGAAAACCTCCGATGGCGAATACCATCTCCCCGTCAATGAAACAAAGCTTGGCAATCACCTGCACGGCTGGGTTCACAAGCGAGAGCATACCGTTGAACGCATGGAGGCGGACAGCGAAAGAGCTGTGCTGGTTACCTCGTTTACACATTCAGAAGCTGACAAAATGTACGCTTGCTTTCCGCTCGACTTTAAAATTACATATACATTTGAGCTTTCAGAGGACGGCTTGACGCACAGAGTTAAGCTTGAAAATTTGTCCGACAAGCGACTCCCCGTTTCAATCTGCACTCACACCTGCATTAACGCTCCGCTTACACACGGTTCAAAGCAGACTAAGCTGCGACTTAGCGTGCCGATTGAGCAAAGGTGCGAGCTTGACAAGCGCTGCCTGCCGACCGAGCGGCTTTTGCCTCTTGAAACAAAGGATTTGCGCTACAAGAACGGCTCTATGCGCCCGACCCTGCACATGATTTCAAACGATATGTACACCGCCTGCGACAATACGCTTGACGGCAAGCCGTTTTACGGAGTAATTATCACCGACAAAGCGAGCGGACACCGTCTATGCAACGAGGTTTCGAGAGAGTACAAATTCTGGAATATGTGGAACGACAGAGGCTACAACGGCTACTTTTGCCCCGAGCCTATGACGGCAATGATTAACTGTACCAACCTTAAGCTCAAAGATGAGATCACAGGCTACAAGGAGCTAAAAAAAGGCGAAGGCTTCGAGTGCTGGCAGCGATTTTTTACAGTTAAGAGTTGAGGTGTCTGGCAAAGCATAATGGAAGTTTGAACATTGACTTGAACCTGTCCGAGTGACGATAGTGACATACCCCGACATCGTCACTGATTTTAAGTAAATTATCGTCACTAAGACTTTCACGCCATTACATATAATAAATGTACGATGTCCCCAGCCTCTTAGGCGGCGTCCATCTTGTCTTTCAATGGGGGTTAAAAACTAATCCCCACTGAAATCCAGCGGAGCTGATCCTCCTTGCATTTATTGCAAGCGTTCGCAATCAAGCTTAGCTTGCTTTGCTCCGCTTTGCGTCAATTCTTAGCAAGCTCAAACCAAAGTGCGGAATACTCTAACAAAAGTTGGGGAGTTTGCCGCAGGCAAACTCTAGGACGACTGGGCAGACACAAAGCTTTGTTCAAGCTTTCATCTATGCTTGTCTGCCCTATGATTTTGCTAACGCAAACTCCCCATGTTTGATATATAGGGTGAGAAGCTTGAAACAAACTACTCGTTCGTCCCAACTCCGGGCTTAACGAGCTTTTGTGTAAGCCCGAGCAAATAGATAAAAACTGAAAGGATGGTTTATAACCATGAAATTTGGCTATTTTGATGATGAAAACAAGGAGTATGTCATTACTAATCCTAAGACTCCCTATCCGTGGATTAACTATCTCGGAACACAGGAATTTTTCTCGCTGATTTCAAACACGGCGGGAGGTTATCACTTTTACAAGGACGCAAGAATGCGCCGCATTACAAGATACCGCTACAACAACGTTCCCGTTGATATGGGCGGCAGATATTTCTACATCAAGGACGACAATCACCTCTGGTCGCCTGGCTGGTCGCCTGTAAAGACTGACCTGGACAGCTATTCCTGCCGTCACGGTATGGGCTACACGATTATCAAGGGCTCAGATGCAGGAATTGAAGCGGAGGTTACTTTCTTTGTACCACAGGACTTTAACGGTGAGGTTCAAAAGGTCGTTCTCACCAACACCTCTGAGGAAACTAAGAAATTTAAGCTGTTTAGCTTTATCGAATGGTGTCTTTGGAATGCGCAGGACGATTCTACCAACTTCCAGAGGAACTTTAACACAGGCGAGGTTGAAATTGAAGGCTCTACCATCTTCCACAAGACGGAATACAAGGAGCGCCGCAATCACTTCGCTTTCTACACGGTAAATGAGAAGATTTCAGGCTTTGATACCGACAGAGAAGCATTTATGGGACTTTACAACGGCTTTGAGAATCCTCAGACCGTTGTCGAGGGCAAGCCGTCAAATTCGGTTGCGGACGGCTGGAGTCCGATTGCTTCACACTGCCTTGACATCAAGCTTCACCCTGGCGAGAGCAAGGAGCTTGTTTTCCTGCTCGGCTATGTTGAAAATGACATTGACAAGAAATTTAACGCTGATGGCAGCATGAACAAGTCTAAGGCTTATGAGATGATTGAGCAGATGGGTACTCCGCAAAAGGCTGACAAGGCGCTTGCTCAGCTTAAGGACTACTGGAACAGCCTGCTTTCACAGTACACGGTCAACACTTCGGACGACAAGCTTAACCGCATGGTAAACATCTGGAATCAGTACCAGTGCATGGTTACGTTTAATATGTCGCGCTCTGCGTCCTATTTTGAAAGCGGAATAGGCAGAGGCATGGGATTTAGAGATTCCAATCAGGATCTGCTCGGCTTTGTACATCAGATTCCTGAAAGAGCGAGAGAGCGCATACTTGATTTGGCAGCTACCCAGCTTCCTGACGGCGGCTGCTATCACCAGTACCAACCACTCACCAAAAAGGGCAACGATGAAATCGGCGGCGACTTCTCGGACGACCCGCTCTGGATGATTCTCTCCACTGCGCAGTACATCAAGGAAACGGGCGACTACTCGATTTTAGACGAGCAGGTTCCTTACGACAACGACCCGAAGCAGGCGCAGTCTATGATGCACCATCTCAAGCAGAGCTTCTACCATGTAGTTGAGAATGTAGGACCTCACGGTCTGCCGCTTGCGATGAGAGCCGACTGGAACGACTGCCTCAACCTTAGCTGTCACTCTGACGCTCCCGGCGAAAGCTTCCAGACCTACACCTCTCCGAAGTACGGTGCAGACAAGTTCAGCCGCACGGCGGAATCTGTGATGGTTGCGGCTATGATGGCGTTTATCGGACCTGAATATGTCGCTCTGTGCAAATACAAAGGACTTGACGAGGAAGCAAAGAACGCTCAGGCTGAAATTGACAAGATGAACGAGAACACGCTTAAATACGGCTTTGACGGCGAGTGGTTTTTGCGCGCATACGACGACTTTGGAAACAAGGTTGGCTCAAGCGAGTGCGAGGAGGGTAAGATATTTATCGAGCCACAGGGCTTTGCCGTTATGGCAGGCTTGGGAAGCGAGGACGGAAAAGACAAGCTCACTATGGATTCGGTGAACAAGTACTTAAATTCAAAGTACGGTCTTGTGCTTAACAATCCTGCGTTTACAAGGTACTACAAGGAATACGGCGAGATTTCAACCTATCCTGCCGGCTACAAGGAAAATGCAGGTATTTTCTGCCACAACAACGCATGGATCATCTGTGCCGAAGCGAAAATCGGAAACGGCGACAGAGCCTTTGAGTACTATTCAAAGATTGCTCCTGCGTATCTTGAGAGCATTTCCGACCTGCACAGAACAGAGCCCTACGTTTACGCTCAGATGATTGCAGGAAAGGACGCAAAGCGTCACGGCGAGGCTAAGAACAGCTGGCTGACAGGAACGGCGGCATGGAACTTTGTTGCGGTTTCACAGTACATTTTAGGAATTATCCCCGACTATGACGGACTGAAAATCGACCCGTCGATTCCTCACGAGTGGAACGGCTTCACGGCAACGAGGAGCTTCAGAGGCGCAAGCTACGACATCACCGTTAAAAATCCTGACAACGTATGCAAAGGAGTAAAGAGCGTCAAGGTTGACGGCAAGGAAATTGATTCAAACGTAATCCCTGCGGCTAAGGCAGGTGCAACGGTTAAGGTTGAGGTTACACTGGGGTAAATAAATCAGTAAAGGCGAAGCTATCAGCTTTTTAAACTTCTTGGAGGCAAATAAAAATGATGTATCCGTTTTTGACATTATCTGACGGTACAGAAATTGTACACTCTCAAATGCTTGATAACGGCAGGGTTAAGGTTTATATTGAAAAGCCTGATGAAACGGACTGCTTTCACAATGCTGTATGCTGGTTACCTGAGTATTCATGGGAGGATATAGAGGGATTTAGTTCAGAGGAGATAAATTATTATCAGAAAATCATCGAATCTGTAGCTCATCTTATTCTTGAATTTTCTCAGGATGGAGAATTTGAAAATGCCTCAACTCTTTAAAATTGGTTCATACTGGGTTTATTTTTGGGCAAATGAAAATGAGCCGCTAGAACCTGTTCATGTTCATGTTTCTCAAGGCTCTCCTAAAAGCAACGCCACTAAAATTTGGATAACCAAAGCAGGCAAATGCTATTTGTGCAACAACAATTCCCGAATACCTCCAAAGGTTTTGAGAAATATTATGTCAATTATAGAAGCTAGAAGCGATGAGGTCATTGAAAAATGGTAGTCATACTATGGAGAAATAAGATTTTATTGCTGATTCGCAGTTCTATGGATTTAACTGTAAAGGTAGTGTGTGTATATGGAACTAAACAAAATGCGCAGTGCACTGATTAAGACGATTCTGATTGCAATTTTTAGCGTGGTGTGCTTCGGGATAGCGTCAGAGAGCTTCTCCTTTACGGCTCTTGCGGCTGAAACGGATTCTACTATAGTGTCGCTTGACGCTAAGAAAATTACCAATGCGGAGTTTGAGCTTTCCTCAACTACCGTCACCTACAACGGCAAGGCTCGCAAGCCTAGCGTTACCGTTACCTACAATGGCAAGACGCTTAAAAAGGGTACAGACTACACGGTAAGCTATTCAAACAACACCAAAATCGGCAAGGCGACCGTTAAGGTTACAGGCAAGGGCAGCTACACGGGAACAAAGAAGCTCACCTTTAAGATTATACCGAAAAAGGTTACAAATCTGACGACTACCGCCGGGCAGACCAGAATAAAGCTTTCATGGAGCAAGGTTGCCACCTGCACAGGGTACAAGATTTACCGCTACAACTCCTCCACGAAAAAGTGGGAGGGCGTCAAGAACATTTCCTCTAAGACCACCACCTCATGGACGGACAACAGCCGCACTCCTAACAAGACCTACAAGTATATAGTGAAGGCCTACAAGACGGTGAACGGTGTTACCTATGTCAGCAAGGGAGTTAAAATCAGCGTAAAGACCAAAAAGGCGACTACTCCGCTTGCGCTTAACGGTCAGCTTTCGGTAAGCGGCGCAAACATTGTAAATTCGTCGGGCAAGAAATTTCAGATTCTCGGTATGTCAACGCACGGAATTATGTGGGAGGACTACTCGGATATTCTCTCAAAGGCTTCTCTCAAGGTTTTGCGCGACGACTGGGGAATAAACACCATCAGAATTGCAATGTACACGGAGGAATGGGGCGGCTACACCACAAGCTCCGCCTATGCGCTTCAGGCAAGAAAGAAAATCTACAAGGCTGTGGAAACGGCTTCTTCACTGGGGCTGTATGTGATTATCGACTGGCACATTCTTAACGATGGAAATCCGCAGACGCACCAAAGCGAGGCGATTAAGTTCTTTAAGATAATGGCTAAGCGATATAAAAACTACAACAACATAATTTACGAAATCTGCAACGAGCCAAACGGGAGCGGCGTCACCTGGTCGGGCAACATCAAGCCGTATGCAAAAAAGGTTATTGCGGCGATAAGAAAATATGACGACGATGCACTGATTATCTGCGGCACGCCTACCTGGAGTCAGGACATTGACGACGTGGTGAACAACCGCCTTTCAGACAAGAACACAGTCTACGCTCTGCACTTCTATGCAAACACCCACACCGACTGGCTGAGAACCAGATTTTCCGAGTGCTACTCAAGCGGTCTGCCGATACTGGTTTCAGAGTTCGGCACCTGCAATTCGTCAGGCGACGGCGGCTACAATTCCACACAGACCAAAACATGGCTCAAGCTGCTGGATTCAAAGAAGGTCGGCTATGTAAACTGGTCGGCATCGTCAAAGAGCGAAACAGCTTCGGCTTTCAAGAGCGGGACTAATCTGGCAAAGATTAAATCAGGCACAAGTCAGCTCACCTCAAGCGGTAAGCTTATACGCTCATGGTACAGAAAACGAGCAGGACTTTCATAAACAAACAAAACCGCAGGATTCTGCGGTTTTTTTGCTGTCGGTTTACTGTATAAGATTGCTGGCATTAAATTCAAAATCCATCTCTCCCGTCTGTGCGTCAACGTAGATAAATCTCTGAATATTGCCGTAGCTGTCGTTATCGATGCCAAAGGAAAATTCATTATCCGCTAGGTCTATTACAAATTCCCAGACAAGATTGCCGTCAACCTCGTTTCCCGCCTTGTAAGCGGAATCGTATTCGCCCGCATCGGTATCAGGATTAGGGTTGTATGACGGTGAAAGGGTGTATTTTAAATTGATGTCGTTAATTGTAAGAGAAGTTTCAAAATCGGTAAATGTTTCCTCGATATAGTCAATTGCACTTGAGAGCGAAACAATTTCAGTAAGCTTCTCTTCATCAGTGGGCGTTATCATTCCTGTGCCGTTTGTCATGCAGAGTACGTCGCCGTATATATCAAGCCATAGGCAAACTCTGTAGGTTTGATATTTTAATAAATCTGAATCGTCATTGTACATCGGAATAAGGCTGTCAAGCGCAACGCCCTTGTATTTTTTCTCGGCAAAAACCTGATAATAAAAATCGCTGTAGCTGCTTTCCTCGTCAGGCTTTCTCGCAACCACCGTCTTGACTGAAATTTGATAATCAGGTTCAAACTGCGCATATCTTTCATCAAACCAAGTCTGCGCATTTTCAACTACCTCTCGTAAGGTAATACGGTTATCCTTTGTTACCCATGTATAGTCTAAATCTGCATCGGCTCTGTCAGTATGAAAAATATCCGCTCTGATTCCGGTTTCAAAAGGACTGCCATCCACTGAGGAATAATAAAAGGCAACAAATCCATTATCACCCACACAGCAGAAATCACCGTCATTTTCAAAGGAATATGAGGTCATAGCGTCAATAGTTGTTTCATGAACTATCTCTGCGTCCTTGTAAACTTCCTCGTCAAAAAACGAGCTAAAAATTGATTCATAATTTTCATCAAAACCTGAAATCTGTTGAAAATCACATTCGTAATACTCATCGGGCAGCTCAACATTTATGTAATTTGACAAAACAAAATTGCTCGGAGTTTTTTTAAGTGCAGCTTCCACATCGTCGGCAAGCTCGTCAACGCTGATAAGCTCAACGTTCAGGGCTTCTTCTTCGCTCTCGTTGCTTGAAGCTACGTCAGACCTAGCGCAGGAGGTCAGAAGCAAAAGTGAAGCTGCTAGAAGAAGTGGTTTTTTCATAAAAACTCCTTTATCATCCTGAAACCGAACCAGAAGCGTAAACATATGAAGAAGATGCATAGTTCGTCAACTTAGCATTTGCTGTTATTTGAACACCTGTTTTAACTCCTGACTTTGTAAATGTAGCTGCTGAAGTCGAACTGCCAGAAATCCCCATTGGATTAAAAACAGTGTACCCCGAAGATGAACTGGTTTTTCTAAGTGATGAGATTGTCATAGTTTGCGTCGTTTTAGTTGTATAATACGTCCAAGAATTGGTGAGTTTGTTGCTTGATGATGCACCTGATACATAACGCAGACTGATAGTGCCTGAATAGGCACTAGTTCCCATACTCATCATGCTTACTCCCATTACTATTGCTGTTGACACAGCTACTAACATTTTTTTGATTTTAATTTAAATCAACTCCTTAAAAATATTTCTAATATATCAGTTATACCTGATATATTAGATTATAACATAGATATTTGCTTTTGTCAACACAAAATTATTATTTTCGTATCTTTTCACAAAATTTAAAGTAAATATTAGTGCAAAACCACCAATTTTTTTAAGGTTTGCAAAACAAAAAAGCGACTGGGAAACCAATCGCTTTAATCTATTTTAATGTCAACTACAGTGAGCAACTCGCCGTCTACCTTAAATTTCACCTCGTAATCAGCGAAGCCAAAGCCGTAAATGCGATTCGGATCGTCATGATACGCAGGTCTTGGATCTAAGGCAAGCACCCTGAGCAGTGCCGCTCTCTTGTCCTCGCTCACACGTTCAAGTAGCTTGTCAGGCGCTTCAACCTTAATTTGTGTCGGTTTTCTAGCAAAACCGCTGACAGCGTCCTCTCTGCAATCTGTGTACTTTATATAAGGCTTAATGTCAAGAATCGGCGTGCCGTCAATCAAGTCCGCACCGCTCACCTCAAGCACCGTTCCCAGCCGCTCATCAAAGCTAACAGCCTTAAGTCTGACGCAGGAAAGCCCGATAGGGTTAGGGCGAAACGGCGAGCGGGTTGCGAAAACTCCCATGCGCTTATTTCCGCCAAGTCTTGGAGGGCGCACGGTAAGCGATTTTGAAGCGTCAGAGAGCGAAAACTGCCACACAAGCCACAGGTGCGAATACTGCTCAATTCCCCTAAAGGGAAGCTCGGAGGAAAACCTCGGCTCAAAGACAATCTGCGCTGAAAGCTCCTCGACAAGTCCGCTCTGTCTTGGCGCACCGAATTTGCTTTTAAAGTCGCTGTGAATGTGCGCTATTACCTCAAACGTTACTTCGTTATTCGCTTTCGCTGCTTTCGTCACTATCGTCCTCGCTTTCAACCTCGTCAGCAACAGTCACCACGGCTTCTCTCGTGCCGATATTCCAAACGTTATTGTACCTTTTTGAGTAGATAACCACCTCATAGGAAGCAGAGCCGTTCACTGAAACATCGCTTAGGTCAATTTCAGCCGTCAGGTCGGAGTCTTCCATCTCGTCAATCACGTCCGACGGTCCGAAAATCGTAACATTTGAAATCTGCTCATTGTCAAGCGTCACCGTCTTGCCTGACGGAGAATTTACAAAGGTAATGTCGTCCTCAGTAAGCGTAAACGTCTTTTGGTCGTAGTCGCTGAAATCAAAGCTTACCTCAATCTGCTCAACTCCGGACTGGTTCACCTCACTTGCGCTAAGAAGTGAATCCACCTGCGTGATAAAGGTCTTGCCTCTTGTCACCTCGTACAGTGCAATCGAATTAAGCTTAACCGTCTTTTCGGCAGGATCGTCAAGCTGCGAGCTTATAATCTGCAAGCTCTCCTGCGACAATGTATACGGCAGCGAATCAACATCAAAGCCAGGCGGCGTATCGGTAAAGTCCACCTCGAACATTGCCGTAACCTTTTTATACACAACAAAAGTCAAATCCACGTCGTCATCCTCCAGCGTATATGCGGACGAATCGAGAATGTTGTCGTCTGCGTCATAGAAAACAAGCGAATCAGCCGTGACAGTAGTGTCCTCTGCAATTGTCATCGTATTGTTGTAAACCGCAACAACCTTATCTATCTCCTCAAGGTCGTTTTCTGCGCCCTCAATTTCAATCTCGCTCGGCGAAACGGAGGTTTCCATCAGCGTGTAGCCCTCCTCCGCACTGACATTCGGAGCAACTGACGTAACAGGAATACTTGTCGTTTCAATAAAGTCAAACTGAACCTCCACTGTATCAGGAGTGACGGAAATTATCGTACACTGGTCAGTGGTGTGAGAGGATTTAACAGAAATCTCAAGGTCATAGGTTCCCTCTTTTGTAACCGAATCAAGATTAACCGTTGCCGTAAGGTCGTTTTCGGTATAGGTGCCAATTTCATAGTTCATTCCCTGAATCTCAACGTCAACCGTTATATCCTGATAGCCAATTGCGCTAAGTCCCTTGCTTTCAGCAGTAGTTCCGCTCATCGAAAAGTCAACAGGCACCTGAGTTATCGTCTTGTTCACAGTCGGATACTGAGTAATTGACAGCGAAAACCATATTATAACCGCTATAATCACCGCAAGAATTTTAAGCACGAAATCAGACAGTGGATCTCCCTTGCGGCAGATATGGCGATTCTTTTTTTCTATTGTTTTTTCCATTTAGAAATCACCCTCCCCGCAAATCCTGTCGGAGCTCCCTGCGTCTGTGCTTCAGGAATCAGCCGCTTTCTCAAAAGCTTCGCAAGGCTGTCCTTTGAAAAGCCCCTTGTAAGCTCTCCGTTCTCCGCAACTGAAATTGTTCCCGTTTCCTCGCTGACAACTATAACTATCGCATCGCTGTTCTCGCTCATTCCTATTGCAGCTCTGTGCCGCGAGCCTAGCTGCTTTGCGATAAGCTCCTCCTTCTGCGGCTTCGGCAAAAAGCAGCCTGCCGCTAAAATCTTGCCGTCTCGCATTATAACCGCACCGTCATGAAGCGGTGTGTTCGGATAAAATATATTACCAAAGACCGCCGCACTAGGCGTGCAGTCAAGTACAGTTCCCGTTGCGATCTGCTCGCCTAAGCGCACCTTTCTCTCACAGATAATCAGCGCACCCGTGCAGGTGGAAGCAAGCTCCTGAGCCGCCTGACAAATAGCGTCGATTGCCTCAGACCAAAGCTCCTCCGCATTGCCATTGTCCGTACTCGGTACAAAAGCCAAGTCTGTAATCTGCGTTCGTCCAAGCTTTTCGATAATTCGCCTAAGCTCCGGCTGGAAAAGTATAACAACCGCTACTATTCCCCACTGGAACAGCATTTTAAGAATATAGCGTATAGTCTGAAGCTCGAAAAACATTGCGATGAGGTAGAAAACAACCAGCAGTAAAATACCCTGAACAAGCTGAAGCGCACGGGTTTCTCTTATCAGCTTTATCGCATGATAAATAATAAACGACAAAATAACTATGTCAACTATATCGTTTAAGCCTATAGAAATAAACACGCCCCATATTGAATCAAGCAAATCGCCAAAGCTGCTTATCGTATCAAGCATTTTCCCTCACGCTCCTTTCACTTATTTTTAGTTACAAGCTATCGCTTACTATTTTGTCAAAGTACATTCCCACTTCTTCAAGAAGCTTCGGAATATCGTACACCGCAAAGCCTTCCTCGTCAATGCAGACACACTCTCCAACATTGTCCTTGCTAAGCAAATCCCAAGGCGTAACAATACTCTCCTTTTTAACTGCACCCAGACGCTCAAGCACTGCCGCAGTCTTGTCAAGCACGCTCTCGCTTTCACTGAAAACACCTATAACCTTGTAGCTTTGAATGTAGACCTCGTCATCGCTGTCGTTTGAACCAAATCCGAAGCGGCAAAGCCCATCGTTTACAAGCATAGAACCGTAGCACTTAAGAATCGCTCCTGCGACCTCACGTGTGCAGTTGTCAAGATAGTAGAGCTTGTAATGGTATCCGTCCGTTTCTCCAAGCTCCTTTTCCTCCGTATCACTACACGGCAGCTCCAGGAAAAAGAATATCGGCTCATCTATCAGCTTTAAATAGCTGTAAAGAAAATCCTCCAGAAGCTCTGCACTCAAAACCGCAGAAAGCTCTCCTGATTTTCGCTCATACGCATTGCACAAGCCGTCTGTATTTTCTATATAGATTCCAATCGGAAGCTGAAAATCCATTCTTAGTCCCCCTAGTTGTAATAAATGAAGCTCTCAACAAAGCTCCACACAAGCATGAGCAGATATATTATCACAAATATGTTTGTATACAAAGCCTTAGTTCTTGCTCCAGACGGCAGAGCGCAGACAGGCTCGCTTTTCTTTATGTCGTTTTTAAGCTCATCAAGATTAACCATAATAACATACAGCCCTGCAATCATTACCGCAATTGTACAGATGTTATAAATAGTATACGCTCCGTCAAAGTTAAACACATCGCCTATATCGGTTATACTCGCAAGCAGATTGTTTAGAAAATGTATGACAATGGTCGGAACTATGCTGTTATACTTAACCGCCACCATCGCATAGACAAGTCCGCCGCAAAATGCAGGTATTGCCTGCGAAACGTTGCCGTGCATTAGTCCGAATGAGAGCGCTGAAAAGAATATCGCTATCCCCTTGCCATATGGCGCTAAAAGCTTGATAACCAAGCCTCTGTAAATAACCTCCTCGACAATCGGTCCTGCTATGCAGACGTAAATAAGCTGAATAACCACCGCATAGGTAGTCTGCTCGGTTATTGTGAAATCCGATTCAGGTACCGTCACTCCGCTCTCTTCAAACATTTCAACGACTATTCCGACTATTATACTGAGTACCACGTTTATAAACAGGCAGGCAGGCATCCATTTAGCTCCCTGCTTAAAGCAATGCTTATACGGCATGAGCATATCCATTATGCCAATTCTCATAAAGCACTGCGCTATAATAAGTATTGTCACAAGGCTCATCAGCACCAAAAACAAATTCGCCGTCATAGAATACGCCGACGAGCTGACAAGCTCCGCCTGCTCACCAACAAGATAGCTTGTAACCTCACTGATGTCAAGCGTAAATCCGCCGTGATATTTTACATATGTCAGAATGTAAAAGAGGTAGAGATAGACGTAGTTAAATACATTATAGAGTATCAGCAGCACACCTAAAAAGGATGCGTTTTTAAACAGCTTCCTTCTTTCAGCCTTGCAGGCTTCCTGCCTCTGTGCCTCTCTGCGCTGAAATTCGTAATCATCATTCGGATTATAGTTAAAGCTTCCGCTTGCATATCCGTTAAAATTATCCATGGTTTCCTTTCTTAAAAAAATGTTACTTACAAAAGATTCTTAACTGCGTTATATATTCTCTGTGCAGCTTCAGGCTTATTCATCGAATACAAATGTATACCGTCAACATCGTTTGCAACAAGATCCGAAATCTGATCTATCGCATAAGCTATACAGGCATCCGAAAAAGCCTGCGGATTGTTCTCGTACTTGTTAAGTATCCTCGAAAGCTTCTTAGGTATACTTGCGCCGCACATCGACACCATTCTCAAAATCCCCGCCTTGCTTGTAACAGGCATAATCCCTGCCTCTATCGGGCTTTTAATCCCTGCAATCTGCGTTTTCTCCCAAAAGCTGTAGAAATCCTCGTTGTCAAAGAAAAGCTGCGACATAAAATGCTCCGCTCCGCACTCCTCTTTTTGCTTCATATAGAGTATATCAGAAACAACCGATTCGCTGTCGGGGTGAACCTCCGGATAACAGGCGGCTGAAATATTAAGCTGCGGAGCTTTCTCCTTGAGATAAACTATCAGATCCGAAGCGTGCTTAAAGTCCTCGCTTAAGCCTGCTCTCTCGCTTATATCGCCCCTTAAAGCCAAAACATTAGTAATCGACGCCTCGTCAAGCTTTCTTATCGCCTCATCTATCGTTTCCTTTGTATTGCCGACACAGGTAAGGTGAGCTATCGGCAAAATCCCGTACTTTTCCTTAATTATCGAACAAATATCAATAGTAGTCGCATCGCCAGAATTTCCACCTGCTCCGTATGTACAGCTTATAAAGCTGGGATTTATATTCGACAATCCGTCAAGCGTGGTATATACATCTTCAATTGTTCCTGGCTTTTTAGGCGGAAAAATCTCTATTGAAAAAGTTGTGTGTCCATTATTAAACAGACCCTTCATCTGCATTTTAAATCTATCCTTTCATAAAGCTTGCCCCGCATAAACAGCGACAAAGTCGGTACGATATATCTATATACTTATTTAGAGCGCAAGCAGAGCAACATAACACTATATATTTATTATATCATAATATCTCACAAAACACAAATCAATTTGGCAAGATAAATAATAATAAATTGTAAACAAAAACGACTGATTGTGTTACATCACTTGCAATTTTTAAAAGGCAAGTGTATAATAATATATAGATTTAGCACTCTAGTGTTAAGAGTGCTAAAAATGATGATTCTAACAAGAGTAAATTTCATTTTGGAGGTAATTAGTTATGGAAACAAGAGAGTTCAAGGCGGAATCCAAGCGTCTTTTGGACATGATGATCAATTCGATTTACACGCACAAGGAGATATTTTTAAGAGAGGTAATTTCAAACGCAAGCGACGCTATAGACAAGCTATATTTCAAATCGCTTACCGACACCTCTGTAGGAATGGGCAAGGACGATTTTGAAATTCAGATTGTTCCCGACAAGGAGGCAGGCACGCTTACCATTTCAGACAACGGAATCGGTATGAACGAGGAGGATCTCGACAGCTGTCTGGGGACTATCGCTAACAGCGGTTCGCTTGCGTTTAAAAACGACAACGAGGCGGACGACATTGACATTATCGGGCAGTTCGGAGTAGGCTTCTACTCAACCTTTATGGTGTCAAAGGAGGTTACAGTTATCACAAAGCCTTTTGGCAGCGACAAGGCATACAAATGGTCTTCTAACGGCGTTGACGGCTACACGATTGAGGAGTGCGAAAAGGAGAGCGTTGGTACTGACGTTATATTAACGCTAAAGGACGATATGGACGATGAGAAATACAGCCGCTATCTTGACCAGTACCAGCTTCAGACGCTTGTCAAGAAATATTCCGACTACATTCGCTTCCCTATAAAGATGGACGTTGAACACACCCATTATCCAGAGGACGAAAACGCAGAGCCCGAAAAGCATATTGTCAACGAAACTATAAACTCTATGACCCCGCTCTGGAAAAAGAACAAGAACGAGCTTACCGACGAGGAGTACAACAACTTCTACACCGAAAAGTTTATGGACTATATGCCGCCGATTACCCACATTCACTCCAAAAACGAGGGGACTGCGACATACGATGCGCTTCTCTACATCCCCTCTCACGCTCCGTTTGACTACTATTCAAAGGACTACGAAAAGGGCTTGCAGCTTTATTCAAGCGGCGTGATGATTATGGAAAAGTGTGCGGATTTAGTTCCTGACTATTTCAGCTTTGTAAAGGGTCTTGTCGATTCAGAGGATCTCTCGCTCAACATTTCCCGTGAAATGCTTCAGCACGACAGACAGCTTAAAATTATAGCGAAAAACATTGAGCGTTCGATTAAAAACACTCTTGCCAAAATGCTCAAGGACGACCGCGAGCAGTATGAAAAGTTCTATGACGCTTTCGGACTGCAATTTAAGTTTGGAATTTACCAGAGCTACGGCAGCGCAAAGGACACGCTTGAGGATCTGCTGATGTTCCCCTCGTCATTTAACGATGAAAAGAGAACTACGCTTGCAGAATACGTTGACAGAATGAAAGAGGGGCAGGAAAGCATCTACTATGCCTGCGGCGAATCACAGACGAAAATTGAAATGCTGCCGGTATTTGAAAAGGTCAAGGAAAAGGGCTATGAAATTCTCTACTTCACTCAGGACGTTGACGAGTTTGCGATTAAGGTTATGATGAATTACAAGGACAAGCCTTTTAAGTCAATCACCGATGGAGACGCAGACTTTGAAACCGATGAGGAAAAGGAAGAAAACAAGAAAACCTCAGAGGAAAGCAAGGAAATGTTTGACTTTATGAAAGAAACTCTCGGCGACAAGGTTAGTGCGGTTAAGCTTTCGACAAAGCTCAAGAGCCACCCTGTATGCCTTTCATCAGAGGGTCAGGTTACAATTGAGATGGAAAAGGTGCTTAATTCAATGCCGCAAAACGAGGGCAAGGAGGTTAAGGCTGAAAAATGCCTTGAGCTAAACGCTTCACACCCGATATTTGAAAAGCTCAAAGCACTTTACGCCGACGACAAGGACAAGCTCGCCGACTACACCAAGCTGCTCTATTCGCAGGCAAGGCTCATTGAGGGACTCAGCATTGAAAATCCCGTTGAATTTGCAAATTTAGTATGCGATCTTATGGTTTAAGATAATACCTTCAAAATAAAAAAAGCTCGCTTAAGCAGCTTATGCGCACACATATTCTACTTAAGACGGACAAAGGGCTCTTGAAAAATACTTTCGGGAGCCTTTGCTTTTGCTCTGATTTTTATGTCAATTTAAAAACAGCTTTCAAAACAAAAAGACCCCCGCTTTTTCACGAGGGTCGTAAATTTTTGTATTAAACCAACTTGATTATAGCCATTTCAGCCGCATCTCCACGTCTAGGACCGATTTTGATAATCTGTGTGTATCCTCCGTTACGTCCCTCATATGACGGTGCAATTTCGTCAAAAAGCTTCTTGACTACAGATTCCTTTGTTACATACGAAAGAACCTGACGCTTTGCATGAAGATCTCCCGACTTGCCGAGAGTTATCATTTTTTCAGTCATTGCGCTGACTTCCTTGGCTCTTGTTACAGTTGTTTCAATCTTACCGTTCTCTAAAAGATAAGTAACCATAGCTCTGAGCATTGCTTTTCTGTGGTCGCTTGTTCTTCCGAGCTTTCTTGCGCCTGGCATAGATTTTCACTCCTTACTCTTAATTATCTTCTTCCGAACTGAGGTCGTAGCCTAACGAATGAAGCTTCTCCTTAACCTCGTCAAACGATTTCTTACCTAGGTTTCTAACCTTCATCATTTCCTCAGCGGATTTCTCAATCAAATCATTTACGGTATTGATTCCCGCACGCTTTAAGCAGTTGAACGAACGTACCGACAAATCCAGCTCCTCGATTGTCTTTTCGAGATTCTTTTCCTTGTCCTTGTCATCCTTTTCAACCATAATCTCTACAACGCTTGTTTCATCTGAAAGGTCAATGAAGAGATTAAGATGCTCTGTAAGCAGCTTGGCAGCCATTGACACGGCTTCCTTTGCGGAAATTGTGCCGTCCGTCCAGACCTCAAGTATAAGCTTGTCATAGTCCGTTATCTGTCTGACACGGGTATTGTTTACCGTATAGTTTACCTTAAGCACCGGAGTGTAAATGCTGTCTACTGCAATTACACCTAATGGCGCATTTGGGGTCAGGGACTTGTTCTTTTCAGCGGAAACATAGCCTCTGCCGCGGTCGATTACAATTTCCATATAAAGCTTGGCGCCTGCCGCAAGAGTTGCAATGTGCATATCGGGGATCAGAATGTCTACCTCTGAATCCGCCTTTATGTCGCCTGCCTTAACCTCACATTCGCCTTCTGCTTCTATATATATGGTCTTAGGACCTTCACCGTACAGCCTTGCTGTAAGTCCCTTGAGATTCAGGATGATTTCCGTTACATCTTCCCTTACTCCCGGAATTGTCGTGAGCTCGTGTTGTACTCCGTCAATCTTTACAGAGGTAACGGCAACACCCGGTAACGAGGAGAGCAGTACCCTTCTTAAGCTGTTACCAAGTGTTATTCCATAGCCACGCTCAAGCGGCTCAAGAACGAAACGTCCATAACTGCCGTCATTATTCTTAAGCTCTTCTGTTTCAATTTCAGGCTTTTCGATTTTTTCAAGCATTTAAAACCCTCCTGTTTTATAAAACTTTTTGTGGTTTTTACGTTTACATTTGGATGTTTGCAAAATGATACGCTGTAAAAAATATTATTTTGAATACAGCTCGACGATGAGGTGCTCCTCAACCTCGTAATCAAGGTCATCCTTTACAGGGACGCGCAGAACCTTTGCCGTCTGGTTTGCCTTATCGGCATCAAGCCATGTCGGAATAAGTCTGTCTGACACGTTCTCAATAATCTGCTTGAATTTTTCGCTCTTTTTGCTCTTTTCAGAAAGTGCGATCACATCTCCGACCTTTACTCTGTAGGAGGGAATATCCACTCTCTTACCATTTACAAGAAAATGTCCGTGCGTAACAAGCTGACGAGCCTCACGTCTTGTAAGTGCCATACCCATTCTGAACGCTACGTTATCAAGTCTAAGCTCCAAAAGAGTGATAAGATTTTCACCCGTCTGTCCGTCCATTTTCTTAGCGTCCTCATAGATACGTCTGAACTGTCCCTCAAGCACGCCGTAGATAAATCTCAGCTTCTGCTTTTCATTAAGCTGCATTCCGTATTCGGATACTTTCTTTCTCTTTCCTGCATTGGGATTTCTCTTGGTTTCCCTTGAAACTCCCATAACTGCGGGGCTGATTCCCAGCTCTCTGCAGGTTTTCAGTATAGGCTTTCTGTTTACTGCCATAATATAAAATACCTCCGTTTTTTCAATGTTATATCGAACCTCTGCGGTTTATCTCCGTCTGTTCGACTTTGAGAATAAAAACTAACTCAAATGCTTATACACGTCTTCTCTTAGGCGGGCGGCATCCGTTATGAGGAATAGGAGTAACGTCCTTGATAAGTCTTACCTCAAGCTCCTCCGACTGAAGCGCGCGGATTGCAGCTTCTCTTCCTGCTCCAGGTCCCTTTACATAAACCTCAACCGTCTTAAGACCATGCTCCTTAGCTGCCTTTGCAGCTGTTTCAGCCGCACTCTGAGCAGCAAAGGGTGTGCTTTTCTTTGAGCCGCGAAAGCCTAAGCCGCCTGCTGACGCCCATGAAATAGCATTTCCCTGCATATCTGTAATTGTTACAATCGTGTTATTAAAGGTGGACTGGATATGAACCTGTCCCTGTTCGATATTTTTTCTTTCGCGACGACGGCGAATAGTCTTTTTAGTCTGAGCCATGTTCTCTTAGTCCCTCCTTACTTCTTCTTGTTTGCAATCGTCTTTACAGGTCCCTTGCGGGTTCTTGCGTTTGTCTTGGTTCTCTGTCCTCTTACAGGAAGTCCCTTTCTGTGACGAATGCCTCTGTAGCAGTTGATTTCAACAAGTCTTTTGATGTTGAGTGCTGTTTCTCTTCTGAGGTCGCCCTCAACAGTTAAATTCTGATCGATATATTCACGCAGTTTGGATACGTCGTCCTCAGACAAATCCTTAACTCTGGTGTCGGGGTTGACGCCTGTTGCTGCAAGAATCTTTGCGGATGTTTTCTGACCGATACCATAAATGTAAGTGAGTCCGATTTCAACTCTCTTTTCCTTAGGCAAGTCAATACCTGCAATACGAGCCATTATAGCTGCACCTCCAAATTTTCTTTGTTATCCCTGACGCTGCTTGTGCTTAGGATTCTGGCAGATAACCATTACCTTGCCTTTTCTTTTAATTACCTTGCACTTCTCACACATGGGCTTAACTGAAGGTCTTACTTTCATTTGAAATACCTCCTTCAAATCCTTCTCGAAAGCTTCTAAGCTTTCTGTTTGCTTATGACGGAAAGCCTTTACTTAGCTCTCCACGTTATTCTTCCCTTTGTAAGGTCATACGGCGACATCTCCACCGTTACCTTATCTCCAGGTACTATACGAATGTAATTCATTCTGAGCTTTCCTGAAATTTGCGCTAGAATCTTGTGTCCGTTTGCAAGCTCCACTCTGAATGAAGCGTTTGGCAAAGCCTCTGTCACAATTCCTTCAAGCTCTATTACATCTTCCTTTGACATATTAAAATCCACATTCCTTTCTGGAATATCGACCTGCGGTCTGTCATAGACTTCGGTCTGCCGATTCTTCGCTTTGGGTTTTAAACTTCATCAGCTTTTCAAGCTTTAGCTTTGGCAGGTGAAATGTGTTTGCATTAAAGCAATGCCGCGCAAAGCTTTATTGTGCGGTATTGCCATATCAAACCGCCCTTTTAGGTAAGCAACGTTTCCCTTGAGGGACTGCCTTGTTACTCATTAGGGTCTGTAAGTATTATACAGCCCATCTTTGTAACAGCTATTGTGTGTTCAAAATGAGCGGACAGCTTGCCGTCCACAGTCCTTGTCGTCCATCCGTCCTTTTCAACCTTTACGGCGGCAGTTCCCTGGTTAATCATAGGTTCTATCGCTATAACCATGCCCTCGCGAAGTCTTACTCCGTGTCCTGCCTTGCCAAAGTTCGGAACCTCTGGGTCCTCGTGAAGCTCATGCCCCACTCCGTGTCCGACAAATTCTCTGACTACGCTGTAGCCGTTGTCCTCATTGTATTTTTGTATTGCCGCTCCGAGATCTCCAAGCCTTACACCAGGCTTAACCATGCTTATCGCAAGATGCAGGCTCTCCTCGGTTGATTTCATAAGTGCTTTCGCCTCATCGGAAACCTCTCCGACTGCAAAGGTTCGGCACGAATCTCCATGATAACCGCCGATATACGCTCCAACGTCCACCGACACTATATCGCCGTTCTTTATAACCTGCGATCCAGGAATACCGTGAATTACCACATCGTTAATGGATATGCAGGCTGAGCCTTTGAATCCGCCGTATCCCAAAAAGCTTGGCTTTGCGCCGTGCGACGTTATATACTTTCTGACGACAGTATCCAGCTCCTTGGTAGTCATACCTGGTCTGATAGCTTTTCCTGCCGTAAGAATCGCTCTGGCAGTAATTAAGCCCGCCTTGCGCATCTTTTCAATTTCACTTGGAGATTTAATAGAAATCATTTTTACGCTTCTTTCCTGCCTTGACCTTACTTAAGCGCGTCAAGCACAAGTCTTGATGTGTCAGCAACCTCTTCCTGACCCTCTACGCTCACAAGCTTGCCCTGTGCCGCATAGTAGTCCTTAAGCGGTGCGGTCTGCTCATGATAGGTTTTAAGTCTGCTCTTTACAGTTTCAGGCTCATCGTCCTTGCGAACAACAAGTTCCTTGCCGCAAGAGTCGCAGATGCCCTCCTGCTTCGGGGGATTGTACTCCGTATGGAATGTCGCTCCGCAGTCAAGACAAACCCTTCTGCCGCTCATTCGCTTTTGAATCTTCTCATCGGGAACGAAAATCTCGACTACCTTGTCAATCTTAACTCCCATTTCGTCCAAAGCTTCAGCCTGCGGTACGGTTCTTGGAAATCCGTCCAGAATAAAGCCGTTCTGAGCATCGTCCTGTGCAATGCGATCCTTTAAAATACCAATTACAATTTCGTCCGACACAAGTGCGCCTGCGTCCATTGCAGCCTTTGCCTTAAGTCCGTACTCAGTGCCCTCCTTGACGGCGGCTCTGAGCATATTTCCAGTTGAAATGGTAGGAATATTAAATTCCTTGCAGATAACCTCCGCCTGCGTACCCTTTCCAGCACCTGGTGCTCCTAATAAAATCAAATTCATAGCTTTTTCCTCCTCGCATAATTATTCCAAAAATCCCTTGTGATGACGCATCATCATCTGTGATTCGAGTGTTCTCGCCGTTTCCAAAGCAACGCTTACTACGATGAGTATAGATGTTCCTCCCATAGCAACCTGCAAGCCTGTTGTAGCTCCATAGATAATCGGGAACAGTGCGATAAGTCCTAAGAAGAAAGCTCCCAATAGTGTTATTTTTGACATAACTCTTCTGAGGTAATCAACTGTAGGCTTACCTGGACGTATGCCGGGGATTGAACCGTTCGCCTGTCTTAAATTGTTGGCTATCTCTACAGGATTGTACTGCATTGAAACATAGAAATAGTTAAATGCGATTATAAGAATGAAATACAAAATTCCATATACGGGGTGAGTGTAGCTGAAAACATTGAGTATCTTCTCATAGATACCGCCCTCCTTAGGAGTGATAAACAGCTCTAGTGTTGACGGCAGCGACATAAATGCCATTGCAAAGATTATCGGCAGAACTCCCGCCATTGAAACCTTTATAGGAAGGTAGGTATTCTGTCCGCCATACTGCTTTCTTCCGACTACTCTCTTAGCGTATGCTATAGGAATTCTTCTTTCAGCATTGTTCATAAATACTATAAGCACGATCATAAAAATGTAGATGATATAGAGAAGCGGAACTAAAATCTTATACTTTGTATCGTCAAGACTCATGTATCCAAAATCTCTTATAACGTCTGAGGGAAGTCTTGCGATAATTCCTGCGAACAGCAGAATTGAAATACCATTTCCTATTCCCTTTTCACTAATCTGATTTCCCAGCCATATAGTTAAGAACGAACCTGCTGTGAAACACATGATAATTACAATTTCAGAAAATACCTTAGCAAATGTTCCGTCACTTGAAGTATACATAAGTGCGCTCGTCTGATTCTTCAGCGTTAGGTAGTATGCCCACGCCTGGAACACTGAAATAGCAAGCGCTGTATATCTCGTGATTTTGTCAAGCTTCTTTCTGCCCTCCATGCCCTCTTTAGCCAGCTTTTCCAGCGGTGGAAGAGCGTAGGTCAGCAGCTGAATAATAATCTGGGCATTGATGTACGGTGAAACCGACAATGCCATTAGCGTACCCTTTGAAAAATTATCTCCCGAAAGCACATTTAAATAGCTGAAGATATTTCCGCTTGAGCTTTGCTCCTCAAACCAGCTTTGCAGCACCGCCGAATCCAGATATGGAACGGGGATCGCTCCGCCGATTCTGTATACAATGACGATCAGTAATGTGTACAGCAGTTTTTTTCTAAGCTCAGGTATTGCCCAAGCGTTTTTTAACGTCTGTATCACTATTACATCACCTCGGCTTTCCCGCCTGCCTTTTCAATCTTTTCCTTGGCAGCTTCGGAAAACTTAGCCGCTTTTACGGTGAGGCTCTTTGTAAGCTCTCCACCGCCTAAAATCTTTACTCCGTCAAGCTCCTTTTTGATAAGTCCCGACGCCTTGAGCAGTTCGGTATCTACCACCGTGTCTTCGACAAATTTTTCTAAATCCGATACGTTGACTACAGCATATTCGGTTGCGAAAATGTTATTAAAACCACGCTTAGGAGTTCTTCTTGCAAGCGCCGTTTGTCCGCCCTCAAAGCCAGGTCTGACTCCGCCGCCTGAACGTGCGTTCTGTCCCTTATGACCCTTTCCAGCTGTTTTTCCCTGTCCTGTGCCATGTCCTCTTCCGACAATCTTACGCGACTTAACAGAACCTGGAGCAGGCGATAATTCGTGCAGTTTCATATTTGTTGCACCTCCCAACTTACGCTTCTGTTACTTTTACAAGGTGGCTTATCACCTTAATTTTTCCCTGCGTCTGTGCATTATCGGGCTGTATTGTTTCAGACCCGATTTTACGAAGTCCAAGGGATTGTGCGGTTGCAATCTGATTCTTTTTGCAGGAATTTAAACTCCTTACGAGTGTTATCTTTACATTTGCCATCGCCTTGTCCTCCTTAACCTAAAATTTCCTTTACAGTCTTGCCTCTCTTTGCAGCAACTTCTTCTGCGCTCTTAAGATTTGCAAGTCCGTTAAATGTCGCTCTGACTACGTTAGAGGGATTGTTTGAGCGCAAGGACTTTGTTCTTATGTCCTTAATTCCCGCTGCCTCTACCACCGCTCTGACTGGTCCGCCAGCAATAACTCCTGTACCAGGTGCGGCAGGCATCAGCAAAACCTCTCCTGCGCCGAATTTTCCTGTAATCTCGTGAGGAATCGTCGAGCCTCTGAGCGAAATCTTTATAAGATTCTTCTTAGCGTCCTCAATTCCCTTACGGATAGCGTCGGGTACTTCTCCCGACTTTCCAAGACCAAAGCCGATAATTCCGTTTCCATCGCCTACTACTACAAGTGCTGAAAACTTCATGATTCTTCCGCCCTTAACCGTCTTGGATACTCTGTTTATTGAAACTACCTTTTCGGAAAGCTCCAATGTTGAAGCATCTATTAAAGCCAAAAGTATAACCTCCTTACTAGAACTTAAGTCCGCCCTCGCGAGCGCCCTCTGCCAACTCCTGTACACGTCCGTGGAACACATATCCGCCTCTGTCAAATACAACGTTTGTGATTCCCTTTTGTGCCGCAGCCGCAGCAATCAGATTTCCGACCTTGCGAGCACCTTCCTTGTTGCCGCCGTTGCCTTCAAAGTCCTTGGACAATGATGATGCGCTGCAAAGTGTAACGCCTGCCTTGTCGTCGATAATCTGAGCATATATATGCTTTGAGGAGCGGAATACATTCAAGCGGGGACACTCTGGAGTACCGCTGATCTTCTTGCGAACTCTGAAATGTCTTTTGGCTCTTGCCTTTGATCTGTCGATCTTTTTAATCATTTGTTATTCTCTCCTTCTTAATTACTTCTTGCTGCCCTTGCCGGCCTTGCCTTCCTTGTGGATGACATATTCGCCGCTGTAGCGGATTCCCTTGCCCTTATAAGGCTCAGGCGGACGCTTGCCTCTGATTTCGCTGGCGAACTGACCTACCGCCTGCTTGTCTATGCCTGAAACCACAACGGTATTCGGCTGAGGAACGTCAAGCTTGATTGTGTCCGTTTCAGATATTACTACTGGATGCGAATAACCAAGCGTCAAATTTACATTCTTGCCCTGCTTCGTAGCTCTGTATCCTACTCCAACAATCTCAAGTGACTTTGAGTATCCCTCTGTGACACCTGTAACCATGTTGCTTATAAGCGTCCTTGTAAGTCCGTGGAGGGACTTGTGCTTTTTATCCTCGCTGGGACGCTCTACTGTGATAACGCCGTCAGCAAGCTTAATAATCATGTCCTTGTTATAGGACTTTGTAAGTGTACCCTTAGGTCCCTTTACCGTTACAACGTTGTCGCTTCCGATTGTAACGTCTACTCCAGCAGGAACTGCAATGGGCTTAATACCAATTCTTGACATACGCCTTTGTCCTCCTTACCAGATAAATGCGAGAACCTCGCCGCCCACGTTAAGCTCTCTGGCTTTCTTGTCGGTAACTACTCCCTTTGAAGTAGAGATGATAGCTATTCCAAGGCCCTTCATAACCTTGGGAAGCTCATCACATCCTGCATAAATACGCAGACCCGGCTTTGAAACTCTTCTCAAGCCTGAAATAACGGGGTTTCTGTTCTCATCGTATTTTAGAGTTACTCTTATAATTCCCTGCTTACCGTCATCAATGACCTTGTAGTCCTTGATGTATCCCTCGTCAAGAAGAATCTGTGTAATTGACTTCTTCATGTTAGAAGCGGGAATGTCAACTGTTGCGTGCTTTGCAGTGCTTGCATTACGGATTCTCGTAAGCAAATCTGCAATTGTATCAGTAATCTGCATTCTAAATTAACCTCCCTTTTATTACCAGCTTGACTTCTTAACTCCAGGAATCTTTCCCTGATGCGCAAGCTCTCTGAAGCATATGCGGCAGATGCCGTATTTTCTTAAATAAGCGTGCGGTCTTCCGCAAATCTTGCATCTAGTGTAAGCACGGGTAGAGTACTTAGGCTTAGCCTGTTGCTTGTTTATCATAGCTTTCTTTGCCATTATAATACCCTCTCTTTCTTACTTAGCGAACGGTGCGCCGAGAAGCTCAAGCAGCTCCTTAGCCTCTTCGTCCGTCTTTGCGGTAGTGATAAAGTTTATATCCATGCCGCGTACCTTATCTATCTTGTCATACTCAATTTCAGGGAAAATCAGCTGTTCCTTGATGCCTGTGGAATAGTTTCCTCTTCCGTCAAAGCTGTTTGAGCTTATTCCTCTGAAATCACGTACTCTAGGGAACGCTACGTTAAACAGTCTGTCTACAAATTCGTACATCCTGTCCGCTCTTAGCGTAACCTTGACGCCGATTATCTGACCATCTCTGAGCTTGAAATTAGCAACTGACTTCTTAGCTCTGCACACTACAGGTCTTTGACCTGTGATTGCCGCTAAATCTGTCATGATAGCGTCGATAACCTTTTTATTGTCCTTATCCGCTCCGCAGCCTACGTTGACAACAACCTTGTCAAGCTTAGGAATCTGCATTACGTTCTGATAACCGAACTTTTTCATCAGGGCAGGAGCTACGTCTGAAACATAATAATCTTTTAATCTTGCCATCGTAATATCTCCTCCTTAATTAAAATTCCTCTCCGCAGCCTTCGTTTTTGCAAACTCTGACCTTGGAGCCGTCCTCAAGAATCCTGTGAGCGACTCTTGTAGTCTTGCCGCACTTAGGGCATACGAGCTGAACCTTTGAAGAGTACATTGCGCCCTCCGCTTCAACTATGCCGCCCTGCTCAGCCGCCGAACGGGGCTTTACGTGCTTCTTAACCTTGTTTAATCCCTCAACGATTACCTTGCCTTCCTTCGGGGAAACAGCCATTACAGTACCCTGCTGTCCTTTGTTCCTTCCGGAAAGAACCACTACGGTGTCGCCAGTTTTTACATGAACCTTACTCATTTAACGACTCCTCCTAATCAAAGTACTTCGGGAGCAAGCGAAAGTATCTTCATATAATCCTTTTCGCGAAGCTCCTTGGCTACGGGCCCGAAAATTCTCGTTCCCCTTGGGTTTTTGTCTTCCTTTATTATTACAGCAGCGTTTTCGTCAAAACGGATATATGTTCCGTCTGCTCTTCTCAAACCGCTGGCTGAACGAACGATTACTGCTCTTACAACATCGCCTTTTTTAACAAGTCCGCCCGGAGTTGCTTTTTTTACAGAAGCAACTATAACGTCGCCGATGTTTGCATATCTTCTGCGTGAACCGCCTAGCACCTTAATACACATAAGCTCCTTTGCTCCGGAGTTATCTGCTACCTTAAGGTGAGTCTGCATTTGAATCACAGTGCGTTCCTCCTTTCAAAAATCAAATCATTATTTGCCGCATAAATTCCGCTCCAAGCTAAACGAAGCTACATAAAATTTTGCGGCTGTGAACATTTGTGACCTTAAGGCTTACTTTGCCTGCTCGATCACCTTTACAAGACGCCATCTCTTGTCCTTTGAAAGCGGTCTTGTTTCCATAATCTCAACCTTATCGCCTATCCTGCACACATTGTTTTCGTCATGCGCCTTAAGCTTTACAGTTCTCTTTATGATCTTCTTATAGAGAGGATGCGCTACGTTGTCCGAAATAGCTACTACTATTGTCTTATCCATCTTATCGGATACAACCTTGCCGACTCTTGTTTTTCTTAAATTTCTTTCGCTCACTGCAAGTCCTCCCTTCAAGCGTTTTCACTGCTGCTGAGAACAGTTTTTACACGTGCAATATCTCTCTTTACAGCCTTGATTCTCATAGGGTTTTCAAGCTGGTTGACAGCGTGCTGAAAACGAAGGTTAAAAAGCTCCTGCTTCAGCTCTGAGAGCTTCTGTTCAAGCTCTACATCCGATAGTTCTCTTAATTCGCTTGCTTTCATTACTGTTCACCATCCGTTTCTTTCTTGACGAACTTGCACTTGATCGGAAGCTTGTGCGCAGCAAGACGCATAGCCTCACGCGCTGTTTCTTCACTTACTCCAGCAAGCTCAAACATTATACGGCCGGGCTTTACTACGGCTACCCAATACTCAGGTGCGCCTTTACCTTTACCCATACGGGTTTCAAGCGGCTTCTTTGTTACTGGCTTGTCGGGGAAGATCTTGATCCAGACCTGTCCGCCTCTCTTGATATATCTCGTCATAGCAACACGAGCAGCCTCAATCTGATTAGAGGTTATCCACGAAGGCTCAAGCGCCTGAAGTCCGTACTCGCCGTATGTGACGGTATTTCCTCTGTTAGCCTTTCCCTTCATTCTTCCTCTGTGTACTCTTCTGTACTTTACTCTCTTAGGAAGCAGCATTATTTGTTACCTCCTTCTATTCTATTTGCGCCGCCACGGCGGTCGCTTCTTCTTCCGCCCTGACGTCTGTCGTCATTTCTTCTTCTAGGCTTTCTGTCGTTTCTTCTGTCGGAATTGTTAGCTTCCTCCTTGAAAACCTCGCCCTTATAAATCCATACCTTTACGCCGATCTTGCCGTATGTGGTATGAGCTTCTGCAAAACCGTAATCTATATCTGCACGAATAGTCTGCAACGGGATTGTTCCCTCGTGATAGGTTTCCGCTCTTGCAATTTCAGCACCGCCCAAGCGTCCGCTTACTCTTGTCTTGATTCCCTTGACGCCAAGCTTCATTGCACGTCCGATAGCCTGTTTTGTCGCACGGCGGAAGGAAACTCTGTCCTCCAGATCATGCGCAATTTTTTCAGCTGCAAGCTGCGCATTTACATCAGGCTGCTTAACCTCAACTATATAGATAAGAACCTTTTTCCCCGTCAGCTTTTCAATGTCGACACGAAGCTTCTCGATTTCTGCGCCGCCCTTGCCGATTACAAGACCAGGCTTTGCGCAGTGAACGTAAATCTTAATCTTTTGTTCTCCGTCAGCGTCGCCGAATCTTTCAATTTCAATCTTGGGAACTCCTGCATATATAGTCTTGCTTGTGGGATTCTTAGATCTTGTGTTGATTTTCTTCTTAATAAACTCGCGGATTTCATAATCCTCTACGAGAGTATCACCGAAGTCCTTTTTGCCTGCAAACCAACGGGAATCCCAATCTTTTATAACACCGACACGCAGTCCGTGTGGATTGACCTTCTGGCCCATAAGTTTACCTCCTCGCTTATTCCTTTTCCTTAAGAACAACGGTGATGTGCGATGTTCTCTTTAAAATTCTGTAGGCTCTGCCCTGCGCTCTTGGTCTGATTCTCTTCATTACAGGTCCCGGGCAAACGTAGCACTCAGCAACATAAAGATTATTCTTATCCATGTTGTGGTTGTTTTCAGCGTTTGCAGCGGCGGACTTCAGAAGCTTATCAAGATATTCACAGGCAGCCTTTGGCGTATTTTCAACTATTGCAAGCGCAAGCTCGTAATCCTTTCCTCTGATAAGATCCAGCACAATCTGAACCTTTCTGGGAGCGATTCTCGCACTTTTAACTATTGCCTTTGCTTCCATTTAAGTTCCTCCTACTTTTTGCCGTTGTTCGATGTCTTTGAACCGGCATGACCTCTGAATGTTCTTGTCGGAGCAAACTCGCCGAGCTTGTGTCCTACCATATCCTCTGTGACATAAACCGGCACATGCTTTCTTCCGTCATGAACTGCGAATGTATGACCAACGAACTCAGGGAAAATTGTCGAGGCACGACTCCATGTCTTGACAACTCTCTTTTCACCTGCTTCGTTTAATGCTGTTACCTTCTTCATAAGGGATTCCTCGACATAAGGTCCCTTCTTTACACTTCTTCCCATGTATCATCTGCCTCCTTTCAGCATTACTTTCCGTTTCTGCGTTTCACGATATACTTATCGGAACGATGATGCTTGGAACGTGTCTTGTAGCCCAGCGCAGGCTTGCCCCACGGTGTAACAGGTCCTGGACGTCCGACAGGTGCTTTTCCCTCACCGCCGCCGTGCGGGTGGTCGTTCGGGTTCATTACCGAACCTCTTACAGTAGGTCTTACGCCCATGTGACGCTTTCTTCCAGCCTTGCCGATGTTAACATTTCCATGGTCGATGTTGCTCACCTGACCGATAGAAGCCATACATTTGCTTGGAATTCTCCTCATCTCACCTGAAGGAAGTCTTACAAGAACGTACTTGTCCTCCTTACCCATCAGCTGAGCGGTATTTCCAGCAGCACGTACAAGCTGCGCACCCTTACCAGGGTTAAGCTCAATATTGTAGATAAACGTACCTACGGGAATATCTGAAAGCGCAAGTGCGTTTCCAGGCTTGATATCAGCCGACGCTCCTGATCTTACCACATCTCCGACCTTAAGTCCTTCTGGAGCTATGATATATCTCTTCTCGCCGTCAGTATACTCAACAAGCGCAATAAACGCCGTTCTGTTCGGATCATATTCCAAGGTAAGAACTGTTGCGTCCATATCAAGCTTGTTTCTCTTAAAATCAATTACACGATATTTTCTCTTTGCTCCGCCGCCCTTGTGACGAACTGTAATTCTGCCATAGCTGTTTCTTCCGCTGTGCTTCTTTTGCGGCTCTAACAGGCTCTTGCAGGGAGCGACCTTGCTAAGTCCCGAATAATCGACGACAGTCATCCCACGTCTTCCGGGAGTAGTAGGCTTATAGCTCTTTATTGCCATTTAATTTCACTCCTTAAAATAGTGTTTCTCTTTAATCGGGATCTTAGATCATTCCATCAAAGAATGAAATTGTCTTGTCGCCCTCAAGCGTTACGATAGCTTTTTTCCAATCAGGACGGTATCCGACATATCTTCCCATTCTCTTCTTCTTGCCCTTGACGTTTATTGTGTTTACCTTGGCAACCTTTACGTCAAAAAGCTCCTCAACAGCCTTTGCAATTTCCACCTTTGTAGCGTTCTTCGCAACTTTAAAGGTGTACTTTTTATCCTCAAGGCGTTCCATCGAATCCTCGGTGATAATAGGCTTTATAATAATATCAGAAGCAATTTTCTCCATTATGCGTATACCTCCTCAATCTTAGCTACAGCATCCTTTGCTACGACAAACTTGTCATAATTAAGAATGTCATAAACCGAAAGCGTGCCTACCGTAGCAGTCTTAACTCCAGGAATGTTAGCCGCACTCTTTACAAGAACCTTGTCTGCGCCGTCTGTAACGATAAGCGCTTTCTTCTCTGCGCCAAGTGCCTTAAGCATCTCAACTACAGTCTTGGTCTTGTAATCCTCCACCTTGATCTCGTCAACAACAATCATATCGCTGTCAAGCACCTTAGAGGACAATGCCGACTTCATCGCCAGTCTTTTCTCTTTCTTGTTGATGGAATAGCGGTAGCTTCTGGGCTTAGGTCCGAGCGCTACTCCGCCGTGTGTCCACTGCGGGCTTCTCGTCGAACCCTGACGGGCGTGACCCGTACCCTTCTGACGCCACGGCTTTCTTCCGCCTCCGCTGACCTCTGAACGGGTAAGCGTTGACTGTGTGCCCTGTCTTTGATTTGCAAGGTAATTAACCACCATAGCGTGCATTACAGTTTTGTTAGGCTCTATTCCGAATACTTTATCGTCAAGCTCAAGGTCGGATACTTTACTGCCTTTCATATCAAATACTGAAATCTGTGACATACTAATTTCTCCCTCCTTTAAGCCTTCTTAACGCAATCTACAATTGTAACCGTTCCGTTCTTAGGACCTGGAACAGCTCCCTTTATTGCGATAAGATTATTCTCAGCGTCTACCTTTACAACCTCAAGGTTCTGAATCGTTACCTTTTCAGCTCCCATGTGTCCCGGCATCTTCTTGCCCTTGTAAATTCTTGAGGGCGACGAGCAGGCTCCCATTGAGCCGGCGTGTCTGTGTACAGGACCTGAACCGTGGGATTCCTTAAGTCTGCGTCCGTTATAACGCTTGATTGTTCCTGCGTAGCCTTTACCCTTGCTTGTACCGCTTACATCAACGATGTCGCCTACAGCAAAGATGTCAGCCTTTACAATTCCTTTTACGTCCAGAGCGCTGCAGTCGTCAAAGCGAAACTCCTTAAGCGTTCTCTTAAACGCAACGTCCGCTTTCTTAAAATGACCCTGCAAGGGCTTGTTTACCCTCTTGGCTCTGATGTCGCCAAAGCCCAGCTGTACTGCGTCATAGCCGTCGTTCTCGACTGTTTTCTTCTGAACGACAACGCAAGGACCTGCTTCAACAACAGTTACGGGAATAACCCTTCCCGCTTCATCGAAAATCTGCGTCATGCCGATTTTTCTTCCGATGATACCTTTCTGCATTTTTCTTTCCTCCTAAAAATGGTTATTGGTTGGGGCTTACCCAACATGACCTGCGAGCAGCTTCGCTGCGAGATTGCCTGCAATCTCTTTTGGAAATTACTTGATTTCCATTACGATGCTTACTCCGGCAGGAAGTTCAAGATTTTCAAGATACGATGTAGTTTCCTTTGTAGGTCTGATTACATCAATAAGTCTTTTGTGAGTTCTCATTTCAAACTGCTCACGGCTGTCCTTATACTTATGAACCGCACGAAGTACAGTTACGACCTCCTTGTCTGTAGGCAGCGGTATAGGTCCTGAAACCTTTGCTCCTGAACGCTTAACCACTTCTACAACCTTGGCTGCCGCCTGATCTACAGTTGCATGCTCATAGCCTTTAATCTTGATTCTTATTCTTTCATTGACTGCCACTAAAATCGCCTCCTTGTGCGTAATATAAAATTGTACGGGGACTTTTTTCTGCAACTAACAACCGACCCGTGTGTTTCACGGTATCCTCATAAAAAAATTCCGAAAGCCTTCAAACTCTTTACGGACTTAAAATAAAGACTCCTGCTGCCATACCAAAAGCAAAACTCATCCTGCAAAAGCTTTCCTTCACACAAACGAACCCGTTTAAGCCTCAAAGACCAACACATTCGCAAGCCTGATTGCTCACAACGTTTTGCCTATCGCAAGAAGTACGGCGCACACAGCGCTTTGTTATCACAGCCGCCCGGTTTAAAATCGGACATACTCGGCGGAAATTACCCGACGCACTTATCGGCAACCTCCCGCTTCATCGCATATCATTCTGGATACATTATTATATATATCCAGTGCAGTCACGCAAGATTTATTATACTATATTCCTGATATTTTTTCAAGTGTGATAACAAAAGTTTTCTTAATGTTTACAAAATGTTTACACTTTTGTGCAGCCTTTTTTCCGAAAAACTAGCTTGGTGCACAGATTCTTGTCGCTTTTTACCGCTGAAAATTCAACTCTGATTTTTGTAAAATACCAAACGCAAAATATACAATATTAACAAAATAACCATTGAAAAAAGACTAAATATGTGTTATGATAGAATAAGTATATCCTTTAAAGGGTAGAAAATGCAGCGGTAAAGGAAAGCCGCTTAAAAGGGAATGAGCTTAATGAATAATTTTGACGTTATCATTACAGGTGCAGGAGCAGCAGGGCTTTACTGCGCATATAATTTATCTCGTGATTTAAATGTTCTCGTAATAGCGAAGCGTGAGCTTACCCTTTGCAACTCCTCTCTTGCGCAGGGCGGAATTGCTGGAGTTTACAACTCGCCGACCGATTCGCCCGAAAACCACAAGCACGACACCTTTGTTGCAGGCGGCTACGAAAATAACCCTGTGACAACCGATATATTAGTAAACGAAGCGCACCTTGACATCGGCAGGCTTATTGAGCTTGGCGCAGATTTTGACAAAACCCCTGACGGCGAATACCACCGCACACTAGAGGGCGGTCACAGTATGCACCGCATCTTCCACCACGCTGATTCTACAGGCTATGAAATTGAAACCACACTGCTCAGAAGCGTTCAGGCTCTTGAAAATGTGACCATATGGGAGAATACTCTCGTCTGCGATATGGCAAAGACTCCGACAGGCTTTTCATTTTTAGTTCTAAAGGACAATGAGCTTATCACTGCAAATTCTCACTTTGCCGTGCTTGCCACAGGCGGTATCGGCAGGGTTTATGAATACACCACAAATTCGGCGATTGCAACAGGCGACGGAATCGCTATGGCTTATCGCCTTGGAGCAGAAATTAAAAATCTCTGCTACATACAGTTTCACCCGACTGCCTTCAGTAACCGCCACACTCGCGAATGCTTTCTGATTTCAGAGGCGGTAAGAGGCGAGGGCGCATATCTTAAAAACTGTGCGGGTGAACGCTTTATGCACCTTTACGACAAGCGGCTTGAGCTTGCGCCGAGAGATGTAGTTTCCCACTCGATTATCTTTGAGTCACAGCGGACAGGCAGCGACAAATTTTACCTTGACATAACTCACAAGGATGCTGAATTTATCAAGAAGCGTTTTCCTATGATTTACAAAAATCTGCTTGACGCAGGCTTTGATATGACTACAGATATGATACCTATCTACCCCTGCCAGCACTATCTTATGGGCGGAATAAAGGTTGATGAAAATTCCAAAACTACGATAGACCGCCTTTATGCCTGCGGAGAATGCTCCTGCACAGGAGTTCACGGAAACAATCGCTTAGCAAGCAACTCGTTGCTTGAAGCTCATGTCTTTTCACGCCGTGCGGCTGTTCAGATAAACAATTCCGCCAAGGACTGTGAAAAAGCTTTTGCGCCGTATGACTTTGAACTAAACGAAAATTCGCCGAAAATTCCTCACGGCTACCGCACAAGAATCCGTAGAATAATGCAGTCAACCTACTTCGTAATTCCAAATGTTGACGGACTTATGACAGGGCTTGAGGAGGTTACGGATATTATGACTGTGCTTGACAGCGGCAGCTTCTGCATAGACCGCGACTACGTTGAAGCGAGAAGCTTAGCGACTGTAGCGTACATTATATTAAGCGAAGCGTTTAAAATCTGCTCGAACAGCGAGGAAATACAGCCGCTGTTTGAAGTACCTGACAAATAAGGAGATTTACAGATGAAATTGATGCAGTTTCAAATTGACGATATGATAAAAGCCGCACTAGCGGAGGACATAAACTACATTGACGTGACTACCGACTATCTCATTGACGAGGACAAGATAAGCACGGCGCAGTATGTCGCAAAGGCTGACGGCATACTCTGCGGAATTGACATAGCTCTGCGTGTTTTTACGATTTTAGACCCGTCCGCAAGCTTTGAGATTTTAATTCACGATTCACAGCAGGTTAAACACGGAGATATAATTGCGAAAATCACCGCTCACACCCGTGCGCTTTTGAAGGGTGAGCGGACTGCGCTTAACATTTTGCAGCATATGTCGGGAATTTCCACTGCGACTGCCCGCTGCGTCAAGCTTTGCGAGGGAACGTCCGCAAGCGTTGCCGACACTCGCAAGACGCTCCCGGGGCTAAGAATTTTCCAAAAGTATGCCGTTACTGTAGGCGGCGGCAAAAACCACCGCTACAACCTTTCCGACTGCGCAATGCTCAAGGACACTCACCTTGACGCATATGGCTCAATCACTGCCGCAGTAAAGGCTCTGCGTGAAAAAATGGGACACACCGTCAAAATTGAAGTTGAGGTATCTAACCTAGATGAGTTAAGCGAAGCACTTGACTCAGGCTGTGAAATTATCATGCTTGACAACATGAGCTGTGAGCAGATGAGCGAGGCTGTCAAAATAACAAACGGTAAAGCCGCTCTTGAAGCTTCAGGCAACGTCACCGAGCAAAGCATTGCTCAAATCGCCGCCACGGGAGTGGATATAATTTCCTTAGGTGCGCTGACACATTCAGTCAAGGCGTTTGATATTTCCATGAAGATGGTTAAGTAGTTGTTTTTTGACATAATATAAGTAATTAAAATCCGCTTCGTTTATACAACCGAAGCGGATTTTGAGTTATTTCCACCTACAATTAACCGTAATAATATTTGCAGGCACACCTAAAAACTGAATGTCAAATTTTAAAGAAGGCTCAACGATAGTAGAAGCATTATGTATTCTAAAAGAGAGCGACCAACCATTATTCAGGTATAATTCAGCTGTGCTTTTGGAATTAGGCTTGAATCGTAATGCAATGATCTCTGTCGGCAGATCAGCCTTCGGGATAATCAATGTAGCTTTCGTCTTTTTGCCGTCTTTGTTCAGTTCTCCTCGGAGATTGAAGGACTGAAACTCGGTAAGCTGCTTTTTGTCGATGGACACGACCTTGTAGAAGTCATGGATACCGAGCAGATAAGAGATCAATCTTGCCAGAATGGTGCTGTCAGCTTTATAGGCTCTGTTCATTTCCTTGATGAAGGCATCGACTATCGGAAGATATACACTATTCTCTTTGTCAGGCATATCGTGCCAAGTCACTTTTTCTTCTTTGAGAGACTGCAATCTTGCAAATATCGGCTTAATGACGTCCCAATAGCAATCCGCACAAGGCAGACCATACCATTTTGCTCCGAAGTCAATCTTGGAGCTAAGACGTGAATGCTTCGCCTTGCGTTTTCCATGCTCTGCGGGCTGCCGAAACAGATTCTTCGTCAACAGTAACAGGTCGCTTTTCTGCTATTCTATCTTTCAATTTCAAAATGCAGGCATATTCAAACGCTCTGCCCTGATCGTTGCTCTTTGAACTCATTATATTGCCTCCAATTCTTTTTTGATTGCTATCGCTATTTCAAATGCAAGATTAACAGGTACAGCGTTTCCAATCATTTTGTATCCATCATTCACGTTTTCATAGATAAATTTGAAATCATCTGGAAAACCTTGTATTCTCGCGACCTCTCTGACGGTCATACGGCGATATAAATGCTCTTTACCTTTCACAAAGCGACAATCATTTTTTCCAACTTTAATCATCTTAGGTGCTTGCGGGTGCAACTGGCACTGTCTGCCCGATGCCTGAACTGTAAATGCTTGCTCGTCCCATGATTTTACTCTGTTACGGCTCATAAAAATGGATGAGTATTCCCCGGTGAAGTATTCATTATTATTAACAGCTGAAGGATTACGATGATTTTTTTCGGCAGAAGGAACTGCAGTTTCTTGCAAATCCCATATTGCATCCCTAAGAGTGAGTTTTTTCCTATCATTAACCGTTGAACCAACAGGAAAATCAAACTTAATCCCTAAATCTTTTCTAAAGCCGATATAGAAAACACGTTTGCGTTCCTCTGCAACGCCATAGTCCTTTGCATTTACAAGCGTCAGAGAAACATCATAGCCGCTTTCTTCAAATAGATTGATGATATTCTGTACTGCCTCATTGTGCCTGTTGGCAAGCATACCGCTTACATTTTCTGCAAGGAAAAACTTTGGCTTAACCTTGCGAAGTATTCGGATGTAATCAAAAAATAGCTGTCCACGTTCATCGTCGATACCGCGCAAAGTCCCAGCTTCTGACCATGATTGACATGGCGGACCCCCGATAATGCCGTCAACATCATCGGGGAAATCCGCCTCATTCACTTTTCTTATATCTTCTTCAATAAGATGAGTTTTAGGATGGTTGATTTTAAATGTACTCCAAATTGTCTTATCATATTCGTTAGCAATAGGAATATCAAAGCCTGCATATTCAAAGCCTAAATCTAATCCGCCGCAACCCGAAAACAAACTAATAGCTTTCAAAGATTTCACGTCCTCATTTTACAGCATCGGTTCGATTATCTTAATCGCCCCTGCGCACATTCTCCTGTAGAGCTTTCTATTATTGCAATCGTCAAGAGTCAGCTCTCTGCATTCGTTTTTAAACATATTCTCAAAATCCGCCTTAACGTCCATCACCGCAGGCATATTGTAAAGAAAGCAAGCGTCCTCAAAATGTAGCGAAAAGCTTCTGTGGTCAAGATTTATCGTGCCTACAGTCGCCTTAATATCGTCCGAAACAAACATCTTGGCATGATTAAACCCGTTATACTCGTAAAGCCTGATTCCTGCTTCAATAAGCTGCTTGTAATAGCTTTCGCCAAGCACCTTAACATACCACTTGTCAGGTATTCCAGGAACTATAACTCTCACGTCAACTCCGCGCTTTGCCGCAAAGCAGAGCGCAGACAGCATTTCTTCATCTGGTATAAGATACGGCGTTGAAATGTAACAGTAATCCTTTGCGCTATTTATTATGCTTAGATATGTAAGCATTCCAACGTCCTCGTTATCAAGCGGGGAATCTCCGTAGGGCAGTACATATCCGTCAGATTCATATTTTTTTCTCATGTGCAGATCAGGCTTGTATTTGTCATAATCCGCCACCAGCTCGGTTGGATGGTTTACCTCCCACATCTGCAAAAACATCATCGTGAGATTCCAGACCGCCTGCCCTTTTATCATAACCGCCGTGTCCTTCCAGTATCCGAAGCGAACTATGCGGTTTACATACTCATCTGCGAAATTATCTCCGCCTGTAAAGCCTGTGTGTCCGTCTATGACTATAATTTTTCTGTGGTCACGGTTGTTTTGAATGGACGACAAAAACGGCGTGAACGGCTGAAAAACCAAAGCCTTTATTCCAATCTCACGGAGCTTCTTGTCATACTTTCGAGGCAAAAGAGCCGACGAACCCATTCCGTCATACAATAGCCGAACCTCAACACCCTGCTTAACCTTTTCCGTCAGAACCTCAAGTATCTCGTCCCACATAGAGCCTTGAGCTAAAATGAACATCTCGATAAAAATATAGTGCCTAGCTTTTTTCAGCTCCTCAAGCATAACTGGATGCTTCTCCTCACCAGATTTGAAATACGTAACCTCGCTGTTTTGCTGAATCGGATACCCAGCATAGCTGTTCATATAGTGCGAATAGCGGTAAACGTCCATATCTGTGCGCTTTAAGCTTTCGTCAACCATTTCATCCTGCACAAGCCATTTTTTTGTGCTTTCAAATTTAGACGCATAGCTTTTCCTTATAAGTCTTGTCATATACTGATTTGACAAGAAAAAGTAAATCACCGCTCCATACAGCGGAAATACCACCATCAGCGCAAGCCAGCTTATCTTAAACTCAGATTTTGTGCTTCTGTTTATAAGATAAATACACATCAGCCCTGCTAACAGCTGAAAGAAGATCTGAAGTCTGATTGAGTATCTCTCAAGAGATACCACCATATACCCTATAAATAAAAGCTGCCCCACAAGCAAAAGTATAACTATCGTGCGCTGTGTAGCGGAATAAGTTAGACCCTGCTTTATTTTTTTCTTTATTCCTGCTTTCTTTTCTTTATCCATATCTTTTCCTTTTAAATAAACATTCCCATCATTTTTATTTCAACAGCGTCGTCGTCAACCTCCTCGCCGTCTATCGTTATGCTTTTAACCTCCACCTTTAATTTTACGGAAAATACGATCTCATACTCCTCGTCATGCTTGCTTGTCCCTTTGTAGGTGCAACTGCCCGTAAAAGGATTCACCGACCAGCTTCCGTCCTCAAAGTAATCGCTTATCGCTTCACCATAGTTGTCCTTTGACATCGTCATTTCGCTCTCAAAGTCATAGCTTGAAAGCCTGACTCTAAAAACCTGCACAAAGAATATCACCAGATATATCGCCGCAATTACCACTGCGACCGTTGCGATTTTGCCTATTCTCCTAAGTATTATAGCACGCTTTTGCCGCTTTTCGTCACGCTCATAACGCCTCTGCTGCTTTTGAAGCTTTTTTTGCTTTCTTTTGCTCAAAGGCTTTTGTGAAGTCTGCGAAACAGGCTGCTGAGGATTCCTTGCCTGCCGCTGAGGCGCATTGCTGTAGCTTGTCCTCTGCAGATTTCTCCTTTGATTCTGCCTGACATTTCCATTTGACACAGCCGCACGGCGTGAATTTGCAGAGCGATTTTCCTGCTGTGAGGATGATGAAACAAGCCTGCCACAGTAAGGACATATTTTCATATCCTCATCTAACTGCGCACCACAGCCGTGACATATTTTCTTTTTCATTTCATTTTGTCATTCCTTTATCGCCCAAGCTGCATTGAACAGCTTGGGCTTTTATCTCTAAAAATATCTTACCACCGCAACAACTCTTCCTAAAATAGAAGCACTCTGAACTATAATCGGCTTCATCGTGTCATTTTCAGGCTGCAAGCGATAGTGCCCGTTCTCCTTGTAAAAACGTTTAACTGTAGCTTCCTCGCCCTCTACAAGCACTACCGCAATTTCACCGTTGTCTACAAACACCGTTTTCTCTGCTATAACTATATCTCCGTCCAAAATCGCAGCGTTGATCATCGATTCGCCTCTGACCTTAAGCGCAAAAAGCTCGTTTGAATAGTTCTTTGTCGGATTAAAGTCAATGTAGTCTGTAATCTGCTCAATCGCCGTAATAGGCGCACCTGCCGTCACCGTTCCGACAAGCGGCACCTTGACAGACACCTGCCCTGCAAGCTTAATCGCACGGTTAAGATTATCCTGCTTTTCAAGATAACCCTTTTCCGTCAAATTCTTTACCGCTCTGTATGCGGTAGAGGTAGACTTAAATCCACAATGCTCGCAAATTTCACGAACGCTGGGCGGATAACCCTCCGCTAATCTCTCACGGATAAATTCATAAGTCTTGCGCTCGGTTTCACTGATCTTTTCTCTCATTTTAACATCCCCTTCTGAAGTTTTTCAACGAGCATTACAGCCGCCTTATAGACATCGCCACAGCCCATCGTTATTACCATATCGCCCTGCTGTACGTTTTCGACTAAATAATCCGTTACCTGTTCAAAATTAAACTGCTTTTGCTCGGCACTTTGAGCATCCGCCAATTCATGCTCAGTGTCAAACCACTTTGCACCAGGAATTTTCCTGCCAAGCTGCTCGGTATAAATACCATGCTCATTCCTCTCGCGGCTTCCCATAATATCGGTAAGCACCACCCTATCCGCAATCGAGAGCGACAAAACAAAATCGTCCATCAGCATTTCAGTTCTCGAATAGGTGAACGGCTGAAAGAGAACCCACACACGCTTATAATCAAGCGACCTTGCCGCCGTAAGCGTAGAAGCAATCTCGGTCGGGTGGTGAGCGTAATCGTCAATCACCGTGACGCCGTTTACCTCTCCAATTTTCTCAAACCGCCTTACCGTTCCTCTGAAAACCTGAAGTCCCATTGAAATTCCGTCATAGGAAACTCCCTCGCTCCTTGCCGCCGCTATAGCTGCCAGAGCGTTAAGCACATTGTGTCTGCCCGGAACATATATCGCCATATCGTCAATCGACTCGCCTTTGCAGTAAAGCCTGAAAATTGTGCGAAGCCCTTTGGTTTCCAAAATCTCAGCCGAGTAATCATTTTCTCTCGAAAATCCAAATGTAATAATCTCCTTGTCAATCCCCTTAAGTGCTTCAACAGTGTTTTTGTCATCTCCGTTTATTATCACTCTTTTGGAAGCCATACTTGCAAAAGCTCTGAAGGATTTTTTTACATTGTCAAGCGTTCCGAAATAGTCAAGGTGGTCTGCGTCAACATTTAAAATCACCGCCGTGTCAGGACTTAGCTTTAAGAAGTGATCCTTAAATTCGCAAGCCTCGCAGACTAAAATGTCGCTCTTGCCAAATCTCCCCGAACCGCCTATCGAATTGAGCTTTCCGCCTATTACGCAGGAAATATCTATACTTTCCTCTAAAAAAATCTGCGTAAGCATAGATGAAGCTGTAGTCTTGCCGTGAGTGCCGCTTATACATATTGCTCTGTCAAAAAGCCTTGTGATAAGTCCTAACATTTCACTGCGCTCAACCACCTCCGCTCCGCTTTCCCTTGCGGCGACAAGCTCAGGATTGTCGTCAAGCACTGCGGCTGTGTAGATGATCAAATCCGCACCCTTAATATTCTCCGCCCGCTGTCCTAAGAAAACATCAATCCCCATAGAACGAACAGCCTTAAGCGTTTCAGTTTCGTTATTGTCAGAGCCTGTGATAAAATATCCCTGCGAATGAAGAATCTGCGCCAGCGGATACATTCCCGACCCGCCTATTCCTATAAAATGCAGATGCTTCTTCTTTCTAAGCTCATCTATAGTAAGCATAAAGAAAAACTCCTTATCTTTTTTTAGTATATTCATTATGTTTTAAGCGTCAGCTTCGTATATCCTTGATACGTTAGTAACAAAGAACACTTATACTTTTATTATAATACATTTGAAAAAAAAAATAAAGCCTTTTTGAATATTTTTCAGTAATTTGTCAAGATTTTTTTATGAAAGGACAGGTTTTGTTCCTTTAATTGTAAATTTAATCAGTTGGCAGCCAAAAACCATCATCTTGAAAGGACGATATTAAAATGAATATTTCTGAAATCAAAATCAGACGAATTATCCCCGACGGAAAGCTGAGGGGAATTGTGAGCATAACGATTGACGATGTGCTTGCGGTACACGATATTAAAATTGTGCAGGGCGAGGAGCGGCTTTTTGTCGCTATGCCGAGCAGACGTGATGAAAGCGGTATGTTTCGCGACATAGTTCACCCGATAAACGCCGATACAAGGAACAGAATCGAAGACTTGATTTTGTCCGAATACCAAACCGAGCTTGACAGACAGTCGGCAGAGGAAAGCGCACAAAGCTAGAGCGTGTTAAGATAAGCCGCTATGAGCTGATTTTTTAAAAAGGGAGCATTGATTTTTACAATGCCCCCGTTTTTCATTCCTCTTACTGCGCCTTTTCCGCCGCAATAAATCTCTTAAGATCCGCCGCATTCAGGCACTTTTCAAGCGCTACGTCCATGCTTATTGTTCTTGCATTTACAAGCTTAGCAAGCTCTTGGTCAAGCGTCTGCATTCCGTACTGCTTACCTGTCTGCATAGCCGAACCGATAAGGTGAACCTTGTCGTCACGAATCATAGCCTTGATTGAATCGGTTGCCGCAAGAATTTCACAGCAGGCTACACGGCTTGTTCCGTCCATCGTTCTGCAAAGCGTCTGTGTGCATATGCCAACCAGAACTGAAGCAAGCTGAGTACGAATCTGGTGCTGCTGATGCGCTGGAAAAACGTCTATGATACGGTCAATTGTGGAGGCTGCGTCTGTGGTATGAAGCGTACTCATTACAAGGTGTCCTGTTTCTGCCGCCGTTACCGCCGCTTCGATTGTTTCAAAGTCACGCATTTCTCCTACGAGGATAATGTCCGGGTCCTCACGGAGAGCCGCACGCAGTGCCATTGAGAAGCTCGGTACGTCCTGCCCGATTTCACGCTGGTTTACCATACATCTTTTATGCGAGTGCATATACTCTATAGGGTCCTCAACGGTGATAATGTGAGCCGACTTGTGCAGATTTACATGGTCGATCATCGCCGCAAGCGTTGTAGATTTACCTGAACCTGTAGGTCCCGTTACAAGAACCAGTCCACGGGGGCGCATTGAAAATTCAGCAAGTACAGGGGGCAGATCCAAATCCGTGAGCGTAGGAATATCGTTTCTCAGCAGACGGAAAGCTATAGCTGTGTTTCCTCTCTGACGATATACGTTTACACGGTGACGGAAACCTCTTGTTGATACATATGTAAAGTCTGTATCCTTGTGATCTCTTATCGACTGCATCTGACGCTCGTTTGTCGTGCTTCTGCATATCTGCTGAATGTCAATCTCTGTCATGTCAGGATACGATGAAAGCTTTCTTAAATTTCCTCCCTGCCTTACTATCGGCGGAATACCTACCGTAAAATGCAGGTCGGAGCAGCCGAGTGCACGCGCTTCGTCCAGAATTTTGTTAATATCAAGTGCCATTTTAATAACCTCCACATATTTTATTTACAGACGTTTCTCAAAGGAAAGGTCTTTAAAAATTTTCTTAGTTGCTTTAATCCATACTGGATTTTTTGTTGCCATTTAACTTTTTTGCCGCAAAAAACTATGCTTAAAGCGAAAAACGCTGATTTTAAATTGCGTATGTTACACGTACCAGCTCGTCAATTGAGGTCTTGCCCTCCTGAACAAGTATAGATACGTTGTCGCGCAGCAGCTTGCAGCCCTGCTCTCTTGCCAAAGCTTCAATCTCGTCCGCCTTAGCTGCTCTTGTAATTAGCTGCGCCATCTCAGGAGTAGAGAGCAGAATTTCATGGATAGCGGTTCTTCCCTTATACCCCGTTTCGTTGCATGAAGGACAGCCAACTGGCTCGTATATCTCTATAGAATGGTCTATTCCCATAAGCTCGTTGTTTTCAGGTGTACTCATCACCTTTTTCTTGCACTCGGGGCAAAGCACCTTGGTAAGACGCTGTGCTACAATTCCGATGAGCGAGGTTGCAACCATGTAGGGTGCTACTCCCATGTCCACAAGACGAGTAACCGTTGAAGCCGCATCGTTTGTATGGAGCGTTGACAGCACCATATGTCCTGTGATGGCAGCTCTTATGGCGATTTCACTCGTTTCCTGGTCACGCATCTCACCGACCATTATAATGTCAGGGTCCTGACGAAGGATTGAACGAAGCGCCGCCGCAAATGTCATTCCTGCTTTGTCGTTAATCTGACACTGGTTAATTCCCTCTACCGCTTTTTCTACAGGGTCCTCAACGGTGATAACATTTACATTAGGCTTTGCCATTTCACCAATCGCCGCATAGAGAGTAGTTGTTTTACCTGAACCAGTAGGTCCTGTTACAAGCAGAACTCCCTGCGGGACCTTAAGGCAGGATTCAAATCTTTTATAATTATAATCGGTCATACCCAAATCCGTTACCTTACGCAGAGAAACATCTCCCGTTGCAAGGATACGGATAACTATCTTTTCGCCGTGAACGGTAGGCAGATTAGATACACGAAGGTCAAGGTGCGTGCCGTCAACGTCCTGCGACATACGTCCGTCCTGAGGCACTCTCTTTTCGGCTATGTTCATGCCTGACAAAATCTTGAAACGTGTGGTGAGCGAAACATGAAGCGCCGCAGAAATTGTCATAAGCTCAATCAAGTCGCCGTTTACACGGATTCTTACTCTTGTATAATTTTTAAACGGTTCTATATGAATATCCGTTGCTTCCTTACGGAACGAGTTTTCTACAATTGCCGTTGCAAGCTTAACTATAGGCGCATTATCGATACGTTCGTTCGCCTCGTTCGCCAACTCCTCAAGGCTAAGCTCCTCTTCCTTTTGCTTGGTAGCCTCTTCAACGATGGTATCGGTCTGCCCTGCGGAGTACATCTTACCAATCGCACGGTTTACCGCACCCTTTGACGCCATGTTGAATGATATTGAACAGCCCGTAATCGCACGCAAGTCCTCCATAGCGTAGAAGTCTGACGGTTCAGAGGTCGCTACAGTAAGTCGTCTTCCAATCTTATGTGTTGCAATCGCATTATACTTTCTCGCCGCATCCTCAGGTATCATCTTAACAATATCCGGCATAAGCTCAAAATTATCAAGATTCACAAAGGGAATGTTCAGTCTTTCAGCTAAAACCTCAGAAAACTGATCCTCAGTTACATACTTTTGCTCTAAAAGCACATCGCCGAACTTTTTCTTTCCGTCGCTTTCCTTTTGCTTTTTCAGAATTTCCTGAAGCTGTTCTTCTGTAATCAAGCCCTTTTCAATAAGGTGTTGTCCTATCGGTATATTTTTCATATATGACTACTCCTTCTTCACAGCTGTTATTTGCTTAAGCGCACGAGCCTGCTGCGAAAAGGCACGCCGCTTTTTTTTAAATTTAGTCCGTCAAGCTATTGAAATATAAACAAAATTGTGTTAAAATAGAATTACCAAAGCTCAAAGGAGGTGTAAAACAATGTCTGAAGCTTTACAATATGATATTTACGTTGTCGTCATTTACATAATAGTTTTTCTTTTCGGCGCAGTTGTCGGCAGCTTTTTAAACGTCTGCATCTACCGTCTGCCGAAAAACGAATCAATTGTCAAAAGCAATTCTCACTGCATGAGCTGCAACACTCCAATACTCAAGCGTGATCTTATCCCGATACTCAGCTGGTGTCTGTTAAAGGGCAAATGCCGTGAGTGTGGAGCAAAAATTTCTCCCCGTTACACAGTAGTCGAGGCTCTAAACGCCATAGGCTGGGTTCTCATCTCGCTGCATTTCGACATCATCAGCTGCGGCTTTTACGCAATACTGAACTGTTTAGTATTCTCAGCTCTGATAGTCGTTTTCTTTATGGACTGGGACACGCAGCTCATTTCTATGTACGTTGTCGCCGTTATTGCGCTGCTTGCGATTCCCGAATATTTCCTCTACAGCTCCCGCAGCGGTCTTGACCTCAAGTCGCACATCATCGGACTTTTCATCATAAGCGTACCAATGCTCATAATTGCGCTTGCTTCCAAGGAAAAAGCATTAGGAATGGGCGACGTTTATCTGATGGCTGCCGCAGGGCTTTACCTTGGAATGGCAAGAAGCATAGTCGCATTCTTTGTCGGGATAATAGTCGCCGCCATCGCAGGGCTTATAATCAAGCACTTTAGCGGCAATTCCAAATTTGCCTTTGGTCCGTGGCTTTCAATCGGAATCCTTGTTTCGATTGTTTGGGGCTGGGATCTCGCCAACCTTTACATGAACTTCACAGGTTTAGGCGAGCTCATCTACGGCGAGGGCTATGTAAGCCGTCTGCCGTTTGGATATTAAGCTTAACACTTGCTCAAAAAATCCTCCGAATATTTTCGGGGGATTTTTTCAGCGCCGAACGCTTTGGTCCGGCGTGAAAAAGGGTGATTTTTGTTATGCTACCCAGTCGGTGGGTTCGCCCTCATAAGCATTACCATTCATAATATAAATGTCTGTAACACTTCTGTCTATTAAACCAGAGCCCTCTAAAACAAATGTGCTATAATTGCTTTCATTTACAACAACATATACATAAGTATTAGTTCCGCTTTCAAGAATTACCGAGCTATCAGAGTCGGTATATGATGAAATATCTCCACCTGTAAGATAATATCCTGATGTTCCACCGTAATATGTATCATTTGTCGACGACCAGTGAATGGTTACATAGTAATCGGTATAGGATATTCCGCTATAGTATATAGTTGCATCTGTGTAACCGTTGTTTACAACATCATCACCATCAATGGTAAATGAATATGTCGGATACCAATAATTGCTTTCCTTACATACTGTTACATATGTTGTTGTGCCACTATAAACACTTAACGTTGTATCAGAATCTGTAGCTGTAGATGTGTTTCCGCTGACATAATATATCGCATTTTCGCCTAAGTAGCTGTCCCATTCGTCTGAAAGGTGAAGTGTTAAGCTTTGAGCTTGTGGTTCGCTAGTATAAAGTATACCATTCATTATCCAGATCTCAATAGAGCCGCCAGCGTTATTTATGTTTTCGTAGGTATATGTTACACCTTCGTTACCGCTTGAATCTTTTGTTTTTGTAAACGTTAAATATCCACTTTCTTCAAAATAAAATATAAAATCACCTACAACAAATTGACTGCCGTTATAGCCAGAAGCAGATGAAGAAATTGTTGCTCCTGAATACGACCAATAACCTGTGTTTGATGCAATAGACATAACATGAACAATCATCTGCATCTGCGGGTCTCCATAATTAGGATTAACCAGCTCGCTATTTGCAACCTGCTCGTCATCGCCGCAGCTGCAGCTTCCACAGCCGCAGCCGCAGCCTTTTTTGCCGGTACAGCTTGAGCAGCAGCTACAGTTTCCGCTTCCGCTGCTTCCAGCAGTGGTGTCCGACTCCGGCTCTTTGTAGAGAATCCATATGGTATCGTAGTCTGTATCTTCTCCAGTAACAGTGAACTCTATAGTATCCTTGCTGCCTACCTGTTCTTGAATGTTAAGAAGCTTGAATGTTTCAGAATAGTTATAAACATAATCAGGATCAGGAACAAATGCCGTTCCGTTGTCTGTCATGATTCTAGCTTCTACCCCAATCGTTAAGCTCTCATTACCTTCTTCATCACTGTAATCTTCAATTGAAAATTCGTAATTGTACTCGTCAAGAATCGCATCCGAAACGCACGCAGATGTACTGCTCAGACTGCTTATCAGACCTTTCCTTGTATATCCTCCTGCGCCCTTGACGCTTGATGAACGGGTGTCGTTGCTTATCATTATAAATTTGTCGTAAACATACTCGCCGCTGTCATTCTTCATGCTTTCAGTAAGCACGTTTGTGATGTCAGTTTCGTTGTTGCAAATAACTTCAACATTTGAAGAATATCTTAGCTCATTGTTAAGATACTCGGTAAGAATGATAACTGCGTCCTCTTCGGCTGATTTTGCCGTTACATTTGAATAGATATTTCTTACAGGCTGCAAAACCATTACTATTGCCGTTGTGATAATTCCCATCAATGCAGTAACGACAACAAGCTCAATAAGGGTAAAACCTTTTTTGATATTTTTCTTCATATTTTGTCCCTCCCCTTATGACGCTGTGACTTCAACAGAGCCATTGCTTTTAATCACTATGCTGCAAACTCCATTTGTACCTGTAAAATAGCTTCCGATATTTCCGCTGTATGATGAGGTGCTGTCGCCGTCTTTAGTAATAGAAATATATACGTAATCATCCTCAACCACTATAGTTCCATCATCTTGAGTCGGAGCTTTATATCCAACCTCAAAGCCTGAGGGCGCAGTGGACGCGGTTGTCCCATCATCTTTTTCAACTATTACATCTCCGCTTGTGGTTGTATAACCCTCTACTGTACATATAAAACTTGCTCCAGCGGTGGTGGTGTCGTAATTTCCCTCATATATTTCTCCCGAGTTAGCTGTCAAAGTAACCGAGTAATCATTAGACGAAAGATTGACTACTTCAAGCTTGAACTCATCTTCTTCAGCAAACACTACCGTTCTTGAACCCAGTACTGTACTTGAAAAGGTTTTAACCTGAAAATTAAACTCATCGCTGTTATGGGCAGTTTTGAGAGCCTCATATTCAGTTATGCCGTCAACGGTAACATTCACCTTGTCGCTTGTGAAATTTATAGTATCGCCTGCATATGCGGAGCTTATAGCCTTTACTCCCGCTACAGTTCCCTGCTCTATCGCCGTCTGCTGAACAGTCAACTCACTGTCGCGGCGGATATTTCTGGCATTGTACTTAACTACCGCAGCAAGAGCCATTGTGACGCTGAGAGTCGTCACAGAAAACATTGCCATTGCAACTACTACTTCAACAAGCGTCATACCGCTTTCTGTCTTTTTTAATTTAAGCATCTCTCTCCCTCCTTAGTATTCATAATACTGCAGCGTCATACCTTCGCTTGAACCGGAGTTCGAAGTGTTCATATATTCTACAAATTCAAAGATCGAACCGTCCGCAATGGGTATATCGAAAACCATTCCGCCAGTATCACTATTTGTAGCTTCACCGCAAACAAAGTATCCAGCCTTTACCTGACCATACACATAGTAATTTGATCCTCCACCTTGTAATGTTACTGTAGATTTAGGTGCAAAAACCACACCCTGTATATGTCCTTTTTCTGAAGCTCCAATTGAAAAGCTTACGCTGTCTGGTACAAGATACATTATATAATTCTGGAATAGACTGCTGTCTGTTCTATACATCAAATTGTTATATCCTGTAGCATTGAAATTCGCAGCTATATCCGTGCTGTAATTGCTTACATCATACGGATCATTTATTTCATCGCCGCTTCCTATATACTCTGCTATCAACGCAAAATCTGCAACCTGATACGCATAATTAGCTCCGCCGAAATTTATATATGCGCTGCTGATTGCACTGGAATCTGCTGTTGTATACGGTCCAGAGCTTGTGCCGTCAGTCCTTGTCAATGTGAAAGAAACAGATGTGTCTGACTGTATTTCTGTGGAATAATAGCAAACATAAGGATTGCTCTCATCATAGAACATGAAATAGCAGAAATATGATTCTCCGTCAGGAACTTGGCTTCTGTCAATTCTGAATGCTGATGTAAGACCCACATTCAAAGGCAGCGCAACAACAATATCGCTGTCTGTAAGAGTAACTATATAATTGCGAATGTCATTATTATTTTTTGCAGTTAAACCATCATTGCTGCTGCGAAGCCTTACGCTCTCGTTAATCTTATATGTTCTGGAAGAATTATAGGTGCCAATATATTCAACAGCACTGGTATCATCAGAGGTCGTTTCTATAGCGTCGGCATATTTGCTGGAAATATTCGCCGCCTTCTTTTGCTGCTCTGTCGTTCCGTTATTGGAATAATAGAACATCATATTTGATGTAGAATTTTCATATTTAGAGGTTGTACTCTGTCTTCCAGTTGAGCTTGTTGTACCTGTTGCAGGGTCATAGCCCTCATCAGGAATATTGTTTCTTTCGACTGTATAATCATCAATGTCGTTGCTTAATGCTCCTGCACTCACACTCGAAGAAAGCACCGAGTTTGTAAGAGCACCGCCGCTGATTGTCGATGAAGCTGATGTAGTAGCAGCCGTTCCGTCATATGATCCAATATAAATCGTTCCTGTGCAGTGAAGCGTTCCTGTAACCGTTAATGTGCTGCCTCCGAGAAGATAAATATCTCCGTCAACAAACATATCTCCATTTACAGTAAAGGGATGAGACCCTGAGCCTATAACCACGTTTCCGTCAGAAACCGCTCCGTCAGATGCGTTCGTAGTCTTTTTGTAGCTGTAGAAGTTGCCATTTACAGTAAACGTTCCATCAGTATATGTGTTCGGTGTGACACTGCTGGAATTTTGGTCTTTACTGAAAGCGGTTATTATCGTAGCATAATCGGTAGCCGTGCCATTTATAGTCTGAGGAAGAGAGCCTATATACGCTCCTCTGCAATAAACATCAATCGGATTAGTCGAATCGCCAATATCAAAACAGCTGCCATTGTATGTAAGTATGAGCTTCTTCATTGTATAGATATAGCCGTCTTTATTTGAAAGATTTGAGGAATCATAGTCGGCGTCATCGCCATTTTTTCCATTAACATCGGTTTTTCCTACTGTTGTGTAAATACTGCAGCCATTCTTTGTGTACAAATATCCCTCAGTAGTAATGGTAGGTGCTTGCTGGAAATAAACTGTGTCGTGGTCAAATTGACTTGTCCTTGTTTTGTTTGTTTCATCACGGACTTTAGTTCCCGCATTCAAGAAAATGCTTATTTCCGAATAAATATGAGAACGATAATATGCAGAGTTTGTAGTGGAGAAGTATGTATAATCAGATGTTCCTTTATCTACATACAAGTCGCCGTTTACAGAACCTTCGCTTATATTTACTCCGTTAGCACTCTCGATAGCCGCTGATGTAGTAGGCGTTGAAGTAGACTTGGTACCAAAATAAGCACTTGCCGTCTGTGTTTCCTCACCATATGTACACTGAACCGCAACCTTATAACCGTCTTCAAAATTATAAATAGACATTTTGCACTCGCCGAGCTGTTCATTTAAGCTAGAGGTGTCTACAGTAATCTGATAACCAGTGTCAAAACTATTTCCTGTAGCTACTGTTTCAAGCTCCGCATATGGATCATCATTCGTTTCCGCATCATAATTATCCGCATAATACTGCGAAACAAACTCCGTCAGCGCCGCCTCCGCTGTGACCTTCGCCTGTGCTTTCTGTACATTGGCACTTGAACGCTTCGTCGTCTGATTTACATACGCAAGCGCAATAGATACCAGCATCAGGCAAACCATACCCATGCACACTACAGCAAGGAGCACAGAGCCTTGCTGGTTTTTGCCTTGTGCCTTTTTTAATTTAACCATAGTCACTACAACCTTTCCTTAAATTATATCGGATAAAACTTTTAACTTAATTATAGCACGTGATGACAGAGTGGGATTTTTCACCCAGCTCCTACCATTTTCACACGCTTTTTTAACTAAATTATTCCTCTGCCTCAGCTTCCGCATCTACCGTTTCGGTTTCGCTGTCGTTATCAATGTCGGCAGAATTCTCAAGCTCAGGCACCATCAGGAAGTCAAGCGCAATCGAACCCTCGTAAACCGTGTCGTCCTCATTTTCCTGAACGTCCGCAATGCTGAGTGAGCTGATTACTATACTTCTGTGAGTAGCCGTCTGGAGATTTTCAATGAATGTGAAGAGATCTTCTCTGGTAGCCTGATAGTTAAACTCAAATGTATAGTTGCTGATTTCAGCCGTCGCCGCTTCAACCTGTACGTCCGAATCAGCCGCCGCTTCCTCAGCAGCCGCAACAATGTTGTCAAGCTCGGTAGTAGTTACCGACTCGCTGAAAACATACTGCGAAACAGTGTAAGCCGTCATCTGTGAAACAGACATATTGAGGTTTGTTATTTCCTGCTCATCGTCAGAATTAACGTCCAGCAAGGACTGAACCTGTGTAGCCGCAGCGTACTGCTGCATCTGATAGTAGAAGGTTTCAGCCAGTTCAATTGACGCTTCGTAAGCATCGTCAACATCTTGCGGAAGATTTTCGTCCTCCTTAATCTGCGCCTGAAGCGACTGAAGCTCTACCTCAAGGGAATCAAGCTCGCTGCTTGCACTCGATACATCCTCAATCGCTGGCTTGATAAAGAGGAATATTCCTACAATCCACACTAGGATTACTAAAATCACAATCAGAATAAGCCTATCTCTTTGATTAAGTTTCATTATTCTTCAACCTCCTCTTCTACAGATGTATCAGCCTCCACAGAATCATCTGCTTCGCTAACCGTGTCCGCTATGTACAATGTGATAGATGAAATAATTACAGGATTTCCTTCCTCACCTGTTCCAGTGTATCCGCTGTAGGTAACGTCAGCGAAGTAGCCCTGATCCTTTATTGACTTGATGAAGTCGTTAGCACTCTGCTGCTCAGGCAGCTGAATGTTTGTTATCGTCACCGTTCCGTCGCTTCTGTCATAGCTAAAGCTTGTGTAGGTGATGTCGTCGCCCGTTTCCTCATCAACAAGGTTTTCCTCAATCTTTTCAAAGATTTCCTGCTTGATTATCGGCAATGAGTTCATGTTGTCTCTTGCAACTTGAACATAATCCTTGTACTGATTTATAATAGTCAGATAATTGTGCAGCTTCTCATTTTCCGCAATAATCTCATTGCACTCGTCAATCTTAACCTGAGTCTGCTCAATATCCTTTCTGATGCTTCTCTCACGAAGGCTTATAATTCCTGTAACACCCGCTATAAGGATAACTGAAATCCCGACCGCCGCCACAAACGTGAGCAGTATTCCGCTTAAGCTTGCCGAAACCTTACCTGTAGCCGTGTCAACCTCCAGCAGGTTGATTCTCTCGGTCTGCTTGTTTCTCTTATACAAAGCACCGATAGCGTTTGCAAAGATTGTAAACTCAAAGTTTTCATAGCCCGTAATCTGCGAAGGTACTCCAAGAACCGAAGCCTTAACATCGAGCGAATCCAGTGCATCAACCAGCTTGATGTAGTCCTCAATCTTTCCGTAAAGAACTACATTATCAAGTCCAGGACCGCCTCTTGCTTTATTAAACTGCTCCATACGGAAGATGTTCTCGCTGATAGCCTCAGTCAGATATTCCTCCGATTCATAATCTTCCTGAGAAATCGGCTCGTATCTTGCGAATGCCATCTGTCCGTTCTCGAAAAGCGTAAGTCCTAAGAAGTTGTCGTCAATCTGTACAACCAGCAGCGGCATCTTTTCCATATTGCCCTTGTCAGCAAGTACTATACGTGAAATCGAGTTACAGCTGATGTTTACCGAGCGCAAATTTATCGACATAATGTTGAATGTCTTGCGGAACGCTTCAACTATCGACGATGGGCAGGCGGTTGCAAGAACCTTTACCGAGCCGGGATTATCCTCCCCCGCTTCACCAACGATGCTGTAGGAAATTGAGTAATCGTCAGAAATACCCATTTCTTGCTGCATCTGATTCTGAACCATGTTCAGAAACTCATTGCCCTTTGCCTTAGGAACTATAAGCTCCTTGAATACAATGTTGCTTGATGAGAAGGTTACTACCGCATCCTTGTCCATCATCACCTCAGCCTTGAGGTTTGTAGTTAAAAGCTCAGCCAGTCCAGAAAGGTTTATAACCTCGCCGTTTACAATCATATCCTCGGGAACCTCAACGCCCAGAGATTTCTCGATTCTGATTTTACCACTGGTATTGTCGCCTTTAACAATGTTTATTTGTCTGTCAGAAATATCAAACGAAAGCATTTATTTCTCCACCTCTTCTAAAAGATTTGTTTTCAAATTTTTTCGCCGCAAACGTTCTGCGGCATTTGCCTGCTTTTTACGAATTTTCGAGTTCTCCGATACCACCATACAGCAGCGGGAAAATACCTGCCAAGCAAAGTCCGATCACAACACCCATGATAATAATCATCAAAGGCTCAAGCATCGTAACCAGACGATCAACCGCCGCATTGGCTTCCTCTTCGTAGAAGCTTGCCGTTTTGTCGAGAACCTCGTCGAGTGCGCCCGATTCTTCTCCTACATAAATCATTGAGCAGAACATACCCTCAAATAATTCCGTTTTCGTAAGCGAGCCCGATACCGTGCCGCCCTGCTTAACCTCGTCAACTACCTGTATAAACAGCTTATCAACGTAGCTGTTTCCAAGTACCTTTGACGAACGTTCAAGGCATTCAACCATCGGGATACCACTGGAGTAAAGAGATGAAAGCGTTCTTGCAAAGCGTCCCTCGTAAATCCTGACTACAAGAGGTCCTACACTCGGCATCTTTACCTTAATCATGTCGTATTTCAGCCTTATATCAGGCACCTTCAGCGCATATCTGATCGCAAAGAAGATAACGACAACCGCTATAACCAATATGTACCATTTAGACTTCAGAAAATCACTCATGCTGAATAGCGCCCTTGACAGCGCAGGCATCTCGTCCTCCGACATAAGTCCCGCAAACGTAGGCATGATAAAGGTAAACATTCCTATTACCATTACTATTGTCAGAACTGCAAGTATGATAGGGTACATCATAGCGCCCCTGATAGTGTTGTTCAGTTTGTTCTGATTGTCGTAGAAATCGCTCAGTCTCTGAACAACAACGTCAAGGTTACCTGATCTGTCTCCTGCGTCAACCATGCTTATCATAAAGTCCGGGAAGCTTCCGCCCGTCTGCTTGAGCGATTCTGTGAAGCTGGAACCCTTGTTTACGCTCTCGTATACCGAGAGCCATACGCTCTTAGGTCCCGCCTTTTCCGTCTCCTTGTACATGACGTCAATTGCCTTAACAATTGTAAGCCCTGAGGTAAGCATCGCCGCAATCTGACGGCAAGCAAAGGTAAGCTCTTTTGTCTTGAATTTGTATATCTTATTGCTTTTTCCTCCGCCCAATGCTTCCGATGAGCTAATCAGGAATAATCCTTGCTCATAGATTTTTTCCTGTACCTGCTGCTGGTCCTCAGCCTCAATTACTCCTTTTATAGTTTTGCCGGTTGAGTCCTTGGCAACATAGCTGTAATTTCTCATTGTAGTTGTTACACCTCCACCTGATAACACGCTCTGCAAATTTACAAATTTTTGTATTCAAACGTACTTGCAAAATGTACTTTATAATATTATAACATTTTTTTCAGAGTTATTCAAGTATTATTCAAAAAAATTCTTTATCTATTTCACCAAAATAAACGCTCAACTTTTATACAAAATGACGAAAGTTGCACAAAAGCCCTTCCTTAAATGACATATATTTGATAATTAGGAATCGATTACCACTTTTTCAGAGTCGGGCTTGAAGATAAACGGATGCTTCCTTTTATAATTTATATATGTGATCTGATAGATAAAAAACTGCACTCCAAGAACTATCGCCATACCCAATGCGGCAGACGTCATCAAATCCAGTCCAAAAAATTCTATGAGCCAGCGGCAGGGATAGTAAAATATATAGTAAGCAGTTTCAACCGCAGTTGTAATATCATTTTGATTATAAAAAATCACAGGTACAAAATAAACGGCAAGCAGCAAAATTATGGATGTCAGCACTGGCACCATATCCATATTCTCATAAGCGGCATGAGTTTTAGCGTCGTCGTGAAAAACCAGTCCTAACGCTATAATCATCGTCACAGCCGCAATAACCGAGCCTGTACGGTCATCTATCAGAAAATTTTTAACCGTTTCAAGCGAATACGGCAAAACGCTTGCTATAACCCACAGCAGAGCCTTGCCCATAAAAAGTCCCAGCGCATTTGTTCCTAAAAGCAAAAGCAGTCTGAAAAAGTAATATTTTACCGAATCGGTATAATCCATAGCTCTTCTCCTTTCCCTAATACTACTATATTAGAATACACACTTAATTCAGATTTATAAATGCCCTTTATTCAAACCAAGTCCGCACCCTTTGCTATAAGCCTGTCGGCAAGCTCCTTAAGCCGCTTGTTTTTAGGATGTGCAAGCTGCGAATCCTCCTTTATTATCTCCTCAGAAAGCCTCTGCGCCAGCTTCAAAAGCTCGGCGTCACGACTGAGATCCGCTATCTTAAAGGACGGCAAGCCGTGCTGCTGTCTGCCGAAATACTCTCCAGGTCCTCGCTGGAGCAAATCCTCCTCCGCTATCTTAAAGCCGTCAGTCGTTGAAGATATGGTTTTCATGCGTTTTACGCACTCGTCCGATCTGTTATCCGTTACAAGTATGCAGTATGCCTGTTCGCCGTTTCTTCCCACGCGCCCTCTTAACTGGTGAAGCTGTGACAAGCCGAATCTGTCGGCGTTTTCAATCAGCATAATTGTGGCGTTTGGAACGTCAACTCCAACCTCAACCACAGTTGTAGCGACAAGAAGCTGTATTTCGCCGTCCTTGAAGGCTTTCATAGCCGAGTCCTTTTCCTGTGCACTCATTTTTCCGTGAAGCAAGCCTATGCTGTAGTCCTTAAATTCGCCCCTTGAAATATTTTCAAAGTAGCTCTTGACATCGAATATCTCCAGCTCACTCTCCTCAACGGCAGGGCAGATAATATATCCCTGAAAGCCCATATCCAGCTGCTTTTTTACAAAGCTGTACGCTCGCTCTCTGAGCTTTCCAGTCACGGCATAGGTTGAGATTTTCTTTTCGCCGTGCGGCATATCGTGCATCTGCGAAATTTCCATGCTGCCGTACAAAATCAGTGCAAGCGTTCTCGGAATAGGAGTTGCGCTCATTACAATTGAGTGAGGACCTATCCCCTTTGCCGAAAGTGCCGCACGCTGATTCACACCGAAGCGGTGCTGCTCGTCAGCCACGACAAGCGCAAGCTTTAAAAACTGCGTCCTTTCGCTGAAAAGCGCATGAGTTCCGACCACGACGTCATACTCGCCGTCAGCTATTTTCTGCTGCATTTCACGCTTATTTTTCGGAGTAAGCGAGCCTGTCAGAAGTCCGACTCTCACTCCAAGCGGTTCAAGCATAGCGCAAAAGCTTTCATAATGCTGCTGTGCTAAAATTTCAGTCGGCGCCATAATGCAGGACTGGTAACCATTTTTGAAAGCGTACCATGCCGCTCCTGCCGCAACTGCCGTTTTTCCTGAACCGACATCGCCCTGAATAAGCCTGTTCATTCTATAGCTTGAGCACATACCGTCTATGCAATCGTCAAGTGCCTGCCGCTGTCCGTCCGTAAGCTGATAAGGCAGAGCATTCAAAAGCTCATCTATCGGCACACGCTTCATCTTATAATGAGACGATTCTCTGTCTGCTTCTCTTCTCTTGGCAATCGCAAGCGAGTGAACAAAAAGCTCGTCAAAGGTAAGTCTGCGCCTTGCGGTCTGAGCCTCTTTCCAATCCTTTGGAAAGTGAACTCCTCTCCAAGCCTGCGCCAAGCCGCACAAACCCAGCTGTTCAATTATCCACTCAGGGAAAATCTCCGTATTCTCATCATCTACTAGCCCCAGTGCGTTTTTAACGGCGGCTCTTATCATCTTCTGCGACAAGCCCTCGGTAAGCGGATAAACGGGAATCATAAGGTCGGGCGTATCTGCGCTGAAAATCTGCGGAGCATTCATCTCCCTGCGAACCATATTCCCTGAAACCTTGCCGTAAAGAATATACTCTGCGCCCTCCTTAAGGCTTCCGAAAAGATACTCCTGATTATAAAGCGTAAGCGTCAGATCATCGGTATCGTCGGTAAAAACAGCCTTGCAAATCACCATGCCCTTTCGTATTCTGGCAGGCGGAAGCTTTTTTACTATGCGTCCTCTGATTGCGACAGAAAGCTCGTCATTCGCAGCGGTATCCTTTATCTCGCAGGCGCAGGACAAATCAACATAATCTCTCGGGCAATACTCAAGCAGGTCATAAACATTCTCAATTCCAAGCTTTGCAAAGGCTTCGGCACGCTTAGGACCTACACCTTTTACATACTTAACGCTGTATTCAAGCTTATTGTTCATGCCAAGCCCCCATCATTTCAGCTTTGCTGTCTTTCCCTTCTTTTATTATACAGCATTTTTATCCTTTTGTCAAGCCCCATAACCGACAAAAACCGCCTCGAATAAACGAAGCGGTTTTTTAATTTTGGAAAGAATTTCTTTTTATTATCAGGCATAATTTATGCGTCTTTTGCTTTGCTAAATTTTATATATGCCAAAATCCCATTTATAAAAACGACAGCCATAAACGAGTAAATAAATGACGCCACGTCAAAACAATTTATTACTTCACCATAAACTTCTATGCTTGCCTTTTCTGCACTAAAAATACCAAGTATGTTTGCTATAAAAATTGAAATGCTTGATGTGCAGCTCATTTGCCAAAATTTACATTTTGATCTCTCATTAAACGTTCGCATCTTAATATCTTTCAACCTTTTTATGGCAATGTACCCAGTGATTACTGATAAAATCACAAGTGCAAAATATATTATAGCGGCTAATATATGTTCTGTAAAAAAGAAATGTAACGGCAATGCAAGCTCAAAGTCTTTTGCCGATTCAAGGTCAAGGTCTCCCCCTGACGATATATACGCTTTATAAGCATATTCCTCAGTCACATGTACCACAGGCAAAAACATCGTAACCCATCCAGCAAGAATCATTACCAAAGACACCTTTATATCTGTATAGTCTTCTTGCTTTACTGCCACCTCCGACATACCAACACGAGATCCGCAATTCACGCAATAATCCGCTGTATCAGGAAGTTGTTTGCCACATTTACTGCAAATCATAAAATTTTCACTCCTTCACCAATTCATTTTCTTATATGATTTTAATTCTTAATATACTATGGCGATTCAAGCTAAAACTGTTAGTCACTATTTTCATTGGCACTTTCAATTTGTTCTAATTGTTCTAACGCACGTTCTAATGCATCACTATCATTGATTTTTTCTTCTGGTTCAAAGAAAAGCAAGAACCATACGCCGATTGCAAGTGCAATAACAATGATAATAATTAGAATTGGCAAAAAATTATTTGTATTAGATTGATGATTTCTAGGCATTCCGCATTTTAAGCAGAAAACATCACCACTTTCAAAATGTCTGCCACAATTTGGACACACACTATCCTCCTCAAAGTCATCTTTATAATTTTCATACATATTTTTACCTCCTAACTGTTACTCGTGAACTAAGATTCTTACATGGTATCTCAAGCTCTGTATCTTCACCATCATAACCCATTATCGTAGCAGTACCGTCTATAATCGCCATAGGTATACTGCGTATCCGCACTTGCCTCAATACTACTTTCTATTATACCCCCCCCGCATTTTTTCAATAGGTATTTTAGCCAAAGTTTTGTAAGATTTTTTGTGCATTTTTGACAAAATGGACGAATTTTGCACAAAAAACCGTCCGCTTGAAAACGGACGGCTTTGTTTTAATCAAATTTAATTTCAGGATATTATTCCTCTTCCGCTGCCGCAGCTTCGATATACGAAACTATATCGCCAACAGTCTTGATGTCTTCAACCTTTTCATCTGGGATTTCAACATCAAATTCATCCTCAACAGAGCTGATGAGATCTACAACGTCAAGAGAATCTGCGCCTAAATCGTCAACAATTGACGCTTCAGCTGTTACCACATCCTCTTCAATATCAAGCTGATCTACAATGATGTCACGAACCTTATCAAATACCATTCTTAAACAACCTCCTATCACTGATGATTATTTGGCACTCACACTTTTTTAAGCGTTTGCGCCTTAAGAACCACGGCTTGATTTATTTGGAAGCATTTGCTGATTCTCCCGTTTCATCAAACTCGCCGATTGTCCTAAACTTATTATAACGCTCATTTAGCATTTCGTCAAGCCCTTTTTGCAAATTTCTTTTCAAAGCTGAAAAAATATATTCCGATATGTTTTCAGCCATCTGCACAGGGTCGTTATGAGCGCCGCCGCCAGGCTCCTCAATTATATAATCGCACACCTTTAGCTCCTTTAAATCCTGCGCCGTAATGTGCATTATATCCGCCGCTTCACGCTCCCTAGAAGCGTCCTTCCATAAAATTGAAGCAAAGCCTCTCGGTGAAATAACCGAATAAATTGCGTTCTCAAGCATTGCCAGCTCATCGCACACGCTCATCGCAAGCGCGCCGCCTGAACCGCCCTCGCCCATGATTATAGAAATCACCTGCGTCTTTATCTCCATAAACTCCATTATAGAGCGTGCTATCGCTTCGCCCTGACCTCTCTTTTCAGCCTCCACTCCGCAAAAAGCTCCAGAAGTGTCAACCAGACAGATAATCGGTCTGTGAAATTTTTCCGCCTGATGCGCCAGCCTTAAAGCCTTGCGGTAGCCTTCAGGATGCGGCATACCGAAATTACACCTTTGATTTTCCTCAAGCGTCCTGCCCTTAACCTGCGCTATAACCGTGACGGGCATACCCTTAAAATAAGCCACCCCGCCCATTATTGCGCCGTCGTCGGCACAGATCCTGTCGCCGTGCATTTCATGGAAATCATCAAAAATCATAGGAATGTAGTCAAGCGCAGTGGGTCTGCCCTTTGTGCGGATAATGTCAAGCTTTTCACTTGCCGAACCCATCGCCGCCACCTCCTTCATAAGGCTTGTGCAGCTTCAAAAGGTGCGCTATCGTGCGCCGCATTTTTGAACGCTCCACTATCATATCAACAAAGCCGTTCTCCAGCATAAATTCCGCCGACTGAAAATCATCGGGAAGCCGCTGCCTAATCGTACCCTCTATAACTCTCCTGCCCGCAAAGCCTATCAACACCTTTGGCTCTGCAAGGATAATATCTCCTAGCGAGGCAAACGAGGCTGTAACTCCTCCTGTTGTCGGATCAGTCATAACTGCGATATACAGCAGCCCTGCCTGACTGTGACGTCCCACCGCCGCAGAGGTCTTTGCCATCTGCATAAGCGAAACGATACCCTCCTGCATTCTTGCGCCGCCCGAAGCGGTAAATGCAATTACAGGAAGCCTATGTTCAGTCGCATATTCAAACGCACGTGTAATTTTTTCACCTACAACGCTTCCCATCGAAGCCATCATAAAGTTTGAATCCATCACTATAATTACAATTTCCTCTGTGCGTATTCTGGCTTTTCCTGTGATAACACCGTCCTTAAGCCCAGTCTTTTCACGCAGAGCCTGCTGCTTTTTTTCGTAATCGGGAAAGTCAATCGGGTTTTTCGACACCATATCAGCGTCAAATTCCTCCAGACTGCCCTTGTCTATCGTAATATCCAACCGCTCTCTTGCGGTAAGGCGAGAATGATAATTGCAGTGAGGACAAACCTTGCCGTTAGCCGCAAAATCCTCCATAAAGGTGTTGTTTGAACATCTCGGACATTTAAAAATCAGCCCCTTTGGAATATCTGTTTTGCGCTTTTTCTGCTCCTCCGACGCATCGTCGCTGTTGAACCTTGTACGCACTACCGAAAACAAATCCTCAAGCATTTTCTCCCCCTCCTCTATATCAGCTTGACACGATTAAGATAACCGTTGTCATAATCGCCCTTTTCAAAAGCGTCTGTCCTTATAAGCTTAAGCTGAAAATCAATATTGGTGCATACTCCGTCAACTATAAATTCAGAAAGCGCCCATTTCATTTTAGCTATAGCCTCCTCACGGCTGTTACCATGCACAATAAGCTTCGCAATCATCGAATCATAGTAGGGAGTAATTTCATAGCCCTGATAAACCGCCGTATCCACTCTTACTCCAGGTCCGCCCGGAACAAAAAGCGAATCTATAACTCCAGGCGACGGCATAAAGTTCATCTCAGGATTCTCGGCGTTTATGCGGCACTCAATCGCATGACCGCTCAGTCTTATATCGTCCTGCGAATAGGAAAGCTTTTCTCCTGCGGCAATCCTTATCTGCTCCTTAACAATGTCAACTCCAGTAACCTCCTCAGTTATCGGATGCTCAACCTGAATACGGGTATTCATCTCCATAAAGTAAAATTTCTTATCCTTGTCCACAAGAAATTCTATCGTACCTGCATTCTTGTATCCGCAAACCCTTGCCGCAGCGCATGCCGCCTTGCTCATTTTCCTTCTTGTCTTTTCGTCCATAATCGGAGACGGAGCTTCCTCGAGCACCTTTTGATTTCTCCTCTGCATAGAGCAATCTCGCTCTCCCAGTGAAATTACATTGCCGTAATTGTCGGCTAAAATCTGAATCTCAATATGCTTAGGATTCTGCACCAGCTTCTCTATGTAAATCTCATCGTTGCCAAAAGCTGAAAGTGCCTCCTGCTTTGCCGCATTTATCATAGTTTCAAGCTTGTCCGCAGATTCTACTATGCGTATTCCTCTGCCGCCGCCGCCCGCCGAAGCCTTTACCATTACGGGGTAGCCCATTTTTTCCGCTGTCGCCTTAGCCTGCTCAAAGCTCTTTACCGCTCCGTCTGAGCCAGGAATAACAGGGACTCCCACTCCCTTCATAGCCTCCTTGGCCGCAGCTTTGTCGCCAAGCATTTCTATGCTGTGCGAATCAGGACCTATAAAAGCAATCGAGCATTTCTCGCAGGTTCTTGCAAACGATGCATTTTCCGAAAGAAATCCAAAGCCTGGATGAACAGCGTCCGCTCCAGTGATTTCACAAGCACCGATTATCGCCCTGACATTAAGGTAGCTTTCACTGCTCGGAGCGGGACCTATACATATCGCTTCATCGGCAATCTTAGCGTGAAGCGCGCCTCTGTCCGCTTCGGAAAACACCGCCACAGTGCGTATACCAAGCTCTCTGCACGCATGGATAATGCGCACCGCTATTTCTCCTCGGTTCGCAATCAATATTTTTTTAAACATATCTTTTCTCCGCTCCCTCAAGCCTATTTTATCGCAAAGGAAATTTCTGCGGAGACAGCCTTTTTTCCCTCCACAGTCGCTATTCCCTTTCCATAGCCTACAGGACCCTTTACCTTAGTAATTTCAACCTCAAGCCTGAGCACATCTCCTGGCACTACCTGACGGCGAAACTTTGCGTTGTTAATGCCGCCGAAAAATCCGATCTTGCCCTTGTTTTCAGGCATACTCAAAAGTGCGACTGCACCTGCCTGCGCAAGCATTTCAATCATAAGCACTCCGGGCGTCACAGGATATTCTGGGAAGTGACCCTTGAACCAGAAGTCCTCCTCTTTGATATACTTTGTAGCGACAACCCTCTGCCCTATCTCAAGCTCGTTTATTTCATCAATTAAAAGAAAAGGATCTCTGTGAGGAATAACCTCCTTAATCTGCTCCTTATCCATCAACACTGCCATTATTTTTTCTCCAATCCTACGAAATAATCATAACCGTCTGCCCGTATTCAAGCGTGTCTCCGTCCTTGACCAGAATCTTTGAAACAACTCCGTCACACTCCGCTGAAATTTCATTCATCACTTTCATAGTTTCAAGAATGTAAAGCACATCGCCCTTGCTCACCTTACTGCCTACCGTCACAAACGCTGACGAATCGGGGCGAGGTCTTGAGTAAAAGGTTCCGACAATCGGCGCTTTTACCGCCGTGCCGCTCAGCTCCTCTGTCGGCTGCGACATCTCAATCGGCGAATTTATCGCAGGTGAAACAGGCGGCGGAGTCGTCATTCCAGGAACTGCCTGCATAGGCATAGGTGAACCCATTGGCGGAGGGGGCGGGCTCTTCTTATCGTCCCTAAGCGTGATTTTCACATCGCCCTCTTCAATGGAAATTTCAGTAAGTTCCTTATCCTTCATAATATCGGCAAGCTTCTCTATGTTTTCAAAAGTAAAATCAAAACCCATGTTCATATCATTTTCTCCTATATCGTCTTTACGCAAGCTTCTTAATACAAATTGTCGCATTGTGACCGCCGAAGCCAAGCGAATTTGAAAGAGCAGCCTTAATGTCAGCCTTTCTCGCTCCCTCCGTGCAATAGTCAAGGTCGCACTCAGGATCAGGCGTAGAGAACCCAATTGTCTGATGAATAAAGCCCTCGTCAATCTGCAAAACGGTAGCGACCGCCTCAACAGCTCCTGCCGCTCCGAGCAGATGTCCAGTCATAGACTTTGTTGAATTTATAACAACATTGTCCGCCTGTTCGCCAAGCGCAAGCTTAATCGCCTTTGTTTCAAAAGCGTCGTTCATCTGCGTTGAAGTGCCGTGCGCATTGATATAGTCTATATCCTTAGCCTCAAGCCCTGCTTCGGTATAAGCGTTCACCATTCCTCTTGCGGCAGCCTCTCCTGTCGGCAGAGGACTTGTCATATGATAAGCATCGCAGGTAGCGCCGTAGCCTGAAATTTCAGCATAAATCTTCGCACCCCTCGCCTTGGCGTGTTCATATTCCTCAAGCGCAAGTATTCCGCAGCCCTCTCCCAGAACAAAGCCTTTGCGGTTTAAGTCGAACGGAGTAGAAGCCTTTGTAACGTCCTCCTCGCGGGAAAGCGCTTTCATAACGTTAAAGCCTGCAAGTGAAAAGCGTGAGATGCAGCTTTCTGCACCGCCGCAGAGCGCAGCATCAAGGTAGCCGTCCTTAATCTTTCTGAACGCTTCTCCAATAGCGTGAGTTCCTGACGAGCAAGCCGTTACAGTTGCAAAATTATCGCCTCTGAAACCAGTTTTCATAGAAACCGCTCCCGCCGCCATATTAGCGATCATCATCGGCACATAGAAAACGCTAATTTTATCAGGCTTTGTGAGAGATTTCTCATGCTCCTGCTCAGTAAGCTTAAGTCCGCCGATTCCCACGCCGATTATTACTCCCACTCTGAACAGATCCAAATCCTTAAAATCAGTATCTGCGCTTTCAAGAGCTTCGTGCGCCGCACAGACCGCAAATTGAGTAAAGCGATCCATTCTGCGGCAATCCTTTTTATCTATTACTCCCGTAGGGTCAAAATCCTTTACTGCGCCCACGCATTTAACGTCAAAGTCCGAGCAGTCAAACTGATCTACCCTTGAGATTCCCAGCTTTGACGATTTAAGACTTTCACAAAATTCAGGCACGCTGTTTCCGAGCGGATTTATCGTACCCATTCCTGTGATCACAACTCTTCTCATTTTCTATTATCCTTTCATTTAAGAGCTTTAAACTAATTTTCACATCGACAGTCCGCCGGAAATTTCAATTACCTGTCCTGTAACATAGCTTGCGTCCTTTGAAGCAAGGAACGAAACCACTCCTGAAATTTCCTCAACTGTACCGTATCTTCTCATCGCAATCATGCGAAGTATAGCTTCTTTCTGAGCATCGTTAAGCTTGTCGGTCATCGGAGTGCTGATAAAGCCTGGAGCAACCGCATTGCAGGTGATTCCTCTCGAACCCAGCTCCTTTGCCACAGTCTTTGTCATTCCGACAATAGCCGCCTTTGACGCCGAATAGTTAAACTGCCCTGCGTTTCCCCACAGCCCTGCGACACTTGAAAGATTTATAATTCTGCCGCTGCGCTGCTTCATCATAACCGAGCCTGCAAACTTCGTCATGTTAAAGACGCTCTTCTGATTTACCGCTATTACCGTATCAAAGCTCTCCTCGCTCATTCTCGCAAGCAAACCATCGCGGGTAATTCCGGCATTGTTTACAAGCACGTCGATAGTTCCGAATTTTGCCTTTATGTCCTTAACCATCTGCTCGCACTGCGAATAATTCGACACGTCTGCGACAAAGTATTCGCACAAAACTCCGTTAGCCTTTATCCTTTCAACTATATCGTTATCCTCAAACATAGCCTCGCTTATATCGTTAAGAGCTATGTCATAACCGTCCTGCGCAAGTCTGAGCGCAATCGCCGCTCCGATTCCTCTTGCAGAGCCTGTAATAACCGCCGTCGCCATATCTTTTCCCTCCAATATTTACTTGCTCAGAAGCTCTTCAGCCTGAGCCATTATTTCCTCTACAATCTCCCTGCAGGGCTTAACCTCGTTCACCATTCCTGCGATTGCTCCGCAGAGGAACGAGCCCTCGTCAAGGTTGCCGTCCTGAACCGCCTTACGAAGCGAGCCTAAGGTTATCTGCTCGAACTCATCAGGCGTAATCGTGCCGTTAAGCTCTCCGCTTGCAAGTCGTTTTGAAAACTTAGTCTTTACATTGCGGCAAGGATGACCTGTCGAGCGTCCTGTAACTATGCTGTCGGTATCCTTCGCCTTTAAAACCAGATCCTTATAAACAGGGTGAATAACGCACTCCTCAGACGCTAAAAACCTCGTTCCGATCTGAACTCCCTGTGCGCCAAGCATAAACGAAGCGGCTACTCCTCTGCCGTCAGCTATTCCACCTGCGGCAATTACAGGTATGCTCACTGCGTCGACAACCTGCGGTACAAGACACATAGTTGTATTTTCGCCGATATGACCGCCCGATTCTGTGCCCTCGGCTATAACTGCGTCAGCTCCCGAACGCTCAACTCTCTTTGCAAGCGCAACGCTCGGCACTACTGGAATTACCTTTATTCCCGCCTGCTTCCATGCGTCGATGTACTTTCCGGGATTTCCTGCTCCGGTCACTACTATTTCGACCTTTTCATCTATAACAAGCTGCGCTAAATCCTCGGTGTTCGGCGACATAAGCATTATGTTCATGCCAAAGGGCTTGTCCGTAAGCTCCCTGCATTTTCTTATTTCATCTCTCAGATAATCAATCGGTGCGCTTCCGCCCGCGATAATTCCTAAGCCCCCTGCATTTGAAACCGCCGCCGCAAGAGTCGATTCGGCAATCCATGCCATTCCGCCCTGAAAAAGCGGATACTTTATCCCCAAAAGCTCGGTAATTTTTGTTTCTGTCGTTGTCATAGCTTTACTCCTTTTTATCATCTTGATTTTTTGCAGTTTAACCCTTTTTTATCAATACTCAACTATGCAAGCTCCGTAGGTAAGACCTCCGCCGAAGCCTACAAAGCAAACCTTGTCGCCATGCTTTATTCTGCCGCTTTCAATTCCATCATAAAAAGCGTTTGGAATTGAAGCTGATGAGGTGTTGCCATAGTCAGCAATGTTAAGCACCATCTTGTCAATAGGCACATGAAGATGCTTCGCCGCCGTTTCAATTATTCTGATATTCGCCTGATGAGGAATAATCGCATCAAGGTCGTCAGGCTCAATTCCTGCCGCCTCGCAAGCCTTTTCAACCGCATAAGGCATAGCCTTTGTAGCGAACTTGTAAACCTCCTTACCGTCCTGAAGCAGATAATGCTTGTTCGGCTCAGGCATCTGCATATCAAATTCGCTATCAGTCTGTCTGAACGGATTTATCGTAAGCATTGCTCTTGAAGCTAAATATCCTGCTCCGCTGCCGTCCGCCGCCAAAAAGCTTGAGAACAAGGTGTCCTCCGACTTTTCAAGAACCACTGCCGCCGCCGCATCGCCAAACAAAATACAGGTCGAGCGATCCGAGTAGTCAACGAACTTTGACAGCTCCTCTGCAGCGACTACCAGCACATACTTTATATCATCGCACAGCAAATACCGCCTCGCCATATCAACCGCATAAACAAAGCCCGAGCAGGCGCAGTTTAAATCAATAGCAGGACAGCCCACAACGCCAAGCTCACGCTGAATAAGGCAGGCTGTAGAAGGTGTGAAATAATCAGGCGTACAGGTTGTAACTAGAATAAGTCCTATATCCTCCGCCGCTATTCCTGCGTTTTCTATAGCTTCCTTTGCCGACATCGCTCCTAAATAATAGGTAGGCTCGCCGTCAGAAATATGACGTGTCTTTATCCCTGTGCGCTGAGTTATCCACTCGTCGCTTGTTTCAACAATTTTCGCATAGTCGTCGTTCGTCGCAACAAGCTCGGGAACATATCTTCCAACTCCCAAGATTTTAACGCCTGTCGTCTTTTCCATTTTCACATACCATCCCTTTCGGCTGTGCGTTTTTTACGCTCACAGCTAAAATTTTACCGCCTAAACTTAAAATCTTTCGATTTTAATATTGAACATATCAGGATTTTGTGCTATAATAATTATTAGAAAATGTGATTTTGCCATGTGTTCATTTCAGCAGTGTCATGCAAAGCTTTAAAGCTGCGCACACTTATTATATATTATAATCCTTAAATATTACTATTTTGCGCAAATGAGATGTCTAAATAATGAACACGAACATTTTTACAAGTGTGTGTTAAATCAGCGTTTTTTCAGTCGAAAAAATGTACAATTTTCACATAACTAATATTGTTAGATAATTTTAAATGAAAGGACGTTTTGGAAATGTCAAAAACAATCGCTTTATTTTCGGGTCAGGGTTCACAATATCTGGGAATGGGAAAGGAGTTCTACGACAGCTTTGACAGCGCAAAAAAAATTTTTGCGGCGGCGGATTCCGCTCTGGGGTACAGGCTTGAGGAGATTATTTTCTCCGAGGACGCCGAAAAGCTCAACCAAACCGTTTACTCCCAGCCCGCTATAATGGCTTGCTCACTGTGCGCCTACAAGGCTCTTGAGGAAAAAGGCGTCGTATTTGAGGGCGTTGCGGGACATTCGCTAGGAGAATACGCAGCAATTGCCGCAAGCGGTATGCTTTCGCTTGAAGATTCCTTTGCGCTCATTAAAATTCGCGCCGAAGCTATGCAAAAGGCAGTTGAAAGCAACAAAAAGGGAAGCATGGCGGCGATAATCGGTCCGAGTGCCGAAGAAATAGAGGAGGCTTGCTCCAAGGCAAGCGGCTATGTCACTGCGGTAAACTACAACTCCCCCGTTCAGACCGTTGTCGCAGGAGATGAAAGCGCAGTAGACGAGGCTTGCAGAATTATCACTGAAACAAGCACGGCAAAGCGTGTAAAGTGCGTCAAGCTAAACGTTGCCTCCGCTTTTCACTGCGAATATATGCAAGGTGCGGCTGATGAATTTCTGCAAAAGAGCGGTGATTTCAAATTTTCCTCGCCGGACAAGCTGTTTTTCAGCAACGTCATAGGATCGGAGCTTACCGATTTCAGCGATATGCCGCAGCTTTTTGCAAGACACATCGTAAGCCCCGTAAGATTCACATCAGAGCTTGCCGACATTGAAGCGCACGGCTTTGACAAATATATCGAGTGCGGTCCAGGCAAAACGCTTACAGGACTGGTTAAAAAGACGCTCAAGAGTGCGGACGCTAAAAACTGCGAGGATTTAGCTTCTCTTGAAAAAGCACTGATTTGACAGGAGGGTTTACATTGAAACGAACTGATTATATTTCATGGGACGAATACTTCATGGGAATAGCCCTGCTTTCCGCACAGAGAAGCAAAGATCCTAACACTCAGGTGGGAGCCTGCATAGTTTCAGATGAGAACAAAATTTTATCGGTTGGCTACAACGGTATGCCGATCGGCTGCAATGACGATGAAACACCGTGGGAGCGTGAGGGCAGCCGCCTTGAAACGAAATATCCTTACGTCTGCCATGCCGAGCTTAACGCAATACTCAACAGTGCGGCTTCGCTCAAGGGCGGCAGAGTCTACGTTTCGCTTTTCCCCTGCAACGAATGTGCAAAGGCGATAATACAAAGCGGAATAAAGGAAATAATCTACCTCTCCGACAAATATGCCGACAGCGACGACACAAAAGCAAGCAAAAGAATGTTTGACATGGTGGGCATTACATACAGACAATACATACTCACAAACCGTACGGTAACGCTTCCGTTGTAAAAGGACAAAAAGTAATTAAAAACGACAGATTCAAAAAGGATGAAAAAAAGAACAGAAATGAAATTTTGAAAAAAAGTTGCGCCATGTTCTTTATGTGTTACACCTGTTCGGAATATAAAGACAGCGTGATTTGCAATTCGGCAAAAACATTATTAAAATATTTAGAAGGTATGGAGGACTTTTACAAAATACATATTCCTGATGCTGTTGAAAGTTATCGCAGCTTTGAAAACATGCTTCTTATGTACAGCTAGAGTCCCTGTTCGGGCTGTCACAGCAAAGAACATAACGGATGCAGTATCGATGGGTGTTTTATACTTGAGTGTACAAAAATCAAAACGTTGATTTTTGCGGGAAATGTGATGAATTTCCATGCAAAAGATCGCTGGTTTTATTTGAGGGTGAAGTATATAAGCAGTGGTTAAAGGGAAATACAGAGATTCGCAATTGCGAGAAACCACATTATAGATCATACAAAAAGTAAGTATACAGTTTATCGGTATTAAAATTTATACCAAGAGCGGCTTCACAGCCACTCTTTTTTATATTCATTTATAGGTTATAACAGTGGATTTACTTAAAGAGAAAGAAACTATTTATCGAATGTCGGCATACACAAAAGAAAAGCACGACCTGAGGATTTGCACCGATTATTTCATGATAATTCTCCTTTTTATTTTTTGCAGAAGCTTGTACTCTACAATCACATTAAACATCTTAAAATATTATTTATCAAAAGTGATTTTGCTTTTTTGTAAAAAGTCACATTTTCAGATAAACTTAGACATCTATTTTTTTTGTATTATTGCTAAACGATTATTACGGCTTGGATTTTTGAAATTTATTCATCCTCACTCCGAAACCACCAGCTTAACCCTGCAAACCTTTTCACTGCAAAAAGCCAC
>JAJQCE010000029.1 GCA_021202895.1 Ruminococcus sp. | reverse complement strand
AAAAGGTTTGCAGGGTTAAGCTGGTGGTTTCGGAGTGAGCTAAGCTTTATATTGTTAACCATGTTGTTTCTTAGGGGATGACATGGTTTTTTGTTTCGTTTCTAAGCTACATTTTCTTCAAAAAAATTTACAAAATATAACTTAATTCCCCTTAAAAAACAATATAGCAGTTTTAACTTGGGCTTTTTCGTCTTAAAATATATATAGAAAGGCTTTTTCAGAAAAATTCTTTGCGAAAACCACTTGACAATTTTGTGAAAAAGTCTTATAATAAGTATACAATTACAAATTTAAGGAGGAATCTCTTATGAGTACAAATTTTAAACGTATTGTAACCCTCGCCTGTGCTGCGACAATCTCACTGTCCAGCCTGTGCATGACGACTGAAGCTCTGGGCGGTGAAACGCTTACCTCTGCGGCAAGCTCGGCGGTGAGCAGCATTGTCAGCCTGGACGCAAGCTTCACAAGCAAAAAAGTCACGCTGAAATCCGACTACACCTGCACAACTTCCGCCGTTCGGCTCAATTGGAACAAGGTTAGCGGCGCAAGCGGCTATCGCATTTACAAATATGATTCGTCTGCTAAAAAGTGGGTAAAGGTTAAGACTGTCAAAGGCGGTTCGACCACCACGGCAAGAATAACAGGGCTTTCAGCAGGAAGCAAATATCGTTTCAAGGTCAAGGCTTACAAGCATTACAACGGCAAGACCTATTGGAGCAAGGCGAGTACGCAAAAGTATATCGCAACCAAGCCTAAGCAGGTGACAATGAAAGCCTCGACTTGCACATCGAACGCTATTCGTCTTAATTGGAAGAAGGTTAAGTGCGATGGGTATAAGATTTATCAGAAAGTCAACGGCAAATACAAGCTTATTGCAACAGTCAGAGACAGCGACACTACTACATACAGGGTTAGCGGACTTTCAAGCGGAACTAAATACTCTTTCAAAGTTAGAGCTTATCGCAAGGATACAGCAGGGAAAGTTGTTTATGGTAAGTGCGGGGTTAAGGTTAAGACGACGAAAAAAGCAACTTGGACGGCATTGGATAAGGCTTATTATAGAATATGTACAGGAGATTGTACAGACATTGCCCCCAAAAATAATGATTATGAACTTGTAAGTGAAGATATATGTAACCATATAATCTCTAAATATGGCGAAAAATATGGTATAAGAAGAAATACTGATTTATGGCGCATTTTTGCTTATGATAGCATATCTAACGGAACTTTGGATCAACTAGGATGCTACAATTTTAACAAATCTAAAATAGTTTTACGCTCAGAAATCACGGAAGAAGATGCGTATGATGATGCACATCAAAACATTGGGATTATACCATTTGGAGTAAGTTGTGACAGCGGATATTCAACAGACGCATATAATGATGTACAATCATTTAAAGAAGAATGTTATGAAACTTTTGAAGCAGCTATTCCATCTTTGAAAAAAACGTATGGAGATTATTTCGAACCGAATTTTTGTATCAATATAGCATTTGAAATTAGCTATAGCAAATCTGGAAAATATTCTGGCTGTTGTATTTGGTTTTGCGATGATGCTTCGGTAGGTTCACATAATGTAGGCGATGAATTTTGCGCATCATATGAAAGTAACTGAATGATAACTTATGATTGTTTTTTAATGTACTCCTCCTTATAAATATTAACATTTTCAAACGCTTTGAAGAAATTCAAGGCGTTTTTTATTTATGCTCTAACTATTTTATAATATACATATAGGGGGTAACTGTCTATAAGCAACTGTCATACAATTATTTTTGCTTTGATTTTATTGACTTCGATTGTAAAGTGTTGAGGCAAATTTATTTGATTTAAAATCACAAATATTTTCAGATATAATATTTTATAGAGAAGCAATAAAATCATCGGTACGATTACAAAACAAAGGCAAGGATAGATTTTATAAATTTATTTCAGCTAGAACAGATAAAATTTTCTTGTATACTAATAGTGATAGGACAACGATCCTCAATAAGAGGTTTATATAGATTCATAAGTCAAAAGAACAAGATTTAAACAACAAAAAACGAAAGGAGTGATTGCTTTGAATAAAGCAACAACAAAATCGAAGTTGAGCAAAGTTACAGCTACAATGATGGCATTGATTATTATGCTGACAACGCTGATGAGTTCAATTTCAGCAGCAGGAGTAACGATAAGTTATCCTTGGGGTGATAATGCGGCTGGACTACCGTATTTTAATACGAAGATCAGCTCTAACAATGGTAACGGACTATATATTGCGAATGGAGATTGGATTTCTCCAAAGTCTGTATCAAGCGAAGATGATTATTACGCATTGTGCATAGCACCTGGAGAAACAATTCCAACCTCAGCAGGAACGAGCGGTTACACCAAAACTAAAGATTGGGACGATTTGAACACTAAGCTGACAAGCGATCAGTAAGATTGGGTTGAGCTTATGACCTATTACGGTTATCCCAATGTGTGCGCCGATGCAGGAAAATCGAGCAATTATTGGTATTACGCAACTCAAATGTTAGTTTGGGAAGGTATTTTGGGTTATAGAGATGTCGATCCAGATAGCGACACATTTGGAGAGTTGACAAAAGGTAAAGCCTTTTATAATTATGTAACCTTCGCCAATTCAACGCAGAGTACAAAAACTATAAGACACTACAAGGAAATATTGGAAAGCGCGCAGAATCATTATTCACTTCCCGAAGATAGCGAGGGAACAAGTCAGTTGTTTGCAACAACATCTGAAGCTAAATCCACCGCATATCAACTGACATATAATTTCAGCAATAAAAGGTATCAGTGTACAATCACTATAGCGAATGAATACCTAAATTCTGACAATTCTTATGCTTATAAGAATTTAGTGTCTGACATAAATGAGAGTAGTTATCTTACAGCCGTAGCAGATAAGGGCTCAAAAGAAACCACAATCACGGTTTATACAAAAGCAGAGTTTAGCGGCACAATCACAATTGAAACCAAACAAAGTGTAAGTTCAGTTGCAAGCGGATTGTCATATCGTATATATGCCAGAAAAGGCGAAACAGCATCTAACGGCAGATATTATCAGCCTGTGTATATTGGCACATATGCACCAGACGCACAAACCGCCTACATCTCATTCCAAACTCCCGATAATCTAAATCTGAAGGTGTTCAAGAAGTTTACATTGAACGGAAAGAATGTAGGAACAGATAAAGAGACGATCGAGGACTACTGTGATGACTGTAAATTCCTTGTCAAGACGTCAATAAACGGCGAGGCAAATTTTCAATCGCTTCAGGGAACTACGCCATAGCTGATTTTAGACTTTTAATCTGCTTATAATACAAGAAAAGCATATCAAAAGGCTTTGAAACAAAATCATCCGCCCCATGTTACTCCATGATAATATTCATGTTATCTGACGCAGAGGAAATAAAAATAATCGTGACCTTGCTGATTTTTCTTATCTGGGCGCACCAGTGACTTTCCGCAGCTGCGGAGTGAGTCGCCATCAAAATAGTTCGTCCTTGTTTGTTAATATTATCAAATTGTAACTTTGAGAATTAAAACAGTTGATAAATTTTTAGATTCGACTTGTTATATATAATATACGATAAGTATTTTCTCTTTTTGAGAAAATGTTTTTATTCAATATATATAGCTGTTATTTTTACTTTTCAAAAATATTTATGTCTAATTATGCCGTCAGAAATAAAAATTATAAATGCTTTAGGCAAAAATATATTTATTCAAAAAAACAGTTATATAGACTATTTACAATCAAAAAGCTGTACAAATTCTTTGCTGTAAGAAAAGATTATATTTGATTTTGAATATATTTGTAAAAATTCAATGCAATACTTGTAAAAATAAGAAGTGCTATATAAAAATATTGACTTTTTCGATTGAAAGTGTTATAATATAGCTATACAAAAATTTTCAGAAAAATTTTGAAGGGTGAAACATAAATGTTCGACTTACGCAAAGTACTTTATGAAAATAGGGAGTTTTCATGGCTTAAATTTAATGATAGAGTTTTAAAGCAGGCGCTCAGAGAAGGCATGCCTCTTTTAGAGTCTCTGAATTTTGAAGCAATTTTCTTTAGCAATTTTGATGAATTTTTCATGAGTCATGTCGGAACTCTTGTAAATGCTTCTATAGAAGATGATAAAGCTAAAGACAGCAGGACAAAGCTTCGTCCAAGCGAGCAGCTTCAAGAGGTTTTACGCCGATCACATAAGCTTTTCGCACAGGCGGATACATACTTTTTCAAAACTCAAGAGGCTCTTTCGGATAAAAGCATAATTAGGTTGAATTTTGAATCACTTACAGATGAACAAAAGGCATACTGTAAAAACTATTTTTTAAAAAAAATAAAGCCGAATTTAAATATCTTTTGTGGCATTGGCTTACCTTTTTTAGATGGACTAAAAATCTATGCTGCTTGTCAAATGAAAAATGATGCAAATATGTTAGGCGTTATTTCTTTTGATTTTGACAACGGCATAATTGAACGTATAGTTAAGCTTCCCGAGTCTAATGGGAAATTTGAATATATCCTTGCTGAGGAATTAATTTTAGCTTATCTTCATTTTTGTTTTGAGGAGGAAATAAGTGAGCGTGCGCTTGTCAGAGTTACACGAAATGGCGATATAAAGGCGGACAGAGAATTTAATGGAGAAGCCGACCCTGTAAAAGCGATGACAAAAATGCTTAGTCAAAGACGCATCATGCAACCTGTCAGACTTCAAATTTATGGTGATGTGACGGAATTTTTTACGTTGAAGCTTTCGCACCTTTTAGAGCTTTCGGATAAGCAGCTTTTTCACTACGTTTCTCCACTTGATTTAAAGTATGTCAACTCACTTAAAAAGCTTTTTTGCGACCAAAAGGATCTGTTTTATCCGCCTCTTTCTCCGAGAATTTCTCCTGATGTTCCCGAAAATATCAGGGTGATTGACGCTGTAAGGCAAAGGGATATTTTACTTTCATATCCATATGAATCAATGGAAAGTTTTATTAAGCTTTTGGAAGAGACGGCTAATGACGAGAATGTTAAAAGTGTTAAAATAACTCTTTATCGTGCCGCAAAAAATTCTAAAGTCATAAAAGCATTATGCAGAGCTGCTCAAAATGGCAAGCAGGTAACGGTGTGCGTTGAGCTTAGAGCGCGCTTTGATGAGGAAAATAATTTGCAGGTGACAACGATTCTTGAACAGTCGGGCTGTAAGGTTTTGCATGGAGTAAATGGTTATAAGGTTCATGCAAAGCTTTGCCTGATTGAGTTTTCAAATGGATTAAACATAATTCAAATAGGTACAGGTAACTACAATGAAGAAACCGCCAAGGGATATACTGACTTTTCTTTTCTCACTTCAAAAAACGAAATTGCTGTTGAAGCCAGGGCGATATTTGATATGATTGAAGCTGGGAAGCTTAATGCAGATACAAATAAATTTATGCTTGCGCCGAGAAACCTGCAAACTAGAATTTTAGATATGCTCGATGAGCAGATTGAACTGCAAAAAAGAGGTTTTGACGGGTACTTCGGAGCTAAAATGAACGGACTTAGCGATATGAAAATCATAGATAAGATGATTGAAGCGTCAAAGGCAGGAGTTAAAATTGATTTAATTATCAGAGGAATATGCTGTATTAAAGCAGGAGTTGAGGGCTTCACTGACAACATTCATATTGTTTCGATTGTTGGAAGATTTCTTGAACATTCAAGAGTTTATATTTTCGGAACAGGAGAAAATTTGCGAATTTTCATTTCATCAGCGGATTTAATGACGAGAAACACCTGCAAGCGAGTAGAAGCAGCTGTTGAAATTGAAGATCTTAACGTCAAAAAAAGAATTTTAGATTATTTTAACGTTCAATTGAACGATACAGTGAATGCCTCTATTCAAATTAACGGCGAATATAACATACCGTTAAGCGGTGTTGGCATTGATTCTCAGGATTTCTTTTATAAACAAGCATATGAGCATGAGCCGAAGCGAGATAATCACGAAGCTAAAATTCATAACCAAAAAGGCTTCTTCACTAGACTTTTTGAAAGGTTATTCAAAAGAAAAATCAAGAGAAATTAGTAATACTGCATAATAGATATTATCTGATTTTATATAAAATTCACAATATAGAAAGGATTATTGATATGGCTAAGCAAAAGAGCATTTATGTTTGCTCAAGCTGTGGATATGAATCTCCTAAGTGGAACGGAAGGTGTCCTGACTGCGGAGAGTGGAATACATTTGAAGAAAGCTTGCCGATAATGGCAAGCACTTCTGCGTCTGTTTCAATGCGTGATGTGAGTGAGAATATAGTTGATATAGCGAGTATATCGGCGGATAAGCGAGAAACACGCTGGAAAACTGGACTTAAGGAGCTTGACAGGGTTTTAGGCGGCGGAATTGTCAAGGGAAGTCTTACGCTTATCGGTGGCGAGCCAGGAATAGGTAAGTCAACATTGCTGCTTCAAATTTGTCAGACGCTTGGTGGAGAGCATACTATTCTTTATGTTTCAGGTGAGGAATCTTTAAGGCAAATTAAACTTAGAGCGCAAAGGCTTGGCGTTAACAGTGAAAATCTTTACCTATTAAGTGAAACCGACTGTGAGGCGATTTGCAGCGTTATTGTTAAGGAAGAGCCTGAAATCGTGATTATTGATTCAATTCAGACTATGAATATTTCCTCGCTTTCATCGGCGAGCGGCTCGGTGACGCAGGTTCGGGAAAGCACTAATTTGTTAATGAAAACAGCAAAATCGCTTGAAATCCCTATGCTGATTGTCGGTCATGTAAACAAGGACGGCGCTATCGCAGGTCCAAAGGTGATGGAGCATATCGTAGACTGCGTGCTTTACTTTGAGGGGCAGAAAAATATGCCGTTCAGAATTTTGAGAGGGATTAAAAATCGTTACGGCTCGACAAATGAAATCGGCGTTTTTGAGATGCTTGGAAACGGCTTAAGGGAAGTTGAAAATCCATCGGAAATGCTGCTTTCTGGGCGTCCAGCTGACGCTTCAGGCTGTTGTGTTGCGTGCATTATCGAGGGTTCACGTCCAATTCTTGCAGAGGTTCAGGGGCTTGTAACAAAAAGTGCATTTAATGTTCCCAGACGAACCGCCACAGGTTTTGATTATAACAGAATGTCGATTTTAATTGCAGTGCTTGAAAAACGTTTAGGCTATTATTTTGGCGGACTTGATGTATATTTAAATGTTGTCGGCGGTTTTGATATAAATGAGCCTGCGGCTGACCTACCGGTTGCGCTTGCTTTGTTTTCCAGCCTTACCGATAAAGTTGTGCCGCCAAATGTTATATCTTTTGGTGAAATAGGTCTTGCAGGCGAGCTAAGAGGAGTTTCACGCACAGCTCAGCGTCTTAGAGAAGCCGAGCGACTTGGCTTTGAAAGGTGTATTCTGCCGCATTCATCATTAAAAGGTGAGGACACAACAGGGATAAATCTTGAAATTATTTGTGCCAACACAATTAAAGAAGCTTTTAACGCTACGATGAGGTAAAAAATTAGAAAGAGCTATTGACAAATAAAAAAGTTTTGTGTAATTAAGTTATAAAAAATAGACGGTTAGCATTAACTTTAAAAGTTGATTTTGAGGTTAAAAAATGATCAGATATATTTTTAAAGATATTTTACATTTTGCAAAAACAGAACGGGTATTTTCATTTTCTTTGAGATTTCTCTGATTTTTACAAGTATAGTTACCATGTACACATATGCGCAGTATACTACGTCATCTATAGTTGATTGTGATTTTTCAAACCTTAAAGACTGTGCAGTTTTCATTTATCCTGATGATGATTTTGATTATTCCTCTTTTGAAAAAACATTAAACGAAAATGCCGATGAAGTTTTGATGGATAATTTTGCGTATCTCTATCAGGCTGATATCTCATCCGAAGAAATGGCTCATGCAGATAATTATTTAAAATTTTTGGCATATCCTCTCAACGAGCAGGAAAATATCGAAAAAATCAATCAGCTTCTTTACAGCGGAATTTCAATTGATGAAGCAATGCTCGAATCTGGAGAAAATGTCTGCATTGTCTGTGGTAATCCGCATGATTACGATATTTATATTGATGAGCAAGCTTACACTGTGGTCGGCGAATATGATGTTTCTGATAATATCGCATATGGAGTTATACCTTATTCTAGTGCCTTGAAAAGCAACCTCAAGCCTTACGCAGTTTTAGTAAGTTTAAGACAAACCGATGATATTAACTATTTAAGTGTTGCGTCAACTGCCGTTGAAAAATTCAGCGATATTTTTCCGAATTTCTCTGTTGAATCGGCAGCAATGGTGAAACCTATTCCTATGAAAAAGGAGTTCACAGCAGAAAACAAATTGCTTGCTGTTATGATTTTCTTGGTATTTCTTATGCTCTGCTGCTTATATAGTTATATCTTTAGGCTAAGAGAAAGAAAATATGTTGTTTTTAAAATATGTGGTGCTTTAAGCAATGATATTGTTTCACTCTGTATTGGAGAAATGCTCATGCTTTTTGTTCCAGCTTTTTTATTTTCGGCGATAATTTTTTATGCGCTGAAAAAGCTTGTCTTTTATAAGCTTATTCCTGCATTTGCATTTGTTGTAGATTTAAATATTTACTTGTGTGGCTTTGTCTTTAAGACTTTGCTTATTCTGATTATTTTTGGTTCTTACGCTTATTTCAAAAGTCGTTTAAGCCCCACGAAGCTTTTCGCTGAAAGCTTTGTTGAAAAGTAAAGGTTAGTGAAAAAAATGAATTATCTCTTTTTTGCAAATACACAGATTCGCAGACACAGGCTTGTATTTTTCGGTGGAATTTTATAGCTCACAGCTGCTTTTCTTTTAATTTTGATTTTATCTTCACAGTTTAATTCTCTTTTTTTAGACACGAATATGTTCAGAAATTTTAATTATGATAACTATTTATATGTAACGCTAACCAATGAAAGACTTAATGAAAAAGATCAGCTGTCAGAGGAATATGATGAAAGATTTAACGAACTCAAAGAGCAATATTTTAATGATTATCCTGATTTGTCAGGCGTAAAAATTTCTCAGATGGTGACTAAAGCTCTTGAAGCTGAGTTTGGAAGCGACCCTTATGATGAACGATTCGTTGACGAGGAGGAGCTTGCGCAAACGCCGTATTTTGATGAGATTTGTAAAATTTATTCGACTGATGTTGATATGGATACTCTTACTGTAAGGGCAATGAGCAGAGCTTTTGCCGATGATCTCAATATAAATATGCACTATGGAAGCTGGTTTTCGCCAACTGATGACAACGATAACATAATAGATGTTGTAATATTAAAAAATACTGAATATTCTGTAGGCGACACTTTTTCACTTACGTTTTTTCAATATAATGAGGTGCTTGATTCTTTAGAAAATATAGATACAGGCTTTACGGCAAGGGTTATAGGCATTTGCGAATATAGCCAGTCTAGCCCGCTGTTTGGAGTAACTAGCAGCTCCTTTGATTCTCTTACCTTTCAGGATTTTACTTTAGATTATGGAGAGGTAAATATTTGCGTGGCAATAGACGAGGACATTGCCGCTCTTCTTAAAAAATATGACCTTAACCAAGGCATAAATGCCTCTTCTTCTGAAGCAATTATAAAGCTTGATTCAGATGCAGATGTAGAGCAGGCAAAAAGCTATCTTTCTAAACTGCGTTATTCATCCGAAAGTATGACTCGTTTTTATAGCAACACTCTTGATAAAGGGCTTGAAAATTTAAGCTCTGCCTTAGTTCCGACAGTCGTCGCAGTATGCTTTTGTATCTTAGCGATAACTGCAATTTTTGTTTTTCAGCTTCAGACAAGTGCAAATAAATTCAGGATGTACTTTTACTGCGGAATGGAGCGAGGTAAGGATAAGTATATACATTTTATCTATCTGTCAATAATGACTGTTTGCGCTATTTTGCTTGCTCTTGCGGCATATTTTGCAATATGCTTTTACGAGTATGTTCAGCGAATTTACAGCCTTTGCGAAGCAGGCTACAGCTATGAACAGGTGCAGAGCTGGATCTCCATTAACGATTATATTCAGCTTCCTGTTTTAAGTATTGTTATTCTTGTTGTCTTAAGTGCTTTGATATTTTTAGCGTCAACAATAGCTTGCAGCTTCGTAAAAAGTAAGGATTAAAAGTTTTTTTACAATGATTAGGTTAGAGTTCTTAGTTTATGGTAATATTCAACAAAATTGTCCGCTAATTTTTGTTGAAATATACTAAAAATAAAAAAAATTGAAAAAACTATTGACAAATGTGAATGTATATTGTACAATTGATTATAGGAATAATGTACATAGGGTACATATAAAATAATTTATAATCTATATGGAGGTATTAACAATGAAAAAGTTAAAAAAGAGAATCTTAGCCATGTCGGCGGCTTTAGTTATGAGCATGAGTATGTTTAGCATAGGCGCAAACGCTGATACTCAAACTTACACAAAATCCGATAGCTATAATAAGCTTTATTGTTCTGGTGGTGAAACAACAACAAATTATTATGTTACTTATAGTAAAGGCACGAATAAAACGTCATCTAGCAGATATTTGGTAGTAAACGCTATTTTATATAATGGCACTTCATCTTCGTTATCGATTTTATCTACAAACACTTCATCTGCTAATACTTCGTCTGGAAGTAGCAGGAGTTGTTATGCAAATGGAGGAGCTTCAAATGTTTATATGTCGTATCATCGTTCTTTACTTTTTAAATCTACCACTGGAGATTCAGGAACAAAGAGCGTAATTACAAAATATTTTTATTATTAAGATAGATGATTTAAGGTAAAATGTAATGAACGTATTTAAAATAATATTTCATAATTTTAAAACAAATAAGTTTTTTTCGCTTCTGATTCTTGTGAATATTATTGTTTCTGCGTTCGTAATCTCCTTTTCTTATGGAATTTATCAAAATTATAATATAATACTTGACGAGGGCGAAAGCGAGCTTCGGGAAATTTACATTTACCCGACCTCTTCAAATGACGAATTAGAATCCTCTGTCACTACAAAAATGCTGCTTGATACTGTAATGGATCTTTCAGAGGATACTCTTGAAAATATTGAAAGCATAAACTGCGATGCTGTTGTTTCTACCTCAGCAATTGAAAAGAATTTGTTTGAGTTTGGTTTTTCATATGACGGCGATAAATTTTATGATACAACGAATTTTAATTGTTTTTCAGAAGAAGAGTATAATTCATTTGAAAAAATAATAGCGATAAATCCGATTTTGCGAACAGAAAACGCAAGTAACACTGGCATAGGAGTTGCTGGTATCGGAGATTGGAACTGTGTAAATATAGGAGATGCCGAAACTGTTGAGGTCAACGGCGAAAGCTACAAAATTGTCAGCGAATCTATTGGTGGCAGAGGAATTTTGTATGCTTCTGTTACTTCCTTTTATAATGATACGCCGCTAAGGTATCGACAGGCTGGCTGGGCTGTGAGTATATACTTTAAAACAAATATTTCAAGAACACAATACGATGATTTATTAGCATCGGTTGAAGCGAATATTGGAGATAACGGAGAGCTTCCTGAACTCGATATTACGCCGACAACCGAGCTTTTTTATTATAAAACTATAATGATAGTGTCCGCATTTATTTCGATTCTTGCCGCACTTAATTTTGCTATACTTTATAGATTTATTTTGCAAAAAAGAATCAGAGCCTTGACAATTTTCCGAATTAGCGGCTGCTCAAAGGGCAGAATAATTCGCCTCTATCTCAGCGAGTGTATGATAGTAGGTTTGCCCGTATTCGCCCTAACGGAATTGCTGTTCAGCAAGATTGCTCTCCCGCTGCTTTCCAACGTCTTTGAATATATCGAATCTGGATACAGTCCCATAATATACCTCGCAATTTTCGGAATCTATGCCGTTTCAAGCGCAGTCGTTCTCCTCATAATGCTTTCATCATACATAGGCAGACACACAATCAAAGATTTGCTTGGAGGTGGGACAAAATGATAATTTCTGTTAGGCTTTTCATTTTGTTTATTTTGTCCTCGCATTTGCTATGCAAATGCCCCTGTAAATGCTAGGAGGTGAATGTAATGCTATTTTTCAAATCAGCTCTTAAACAGCTTAAAATGAATCTCTTTATGAACATTTTAATCGTAATTCAGCTTGCGGCAGTAATCGCCATCCTCTCCGCCCTAGTCAGCCTGATTGAATCTCGATTGGAATTTTATATTCCGTTTAAGGATGAGTTTTCCTCACAGGGCTACCTATGCAATTTTGATCTTATGGTTTATAGCGATACAGAGGTCAAAGAGCAGATAGGAGAAGCAACTCTTGAATGTTCCTATTGGGATAATTTAGCGGTTAATGAGCAGGATTTAGAGAATGATCCGATTGCGACTACATATATTTATTCCGATAGATATATTGAAGCATATACCCCGTCAATGGAAAGCGGAGAATGGTTAAATAAACAAACTGAATACAGCGGCGTGCTTCATGCGGTAGTCACTCCAAACAATCCGATGAACCTTAAAACAGGCGATGAATTTACCTTAACAGACTCACTCGGCACAAGCCAGCAGGCGGTTGTTATCGGAGTAGTTGAGGATAATCAGTACACAGTAGGTGCATCCTTTTACAATCAAACAGATCTCTGGAATCGCAATAATTTTTATGATATGTACTACACCTACAATTCAGAGGTTGAACTCCCATACGGTTCATGGGGCATTTACTTAACCGAAGAGGAATATAGAAACAGCAATTTTTACAGCGGAAGTCTACAGATTTACGGCATGGCGTTTGTATTGACAGACGGCATGAGCCGAGCCGAATCAGAGCAGATAGGCTCGATTCTGACGGCAAATTATTCGACTCTCTACACCAAGGATCTCAGCGAAATAAATTCCAACAGCTTTGATTTTATAAAGGAGCAGCTTTATATTCTCCTGCCGATTGCGCTGTGCATATTCTTTCTGACCATGATAACGTCAATTTCGGTTGTGAGTATTTCTGTGAGCAGTCAGCTTAAAACCTATGCTGTCTACTACATATGTGGAGCAAAATGGAGCAGCTGCTCGGTAATTTCATTTATATATTCGCTGATAATCTGCGTAGCCTCTGGCATAATCAGTATAGTTGCGCTCCTTTTGCTAAAAAATAAAACAGAAACAGTTATCAGCCTTGGACTCTGGGAATGGGCGGTAATGTCTGCGGCAGCTTTGCTCTATCTTGTTTTCTCCGCTGTAATCCCACTTTTAATCACCCACGCCAGTCAGCCTAAAGAAATTCTTAAAAAGGAATAGCTTTAGATGCAGAAAAATGTGTATTTTGCACACAAAATCGAAAAAAGTTAATCAATCCTCTGCTTTTTCATATCGGGGCGGCATTTTTCTGTTTTGCCTGTGAAAAATTTTCGGCTTCCGCAAGCTTTTTCGGTTTTTTCTGTATTTGCGTTTGCATAATTAGACTTTAGGCGGGAAATAATAAGAATTAAAGCTCACCATATGCTTTTAAATTCAAAAAAATTTCGTAACCTGATAAATTCACTGCGTAATTAAATAAATATTTTTGCATTGTTTTAAAAAAATTCATAGTTAGCTATTGACAACTGCTTTATTGTGTGGTAAGATATATATAGTTAGCTAAAACTAACTCACAAAGCTTCGGAGGTGATAAGGTGAGTGTAGTAATAGTAGGCGGAAACGACAGAATGACATCTCGGTATAAGGACATTTGCAAGTCGTATAACTGCAAGGCAAAGGTGTTTATAAAGCTGCCAGCTGAATTTGATAAGCAGATTGGTTCGCCCGACTTGGCAGTGGTTTTTACAGATACTGTATCACACAAAATGCTTAACGGAGTGAGAAAGGGTGCTTGTAAAATGAATTTTCCCGTGGAAATTTGCCACTCTTCAAGCTGCTCGGCGCTAAAAAATACTCTTGAAAAATACTGCGAAAAGAAACGTTAATTTTTGACATAAGGTTAGCTTATTCTAACTATGGAGGTGAGAGAAATGTCTGAAACTGAGCATATAAATTTCAGCAGGATTCTGGCATATCAGACTGCGCCGTCGATGCTTGGTATTAAGCCTGCAAGTCTGATAAATGTTGACGAAAATAAATTTTCTGTTGATGAAAACGTATCATATTTTAACAGCCGTGCGTCTGTTAAGCGGCTTAAAATCAGAGAGCTGCGAGAGCTTGGCGGCAGAAAGCTGCTGCTTTTGTACAATGAAAGGCTTCTTGAGGAGCATTTAAAAAATCAGCAGATTCGCAGCTTTTTGTACAGCTATGACTATGCGTTTACTCTTTCGCTTGACGAGTGTTTAGATAAGCTTTCGCAAAGACTTAATGACAGTGAGGGATTTCCTCACGAGATCGGAATTTTTCTAGGCTATCCGATTGAGGACGTTGAGGGCTTTATCAATAACAAGGGCGAAAACTATCTGATGTGCGGCTGCTGGAAGGTTTATCATGATGAAAGCAGGGCAAAAAAGCAGTTTACAAATTATGATAAGTGCAGAAGCTTTCTTTGCAAAAAGCTTGATGCAGGCGTTGATATTTACAAGGCTCTGAAAATATCTTAACTTAGACGGAAATTTTCCGAAAGGAAATTTTCAAAATATATATGGTTTATTTTTTGGAGGTGATAAAATGAAAACAGCGGTAATTTATTGGAGTCAAACTGGTAATACCAAAGCTATGGCTAATGCGATTGCTGAGGGCGCAGGAGTTGAAGTGGTAAGCGTTTCTGAATTTTCAGGAGATGTTGCCAATTACGACAAAATTGCGTTCGGATGCCCTGCAATGGGCGCAGAGGAGCTTGAAGAAACTGAATTTGAGCCTTTCTTTGCAGAGAATGAAAGCAAGCTTGCAGGAAAGGTAGTTGGAATTTTCGGCTCTTATGGCTGGGGCGACGGCGAATGGATCAGACTGTGGGCTGACAGAGTTACTGCGGCAGGAGCAACGCTTTTCAAAGGCGAGGGTCTTATGGTAAACGAAACTCCCGACGATGACGCTCTGGAAACCTGCAAGGCGTATGGCGCCGAGCTGGCAAAGTGACATAATCCCTTTGATTTTTTTGATACAAGCAGTGCATAACGAAGCGTTAAAGCTTTTTTGCACTGCTTAATCTTTTATTATTGTATTTTTTACAAATGATTGTTGCAAAATATATACCAAAGAGGTAAAATGAAAATAGAATTTTTTGGAGGTGTGTAAAATGAAAATAACGGACAGCGTAGCTTATATAGGAGTAAATGACAGAGAGATAGACCTTTTTGAGGGGCAGTATCATGTTCCTGATGGGATTTCGTACAACTCTTATGTTGTTTTTGATGAAAAAATTGTAGTTATGGATACTGTGGATAAAGCCTTTTGCGATGAGTGGCTTGAAAAGCTTGAAGAGTCGCTTGACGGCAAAAAGCCTGATTATCTCGTGGTTTCTCATATGGAGCCTGATCATTCGGCTAATATAGTTGAATTTTGCAGAGCGTATCCTGACGCTGTAATTGTCGGAAATTCAAAAACCTTTATGATGGCTGAAAGGTTTTTCGGAAGCGGATTTTCTAAAAATCGTCTGGTTGTAAAGGACGGAGAAACGCTGAATTTAGGCTCAAGAACGCTAAAATTTATTTTTGCGCCGATGGTTCACTGGCCGGAGGTTATGGTAACGTATGACGACAAGGACAAGCTGCTGTTTTCGGCGGACGGCTTTGGAAAATTCGGAGCCTGTGAGGACATTAACAGTGCTGACGAAAGCGGCTGGGCTGACGAGGCAAGACGCTATTATATCGGAATTGTCGGAAAATACGGCGTGCAGGTTCAGGCTTTGCTTAAAAAGGCGGCGGCACTTGATATAGAGAAAATTTGTCCGCTTCACGGTCCTGTTTTAAGCGGGAATTTAAGCTTTTACCTTGACCTTTACGACAAATGGTCGTCCTATACGCCTGAAACGGACGGCGTATTTATAGCCTACAGCTCGGTTTACGGAAACACAAAAGCGGCTGCGCTTGAGCTTAAGGAAAAGCTTGCGGCAAATGGAACAGAGGTTGAAGAGGCGGATCTTTCGAGAGATGATATGGCTCGTTCGATTGCCAATGCTTTTAAGTACAGCAGGCTTGTTATCGCAACGCCTACCTACAACGGCGATGTTTTCCCGTCGGCTCGCGAATTTATCAGCGGACTTAACGAGAGAAGCTTTAAAAAACGAACTGTGGGAATAATTGAAAATGGGGCATGGGCTCCGATGGCTTCAAGGGTGGTTAAGGCGATGCTTGAAAAGTGCAGGGATCTGACGTTTGCTGAGCCTGTGGTGACTGTTGCTGCCGCTCTTGACGAAAAAAGCCGTGAGCAGATTGAAGCCTTGGCAGAGAGCTTGAGTTGAATTTAGAAAAATTTGCTAAAAAGGTGCGTTGACTGCACCTTTTTTATTTTACAAAAAATTCACATTTTTTTGTGGCAATACTAATTGACAAATAATATTATTAGATTTATAATATTATACAACAAACAATATTGTGAAAATCATAATATTATTAATTTCACAATATAAATTGTTGAAAGATGTTGTAGGTCGGACAATGTTATAGAAATTTTTCAATTAGAAAGGAGCGTGCGGCAGATGGGGATTTTTCCGATTAGTGCGGTCATGCTTGATGCAATGGTACTTAGCGTAACCGAGCATGAGGACAGCTATGGATACAAGATAACGAAGGATATTCAGAAATATGTAAGCATAACTGAAACAGCACTTTATCCAGTTTTAAGGCGGCAGGAGAAAAACGGACAGCTTAAGGTTTACGAAAAGTCATACATGGGCAGGAACAGGCGATATTATCACCTTACAGCTTCTGGCAAAGAAATGCTTGAGATTTATAGGATGGAGTGGAAGAGCTTTTCAAAGCAGATTGACAGTCTGCTGATAAATGATAATGAAGAAGGAGATGGTAGCAATGACAATTGAAGAATACATTAAAAAGCTCAGAAAAGAGCTTAAGGGCTTTGACAAGGACGAGGCTGAAAATGTTCTTGCGTATTATAGAGAGCTTTTAGAGGACGCTGAAAATCCGAATGAGCAAATGGAATCGCTCGGAACACCTGCCGAGCTGGCTAGGAGGATAGTTGAGGAAAATGAGTGCTTTGATAAAAAGGACAAACCAAAATCAAGCTCATTAGTTGGGAGGATAATTGCGCTTGTCCTTACTTCGCCGTTCTGGATTACAGCTTATGCAATTATTTTAACTTTGTTTGTCTGCTTTTTTGGTGTTATCCTTTGCTTCCCACTCGCTACAGTATTTTGTCTTGTAGGCGCAGTATCGCTTTTGTTTGAATATATACCATTTGCAATCGCATTTTTTTCGTTGGGATTTTTGGCTTTGGGCGTGACTATTCTGCTGCCTAAGTATGTAATGATGATAATTTCTCGACTAATTAAGTTTACTCTATGGCTCACAGAACTTTTATTTAAGAAGCCTGAAATTAAAGAAAAAGAGCGCAAACGTTTTAAGCTGCCGATAATGCTTATCATTACAGGATTTGCGGCACTTGGGCTGGGTATAGTTTTTACAGTTATAACTTTTATAATAAAACCGAATAAGGATAACTACGCTCAAAAGCTGGGGCTTGAAAATATAACAGGGGAGTTTTCAAAAGAAGTGGACAGCATTAGTATAGCTGCTGATTCTAATGCAGCTTTTAACATTGAAATGACAGACGACAGCTTTGCGTCAATTAGCGGAAAAAATGTAAATTCGGATTCTCTTTCGATTGAAAACAGTGATGAAATCTCTATTAAATACACGGATGACAGCGATGCTTCAAATTGGTTTATAAAACATTTTAATTTAGGTGGCATTTCTTATCCTGAAGCGGAATTTACCCTTTATTTGCCGAAAAAGGAATATGAGAGCTTAAGCGTTACGTTTGTGAACGGGTGTCTTAATTTAGACGAGCTTGAAATTTTATCTCTTGATATAGATTGCAATGTAGCTGAGGTTGAGGTTAAAAACAGTGAAATTGATGCTTTTAATGCGGATATTGATCTTGGAAATTTGACGCTTGAAAACAGCTCTGTTCTTTCAGATTTTAACGTTGCAATTAAGTGTGGAGATGTTATGATGACAAATGTGTCGGCATATGAGCCAGAGCTTAATCTGGCTTTGGGAGATACGATAATTAATGATTCAAATTTTAATTGCCTTAATGTTTACAACGAGTGTGGAGATTTTGAAGCTGAAAATGTTGAAGTGGATGGAATTTTAACTGCACAGCTTGAGCTTGGAGATGCAAATTTGACGTTAATGACGGCTGAGGCGCTTGAGCTTGAAATTGAATGTGGAGATATTTATTTTGAGGGGCTGCTTGACGGCAGTCAGGAATCGTTGATAACGAATCAGATGGGAGATATTCAGCTAAAGCTAAAGGGGAATAATTATACCTTGTATACAGATACAAAGCTAGGTGAGGTTGGCGTTAATGGCGGCTCTATGGCAGAGTTGAATTTAAGCGGAGATGTTATTGTCAGAGCTTACAATTCCTGCGGAAATATTCAGATACAGACGGATTGATAAAAAAGACCTCGGTTGAGTGACCGAGGTCTTTTTGCTTACTGCCTGCTAAGATCAAGGCTTCGTACCTTATCTCTCAATGGCAGAACGTATGCGGGAGAAACTGAAAGCTCATCTATCCCTATTTTTATGAACCATTCTGTAAGCGAGGTATCGGCGGCAAGCTCGCCACAAATTCCCACCAAAATTGAATTTTCGTGTGCGTTTTTGGCGGTAAGCTCAATTAAGCGCAGTACGGCTTCGTGGTCGGGAGCGCAAAAGCGTTCGAGCTTAGCGTTTTGTCTGTCGCACGCCAAGGTGTATTGAATGAGGTCGTTTGTGCCTATGCTGAAAAAGTCAACAAGCTTTGCTAGCTTATCGCTGATAATCGCAGCCGCTGGAGTTTCAATCATGATTCCTTTCATGATGCTTTTGCCGTAGGGTATACCTTCGGCTTCGAGCTCGTTTGCTACCTCATCGCAGATTTTTAGTATATTTTCAAGCTCCCATACGCTTGCAATCATTGGAAACATAATACCTAATTTGCCGTAAACTGCGGCTCGGTAGAGCGCTCTTAGCTGGGTTTTGAAAACGTCCTCTTTTTCAAGGCAAAGTCTTATTGCTCTAAGTCCAAGAGCAGGATTTTCCTCCTTATCAAGTGCGAAATAATCAGCCTGCTTATCTGCGCCTATATCAAGCGTTCTGATGATAACGGTTTTGCCGCCCATACATTCGAGAACCTTTTTATAAGCGTTAAACTGCTTATCCTCGGTAGGGTAATCGCTGCTTTCAAGGTATAAAAATTCACTTCTGAAAAGTCCTATTCCGCCTGCATCGCAAGCTAAAGCCGCACCTGCTTCGTTTGAGCTTCCGATATTTGCGAATATATCTATTTTTCTACCGTCCTTTGTGATATTTTCCTTGCCCTTAAGCTTTAAAAGCAGAGCTTTTTTTTCTGAATCCTCTTTTTTCTTTTTCTCAAAATGTTCTTTTGTTTGAGGGTCAGGCTTAAGATATACCTCGCCTGAATGACCGTCAACTATAATTTTATTTCCGTCCTTTGCGGCGTCAAGAAGCTCATCGCCTACTCCGATAACGGCAGGAATATTCATGCTTCGGGCTAAAATTGCGGTGTGTGAATTTGCAGAGCCTTTTGACGTTACAAACGCCGCTAAATTGTCCTTTGGCAATGAAACAGTTTCGCTTGGGGCTAAATCATCGGCTAGGAGAATATATTCCTCCGTTTCGCTTTCAGGCTTTGCTTTTGCTTCGGTAAGAGCGCTTATAAGTCTGTTGGAAATATCCTTTACATCAGCCGCTCTTGCCTGCATATAGCTGTTATCCATTGCCGAAAACATTTCAGAAAAATTGTCGGAGGTGATGGCGATTGCATATTCCGCATTGACTGACTGGGCTTTTATAATATTTTCAATTGATTCATTGAAATCCTCATCGTCAAGCATCATTTTGTGAATTTCAAAAATCTGCGCATTTGCCTGTCCTACCTCTTTAACCGCTTTTTCGTAAATTTCGTCAAGCTGTGAAAGAGCAAGCTTTTTTGCCTGTTCAAACCTTTTTATTTCTTCCACCGTGTCTGAAACGTGCGTGCGGTGGACGATTATGTCCTTGCGGCTAAAAACCTTAACCTTTCCAATTGCAATTGCGCCGTAAACGCCTTTCCCTTTGAATATTCTCAAAAAAATCAATCCTTTCCATTTCAGCAGCCCATAAAAAGGTCGCATCATATATTCTTATTTTGCGAGGATTTATTCTTGTTTATACTCTTTTTTCTTTTCAGATACACTTTCTCATTTTATTATATCATATTTTCTTTAAAAATGCAAATGTGAGTTATATTTTTTTTTACTATGTATGAAGAAAATCGAACAGGCTTACATAATAAGTGCTTAATGGAAGAATAAACTCTATACTTTTGTCTAGATGACATTTTATTTTTGCGTATTTTATAATTAAAATATAGAATTTTAAAATGTTTATTGCTTCTCTAACTATGGAAATATGTGATGTGGGTTGTATTTTGGTATGAAGATAAAGCGTCTGTAAAATATTTTTAATTATTTTTACAACATGGTACTTACGTTTTATATATTATGAAATCTTACGTTTAATCCAACTTACTGTCGGCTTATAAAACAGTAGCAAAAATCAAATCCCATGCTTTAACAGAAAAAAATCAACTCTAAATAAATTTTTTTAAAAAGCAGTTGACAAGAAAAGAAAAAAGCAGTATAATATAGAAAAGAAAAAGTTGGTGTATACTAAAAAATCATATGAAAAGAGGAAGAGAACATGGATAAACAGCTTCACAAAGGACATAGGCAAAGAATGAGAGAAAGATTTGTTTTGAGTAAGCGGGATTTTTATAGCTTTCATGAACATGAGGTGTTGGAAATGCTGCTGTTTTTTTGTTTTCCACAGAAAAATACAAACGAGATTGCACATAAATTAGTTAATAAATTTGGAAGTATAGAAAATGTGCTGAATGCAAGCTCGGATGAGCTTTGTGAAGTTGAAAATATCAGCAAAACTACAGCGGCACACCTGAAATATTTTGGTGCGCTTTTTAGATATGTTGAGGAGGGGTAAAATGGCAAAAAAATCTGCTATGGCTGAAGCTTTGGAAGAGTTTGAGAAAAATAATTTTACATTTGAAAACATGAGTGAAGAAGAGATTGCAAAAGCATTGTTTTTAGACTGCCTTAAGGATAAAAGCAATGCAGATTTTATTATAAAATCACTTTTGGCAAAATACAAAAGCTTGAAAAATCTTATTTTTTCAGAGATTGGTGAGCTTAGTGATAACATCGAGCTAGATAGCAGTGAAGCTGAAAAAATAAAGCTAATAAGCGCAGCTTTTAAGAGGATAATAATTAACAGAACACCGTTTCCGATAAATTCAAACGATAAAGCTTGTACAAAAAGCTTTGTTGAAAACCTTGTATATGGTGACAAGAGAGAAAAGATTTTTATACTTTTATTAGAAAAAGATAAAATAATAAATTATTCTTATGTATTTTCGGGAGATGTAAAAAAGATAAAATATCTTTATGATGAAATTGGCTATGCGTTGAAGAATTTCCCATATAATAATGAGATAGCAGTGCTTTGTTCAAGACCGACAAAAAGCGGAGTTTGCACGCCGACCGACCTAAATATGGCGATTTATTTGCACGGATGCTTTAATGAGGACAAAAGAGCAGAGTTAAAAAGATTTTTTATTTACGGTTGCGATGGGCTTTACGAAGTAAATGATTTTTCAAATCATGTTAAATTCTGTATGATGAGAGCTGCTTGGGAAAAGGCTGATGGGTATAAGGGCGCATGAAATTAAATGAAAAAACTGAGTTGATGGTTTGTTGCTTGATTTTTGGACATGAATATAAACTAAAATGTGTAATTTTGTCAAACATATCATAGAGTAAGCAAGAAGAGTTTCGAGAGGAAAAAGCCAACGCATAGGACGATGTTTGGTTTCGACTTAAACGTGTAGCTGGCGTTTAAGTCGGCGGAGGAATACCTGCTTTGTTCCTCATATCCGTACAAAAAACGCTTATCTTGTGTTATACTATTTGTGAAAGATAGTCCTTCTTTCTGTTGAATTTTGTCTGCTAACTTTATTTTATCAGGTTTTCGCCTTTCTTTCAACTCTTTTTTCGCTTTTGTATAATATGTTTTATAGTACAATAAGCCCTTAAAAAAAGTTTGCTAAAGCACTTGACAGGCTGAAAGAAATATGCTATAATATATTCATTGCGATAACCGCATTTCGGGGTGTACCACCATCGGTGCAGCTTTGAGATGCGGTTTGTTTTGTTACTGGAAAATTTTTACAGGAGGTTTGCATATGGTTAAGATAAACGGCGAGCGGCTTGATGTGGGTGAAATGAGCGTTTTGGATTTTCTTAAAAAGGATGGTAAAAATCCACAGAGAGTTGCTGTTATGATAAACGGCGAGATTTTGCCAAAGGACAGCTATGACAGAGTGATAAACGACGGCGACGAGGTTGACATTTTAGGCTTTGTAGGTGGCGGCTGATTCGCTTTTGCATGGTAGGAAAATTAAAGTTTTAAAGGAGAATTTAAAATGGAAGACAAGCTTGTAATAGCAGGAAGAGAATTTGATTCAAGATTTATATTAGGTTCGGGGAAATTTAATCCTGAGCTTATCAAGGCGGCAATTGAACACGCAGGGGCGCAGATTATTACGCTTGCGTTAAGACGAGTAAACAGCTTCAACGGAAACATACTGGATTTTATACCTGAAAACGTAACGCTTTTGCCTAATACTTCAGGCGCAAGAAACGCAGAGGAAGCGCTTAAAATCGCACGGCTTGCGAGGGAAGCGGGCTGCGGAGAACTTATAAAAATAGAAGTTATCCACGATTCAAAATATCTTTTGCCGGACAACTACGAAACTGCGAAGGCTTGCGAACTGCTTGCGAAAGACGGCTTTGTTCCGCTGCCGTATATGTATCCTGATTTGTATGCCGCAAGGGACATGGCAAATGCAGGAGCGGCGGCGATAATGCCGCTTGCAGCTCCGATAGGCTCTAATCAGGGGCTTGCGACCAAGCAGTTTATCAGGATTTTAATTGAGGAGATTGATTTGCCTATTATAGTTGACGCTGGAATAGGACGTCCGTCGCAGGCTTGCGAGGCTATGGAGATGGGAGCGGCGGCGGTTATGGCTAACACCGCAATTGCAACGGCAGGAAATATAGTTGAGATGGCAAAGGCGTTTAAGCACGCAATAATTGCAGGCAGAACCTCGTATCTTGCAGGAGCAGGACGTGTGCTTGACAAAGCTTCCGCCTCATCGCCGCTCACAGGCTTTTTAAACGAATGAGGAGGGCAGGAGTATGAACAAAATTGACCACATGACATATCTTTCTGATATGGAGGTTCTCGAGAATTCGGATATAGGCGAACAGGTTGTAAGCCGAATGAAGGCTTATGACTATAATGCGTATTCGTCTGACGATGTAAAGCGTGCGCTTGAAGCGGAATATCCTTCTGCTGAGGATTTTGGAGCACTGCTTTCTTTAGCGGCGGAGCCTTTTTTAGAGCAGATGGCGGCAAAGGCAAGCGTTGAAACGGCGAAGCATTTTGGAAACAGCGTCTGCCTCTTCACACCGCTTTACATTTCAAATTACTGTGAAAATTACTGCGTTTACTGCGGCTTTAATTGTCATAACAAAATCCGCCGCGCAAAGCTTGACGAGGACGGAATCAGGCGTGAGATGGAAGCGATCGCAAAGACAGGAATGGAGGAAATCCTCATTTTGACAGGTGAAAGCCGCAAGCAGAGCAGTGTTGAATATATAGGCAAGGCTTGTGAAATCGCAAGAGAGTATTTTAAAAATATCGGTATTGAGGTTTATCCGATGAACAGTGATGAGTATGCGTATGTTCATAGCTGCGGAGCTGATTATGTGACGGTTTTTCAGGAAACCTACGACAACGACAGGTATGAAACGCTTCACCTTGGCGGTCACAAGCGTATTTTCCCATACAGGCTAAACGCTCAGGAGCGAGCGATAAGAGGCGGAATGAGAGGAGTTGCTTTTGCCGCACTTATGGGGCTTTCTGATTTTCGTAAGGACGCTTACGCAGTCGGAACGCACGCTTATCTTTTACAGAGAAAATATCCTCATGCGGAAATTTCATTTTCTTGTCCAAGGCTTCGTCCGATTGTAAATAATGACAAAATAAATCCAAAGGACGTTCATGAGCGTCAGCTTTTACAGGTAATGTGCGCCTACAGAATTTTCATGCCGTTTGCAGGTCTTACAATTTCCACGAGGGAAAGAGCAGGCTTCAGAGATAACGTAATAGGAATGTGCGCTACAAAAATTTCCGCAGGGGTAAGCACGGGGATAGGCAGTCACACAGAGGAGGATTCGCTGGGCGACAACCAGTTTGAAATTTGCGATCCACGCTCTCTTGATGAAATTATAGCAGCAATCCGTGAAAAAGGGCTTCAGCCTGTGCTGAATGATTATGTCTATGTCGGAAAGTAACGTTATCGCCGTCACCTCAAGAAAGCTTTGCAGTCGTCCCCTTGAGGAGCAGATTGAAAGAATTGCTCAGATGGGTGTGAAAAAGGTTATTCTGCGTGAAAAGGATTTGAACGAGAGTGAGTATTTGCTTCTGGCGGAGCGTGTGCAGGAAAAATGCTTTGGCTGTAATTTAGAGCTTATAATTCACAGCTTTCCGAATGTGGCTCATTCCTTGGGAATAAACAGGCTTCATATGCCGCTTGATAAGCTTACAGAGGATTTATCAGGCGAATTTGCCGTACTTGGCACGTCAATTCATAGCTTAGAACAGCTTGAAAAGGCTTTATCGCTTGGAGTTAGCTATGTAATCGCAGGGCATATTTTTGAAACAGACTGCAAGAGGGGAGTGCCTCCCAGAGGGCTTGAATTTCTAAAGGAAATTTGCGCCGCTTCAAGCGCACCTGTTTACGCAATCGGCGGAATTAACGAGGAAAATCTTAATCTTGTTATTGAAGCTGGCGCGGTGGGCGGCTGTATGATGAGCAAAATGATGAAAATTTAAGATTAAAGGCTTTGTGTAAGGTGTGCAAAGCCTTTTTCATTTTATTTTTACACAAAATAACACTTTGATATGAAAATAATGCTTGACTAACAAGCAAATTTCGTGTATAATAAAAGTAGAGGGGAATATGTACCTATTAACATAAGGGTATCTGACAAAAGCTCTTGTTGCACATCTGCGGCAAATCTTCGCTGCATCCGCACAACAACGGTTTTTGTCAGATGCCTGGAAAGGAAAAAATAAATATGAGGAAAACAAAGATTGTCTGCACGGTAGGACCTGCTACAGAGAATGAGGATATACTAAGAGAGCTTATGAAAGCTGGGATGGACGTCGCGAGATTTAATTTTTCGCACTGTAATTATGAAACGGACGAGAAGCGTTTTAATACTATAAGAAGAATTTCTGACGAGCTTGGACTTCATGTGGCGACTATGCTTGATACAAAGGGCCCTGAAATTCGATTGAGGAAATTTGAAAACGGTTCGGTTTTTCTTGATGATGGGGATGAATTTATTCTCACGACAAGAGATGTTGTCGGAACTAAGGAAATATGCTCGGTGAGCTTTGATAAGCTGTCGAAGGACGTTTCGGTGGGAACAAGGATTTTAATTAACGACGGTCTTATAGAGATGGTGGTTGAGTCGGTTGACGAAACAGACGTCAGATGCAAGGTCGTCCACGGCGGTGAGGTTAAGGATAATAAGGGAATAAATGTGCCTGGAGTTAAGCTTTCAATGCCGTATATCAGTGATGCGGATATGAACGATTTGCAGTTTGGAGCGAAATTGGGCTTTGATTTTATCGCCGCTTCATTCGTAAGAACAGGCGCAGACGTTATATATCTTCGCAAATTCACTCAGGCTCTCGGCTGGAACAACGTCAGAATCATCGCTAAAATAGAAAACAGCGACGGCGTTGAAAATATTGATGAAATTCTTGACGCTGCTGACGGCGTTATGGTCGCAAGAGGAGATATGGGAGTAGAGATTCCATTTGAGCAGATTCCCGCAATTCAGAAGGAGCTTATCCACAAGGCATACAACGCTGGCAAGCAGGTTATAACCGCTACACAGATGCTTGAATCTATGATCACTAATCCCAGACCGACCCGTGCGGAAATTACAGACGTTGCGAACGCTATCTATGACGGAACTTCGGCGATAATGCTTTCAGGCGAAACTGCCGCAGGACACTATCCGATTGACGCAGTTAAGACTATGGCTCTTATAGCTGAAACCGCAGAGGGAAATATCAATTACAAAAGACAGTTTGAGATTCGTTCTGACAGAGATGAGTACAGCGTTCATGAGGTGACAGAGGCTATTTCTCATGCGACTGTTACAACGGCTCATGATCTTAATGCGGCGGCGATTATAACTGTAACCAAGGGAGGAACAACGGCGCGCAGACTTTCAAAATTCCATCCGCACTGCCCGATTATTTCTCTTACGCCAAGCGAGGCAACAGCCAGACAGATGAATATGTCATGGGGGCTTGTGCCGGGAATTGTAAATGAGCAGTCTGACACTGACAAGCTTATAGATTCGGCAATTGCTAAATCAGTTGAGATGGGACTCATAAAGCGTGGCGATTTGGTTGTAGTTACAGCAGGCGTTCCGCTTGGAGTCAGCGGAAAGACAAACATGATGAGAGTTGAAACGGTAAAGTAGGAGGCTTAGAGCTTGAGCGTAATAAAGAAAGCCACAGTTTTATTTGCAAAATGCTTTGTGATTTCCGCAGTGATTACACAGGCAGTCCTGTTTATAGGCGATTTGCTGGAATTTAAACCAGTCAGATACAAAACATCAGGTGCTTTGATTTTCTTAGTCTTATTTGGTTTTTTATCTATTGCGCTGTTGATGAAAGAGCGCAGACCGAGATTTCCACAGCGCAAAGCTTCGGCTATTTTAATAAACGAGGGATACACTCTGCAGCTTTATGAGCTATTGAAAAAATGGGTAAAAAAGTGCGATAAAAAAGGCTTTTCAAACACTGCGCGGCTGACGTATGCAGAGTATCTGGTGAGCGGAGGACGTATAGACGAAAGCTTTGAAGCTTTGTCTGAAATAAATTTTTCATCACTTTACGACGATCAAAAGAGGATATTTTTTAATTGCTGTCTTTATGCAGCGCTTTTAAGCGGCGATAAAGAGGCGGCGGAGAAAATTTACAAAACGGCAAAGCCTTGGCTGCTGTCATCAAGTGATAAAAATATCACAAGTTCAATTAAAAATACGCTCGGATTTTTTGAATATACAAGAGGAAATCTGGTTAAAGCGGAGGAGCTTTTAGTACAGTCTATAGAGAACGCTCGCTCAGAGGAGGTTCTCTGCGATAATTGGCTTGCGCTTTCGGCTTTGTATCTTGACACTGACAGACCTTTGTATGCAAAAATGGCGGTTGAAAACGCTTCATTTTATGCAAGTGATTATACGCTTAAGCAAAAGCTTGAAAGGGCAAAGAGCCTTGTTGAGGAGGATTACAGACAAAGGCTTGGAGCGTGAATAAAAGCACTAAAAGTTCTATATTTCGCACTATGGTGCATATATAATTAAAGGCATAAGAACTTGTCTTTGATTTGACTATGCGAAAGGTGCGTGAATTTTTGAAAAGGCAGAGCTTTTTAAAGGGTTCGGCAGTGCTTTTAATTATGGTGCTGGTGACTAAAATTATAGGACTTGCATATAAAATACCGCTCACGTCAATGCTGGGCGGCAGCGGAATGAGCTGCTATTCGGGTGCGTTTGCGGTTTTTACACCTGTCTTTGCATTTGCGGCAGGCGGAATACCAAGCACAATGAGCAGGCTTGTTTCTCAGCAGCTTGCTTCCTGCAGATATTACAATGCGCTTAAAATAAAAAAAGCCGCCATGCTGATTTTTGGCTTAATGTCATTGGCACTTTCAGTTGGGCTTATACTTTTGTCTGGAACGCTTGCGGAAAATGCTGTACATATTCCAAAGGCGCAGTACGCTTTAATTGCTGTTGCTTTGTCACTGTTTCCTGCGGCAATGATGAATGTTCAGCGAGGCTGGGCTGAAGGAATGGAAAGCATGACGCCTACAGCCGTTTCGGAAATTGCTGAAACGGTTTTTAAGCTCATTTTCGGACTTTTAGGAGCTTACCTTGTTCTTGATTACGCAAACAAAAGCTTTGAAAGCTACCACGGCTGCTTTGGCATATATTGCAGCGATTCAAGAGCCGCTGTGCTTACGGCTGTTCCTTATGCGGCTGCCGCCTCAGCGCTCGGAGTATCTCTTGCTTCGTTTTTTGCCTGCATTTTTCTTTTTATAATAAACCGCAGACGTTCGCACAGCATTGCGGCGGAGCTTAAAGCTTACAGTCTGCCGCTTAATTTGAGATTTATAACTGCTTCAAAGCAAATCGCAAAATATGCTTTGCCTGCTTCGGTAACAGCAGTAGCAGCAACGCTTTCATCTATGGCGGATCTTTTGACAATAACTCCAGGGTTAAACAAAGCTTTTTCAGCTAACCCACAGCTGTTTGTATTTTTAAGCTCCTACGGATATTCCTCTGAGGACAGAGCGAGTTTTGTCTACGGCTCATACACAGGTCTTGCGCTGACAATATTCGGTCTTGCTCCAACCTTTACCGCTATGCTAGGAAAAAGTATTTTGCCATCTCTTACGTGCGCCTATACGGAAAATGACAGATCTGAAATTAAAAAGAGCGTATCTTCATTGCTTTTGCTTTCAAGCGCAATTTCAATTCCCTGCGGTCTTGGAATATTTGTTTTTTCAAAGGAGCTTTTGAATCTGTTTTTTTCTGGCTCGACAGCGGAAATTATCGTTTCTCAAAAGCCACTTTCGATTTTGGGAATAGCTGTTATTTTTATGGGAATAGCAATGCCCTGCATGAGCGCATTGAGTGCCTGTAATAAACAGGTATCTGCACTCTTTATAACAATTTCAGCAACTCTTTTAAAGCTTGCGCTTAATATGCTTTTGATTCCGCTTGACAGCGTTAATATTAGCGGCGCAGCACTGTCAACTGTAATATCTCAGGCAGTGATGTGCATGGCGGCTGTTGCAAGTCTTGTAAAAGGAACTGGGTGCGGTTGGAAAGCTTTGAAGAGTATATTTGTTACATTTTTGCCATCATTTCTATGCGTATGCACTGCAATTTTAACTCAGCAGCTTTTAGTTTCAAGGCTAGATGGAGTATTTTTAAGGTTTGGAGTTGTAATTTCTGTGCTAAATAGTGCAATAATATGTCTTTTTTCGTACCTATTATTGTGCATTTCGCCGAAAAATCAAATATTATCAATTTTTTCAAAAAAAATATCGAAAAACACTTGAAATTTTTTTGATTATAGGTTAAAATAGAATTGGAGACTTTTTTAGGCGGTGAAAACGTTGAATTTTGAAGATCGGGTTAATGAGCTTTTAAAAAAGGACGGCTTTAATGTTTACGATTTAGTCGAGGTTGTTTCCTTGCTTCGCTGTGAAAACGGATGTCCTTGGGACAAGGTTCAGACGCATGAATCGCTAAAAAAGGATTTTGTCGAGGAAACCTACGAGGTGCTTGATGCGATTGATTGTAAGAGCGCTGATATGCTTCGTGAGGAGCTTGGCGACGTACTACTTCAGGTTGTCTTTCACACGGATATTGAAAAGGACAAGGGAGGCTTTGATTTAGACGATGTTTGCGATGAGGTCTGCAAGAAGCTTATTTTGCGTCATCCGCACGTTTTCGGCGATGTTGAGGCTGATACTGTTGATAAGGTTTTATCAAACTGGGATTCGATAAAGAAGCAGGAGAAGCAGCAAACTGATCTTGACACTTTGCAAAGCGTTCCTAAGAGCTTTCCTGCGCTTATGCGTGCACAGAAGCTTGGAAAGCGTGCGTCAAGGGCAGGCGTTGACTTTGACAGTACTGATAAAATACTTGATGAAATTAAGCGCTTGGTATCAGAGTTGGAATTTGCAGATGATTTTGAAGAAAATGCAGGCAAAAAAATTGCGCTGCTTCTACTGCTTTCCGCTAATCTTGCAAGGCTATGTGGCTTTGATGCGGAGGAACTGCTTAGAGATGAGTGCGATGGTTTTATTGCAAGATTTGAAAAGCTTGAAAAATCTGACAGCATGAAGGAATTGGTTAAAAGGCTTTATATTGATGAAGATTAAGCATTACAGCTTGATGATATAAGACAGCGGCAGAGAGCCGATTTGTCAAAAATAATTTGGAGGTATTTTAAAATGAAAAAGGCAGAACTTGTAAACGCTATTGCTGAAAAGGGCGGCTATTCTAAGAAGGATGCTGAAAAGGCGCTTAACGCAGTAATAGACTCAATTACTGATGTATTGGTTGCAGGAGATAAGATTACTCTTGTAGGCTTCGGTACATTTAAGACCAAGGAAAATCCTGAAAGAACAGGACGCAATCCCCAAACCAAGGAATCTATTGTTATTCCTGCAAAGACCGTTCCTGTATTTAAGCCAGGTCAGACTTTAAAGGATGCAGTAAACAAGTAATTACAGCTTAGGGAAGCGTTTCGTTTTTCGGGACGCTCCTTTAATTTATCAATGAAATGAGGTGAGCATTATGCGGCTTGACAAATATCTAAAGGTTACAAGGCTGATTAAGCGCCGCACAGTGGCAAATGAAGCGTGCGACGCTGGAAAAATAGAGGTCAACGGTAAAGTCGCAAGAGCCTCTTATAATGTCAAGGAGGGTGATGTTATCCTCATTAACATGGGACAAAAGCCGTTAAAGGTCGAGGTGATTTCTGTAAACGAATATGCGACAAAGGATAACGCCGCTGAAAACTACAGAGTTTTGCAGGACTGATTTAATAAAAAAATCACACCGTAATGAAAATACTGTGTGATTTTTTATTTGAATTTTTTGTTTGATAAAAAATATGCGCTAAGTCCGAGCCATTCTCTTACTCTGTAGGTGGGATCATATCTGGGCTCGGTTTTAGATGAAAGCGCAAAGGTGTCAAGCTCAAGCGATTTTGCAATCAAGTGCGTTCTGTACTGGTGAAAGCCGTCTGTTGCAGTGGCTATGATTTCTGGCAGTGAATTTGAGCGAATAATTTCACGAGAGAAGAGGAGGTTTTCATAGGTGCTTTTTGACTTGTTCTCGAGGTAAATGCGGCTCTCGTCAAAGCTCTTGTCAAGCAGATAGCTTTTCATTGCCTCTGCTTCCGATATTTTTTCATCATCACCTTGCCCGCCTGAAGCTATACAAACCGAATCTGGATTTTCGTTAAGATATTCAAGAGCGGTATCCAGTCTGCGCCTTAACATTCTTGACGGGCGGTTTTCTTTTACCCTGCACCCTAAAATTATTACCGTGCAGGGTTTGCCAATTGGAGGTCTGCGCTTTGAAGCGATAATCATTTTTGCGTTTAGAATAAAAATATATACCACTGTCGCAGCAATTAAAAAAGCGGCAATTAAGATTATAATTTTCGCGCAAAGTGAGCTGTTGAAAATGCTGGCGACAAAGCTGAGAGAATCGTTCCAATAAAAAGTAATAAAAAATAAAATGGCGCAAAAGACTATTCCGAGAGCATTGCCTGAGCAAAGTACAGGCAGAGGTACGAAGAAAATCATCAGCCAGCAGGCTTCAAGCATAAGGATTATATGTCTTATAGTCATAGAAAGCTCCTTTTAAAAATGAAAAATTTCCTTTGATAAATCTTGCATTGCGTGGGATAATATTTAAAAACAAATATGCAAAGGAGATTTTTATGAGTGAGTATAAAGATTTGTCCGAGTTTTTAGAATCAGACAGCGAGGCGATGGATTTTTACAATTCTCTGCCAATAGGGCTTCAGCAGAGAATGTACAAGTGCGGAGTAGATGTTTTCAAGAGGCTTTACGAATGTGAAAAAAGCTACAAGCCAAAAGCTAAGGACAGGCGAGGATGTATGATGTCGGCAGCTAGCGTGAATGAATGTACAGGGCTTATCAGAAGCGGCAGCGACAAAAGTCTTGAACAGTGGAGCGAGTACAGCAATTTAGAGCCGTTCGGCGTTCCGCATTTTGAATGATGATTTAAAATTCGCCGTCCGTTTTGCTTCGGACGGCGAAGATTTAGCTCTTTGTAGTTACTTTTTTTACGCTTGTGTAGCCACTGTAAACGTAATTGCCTGCCGTATTGATATAGTATGCTCTGACTTTAAATTTATACGCAGTACCTTTTTTTAGTCCTGAAAGTCTGTAGGTTGTTGTGGAGCCTGAAACCTTCTTTATGAGTTCATATTTCTTTGTTGATGAGTTGTACTTATAAATTTTATATCCGTCGCAGTCCACGCTTGACCAGTTGATACGCACGGCTGTTTGTGTTTTGCTCGCCGATTTCATAGTTGGTGTTGACGGAGTGGTTTTAATGCTTTTAGCGGAGGATTTCGCAGTCCAGCCTGTAAACGATCCGTTTTTGCGGTAAGCCTTAATTACATACTTAGCTGTATCGCCGCCGTTTGTAGTTTTATCTGTATATTTAAGTGTTGAAGCAGAGGTGATTGTCTTAATTTTCTTATATGATTTTGTTGTACTGTCATATTTATAAATTCTGTAGCCGTTTGCGTTAGAAACCTTTTCCCACTTAAGCGTAACCTTGTAGCCTGAATTTGTAATACTTGTTATTTTTGGAGTGGAAGTAGGGACATAGCCTGAAGCGTTTGAGGAGCTTGCCTTGATTGTTCTTGTTACAGTTGTATTTGAAGGTTGCGAAATTGAATCGGCTGTGCCGTTGTCAAAAACCTGAACCCAGTAATATGTGCCGTTAATATATGCACAAGCAAGACCAGTTCTTTTGTATGTTGAGTTCATATAATTGCTATAATGTCCTGAGGAGCTTTTCCAGGCGGAGTAAACCTTAGCCGCCGTAGTTTGACCGTAAGCGATATTTTCAGCGCAGGAAGAAGCATAGTCAAAGCCCGAGTTAAAGCTTGAGCCGTCAGGTCTTGTGTGACTAAAGTACAAGCTGATTTCAGCGGCTCTCTGTGCCGCAATTTCAAGAAGCGTTTCGTCCATAGTCAGCTTGCTTACTCCGCTGGCTGTTCGGTCGGCGTTAATTAAATCAAGAGCTGCATAGGACATAGAGTACATTTCCTTAGATTTGACAGATATAGTGTATGTTGACGCAGCGCTTACAGTTATTGATGTATCAAGGTCTATATCAACGCCTAGCATACAAAGCGTCATAACAAAGCTTAAGACCACAACGAAAAATCTCTTTACGCACAAGATTTTGTTCATAATTCATCACCACTTAATTAAATATTGAAATCCAAATTTACTTATATATATTTATTATATCATAAAATTGAAATTATTGAAACTGACAAAACGCACAAATTTTGTGCAAAAAAATTGTGCAAGTTGACAAAAATCATTAAAAATCAAAAAATCTATTGACATCAGAGCGAAAATGTTGTATAATCATTATGTTGTCAGTTTAAAAAGGCAATTATGAAATGGAAGCTTAGCTCAGCTGGGAGAGCATCTGCCTTACAAGCAGAGGGTCATAGGTTCGAGTCCTATAGTTTCCACCATTTGCGGAGCAGGCATCTGCTCCGTTTATTCGGCCGGGTAGTTCAGTTGGTTAGAACGCCAGCCTGTCACGCTGGAGGTCGTGGGTTCGAGCCCCATTCCGGTCGCTCGCACGCATATGCGTTTACTTTGTTAGTCGCTTTTATTTTTGGTGTGCATATGCTATAAATTTCACTGCGTGAAATTTCGGGGATTGTTTCCGAATTTTCGCTGGGAGAAGTTTGGTGTGGAATTTGCTGTGAATTTCATTTGTAAAAAAATAAACCTGATGTTATCCTCGATGGGGATATTTGTCAAGATTATATTTTGAATATTTTCTTGCCTCTGTAGCTCAGTAGGTAGAGCAGGGGACTGAAAATCCCCGTGTCGATGGTTCGATTCCGTCCGGAGGCACTTCGGGACGGACACAAGTCTATGTTCGGGCTTTTCATTTATGTTTTTGCTGACGCAAAAACCGTCCGCCCTAAGAGTTTGTTCAATGTTGGTTTACGTACTTTGATTTGATTTTGAATTTTGCGGATTTAGCTCATCCGGTAGAGCGCCACCTTGCCAAGGTGGAGGTAGCGAGTTCGAGCCTCGTAATCCGCTTTTATTTTTGTATAGGCATTTATTAAATGATTGATATATAAAGGCTATGACGGGAATTTAAGCAAGCGGTTTGTGACTTTCAGAGAGTCTGCGGTTGGTGTGAGCAGACAGCGTGCGTTTGTCAATTACATTCTATCAGCTTTCTTTCTGAGAAAGACGCCATTGTGCGTGATTAGGAAAGGACGTTTCCTGCGTTAAAGGACAATGAGATCGGACTTTTAGTTCGATAAATTGAGGTGGTACAGCGTTTTTCGCCCTCTGGTAAGCTTTGGCTTTTCAGAGGGCTTTTTGTTTGAGGTGAGCTTTTTGAAAGGCTTGATAAGAGCTTTGAGCTTGCTAAAAAATAACAATAAAGGAAGTGGTATCAGTGAAATCGACCGACGATTTCGTTGTAAATTTTATTATATGGATATTTAATGTACATTTTTAAAATCTGCACTGAAATGGTTTTTTAGAAATATATAAACTGAAAATATATTTTACGGAGGAATAAAAAATGACTGTTTTTGAAGAATTAAAAAGAAGAGGGCTTATAGCTCAGCTTACTGATGAGAAAGAAATCGAAGAGCTTATAAATGCTGGAAAAGCTACGTTTTATATAGGCTTTGATCCAACTGCGGATTCGCTTCATGTAGGACATTTTATGGCGCTTTGTCTTATGAAGCGTCTGCAAATGGCAGGTAATAAGCCGATAGTGCTTTTAGGCGGCGGCACGGGTATGATAGGCGACCCGTCAGGCAAGTCTGATATGCGCAAAATGATGACTAGAGAAACGATAGATCACAATGTAGAGTGCTTTAAGAAGCAGATGAGCCGATTCATTGACTTTTCTGACAATAAGGCAATTGCAGTGAACAATGCCGACTGGCTGCTTGATTTAAATTATGTAGATGTTCTGCGTGAGGTAGGAGTTCACTTTTCAGTGAACAAAATGCTCACCTTTGAGTGCTACAAGCAGAGAATGGAGAGAGGACTTACCTTCCTTGAATTTAATTACATGATTATGCAGAGCTATGATTTTTACAAGCTTTATACTGATTACGGCTGCAATATGCAGTTCGGCGGCGATGATCAGTGGGCGAATATGCTTGGCGGAACAGAGCTTATCCGCAAAAAGCTCGGCAAGGACGCCTATGCCATGACGATAACCCTCCTGCTTAATTCAGAGGGCAAAAAGATGGGCAAGACTGAAAAGGGCGCAGTTTGGCTGGATCCCGACAAGACATCGCCGTATGACTTTTTCCAGTACTGGAGAAATATCGATGATGCCGATGTTATCAAGTGTCTTAAAATGCTCACCTTTGTACCGATTGAGGAAATTGAGGAAATGGAAAAAACTATGGAGGGAGCGCAGTTTAACAAGGCAAAGGAGCTTCTTGCGTATGAGCTTACAAAGCTGGTTCATGGTGATGATGAGGCAGATAAAGCCCTTGAAGCCGCTCGCTCGCTTTTTTCAGCAAACAGCGCAAGTGAAAATATGCCGACAACTGAAATTTCAGCTGATGAGCTTACGGACGGCGGTATGAATATTCTGGATTTGCTGGTTCGCTGCTCACTTGCACCGTCAAAGAGCGAAGCAAGGCGGCTTGTCACGCAAAACGGCATCAGTGTAAATGATGCGAAGCTTAACGATCCTAAAGGCCGTGTTGACTTGTCAAGTGCAGTTATAATTAAAAAGGGCAAAAAGGTGTTTCATAAGGTGACGGTAAAATAAGAATATGTTCTAATCGAGCTTCAACGGTAATCGAGGTGTTGAAGCTTGATTTTTGTGCAAGTTGCACAAATTCATATAAAAATATTGTGATTAAAGCGAATTGACAAAATTGTTGTAATGGTTTACAATAAAGATAGTGAGCTTTTTAACGTTTGACAATTAAACGGAGGGAATAAATATGAAGCTTAAACGAATAATTTCAGCGCTTGCAGCAGCAGTATTTTTGACGTCATTTAGTCTTAGCGCTGTAACTCCTGCCGCTGACAGTGATACTGAAATACCGTATACAAAATATACGATAACTCAGGATGAATTAAGCGATGCTGGAGTCAGCTGGCAGGGAAGCGCTTCTGCGCTTGTCTATGTCAAAATGACTGAGGGCGGAGCTGATTCAAAGGTTAATGCTCAGATTATGCTTGGCAGTGAGGGCGAAGGCAAGGTTTCAAGTAAGTATCTTGTCGGACAAAATGTCACTTCAAGCAGCGGCAATGCAATTCAGGATAATCTGGTAGGAAATGCGGGAACAGGCTGTTATGTTTTCCCTACGCTGTATCTTAATACTACTACTAAGGATGGCGGCGACTGGGCGAGCAGTGATTATGCAAACTATATAACGATTACAATAAGAATTGACACAGAGGATACCGATTGTGAGCTTTTGGGAATAATCTTTTCAAACGGAGCGACATACAACTATTCTGAAGGCTCGTCAAGCTTCACCGCACCGACTACTGAATCTACAAGCTATGACGAAGAGGATGATTCTCTTAGCAATAAAGAGCTTTTAAAGCTGACGCTTGACTACTGCGCAGATATGGATTCATCTAAGTATCAGGCGGATTCATGGACTGCTTTTCAGACAGAGCTCGCTTCGGCGACAGCAGTTTACAATAGCTCAAGCTCGTCTGACAGCGATTACTCCTCTGCTCGTTCCTCACTTGAAGAGGTAAAGGCGGATATGCTTTTTGCCGATACCGATACAGAGGAATACCCACTTCCTTGGCGCAGTCTTACCAATGAGGAAATTATTGAGGAAATGGGAGCGGGAATAAATCTCGGCAATACGATGGACGGTCATTCAGGCTTTACTCCCAGTGAAACCTCGTGGCAGTCTGTTGTAACTACAAAGGCATACATAAAGGCACTTCATGACGCAGGCTACAACACGGTGCGTATTCCTGTCACGTGGGGAAATATGATAGATACTGAAAACGGCTATGAAATTAACGACGCATGGATAAGCCGCGTTCAGGATATAGTTGACTACTGCGTATCTCAGGATATGTACGCAATTATAAATGTTCACCATGACGGAGCGGAGCAGACAGGCTGGCTTAGAGTTGCCGCAGACGATATTGACGCTGTATATGAAGAGTATGAATGTGTGTGGAGAAATATCGCAGAATATTTTAAGGATTATGACGAACATCTGATTTTTGAATCGATGAACGAAATAACCTGCATGGATGGCGATGACAAAAACTCCTCAGAGGCTATTGAGTATGACACTCCGATAATCAACAATTTGAATCAGATTTTTGTAAATGTTGTTCGCTCGACAGGCTCAAACAACACTCACAGATGGCTTGCCGCAGTTGCTCACTATGCAAACAGCGGAAACGCTTCTGCGTTTACACTTCCTGACGACAGCTACAATTCTGATAACGCTATTATGTTTGCACTTCATGTTTATAAATCAAGTACAAATGTAACATGGACGTACAGCGAGGTTTATCAGGTAGTAAATAATCTAAAAATTGCCGCAAACAAGTTTGACGTACCGATTATTTTGGGCGAGTATGGAACAAGAACATACACTCAAAGCAGAACTGATACAGGATATAATGATGTTGCAAGAGCATATTTCTCTGAAATAGTAAACAGAGCGTGTAAGACGCTTGGGTGCGTGCCGATTGTCTGGGATCAGGGCTATGGTTCGGATAAGTACGAAACGGGACTTTATTCCTATTGGGACAGAACAAACTGCGAACCTATATTCAAGACAATTACAGACGCTATGATGAGAGGAACATATCTCACACCGTCTTCTCTTAATGAAAGCTATAATTATACCGATATTGAAAGCGACCCTGAAATAGTCGAATTTACCGATATTTCTCTTAGTGATGAATCGGTAACTATAACCTTGGGCGATAATTACACGGTAACCGCAGAAACATCGCCGTCAGATTCAAATGATGTACTTCTGTGGAGTACTGATGATGATACGATAGCTACAGTTTCACAGGGGAAAATTAGAGCTAGAGGTATAGGAATAACTACAATCACCGCATATGCGCAAAACGGTGATGTTAAGCAGGAGATTGAAGTTAAAGTAACGGCGGATTCGGATTCGGCGACTGTTACAGCAATTGACTGCGAGGACAGCTATTCTGTTATTACTGGAAAATATACCTATATTGACGCAGAGGTTTCACCGTCAGATGCGGATGACTATATTAGCTACAAGTCGTCAAATACCAATATAGCTACAGTAAATGCTTTAGGCAAAATTGTAGGCGTAAGCGCAGGCACAACATATTTGACGCTGACATCTTCAACTGGACTTACAAAGACGGTAAAGGTTACAGTAAGCGATGTCGAAATTACAGGAGAAATTAATCTTGCGCTTAATGTTCTCTATAACGACAGTACAAATAATTACTGGAGTATTGAAACTGGTCCGTCTATCGCAGTTACAGAGGACGGTCAGTATACGCTGACATTTGATATTGATTCGGATCTTTCGGCTGCCGGAAAAAGTGCAGGTATCACTACTATAAATAATCTTACCGCAATCTATATTCAGGATTACGATGTTACAGTAGGAAACGCAACAAAATCACAGGTTACAGCCGCTTCGATAAGATATGACAGTGTTTCGGTAAACGGTACGGAACTAACCGTTACCGACAGCAATTTCTATTCTGCGATGAACGGCAGCGTTCTTGATTCGGGTAAACCTATTAACGCATGGGGAGGAACGGTAGTAGACGGTATTTCAGTTTCAAACTACACCGCTTCGTTCAGCAATATTTCTAATCCGACATCAATCTCTGTAACTTTTACAATTCAAGGTTTAACCTTTGCTGAAGAAAGCTCAAGTGAAAGCGAAAATGCTGCGATTGCGCTTGATGCAGTGAGTGATTTAAAGCTTGTTCTTCCTAATATCGGTGACACAGGCGAGCTTACTGTTAAAATTTCAGAATTGGGCAGCGATTCTCTTATCACCTTTGCAAGCGCAGACAGTTCTATTGCCGCAGTTGACTGCACGGCATTGTCGGCAGATTCTGAAAGCGGATACGCTACTATAAAAGTAACCGCTATGGAATACGGTAAAACGACTGTAACTGCATTGACTGATAACGGCTATACAGTAACGTTTACGGTAATTGTCGGAGAAGACGATGACGATGATGACAATGATGATGACGATGAAAATGATGATGACAATGATTTAGACGAAGAACCTACAGATGATACGGACGATGATTCGTCAGATGAAGACAATGATACAGATACTGATGATTCTTCAGATACAGATGATGATACTTCGGATTCTGATTCACAAGATGATTCATCTGAGGAGGACAGCAGCTCGTCAGCTTCAAGTAGCACAGCTACATCAAGCAGTGGGGATACCGATAACCCCGATACTGGAGCGGCAGCGGCAGCGGCGTCAGGAGCTTTGATTACGGTGTCGGCGGTGATGTTTGTTTTAAAGAAGAGAAAATGACAAAAACTTCCGATAAAATAAAAGGGGAGCTGCTTCTCAAACAACGTTGAGAAGCAGCTCCCCTTTGTTTGTGTTATTTTGCCTTTGTTGAAATTTCCTCAACAAGCTTGCTGACTAAATCGTCAAGCGGCATTTGAGGAATTTCTCCCTCCTTGCGGCTTCTAACTGTAACAGTGTTTGCCGAAGCTTCCTTTTCGCCGACAATCAGCATATAAGGTATGCGCTCTAAGCGTGAATTTTTGATTTTAGGACCTATGTTGCTGTCACGGTCGTCAACGGTAACTCTCATTCCATAGCTCTTGAGCTTGTTTGCTATAGATTGCGCATAGTCGTTTTGTTCAGGGGTAATCGGCAGAACTCTAACCTGCTCAGGCGCAAGCCAGAGCGGCATAACTCCCGCAAAATGCTCAATCATATAAGCTAGCGTGCGTTCATAGCAGCCTAACGAGGTGCGGTGAATAATGTAGGGCAGCTTTTTCTGTCCATCCTTGTCAATGTAGTACATTCCAAAGCGTTCAGCAAGCAGCATGTCAATTTGAATTGTAACAAGCGTGTCCTCCTTGCCGTAAACGTTTCTGTATTGAATGTCAAGCTTAGGACCGTAGAACGCCGCCTCGTCAATTCCGATTTCATAGTCGACATTTAAATCGTCAAGAATCTTTTTCATAGCCGCCTGCGCTGCTTCCCATTGTTCGGGAGTACCCTCGTACTTGTTGTCGGGGTTTTCAGGATTCCACTGTGAAAATCTGAATGTGCAGTCGTCAAGCAGTCCTACAGTGTCAAGCATATACTTTGCTAGATCAAGACAGCCTTTAAATTCCTCCTCAAGCTGATCTGGACGGAGAATATAATGTCCTTCTGAAATAGTGAACTGGCGAACGCGGATAAGCCCGTGCATTTCTCCGCTGTCTTCGTTTCTGAAAAGCGTAGAGGTTTCAGTTAAACGCATTGGTAAATCACGGTAGGAACGCTGTCTGTTCAGGAAAACCTGATACTGAAATGGGCAGGTCATAGGACGAAGCGCAAAGCATTCCTTTTCCTCATCGTACGGATCGCCTAAAATAAACATTCCGTCAAGGTAGTGATCCCAGTGACCTGAAATTTTGTATAGATCGCTCTTTGCGAAAAGGGGAGTCTTTGTAAGCTGACAGCCGTGCTCCTGCTCAACGTCCTCAACCCATCTTTGCAAAAGCTGAACAACCCTTGCTCCCTTTGGCAAAAGCACAGGCAGACCCTGACCGATATAATCAACAGTGGTAAAGTATTCAAGCTCACGTCCGAGCTTGTTGTGATCTCTAAGTCTAGCCTCCTCCATCTGCTTTAAATACGCATCAAGCATTGAAGCTTTAGGGAAAGCTGTTCCATAGATACGCGAAAGCTGTTTGCCGTCCTCGGCCTTGCCCCAGTACGCACCTGTACAGGAAAGCAGCTTGACAGCCTTGACGGGTGAAACGCTCATAAGATGAGGTCCTGCGCACAGGTCTACAAAATCACCCTGCTTGTAAAAGCTTAACGCTTCGCCCAGATTGTCGTGCTTGTGAATAAGCTCTATCTTGTAGTCCTCGTTTCTCTCCTCCATAAGCTTCAAAGCTTCGTCAGCATCAAGCTCAAAGCGTTCAAGCTCATAGCCCTCCTTCGCAAGCTTTTTCATTTCTGCTTCAATTTTGGTTAAATCGTCAGGTGAAAATGGCTTTGCAACCTCAAAGTCGTAGTAAAAGCCCGTTTCGGTAGCAGGACCTCTTGCAAGCTTGGCTTCGGGGTAGAGATTCTTAACCGCCTGCGCCATAAGGTGAGCCGCTGTGTGACGGAAGGTTTCAGCACCAGATTTTGAATCAAAGGTGAGAACCTCAAATTCGCAGTCAGAGTCAATTACAGTGCGAAGATCCCTGACTTCGTCGTTAATTTTCACGCAGCAGGCAGCCTTGTAAAGCCCCATGCCTATTGACTTGACAATTTCATAAGCAGGCATTTGTGATTCAATTTCACGAACGCTGCCGTCCTTAAGTGTGAGTTTAATCATATTTATCTATCCTTTCATAATAAAAAATTCTTAACTAAAAGAGCCTCGTTTGACGTAGTGTTAAGTGACTGCATTATGTAAATGTAGATCCAAAAAGCTACTATGGCAAGGCTTAAAATAGTTCCTAAGGAATTTAAAAATGCCCTTAGCTTCTTTGGCATTATTCGTTTCTTTTTTTTCTCACTGTTTATTTTTACCTTACCATATGTCAGCTGTGAAAAAAAGGTTTCCATCCAGTAAGTGAAAATGAAAATCGGCACAAACAAAAGCATACCAAAGTAATAGGTTATTCCGCCGCTGTAAGAGAAATATATAACATATACTTCAGCAAAGTCAGCCGCAAGCATAAGAATATAGCATACAACTGAAAGTATGCGTCTTAATTTCAGCGTATTTACTTTCATACTAAAAATCCTTTCAGAGAAAACAAAAAGTCCCAAAGACTAAAGTCTAAGGGACGACAAAATTTCAAGCCGTGGTTCCACCCAATTTCACGCCGAAAGGCGCCTTTGCGTACTTAAAAAGCACATAACCTGTAACGGGGTTTGCCGTCGCTGATTAGGCGAACTCAAAGAGCGGTATCCGAATTTTAAAAGCTGCGCTTCTTCCAGCATATGAAGCACTCTCTGAAAGCTTTATTGCAAAAACAGCTTCTCTCGTCATAGTTTTAAATATCATATACATTATAGCACGTATTTTTTTATTTGTCAACACCTTTTTTGAATATTTTTGATTTTGGCGCATACTTAAGCCGAAGCTTTGTCATTTCTTCTAAAAAACGAGAGTTATTTTTGTGCATGATGCCAAAGCTGTAAAAATTTTATTTTGCATATTGAAAATAGTGTCTTTGCTCACTGTACTGTGAGCAAAGACATGTCTGTTTAATCTAATAATATTCTCTCGACATGGCCTGAATAGTGCTTGGCTTTAGTTTTGTCCTCGTACTCCACCTAAAGGCGGGCTTCATCGTCAACTTCTAAGACCTTACAGGTGGTGTGGGTATTTCCGACCACCACACATTTATCTCTTAACCGCAGATCCTTGCAAGCTCACGTGCCTTATTCTCATCAAGTGTTTTTTATCTCATAACCATTGTCCGCAATTGAGTAGTTTTTTTAGAAAAAATTTAAAGTGGGGACATGTGAGGAATTACCTCAACCACCATATATCCCCACATAAAAAATTAGTTATGTCATTTAATGACACCTATTATCACAAGCTCTTCCTTTTGAGAGACATCGCCTTCTATTTTAAATGAGTTTAGCACAGGGCTGTCTATCTGCATAAGTGAGAGTATCATGTAGCTAGCCTTGCTGTCATAGGCTAAACGCTTGTCCTCGTCCGAGGGACGTGATGGCGACTCGGGGTGCGAGTGCCAGTTGCCAAGCGGCTTAAGACCGAGTGAGCGCATATCCTTCACTGCGGCAAGCTGTTCCTTAGGATCTAGCGAAAAGTGCTCGTTGCTGTGGTCGATGTTGGTTAAAAGATACACTTTTTCGACAAGCTTGTCACCCTGATCGGTTTCACTTCCAGCAATAAGCCCGCAGGCTTCATTTGGCAGCTCGCTTTTGGCATATGCTAAAATCTTATCATAGTCATCCTGTTTAAGTCTAATCATAGCGCACCGTCACACTCCGTCTGCTCGTAGTCGATAAGCTCGTTTATCGTGGGATGTTCACCGCAAACCGCACATTCGCTTGTATTGCTCGGAAGCTTTACCTTTCTAAAATCCATCTTCAGAGCATCGTATGTAAGCAGATACCCTGTCAAAAGATCTCCTACTCCCAGGATGTACTTTACCGCCTCCATAGTCTGAAGACTTCCGATAACGCCGCCCATAGCACCGATTACTCCTGCCTGCTTGCAGGTAGGCACCGCATCCTTTGGGGGAGGGTTCTTAAACACGCATCTGTAGCACGGCCCCTGTCCTGGAACATAGGTCATAAGCTGTCCTTTAAAGCGTATGATACCCGCATGTGAAAAAGGCTTCTTTGCCATGACGCAGGCATCATTGATTAAAAATTTAGCAGGGAAGTTGTCCGTGCCGTCAATGATAAAGTCATAGTCCTTGATAAGCTCCATTATGTTCTCACTGCTTACAAATGTCTGGTAGGTTTCCACCTTAACATCAGGGTTCATACGTTCTATCGTTTCCTTAGCCGAGATGACCTTTGGTTTGCCTACGTCTTCGGTAGCGTGAATAATCTGACGCTGTAGGTTAGAAAGATCCACTTCGTCAGCGTCCGCAATTCCAATCCTTCCTATTCCCGCTGCCGCAAGGTACATCGCCGCAGGTGCACCGAGACCCCCTGCTCCGATTATAAGTACGCTCCCATTTAAAAGCTTTTTTTGCCCCTTTGCGCCGACCTCTTTTAGTATGATGTGGCGAGAGTAACGCTCTATCTGTTCGTTTGTAAAAGCCATTATCTGCCGCCTCCCATAAAGTAGAGAAACTCGACCTCGTCACCATCTTTAAGCACAGTCTGCTCAAATGTGCCGCTCTTTAAAAACTCATCGTTTACCGTAACAGTTACATACTCAGGTGTTTCCACCTTTTCTTCCTCGATAAGCTTTGCAACGGTAATACCCTCTTCTTTTTCCTTCTTAACTCCTGCAACTTTGATTTTCATATCAATCTCTCCTTAGTCTATAGAATTTATTGCTTCCTCAATCGTTTCCTTTTTTACGCTGCCGACAAGCCTAGCCTTTTCCTTTCCGCCTTTAAAAAGCACCAGCGTAGGAACAGCAGTCACACCGTAAGCCTTGGCAGTCTCTTGGTCAAAGTTTATGTTTAGCTTTGCAAGCTTTATGCTCTCGTTCTCCTGCTCGATCTGCGAAAGCAGCGGAGCTATTCGCTTGCATGGTACGCACGAATCGGAGTAAAAGTCAACAAGCACAACCTCTTCAGCCGACAAGACTTCGCTTTCGAAGCAGTCCGCATTTACCTTTACAGCCATTTAATCACCGACCTTTCTGACAATAAGATTATATGTGCCGTCCTCGTTATCGATGAGCTTTAAAATCCGATGTCCTTCTTCCTTTATGCTTCTTGGCACGTTCTGTACAGGCTCACCGTCATTCATCTTTATTGAAAGCACCTCGCCCTCTTCTAGTTCCTCAAGAGCTACCTTAGCCTTTACAAATGTGGTCGGGCAAACCACGTCGGTGATGTCCACCGTGTCGTCAATGTTAAACTCAGCCATTGTTATACGCCTCCAAAATCCTTTGCTCAAATTTGTCCTTGCCTACCCTGTCTATGGTAAACTTAAATCTCTCGCCTGCAAGTGCGTTCTCATTAAAGAAGCTAATCGCCGCATCGCAAACGCTCATGAGCTTGTCGTGGTCGTCTATAAACGGAATGATAGCCTCGCCCTTGCTTATATTGTTGCCAAAAATTCCTCCGAATGAAACTATGTAGCCGCTTGTAACATCCCACGCATCCGCAGGACAAGCCTTTACGCATCTTCCACAGAAATTGCACTTGCCCTCCTCGAGATCTATCCTGCCATCCTCAAGGCTTAGAGCCTGCGTGCGGCAAGCCTTAAGACAGACTCCGCATTGAATACAGCTGTCCTTCTTCCACTTTACCTTGAGCGCTCCTTTTATGCCGAGATCGTTTTCCTCAGCCTTTAGGCAGTTGTTCTGACATCCCGTAATGCCAAACTTAAACTTGTGCGGAAGCTCTCTTGCAAAGTAGCGTTCGTCAAGCTCTTTAGCAAGCTTATAGGTGTCGATACATCCGCTCGGGCAAATTGCCTCTCCCTGACAGGCGGTAATGGTACGCACCCTAGGTCCGCAGACTCCAGGTGAAACATCTCCCTCGGCAAGAGCAGCTTTTACCTCATCTATGTCGTCAAGCTTGATAAACGGTATCTCTACACTCTGACGTGAGGTGAGATGTACATGACCGTCACCGTACTTTTCAGAAACCTGGGCAATCTTTGCAAGCTGCTTAGCTGTAAGGTTTCCTCCTACAACTCTTAGTCTTAGTGAAAAGTTGTTCTTCTGCTTTTGTCTCATAAATCCGCCCTTTTTGAGCGTTGCATAATCTACTGCCATCTTAATTCCTCCTGTTAGTTATAAAGTGCAAATGCTCTATTAAAGTCATCTATTAACTCTTCAATATCTTCAATACCCGCACTCACCCTAATAGTATCCTCATAAACTCCTGACGTTTACTTTTCCGTTTCATCACTGTGCGCAAAGAGCGTACTCGCAGGGTGAATAACAAGCGTTCTTACATCGCCATGTTGGATGCAATTATCGAGTATTCAAGCGAGCCTAAAAGCTTAAATGCCTTCTCCTTGCTTTCCATGCGAAACGTAAAAACAGCTCCGCCATTGCCGTTAAGCTAGCTTCGTATGATATTATATAGTAGGGAGAGGACTTAGGAGCAGGATAGTTTACCGAAAGTCCTTTGCTCTCTAGGTGTTTGGCAAGCCTTGGCGCATTGTCGCAGCATTGCTGCATTCTAAGACTGAGCGTTTCAAGCCCTACGCTGTTCATAAAAGCCAGTCATCGGAGCAGGGCAGCATCCTACATCTCTCCAGATGCCGTTCTTTAGGCTTGCGGTGTAGGCAAAACCACCAAATTTTCTATATTTTGAAAGTGATGGGTGTTTATCAAAGAACCACTTGTACCTTCCGCTGTCTACGATAACTCCGCAGACTGAATTTCCGCCGCCGTTTATCTACTTAGATGAGGAATGAACTGCAATATCATCTCCAAGCTCTATCGGTTATAATATGTAAGGTGTAGCTGTGGTGCTGTCGATGATAAGCGGCTTGATAAGATCAGGAATTGCCTCGTTTACATACTTTACTTCAATTCCGAAAGACCTAAGACCACCGAAAAGGTTGAGAGTGCCGCCATAGAGCGCACTGCTGGAAATAATTTCATCTACAGCTAAAACGATGTTTAGTATTGACATTGCCACTGCAACCGAACCTGACGAGCAAGCAATCACAGAAATTCCGCCCTCAATAGCTGCAATGCGGTTTTCAAATGAGGACACAGTTAGGATTTACAATACGTGTGTAGGCATATCCATTAGCCTTGTTATTAAATATTTTCTCTAGCCATTGTGCGGATTTGTGTGCAAACTAGTCAGTTTGGCAGATAGGTTCGTCGTAGCTCCAGTCTGTTTTTCTCCAAAAAAAGACTTGTGCAGTAGTGCGGTATTAAAGTCCGTTGTTGTGACCTCATTCACCTTGATTTTTTTGTGAAAAAGAGCTGATTTAAATTCTAATGTTTATTATACACTGAATTTCCTACAAAGTCAATAGGAAAACAATGAATTCTACGAAATGCACAAAAATTCGCCGATAAATTTATGATTTTTTGTTAAATTTATTAGGCTGCCATAAGGCTGTAGGGGGGTTGACAATCTCAAAAAAATCAGTTATACTATATTAAGCAGATAGGAATTGAGTGAAAGGAGGCACACATGAAAATTTCAACAAAGGTTGAGTGTGGAATTTTGGCAATTACTGACATTGCAATCAATGCACGGAATGGAAAAACGGTCACTGTTATCAGCATTTCAGGAAGGCAGGGTATTTCTGAAAAGTACCTCGAGCAGATACTCTCGTCACTTCGCCATTCACATCTAATTAAGGGACAAAAAGGCTCAGGAGGCGGGTATATTCTCTCTAAAAGGGCAGAGGATATTACGCTTAATGAAGTGATAAACGCTCTTGAATCGTCGCTTTTAAACAACGATGTTCCCGAGATCGGAAACGAAAACAATGGTTTCTCTGACGTGATAAATGAGCTTTTGTGGAACAAAATAGAAAGGTATATGTCGGACTGCGCTATGTCGGTTACGGTGGCAGATCTTGCCGAGCGTTATGAGAAGGAGCTTGAAAATAATGCAAGCGAACCTATGTACTATATTTGAGGAGGAATTGTTATGTATGACATAATTATAATAGGCAGCGGACCTGCTGGACTTACGGCTGCAATTTACGCTAAGCGCGCTATGCTAAACGCCGTGGTGGTCGAAAAAGACTATATGGGTACGGGACAGATTTCGGTAAGTGAGCGTGTAGAAAACTATCCTGGGCTTTACGGAGTATCAGGATATGATTTAGGCGAGGGTTTTCGTGAGCATGCTTTAGCTTTGGGAACTGAGTTCTATGACGGCGAGGCTAAAGCAATAGCAAAGGAAAGTGACTATTGGGCGGTAACCTTTTCAGACGGAAGGGTACTTGAAGCTAAGGCTATTATCTACGCTGCGGGAACATCCTACCGCAGACTTGGCGTTGAGGGGAGTGAAAAACAGTGTGTATCCTACTGTGCGGTATGTGACGGAGCTTTCTATCAAAACAAGATTGTAGCCGTCATAGGTGGCGGAGATACTGCGCTTGGAGATGCAGCTTACCTATCAAAGATTGCTAAGAAGGTCTATCTAATCCACAGAAGAGATGAATTTAGGGCAAACAAAAGCTTACAAGCACAGGTGAATGCTGTTGAAAACATTGAGTTTATACTAAACACTACTGTGACTAAGGTAAACGGAGGCGACAAAGCTGAAGAGCTCGTGTTAAACCGAAACGGCTCTATTGACACGCTAAAGATAGACGGTGTTTTCTGCGCACTTGGAAGTCTGCCGAACACCGAGCTTTTAAAAGGAGTTTGTTCACTTGACAGCTTCGGATATATCATTGCAGGTGAGGACGGAGCTACCGATGCCAAGGGCTTGTTTGCTGCGGGAGATGTGAGAACCACACCCCTTAGACAGGTGATAACCGCAGCCGCTGACGGAGCAAATGCCGTAACAAGCGCTGAGAATTATCTTAGAAGTCTTTAAATACTATACAAAAAGAGGGAACCGATTTGAATTTCGGTTCCCATTAAATTTTGCTCACTTTAGCTTTTCAATACCCTGGGAAATTATCAGCTTATGTGTAAATCCCACAAGCTTGTCCTTAATTTCACCGTTTTTTATAAAGAGCGTTGTCGGAACGGCAGTGATGTCATAGCGCTGCGCAAGCTCAGGCGAGGTTGTGATGTCACATCTGGTAATAACTGCGTCGTTTTCTTGCTCGTCGGCAACCTCGTTAAGTCCTGGCTCCATTCTCTTGCAGTGAACACAGGTCGGCGAGTAAAATTCTATCACCACAGGTTTGTCGGTTGAGGTTATTTCGTCAAATGTGCTGGTTGTAAGCTCAGTAATCATGCTTTTCATCTCCTAACTATACTTTTCATATTCGATTAATATGATTTATACTTATTATATATTATTTCAGTTGATTTGTCAATAGCTAATTGTTATTTTGGGTTATTCTGTCTAAAAATTTTGCGATATATTCTTTTTTATTTGTGAGTTATCACAAATTTTCAAAAACCCTATTGACATATCGGAAAAATGGGTTTATAATTATAAACATACTAATCATATCGAAAAGGTATGAATTAAAAGGGGGTCAAACTTTATGGTACAGATCTTTATTAAAAGCAAGCGATGTTGACTTAAGATCAGATTTGAAACAACTAACAACAGTAAAATAATTCGGAGTTGGTTATTATGTATATTGAGTTAAACAATGTAAACAAGACATTTGGCGATTGCAAGGCATCAAGTGACGTTACCTTTGGCATCGAGAAGGGAAAATTAATCGGCTTGCTGGGACCATCAGGAAGCGGCAAAACAACTATCCTTAGAATGATAGCGGGACTTGAACATCAGGACAGCGGAGATATTTCAATCGGCGGCAAGGTCGTCAACGATCTTCCTTCAAGCGAGAGAGGAATAGGCTTTGTATTTCAAAACTATGCGCTGTTTCCTTATATGAATGTGTACAATAACATAGCTTACGGTCTAAAGGTTCAAAAAAAGGATAAAGAAACAATTAGAAATCGTGTTGCCGAGTTGCTCGATCTTGTTGGTCTTCCGGGACTTGAAAAACGTTATCCCGAGCAGCTTAGCGGCGGTCAGCGTCAGAGAATTGCACTAGCAAGAGCCTTAGCTCCCGAGCCTGAGCTTCTTCTTTTGGACGAACCGTTTGCGGCGATTGATGCAAAGGTAAGAAAAGAGCTAAGAACATGGCTTAGAGAGACGATTGATAAAATCGGAATTACAAGCATCTTTGTAACCCACGATCAAGATGAGGCTATCGAGGTGGCGGATGAAATTGTCATAACAAACCTTGGTAAGGTCGAACAGGTTGGAAATCCCGCTGAGATTTATCTTAACCCGAAAACACCATTTGTCGCTCAGTTTATCGGACAATCGGCGATAATCACCGATTATGGCAGATTAAAGGGCTTTTCTGGTTCGGACAGCAAAGCTTCGGCGGTAATTCGTCCTGAGTTTATTGAGATAAACAAGTTTACGGACAATGGGCATCATCAATACGAAAGCTCTATGGAGAATGGCATAGTAGAGGATGTGTTCTTTAGAGGGAACGCATTTGAGGTCAAAGTAAACATAGACAGCATGTCTGTCACGGGAAGATACGACCTTAACGCCACAAGGCTTAAGAAGGGCGACGAAGTCAAGGTGCTTATCAAAAAGCTGTACACGATAGATGGTGACAAAACCGAGGTTGTATCAAACAGCTTTATCGATGACAGCACAATTTACTACATTTAAGGAGGAATGCGTTATGGCAAAAGAAGAAAAAAAACAGAAGAGCAGATCCTCAGAAAATATAGGACAGAGAATTTTTAAATGCGGAGTAATTTCATGGGCGATAATTCTGGTCGTTTGGGGGTTAGGCTCGCTTGCGTATGACGACTATTTCCTGCCTTCGCCTAAGGAAACCATCGACAGTCTTATAATTCTAGTTCAGGATGGCACTCTCTGGGCAGATTTTGTAGCAAGTATCTCGAGAGTTGCAAAGGGCTGGGCACTAGCAGTAGTTTTTGGCGTACCGCTTGGACTTTTAGTCGGAAGCTTCAAGCCTGTGAGATACCTGGTAGAGCCGATTTTAAGCTTTTTTAGATTCGTTCCTGCAATCGCACTTACCACACTTTTTCTGATGTGGTTTGGCGTAGGAGAAGAGTCTAAAGTTGCACTTATATTCTATGCGTCGTTCTTTGCAATTTTTGTAAACACTATAGCTGGTGTTGTATCTACAGATCAGTCGCTTGTTGAGGCAGCTTCTTGTATGGGAGCTAAGAAGGCAAGAGTCTTCTTCACGGTAATTCTTCCCTCAGCGGTGGCAAATATATTCACAGGAATACGCTTAGGACTTAGTTCATCAATACTTACCGTTATAGCGGCAGAAATGCTTGTCGGAAGCGATGGACTTGGCTATCTAATCCAAAGCTCGAAGCTTTACTACAGAACAAGCTGGGCATTTGCAGGAATAGTAACGCTTGCACTACTGGGATTTATAGCAGACAGACTTTTACAGTTTATAGGAAGAAAGAAACTTGGTCATTACGGACTTAAATAATTAGGAGTTGATTACAATGAAAATAAAGAAAATATTAGCGTTTTTAGTAGCATCGTCACTTTCAGTTACGGCATTTGTCGGATGCGGTGATTCTGACGACACTTCAACAGCAGAGGATGGAACCGAGCTTACAACGCTTCGCGTAGCTATCATGACAGGTCAGGCGGATCAGTATGCCACATACATAGGCAGTGAGCAGGGTATCTTTGAAAAGTATGGAATAGAGCTTACTACTGCGGAGTACGCTGCCAGTATAAACACAATGGATGCTGTTCAAAACGGCACGGCAGATACAGGTCTTTTAGCTGATTTTGCACTTGTAAACCGCATAGGAAATACACTGGATGACACAAACCTGGTTACTTTCTCAGAGCTTACAGGCGGCCGCACTGGCAGAGATACCACTGGAGGACTTTACGTAGCCGAGGAATATGCAGATAATCTTGAGGGACTCTATGACAGCCCCGGAATAATTACGAATATAGGTACAGTTTCAGAATATCAAAACTGGCTGGCGCTAACTTATGTTGGCTTAGATCCGGATAAGGTTGAAAATATAAACTCAACAGACGTGTCGTCATCCCTTTCGCTTGTTAGTAAAGGAGAGGTTGGAGCAGTTATAGCAAGCGGAGCAACAGCTGAACGCTATGAGGAGTACGGAATGGTTCTTGTAGCGACATCCGATGAAATTGGCATAGCAACAAGAAGCTATCTTATGACCACAACAGATTTTCTTGATGATAATACCGAGCTTCTCGGCGATTACCTTGTTGCGCTTGAAGAGAGTGTTGAGTACATAACCGAGCATCTTGATGAGGTGACGCCTGATATTGCAAGCAAATTTGGTATAGAAGAGGATGATTTCCAGTCCAACTGGAATAATCTGCAATTCAACCTAGGCTTCACTGAAGAGGGTGCGCAAAAGCTTGAGGATGTTGCCGCATGGGCATATGAAAACGGCAAATATGATACTGAGTATGATGTACGTCAATTCATAGACACCTCGGCAGCTGTACTAGCATTTGGTGAGGACAGCGACAAGATTATGGTAGAGCTATCATAAGCATACAAGGAGGTTATATTTTGGAATACAAATATGCAGAGCTCTCCTATAACAGACGTGATATTTCTACAGATGCATCGCTTTATGTCATATCTGACAAGCTGCCTAAAACGGCTGAGGAGAGAGAAGAGTTCGAGCAAAAGGCAAAGCCTTACAAGCTTGGTGAGCTTGCGGCACAAACCGACAGCTGCCCGATTGTAAATCTATCTTTCCTTAGAGAAAGGATTGATTTTCTTAAAAGAACCATTGACGGGTTTAGAATTAGAAACACAGTACTTTCGGGAATTATAAGCGTAGATCACAAAATTACAGACTTAACCCATGATACAGCGTCTTTTCTTATAGCTTCAGGAAGTGCAGCTATATTGGCAAAGGGTTATGACAGTGCTACAAAGGAGATATTACTTGACAATGGAATACTTCCGCTTGTGTCGTATGAAGCTATCGAAATTGGCAGCCTTATACTTGTTAGAAATCTAGGCAATAACGGCATTGTGTCGGCACAAAAGGTATTTTCAGACAGAGTCGAAGATATTAAAATAACATTTTAAAAGAAAAGGGGCTTATTTATGGGCTATCCAACAGTTTACCCGACTGGTGTGACGCTTTATAATAAAAGTAAGGCATACAGCGGTTATACAATTTTTCACAGTGCAAAAGGCGCACAGCTTATCGATATGAATGGAAGAGAAGTTAAAACATGGACAGGAACACTTGGCTTTCCTGACAGAATTCTTCCTGGCGGTTATCTTGTGACATCATCAAATAAGTACAGAGATAAGCTTGAATTTCTTGAGCGTGCCGACCTTTTGCAGGTGGATTGGAACGGAAATGTAGTTTGGAGGTTTGACAAAAACACAAAAATCCAAACGGATGATGGTGAGGTTTATGTTGCAAAGCAATCGCATGATTGGCAGAGAGAAAGCTTACCGTTAGGGTATTTTTCACCGAACAGTCTTCCTAAAACGGAGGGCGAGAACACAATCATTATTACCCACGAACGCACAAATGATCCTAAAATTTCACCACACACAATCAATGACGAAAAGATAATTGAAGTTGATTGGCAGGGTAATATTGTATGGAGCTGGAAAGCGTCGGAACACTTTGACGAGCTTGGCTTTGATGAGGCAGCAAAGAATACTATTTATCGTACGCCTGGAAGAGGAAGCGGAAGGCACGACTGGCTTACGTTTAATAACATTTCAATTCTTGGTGAGAACAAGTGGTATGATAACGGCGATGAACGCTTTAATCCTGAGAATATTCTTTTTGATGCAAGACAGGCAAATATACTTGGTATTATTGAGAAGAAAACAGGTAAAGTTGTATGGAGATTGGGACCTGAATTCAGCGAAAACGAAGCTTTAAAGAAGTTAGGACAGATAATGGGACAGCATCATCTGCACCTTATTCAAAAAGGTCTGCCTGGCGAAGGTGACATTCTCGTTTTCGATAATGGAGGAGCATCTGGCTATGGTGTGCCGACGGTAAACTCTGAAACGGGAATTAATCATTATCAGAGAAACTATTCAAGGGTTTTGCAGTTTAACCCCGTAACTCTTGATATAACTTGGCAGTATACACCTGAAGAGGCTGGATTCAACACATTCACAGACCCAACGAAATTTTTCAGCTCGTACGTAAGCTCAGCACAGCGGCTTCCAAACGGCAACACTCTTATTACTGAGGGTTCAGATGGAAGAGTGTTAGAGGTTACAGCAGAGCATGAAATAGTATGGGAATACATAAATCCCTATTTTGAAACGCATTTTTCAGATAAAACAAAAAAGACCAACTTTCTCTTCAGAGCTTACAGAGTTCCTTATGAGTGGGTTCCGCAGCTTTCAAGACCTGAAGAGGTTGACATTAAACCAGTCGATATTGAAACATTTAGAGTGCCCGGCACAGTGAGTGTCATTGGTGAGGGCGAAGTAACGGAGGTAAAGTAACATGGGCTATCCTAGCGTATTCCCTACGGGGACAACAATTTTTAACAAAGACAAAACATACAGTGGTTACACGATTTTTCCATCTACAAAGGGTGCACTGCTTGTAGACATGAATGGCAACGAGGTTAAGCTTTGGGCAGGCTTGGGAGGTTTTCCGAACAAGATTCTCCCTGGCGGATACGTTTTTGGCTCTACTGGCAGACGTACTGCAAAGGCAGGCTATCAAGACCAGCTTGACTTAGTTCAGGTTGACTGGGATGGACACATCGTCTGGAAGTTTGATAAAACCGAGCTTGTAGCGGATCCTGGTGAAGAGCCACAGTATATGGCAAGACAGCATCACGATTTTCAGCGTGAGGGTAATACCGTAGGATACTATTATCCAGGCGGCGAGCCTAAAATAGACAGCGGAAAGACGTTGATTCTAACTCATGAAAATGTCTACAACCACAACATCTCAGATAAGCGTCTTATTGACGACAAGATTATTGAGGTTGACTGGGAGGGCAACATCCTTTGGAGTTGGAAAGCAAGCGATCACTTTGACGAGCTTGGCTTTGACGAAGCTGCAAAGAACACACTCTACCGCAATCCAGGAGTTCACGGTGATGCGGGCGGAGATTGGATGCACATAAACAATTTTGCTACACTTGGTGAAAACAAGTGGTATGATGCGGGTGACGAGAGATTTAATCCTAATAATATCATCTTTGATGCTAGAAATTCAAATATCTTAGCAATTATTGACCGTGAAACAGGTAAGATAGTATGGCGTTTAGGTCCTGATTTTAACGAAAACGAGGCTACAAGAAAGCTTGGATGGATAATTGGTCAGCATCACCTTCACATGATACCTAAGGGCTTACCCGGGGAAGGCGACCTGTTAGTATTCGACAACGGCGGAGAGGGAGGCTACGGCGTTCCTAATCCTGCATCTGCAACGGGCGTAAACAACGCTCACCGTGACTACTCGAGAGTGCTGCAGTTTAATCCTGTGACGCTTGAAATCACATGGCAGTACACTCCCTTAGAGGCTGGACATTTCTTGTTTAGTGACGCTTCAAAGTTCTACAGCTCGTACATAAGTGCAGCGCAGCGTCTTCCTAACGGCAACACGCTAATCACCGAAGGGTCGGACGGTCGTCTTATTGAGGTCACACCTGAGCATGAAATTGTGTGGGAGTATATCAATCCTTATTTCAACAAAATAGGCGGCAAGGTTAGAAACAACATGGTTTATCGTGCATACCGTGTTCCATACGAGTGGATTCCTCAGCTTGAAAAGCCTGTTGAAACATCGATTGAGCCTATAGACGTTTCGACGTTTAGAGTTCCTGGAGCATCAAAGGGCGAGGGAACTGGCGAGGTTACCGCAGTCGATGGAATAGATCCCAACAAGAATGTTGGTATGACAGGCGGCGGCAATTCAAGCAAGGATAAGGACGAAAGAATTGATTTTTGCGTTGCAAGCGTAAACAAGAGTGATCTTGAGGATAACTAAAAACCGTCTCTAAACATAGAAAACGATTGCTGCATTGTAAAAGAAAAATGCGGCAGTCGTTTTTCTAACTTAAATTCCCTCTTTTTCATATTATAATAAAGATAATTGTATTTATTAATCACATTTGTTGTAAAAAAAGAGGTGAAAGGTATTGATTAACTTTGACAATTCGACTATAGCATTCCTCTGCATCTGTTCGTGCTGCAGTAAATCAAGCTATAACAAAATATGGCGGTAATCCTTAGAAAGGGTGGACATGCTCTTTCTGTTATGACTGCTGGATAGGTATTTAACGTGCGTGAGTCCGCAGCTGAGATGTATGGAGCATTGACTGAAAATACAATTTTTACTTCAAACTCTACCTTGGCACTCAAAATGGCTGTAAAAGGGATTAAGCAATACGGCGGAGCTTTTGAATATATCGTTTTCGGATGGTTTTGATTTTATCTGCACTGCGCCACACTTGCCCACCAAACGCTTGATGCTCTCGAACAAGGTACAGTACCGTTTTTCTCTAAACGTGTTTAATAACGCTCAACAGGTTGATACATTAGTGCATGAGGTAAAAAAGGTTGCGACAAAAGCATAACCCTTCGCAGTTGATGTTTTAAATGTGTCGGACTGCTTTTATATTGACAAACGAAAAATAAAGTGCTATAATTTTAGTAGGAAATAAATTTTGTATAAGGCAAGGATGAAATAAATGAACTGCACTAGTATAAACTATAAGCTTGCTCCACAGAAAATTAGAAGTCAGCTTGCGTTGAGCAAGAGTGAGCAAGTCAAACTTATCGAAAAAATAAAATCAAGTTTCACTAATGAATGTGTAATGCTTTGTACCTGCAATCGCACTGAGATTTATTTTGAAGGAGAATATTGGGAAGAAATATCGCACGTTCTTTCTAAGATAGGGAACTTTGAAGAAAATGAGCTTGGGCCGTATGTAATGCGATTTTGTGGACACCAGGCGATAGAGCATTTATTTTCTCTTGCAGCTGGTCTTGATTCGATGGTGATAGGCGAGGATGAAATATTGCGGCAGCTTAAAGAGGCTTACGAAAACGCAAACGAATGTGGCTGTGTATCCTCACAGTTTAACATGATTTTTCAAACGGCATTTGCCTGTGCCAAGAAAATAAAGACAAGCACTTCTCTTTCGACTATCCCAGTTTCTATAGCAACACTTGCGGCAAATGCTGCTGCAAAATTCACAAATACAGCTGTTAATGCGCTTGTGATCGGTGCAACCGGAAAGATTGGACTTTCTACTCTAAAAAATCTAATTGCACATAAAAATGTAACAGCTTATGCTACTACGAGAAGCAGAAATAGGGATATAGAGCTTGCAAAAGAGCTGGGAGTAAAGCTGTACGATTTTTCGGACAGATACAAGCTGATTGACAAAATGGATTGCGTTATAAGTGCAACTAACGCACCACATTACACGCTAAATTACAATGAGATAGATAATGCAATTAAAGAGGAAAAGTCAAGGCTTTTTATAGATTTAGCCGTGCCGCCCGACATCGATTCGCATGTAAAAACAATCGAAGGAGTGAAGCTTCTTACCATTGATGACTTTAAAAATATGGCGGAGCAAAACAACAAACGAAAAGAAAAAATCGCTTTGTCCGCAAAGGAAATAATTCATCTTAAGACTAATGAATTGGAAAAGGAACTTGCTTATCATAGTTTTCAGCCGACTTTAAATCAAATTTGTGAGAGGCAGATAGATGCAAGGAAACTAATTATCACGTTAAAGTCAAGTCTTGAATTCTCGCAGTTTGACGCAGTTCTGACAGCCTTATCAAAACTTTTAGAGGAGCAAAACAAATGAGCTATTTTCCGTTTTTTATAGATGTATGTGACAAAGAGATTTTAGTTGTAGGCGGCGGAAAGGTGGCCTACAGAAAGGCTCAAAAGCTTATGGAATTTGGTGCAAAAATTAAAATTGTCGCTAAGGATGTATGTGAAGAATTTGGAAAACTAGACGTTACTGTTCATAAACGAGAGTTTTCTGACAAGGATATTAAAAATGCTTTTTGCGTTATTGCTGCAACCGATGATGAGCAATTAAATGAGTATATTTTCAGACTTTGTCAGGACGAAAATATTCTTATAAATACCGTTGACGATAAAGAAAAATGCAGCTTTATTTTTCCCGCTATATCAAAAAACGGAGATATAACTGCAGCGGTAACTACAAATGGGAAAAGTCCATTTGTTTCATCATTTGTAAGAGAAAAAATTGATGATGTTTTGACCGATAATTTGTCTTTCGCTGTAGAAATTTTGGGAGAGTATCGCAAAGACTTACAAGAAATATATTCAGATACAAAAACAAAAAATCACATTATATCGCTTATTTTTGAGATATGTATGAATGAGAAAAAATCAAAAGCGAAAGAAAAAGTTTTAAAGCTGCTTGAGGAAGGAAAAAATGAAAATAACAATTGTAGCAAGAGGATCTAAACTCTCGCTTAAACAGTGTGAAATCGTTATAGATGCTTTAAAGTCCTTTTTTTTGGACTTGAACTTTGAGATTAAGACTATAAAATCGCCAGGGGATATTGATCAAAAAACGTCTCTTTCAAATTTTAATACTCAAGGAATCTTTGTTAGAAATGTGGAAGAAGCACTTCTTAGCGAAAATGCTGATATAGCCATTCACAGTGCAAAGGATTTGCCGCTTAAGCTTGCTGATGGAACAGATATTTGCGCTGTTCTTCCTAGAGGTGATTGTCGGGATGCGCTTGTGACGCTTGAGGAGTTTGAGCCAGCAGCAGATGATTTATTTTCAGTTGGCACAGGCTCCTTGCGCAGAATACGAGAGCTTTTAAGCTTTTATCCGCTCGCATCCTTTGGTGATATCAGAGGGAATGTTGACACACGTATACAAAAGCTGCGTGAAGGTGAATTTGATGCGATAATGCTTGCAGCAGCTGGGTTGGAACGTTTAGGTTTTAGCAAGCGTGATGGATTAAAAATAAAAAGATTTAGTCCAGATGAATTTTTACCTGCACCCTGTCAAGGAATAATTGCGATTCAAGCTAGAAAAGACAGCAAAGTCTGTGAGTTGCTAAAGAAAATTGATAATGCCAAAACTCATATTAGCTTTGACACAGAAAGGTATCTTTTATCTCTGCTTGATGCAGATTGTTCTATGCCAATTGGCGTTTACTCTGTAGCAGATGAGCAAAAAATAACTGTCAGGATAACATCTGACGGCTTTAATAGAGCCTTTGGAGAGGATTTGTTGGAAAATCGATATAAGCTTATTGAAAGGCTGGTGAGACAGCTATGAGTCAAATGGGAAGAGTTTCACTTGTAGGCGCAGGCTGTGGTGATTATGACCTTATAACTGTAAGAGGAATGCAGATTTTGGGCGAATGTGATGTGGTAATTTACGATGCATTAATTGATATTCGTCTTTTGTCTTTTGCTAAAAAAGCCGAAAAATTTTCTGTAGGCAAACGTGCTGGAAAGTACAGTTCTACTCAGGAAGAGATTAACAGCTTGATAATAAAAAATGCCATGAAAGGCAAGAATGTAGTGCGTCTTAAGGGTGGAGATCCGTTTGTTTTTGGACGTGGCGGAGAGGAAGCGATTGCGCTAAAGCAAGCTAACATAGATTTTGAGATAGTGCCTGGAATTTCATCGGCAATTGCCGCTGCTGAGCTTGCGGGAATTCCTGTTACACACAGAGATGTGAGCAGATCCTTCGAGGTCATTACAGCAAATACTATGCGAAATGATTTTCCAGATGATTTTTCACGGCTTGCAAGCAGTGACGGAACACTTGTATTTATGATGGGACTAAAAAAAATAATGCAAATTGCGGACAATCTTATTTTAAATGGAGTGGACAAAGCTACACCGTCTGCTGTAATTTCAAATGGTGCGACATCAAGACAAAAGGTTGTTAGGGCACCTCTTTGTGATATTGCAAGGGTGGTTTCAGAAGAGGAACTCGAGCCTCCCGCAGTTTTCGTTGTCGGAAAGACTGCCGAGCTTGAACTGACTACAAAATTAAATAAGAAACTAAGCGGAGTAAGCGTGTGCGTTACGGGAAGTCAAAACATAGTAAATAGGATGTCAAAGCTACTTGAAAATGACGGAGCAAATGTTCTTTCTCTGCCGTGCCTTGAAATTATTAAGAAAGCAGATAATCCCAGTTTAAAAGCAGCTTTGCAGAATATAGAGAGCTTTAGATGTGCTGCCTTTACAAGCGCCAGCGGAGTCGAAGCATTCTTTGAGGCACTTGTAAAAGAGTGCATAGATTTGCGCAGACTTAGCAATATTAAGCTTGCGGCTGTTGGTAAAAGTACTGCTAGAGCAATTGAGAAGCATGGAATATTTACGGATTTCATACCTGACGTTGCTACATCAAAAAAGCTTGCTCAGATGTTATGCGAAAGATTTGATAAAAGTGAAAAAATACTAATTGCAAGAGCCAAAAATGGTTCGGACGATCTGACCAAAATTTTGGACAATAGTAATATGTGCTATGAAGACATAAAAGTATATGAAACAAAGGCTTTGCAGCTAAATCCTCCCCAAAACTGCAAATATTATATTTTTGCAAGCACTGCTGGAGTTAGAGCTTTCTTTGAAATGGGTGGTAAAGTAAATGACGATTCATATGCAATTTGTATTGGGAAGCCTACTCAAAATGAGCTTGAGAAAAGAAAAGTAAAAAACATATCAATTTCAAAAAGTTCATCCGTGGAAAGCATAGAAAATACTATATTTCTAATCAAAAGGAAGAACAATAATGCGCAGATTTAGAAGACTTAGAACAAGTAATGCAATGAGAGAATTGGTGAGAGAAACAAGACTTTCAAAAAGCGAACTTATCTATCCTATGTTTGTTTCAGATAGCATAATTGAAAAGAAACCGATTGACTCTATGCCAGGAATATTTCAATATCCTTTGGACAATTTATATGAACTTATTAAACAGGTATCAGATAGTGAGATTTCGGGAGTTTTAATTTTTGGAATACCGAATGAAAAGGATGAGCTGGCAACAAGTGCATATGATGACAACGGAATTACTCAGCGTGCGATAAGATACATAAAATCTGAATTTCCTAAGCTTTTGGTAATTGCTGATATTTGTCTTTGCGAGTACACTTCACATGGACATTGCGGAGTTGTAAAGGATGGTGTAATACTAAACGACCAAACACTTCCTCTTCTTTGTGAAATGGCAGTTAGCATGGCTAAGGCAGGAGCGGACATTATTGCCCCGTCAGACATGATGGATGGGCGAGTTGCAGCTATTCGCAGATCTCTTGATGAAAATGGCTTTGTATACACACCAATCATGGCATACAGTGCAAAATTTGCATCCGTGTATTACACACCTTTTAGAGATGCAGCTGAGTCCGCTCCCGCTTTTGGTGACAGAAGAACCTACCAAATGGATTCCGCTAACGCAAGGGAAGCATTAAGAGAAATTTCTGATGACATTGACGAAGGTGCGGATATGGTTATGGTAAAGCCTGCGTTGCCCTATCTTGATATTGTTCACGAAGCATCTAAGCGTTTCGACTTACCGCTTGCCGCCTACAACGTCAGTGGTGAGTACTCAATGGTAAAGGCGGCAGCTCAGCTTGGATGGATTGACGAAAGGCGTGTTGTAATGGAGAATTTAACGTCAATAAAACGTGCGGGTGCAAATATAATTATAACGTACCATGCACTTGATGCCGCAAAATGGATTGATGAGGAGAATTAAAATGACAACTAGCAAATCAGATGAGCTTTACCAAAAAGCGTGTGAATTTATGCCCGCAGGTGTCAACAGTCCTGTACGAGCATGCAAATCAATAGGGCGAAATCCAGTTTTCATTGATCGTGCAAACGGCTCAAAAATCTACGACGTTGACGGTAACGAGTACATCGATTATGTATGCTCATGGGGACCTAACATCTTAGGTCACGCCTACAGTGAGGTTATTAACGCTGTCATTTCTTCCGCCCAGAAGGGTCTCACCTTTGGAGCTTGTCATGAGGGAGAAATCGAGCTTGTCGAACTTATTAAGAAGCACTTTCCGTCTATGTCAAAATTGCGTCTTGTCAATTCAGGGACAGAGGCTGTGATGAGTGCTATACGTGCTGCAAGAGGATTTACAGGATGTGATAAAATTATAAAGTTCGAGGGTTGCTATCACGGACATTCCGACGGATTGCTTGTAAAAGCGGGTTCTGGATTGATGACAAATTCAATGCCAAGCAGTAGTGGAGTACCCGACGGATATGCCGAGAACACGTTTCTTGCAAGATACAACGACATTTCTAGTGTAAAAAAAATCCTCGAATGTCACGGCAACGAGATTGCCTGTATAATTGTCGAACCCGTAGCTGCGAACATGGGTGTTGTACCGCCTGAAAAGGGCTTTTTAAAGCAATTAAGAGAGTTATCAGACGAGTATAATTGTATACTTATTTTTGATGAGGTTATAACAGGTTTTCGACTTTCGATTGGCGGAGCTCAGCAGCTTTATGGTGTCAATGCGGATTTAACCACGCTTGGCAAAATTGTAGGAGGCGGCATGCCGCTTGCCGCTTATGGGGGACGTGAGGATATCATGAATACAGTCGCTCCGCTAGGTTCAGTCTATCAGGCGGGTACTTTGTCTGGAAATCCCGTAGCCGTATCGGCTGGATCTGCTACAATTAAAGCACTTGAGAAGAATGAAAGCATTTATTTAGAGCTTGAACAAAAATCTAAGAAAATCGAGGATGCTATGACTTTTATCGGTTTAAATGTCAATCGTGTTGGCTCGCTTATAACTCCCTTTTTTACCGAGCGCAAGGTGAAAAACTTTGATGATGCATCTTCCTGCAATACAGCGCAGTTTGCTCGCTTCTGCTGCTATTTGCTCGATAACGGAATTTACAGTGCACCCTCTCAATTTGAGGCAATGTTTGTGTCAATTGCTCACAGCGATGATGACATTGATTATACTTGTGATGTGATTTCTAAATTTCGATAACTATTGTACGATTAACTGTGATTAAAAAGACTGCTGTTTTCTCTTTGCAAAATAGCAGTCTTTTTGGCAGCAAGTCAGGTGTATTTTCAAGGGATAATATCCTGTTGACCAATCTTGAAAAATTTTTCGTTTTTGAATACAACTGCAATTTTATGTTCCAAGTTAAATTTGAAATCACACATGATTGCAATCTCTATTTTTTCTTCTTGAAATAAACAAATAAGAGTAAAACGTATGTTGCTGTGACTACACAAAAAAAGTTACTAACGTTACTGCGACAAAGACAAAAACCACTGTCACTTTAAAGTGGAACAAGGTCAAGTGTGGTGGATACTGTATTCAACAGTATGATTCGAGTTCAAAAATGTGGGGAACTATTGATTATGCTGACCCCTCGGATACTTCATATATAGTTACAGGCATGAAGAAAGCTACCGTTTATAAATTTAGAATTGCTGCACGTAAAACTGTTCTGATGAGGGTGCTAAGTATTTTGGGTGACAAAGGGACTTGTTGGGATAGCATTCACTATTGATCAGTTTCGGTTTATTCCTACTTCACCACCAAAAAGGCAACAATCAAAAGCTAAACAGCGTCAGAACGAGTCAAAATGGCTCGCTCTTTTTTGTTTTATGCTTATTTTACATAATTTGCCACGACATAAATGTCCTTTTTAGATTAAAAAAAGCGATTATTTTTTAAAAAGCACTTGTCAAATTCGCTTTTGTGTGCTATAATAAATATATATGTATCGTTATAGCGCTTATAAATATACATTTTATTCAAAATAAGGAAAAAATAAGTTTGATTTTTGATGAAAAACTGCAAATACAGTGAAAAAGGTGAAAATGAATGAAAGTTAAGCTTCTGACACATACGCCCGAACCTGAAAAATACATAGCTACAGCCGCAAAGCTTTGCTATGCGAATGCGGACGTTGATTCGCTTATGGACGGGCTTACAGATGAAAAAATTGAATCCTTTGTTGAAATGCTTGCGTCTATCGGGCATGAAAGCCCGCTTGAACACGTTACCTTTACCTTTGCGGTTGAGGGTATTTCAAGAGCTTGTTCACATCAGCTTGTAAGGCACAGAATTGCGTCATATTCCCAGCAAAGTCAACGCTATGTAGACATGAAACAGTTTGAATATGTAACTCCGCCTGAAATTGCAGCTGATGATGAGATAAATTCGCTTTATATCGAACAAATGCAGTCTGCGGCACAGAGCTATCAGAAGCTTGCTCAGATGCTTACCGATAAGCATTATCAAGCCTTTTTAGAGCAAGGAATCAGCGAAAAGCAGGCAATGCAGAAGGCTAAGAAAAAGGCAATTGAGGACGCAAGATTTGCACTTCCAAACGCCTGTGAAACAAAAATTATTCTTTCAATGAACGCAAGAGCATTGCTTAATTTCTTTAAGCTTCGCTGCTGTAACAGAGCGCAATGGGAAATCAGAGCGGTAGCGGTTGAAATGCTGCGGCAGGTAAGCGCAGTTGCACCACGACTTTTTAAAAGCGCAGGTCCGTCCTGCGTCAACGGCGTATGCACTGAGGGGAAGATGTCCTGCGGCAAGCCTGACGAAATGAGAGAGTTTTTCAAGGAGCTTAAAAATGGCGGATAAGGGTAAGCTTGTTGTGCTCGAGGGACTTGACGGCTCCGGTAAATCTACACAGTTTGAAAGACTTTACGACATACTTTCGGCTGACGGAGCAGATGTTAAAAAAATCAGCTTTCCTGATTATAACGAACCTTCTTCGGCTCTTGTAAAGATGTATTTAAACGGCGAATTTTCAAAAAATCCAAACGATGTAAACGCATATGCCGCTTCAAGCTTTTATGCGGTTGATAGATATGCAAGCTTTGTTAGATTCTGGAAAGATGATTATTTGAACGGAAAGCTTATTCTTGCGGCAAGATATTCTACCTCAAATTGTATTTATCAGATGACAAAGCTGACAGACGAGAATTGGGATTCCTATCTTGAATGGATGAGAGACTTTGAATATAATAAGCTTGGATTGCCTGAGCCTGACAGCGTGATATTTTTGGATATGCCAATTGAAATTTCTCAGCAGCTTCTTTTGAAACGATACAAAGGCAATGATGAAAAAAAGGATATTCACGAAGCTAATGTTAATTTTTTAAAGCAGTGCAGAAAAGCTGCATTGTATGCCGCCGAGAAGCAGGGCTGGATAGTCGTTGAATGTTCTCAGGACGGCAAGCCGCTAGAAATTGATGCAGTGACGAAAAAGCTTCTTGAGCTTGAAAATGTTTTTTAAAGAGGGTGCTTGATGTTTAATTTCAGAGAAATTGACATAACGGATAAGGACAGAATCAACGCTTGTTTAGCTGTATCTGATTTTCAAGGGTGCGAATATTGCTTTGCGAATAATTTTGCATGGCGCAGACTGAATAATACACTTATTGATTTCTATGATGATTTTTACATCAGCTGTTCCTTTCGTGGCTCACAACCTATTTTCACTTTTCCTGCTGGTGTAAAACTTGACGACAGCGGAAGGAACAAATACTTTGAGCTTTTCGGGCTTTTGAAAAAGCAGGCTGAAGAGCAGGGACATAGGCTGATTATTTCATCTGTTACAAAGGAAAATCTTGAGTGGATAAAAAGTGAGTACGGTGAAAAAATAGCTGTGTCAGGTGACGCTTCCTCTTTTGATTATATCTATTCAAGCGAGGATTTAGCTTCAATTTCGGGCAGACGCTATCACGGTAAACGCAATCATATCAAGCGTTTAAAGGACAAGCCGTATGAGGTGCGAAGAATTAGACCTGAAGATTTTGACTACTGCATAGCCTTTGCGGCAAATTCCTATAATGTGAAGAATAAGGACAGCTTTTCATCTGTAGTTGAGCAGTATGCGATTCATAAGTTTTTTTCTGATTATGATAGCTTGGAGCTTGACGGAGTGATTTTGTATTCAGATGACAAATTTGCAGGCTTTGCAATAGGCGGGCAGCTTAACAGTGATACCTTTGATGTTCACATAGAAAAGGCTGATGCGAATATTCAGGGCGCTTACCCTATGCTTTGCAATGAGCTTGCAAAGATTGCAGCTGATAAATTTAAGTATATAAACAGAGAAGAGGATTTAGGACTTGAGGGATTAAAAAAATCTAAGCTTTCTTATCATCCTTTGTATCTGTTGGAAAAATATACAATCTCATTTTTGTAAATAAAGTCAGTTATGTTCATAAGCTGTCTGAAATTTGAAAGGGGTTTTGGTTATGGTATATGTATTTTTAGCGAACGGCTTTGAGGAATTGGAGGCTTTGGCTCCGATTGATTTGCTCAGAAGAGCAGGAGTTGAAACATTGACAGTCGGAGTGGGTTCAACTGAAATAACGGCGGCTCACGGAGTTAAGTTTGTCACTGATATTAAAGCTGAAGACATCAAGCTTAATAACGAGATTGAAATGATAGTCCTTCCTGGAGGTATGCCAGGAGCAGATAATCTTGAAAACTGTCCTGAGGTTCAGGCGGCTATTGACTTTTGCTCGGAAAACAACAAATACATTGCCGCAATATGCGCTGCGCCAAAGATTTTAGGTCATAAGGGTTTGCTTGAGGGCAGATACTGTACATGCTTCCCGGGCTTTGAAAGCGATTTGAAAAACGCAAAGCCTACCGGCAAGCCTGTTGTGGTGGATGGCAGCTTTGTTACTGGCAGAGGAGCAGGCGTAGCAATTACATTTGGACTAAAGCTTGTTGAGGTGCTTACAACTAAAGAAAAGTCCGCCGCTCTTGCATCAACCCTTCAATGCTATGAACGATAAGCTTTTACTTAGAAAGGACTTAAAGAGCAGACGCTCTGAGCTTTCGCAGGATTTTATTTACAAGGGTTCAAAGCTTATTGCTGAAAATCTTTTCAGGTGTGATGAATATAAGTCCGCCAAAGTAGTTCTTTGCTATATTTCAACCGAAATGGAAGTTGACACCTCACTTATATTTGAAAGAGCGTGCAGCGATAAAAAATCCTTCTATGCTCCAAGGTGTGAGAAAAATTCAAATGCGATGGATTTTTATCTTGTGAGAGATAGAGATGATTTAGAAAGGGCATCCTTTAATTTGCTTGAGCCAAAGGAAAGCTGTCCGAAGCTTTCAGGCTTTGACGGCAGCATATGTATAGTTCCCGCACTGAGCTTTGATTTAAGCGGCGGAAGAATTGGTTTTGGAAAGGGCTTTTACGACAGATTTTTAGCGTCATATGACGGCATAAGCTGCGGACTATGCTTTGACGAATTTTTGATAAATATTTTGCCGAAAGAACAAACCGATGTGCCAGTAGATATGATAGTTACTCAAACAAAGATTTTGAGTATTAATGATAAATGCTTTTAAATTGAGTAAAAAGCTATGAAAGCTTTTTACGTGTATCGAAAAGAAAGGATTACATATATGGAAAACAAAAACAAAAGAGAGCTTCCTGATATTTCTTTCAAAAAGGAATCGACTTTAAATCTGAATGATTCTGTACAGGATTTAGTTGAGCCTGAAAAGGAAGAAATTCTGAAAACGGTTGATTCAGATTCAGATGCAGAGGAAAATTTGTCCGCCTATGATGATGGAGCAAAAGCTTTAAATTCGGCTGATTCTCAGGAATCTGTAAATGATATGGAAAGCTTTGTATCAGAAGCTCAGGCTGAGTCTGCCGCAAAGGATTCAGGCGGTTTTTCTCTTAAAATCGGCAGCGACGATATAGATAAAGCTTTTGCAAAGGAACAGATGGAAGCGCAGGAGGCTAAGAGAGAAAGTCTCGAAAAATCGCAGAAAGCAAAAAAGGCTAAAAAAGCAAATAAGAAAAAGCCTGCTAAAAAGAAGAGCCTATTTAATTTCAGCGTTATCAGCGGAATAACAATTACCATTGTGCTTGTTTCGGTTTCTATTGTAATAGCCACAGGCGGTATAATGCTTGGGATGGAATATTTAGGAATCAACAAGAACGAACAGGATATTACCTTTAACATTCCAGAGGGGTCTTCTACAGACGAAATAATTCAGCTTTTGATAGATAACGGTATAATTGAAAATAAAACGTTGTTTAAAGCAATAATGAGAATCAACGATTCACCATCTCTCTATCCTGGAGATATAACACTTAGTCCGAATATGAGCTATTTGGAAATTCTAAATGAGCTTTCGACAATGCGTGAATCCTATGAAACAGTCACACTGACCTTTTCGGAGGGCTCAAGTCTGTACGCCATAGCCAATAAGCTTGAAAAGTACGGAGTATGCACGGCTGAGGATTTCCTGTTTCAGTTTAATTCCGAGCAGGACTTTGAGATAGACGCAAATGTGACAAGAAATTCCGATACCTACTATGCAATGGAGGGATTTTTCTTCCCTGACACCTATGAATTTTATGTTGATGATTCAGCCTATAACGTAACAAAAATTGTCAGAGAAAATATGTCATCTAAGATAACAAGCGATATGTACGAGCGCATGGAAGAAATCGGAATGACTCTTAGCGAAGTGATTACTCTTGCGTCAATAGTTCAAAAGGAAGCGGGCTTCGCTGAGGATATGCCTGGAATAGCGGCGGTTTTTTATAACAGACTTGAAAGCGATGAGTATCCTTATCTTCAGTCTGACGCAACGGGAATTTATGTAACAAGCTATATAAGCAAAACCGAAACCTCCACTACAATGCTTGATTTTTACAGCGAGGTTTACGACACCTACGTTTGCGAGGGGCTTCCGGCAGGTCCTATATGCAATCCTGGACTTGACGCTATAAACGCAGTGCTTTATCCTGACGATAACGACTACTACTTCTTCTGCACTGATCCTGAAACCTATGAGTGCTATTATGCAGAAACCTATGAGGAGCATCAGGAGAATTTAGAGCTGCTGGGGTTGAGCGAATAATGGCGGTTAGGGGAAATAAAATTAACTTTGCCCGTCCGCTTGAGGTGCTTTCTCCTGCGGGCGATATGGAGCGGCTTAATGCCGCTCTGGCTTTCGGAGCGGACGCTGTATATCTAGGCGGAAAAATGTTCGGCATGAGAGCGGCGTCGCCAAACTTCACATTTGAGCAGCTTTCACAGGCTGTACAGACTGCACATTCGCTTGACAAGCAGATTTATCTTACCTGCAACACGCTGCCGAGAAATAATGAGATGGACGTCTTTGATCAGTTTTTAAGCGAAGCGGTTGAAGCTAAGGTCGACGCACTTATCGTAAACGATATAGGCGTTTTAGCGATGATTAAAAGGCTTGCGCCCGATATGGAAATTCATATGTCAACTCAGACTGGGATTGTAAACTATGCTGCCGCATCTGAATTTTACAATATGGGAGCAAAGCGAGTGGTTCTTGCCCGTGAGCTTTCGCTTCAAGAAATATCTGAAATTCGTGCCAAGACGCCAAAGGAGCTTGAAATCGAGGTCTTTGTTCACGGCGCAATGTGCGTGAGCTTTTCGGGACGCTGCCTGCTTTCGCAGTACATTATTGACCGTGACGCAAACAGAGGAGAATGCGCACAGCCATGCCGTTGGGGCTATTATCTTATGGAGGAAAAGCGTCCGAACGAGTATTATCCAATTTACGAGGACGAAAAGGGATTGTATATTCTAAACGCTAAGGATTTGTGCATGATTGACTTTGTAGATAAGCTTGCGCAGGCTGGAGTTGACAGCCTTAAAATCGAGGGCAGAGCTAAATCCTCATACTACGTTTCGGTGATAACGAATGCTTATCGCCGTGCTGTTGACAAATTTTTAACAAATCCCGAAAACTTTGAACTTCCACAGTGGATTCATGATGAGGTTTTCAAGGTGAGCCACAGAGCTTACTGCACAGGCTTCTTTTTCGGTCATCCAAAGGAAAGCCAGTATTACAAGGACAGCGGATATATCCGTGAATGGGACGCTGTCGCAATTGTGACAGGCTATGACGAACAGCGGCAGCTGATAGAATGTGTACAGCGAAATAAATTTTTAAAGGGCGCAGAACTTGAGCTTTTAGAGCCGCAGGGCGAGCCTGTAAAAATCAAAGCCGATGAAATTTTTGACGAGCTTGGCAATCCGATTGAAAACACCTGTCACTCGGCTATGAAGTTCTATATCAAGTCAAAGCGCAGCTTCAAGAAAAATACTATTGTTAGAATGCCTGCTGATAAGAGATAAAAAAATCGCAGTCCGTTTTTGCTTTGCGGACTGTGATTTTTTATATAGAGCTTTTGACGTCATTTAAATTTTGGCTTCCATAAACGTGTGGCATATTTAATACCACATACTTTTGCGCAGATTCTCGCATTGCTGTTAGGTCGGCAATAAATTGTAAGCGAATCACATTCGTCAAAAGCGCCAACGCCAATTTTTATAACCGAATTTGGTATATAAACGCTTTCAAGACTGCTGCACCCATAAAATGCAAACCAATCTATAAATTTAACAGAATCAGCTATATCAATATGCTTTAGCTTTTTACAATTGCGAAATGCGTCCTCACAAATTACAATTACGCTGTCAGGAATTGTAAGATTTTCATAAGGGTATCCCTCAGGACAGCGTAACAGAGCAGTTTTGTTCTTGTTATAAACTACTCCGTTTAAGGAGGATAAATATTTATGATTAGGATGAACGTTTATTTTAGCAAGCGATGTGCAGCCACAAAAACTATAATCAAAATTCATTTTAGCAAAAGCGGGAATGTCAATTTGCGTTAAAGCTTTGCAGCTCTCAAATGCAAAAGAATCTATTTTTATAGGTGAATCAGGAAGCTCAACTTTCGCTAGTGCTTTACATTCGGTAAAAGCAAAAATGTTAATTTGAGTAACTGAGTCGGGAATATGTATACTTTTTAAAGAATCACAGTACGAAAAGGAATGTTCGCCAATGATTTTTACACCTTTTGGAACTGAAAAATGAGCGTTGGTTAATCCCTCAGGATATAGTGTCAACTCCGAACCGTCCTTGCTGTATAATATTCCGTCTTTTGTTGAATAATATTTGTTTTCAGGATCAGCAATTATTGAAGTAAGAGCTTTACATCTTAAAAATCTCGGTGGGACTTGCTCATTATCCGTTGAGAAACTGTTAAAAAAGGTTGCTGAGTTTGGAAGTCTTATGCATGTCAGCGATTTGCACATAAAAAAAGCCTTGTCACTTATTTTCTCAACAGAATCAGGGATAACGATGCTTTTTAAAGATGTACATTCGGAAAAAGCAAAGTGATTTATAATTTTTACAGTGTCAGGTATAACAATGCTTTCTATTTTTTTACATTTTTTAAAAGCAAAGTAGGATATTTCTGTGACTTTATATCCATCTATGCTTGCGGGAATTTCTATATTGCGGCTTGAGCTTTGATTAAAACGACAGATTTTCACCTCGTCGCTTTCTATTTTGTATATATAATCATTATTCATAGCTTTTTCTTTCATAATATCCTGCCTCCTCCGACAACCGTTTCGCCCTGATAAAACACTACAGCCTGCCCCTTGCAGACGGCATTGTGCATAGTGTCAAACTCAACTCTGACATTGCCGTTTTCCAGCGGATAAACTGTGCAGGGCATATCCTTTTGATGGTAACGAGTCTGCGCAGTACAGCGGTATGGTTCTGTCAGCGTGTCAAAGAGAATGAAATTTACATCACTAGCTTCAAGGAATTTTCTTGCAAGCTTGTCCTTTGTGCCTAAGATAAGCGTGTTTGTACTTAAATCCTTGTCAATTACGAAAAGCGGCTCGCTGTAGGAAATTCCGATTCCGCGCCTCTGCCCTATAGTGTAATTTATAAGTCCGCTGTGCCGACCAAGCCTTGAACCGTCAGTGAGTATTATATCTCCCTGCGGCTGTTCGCCTTCTCTTTGCGTGATGAAATTCACATAGTCGCCGTCAGGGATAAAGCAGATGTCCTGACTGTCAGGCTTTTCAGCGTTGATAAGATCGTTTTCAAACGCAATTGAGCGTATCTCGTCCTTGCTCATTTCGCTGACGGGAAAGAGCGTGTGCGCAATTTCCTCCTGAGTCATGTTGTAGAGAACATAGCTTTGATCCTTTTTTAAATCGGGCGAGCGCATAAGCAGCCATCTGCCGGAGCTTTCGTCAAATTTTCTGCGCACATAATGCCCCGTAGCTATGTAGTCATAGCCTAAAAGTCTGGCACGCTCTAAAAATTTTCCGAACTTAAGGTGCTTGTTGCATTCAATGCAGGGATTAGGCGTGCCGCCGCAAAGATAGGTGCTTACAAAGCTGTCTATCACCTTTTCTTTAAACTCGTTTGAAAAGTTAAATACAAAAAAGTCTATCCCTAGCTTTAAAGCGACAAGACGTGCATCCTCAACATCGCTTAACGAGCAGCAGGTTTTGCTTCGCTCAAGCCCTATGTCGTCGTTGCTGTACAAGTGCATAGTCGCTCCTGCACATTCATATCCCATGTCAAGTAAAAGCTTGACCGAAACCGAGCTGTCAACTCCTCCGCTCATAGCGACAAGTACTTTCTTTTTACTCATTTTTCATCATTCCTAAATATCTAATTCTGATGCTACCATCTGCCAAATTTCTTCATCGGAAAATTCTCTTCCTAGCTCTTTGCAAAGCCTCTTGACAAGCTGTACACATTCTGAATTGTAGTGCCTGCCTGTTTTAATCACGGCAATAATAGTTCTGCTCCAGACGTTGGCTTTTTTGATAAGTCCGCTTTCGTAAAATTCATTGATTACTGCTTCTCTGTCGTATGGAACAGCTACAGTCTGCACACTCCATTCTCCGCCGTTTGACTCGATAATTGCCATCTGAGCATCAGTGTCACCGCGCGAGGGAACACCCACAGTGCCTGCGTTGAGAATGGTTTTTGCTCCTTTAGTGTAAATGTACTGCTTGTGACAGTGTGCGCATATTAAAAGCTTCGTCGTCATCTCCCTTGCTATGCTTTTAATTTCAGGCGAATCATCGTAAAAAAGCTCGCCGCTGCTTTGCATAGAGCCGTGACAAATTGAAAAAGGCGGATAACCGTCGAGCTTTACCTCCATTCCAATTGGCATAGCCTCAAAAAAGCGCAGATCCGAATCGCTTAAATTTTCGTAGGTGTATAAAAGCGAGCCGCTTTGAGAATTGTAGTGCCAGCTTTCAGTAAGATTACGCTTGTGAAAGAGCATATAGTCCTCTCTGTTTCCTCTTACAAACCAAGTTTTGTATTCGCACGGTATATTTCTTATTATCTGCATTGTTTTCTGCGGATATGGACAGTCTGAAACATAGTCGCCTAAAAAAGCGATGCCGTCAATGTCGTTTTTATAAATCCAGTCCATACAGGCTTCAAGCGCAAAATGGTTTGAATGAATATCTCCAAGCGCTGCAATTCTCATTATCATGACACCTCTTAACTCATTTAAAATCATTATATCATACCGCATATAATTTGTCAATTGATAGGCTAATATTCTTATATAGATTAAAATATTACGACAAATATATGATTGTGTTTTGATATAGTGTATATATTGTAAACATAAGGTTAATATATCTCATCAATAATCAAATAGCAGAAAATGTTTCACAAAAAAATAATAATTGTTCATGAAAAAATTGTGCAAAAGCGATATAATATAATTAGAAAATAAGATAATATGAATCTACATAGATAAAATTGACATAAATTAACAAGTCCTTGTAATTTGCGAAAGGAGGCTTTCGTTATGATTGAAGAGGAAGATGAGGATGAAATCCTGTATATAGATGATTCTGTAATTAAGGATGACGTCTGCGGTTTTATTCATATATGCGAAGCAAAGAAAGTAAACGATTACATAAGTATCAGCGTTAACTCGGATAAAAAGATTCTAAGGCTTTACATCAATGATAAGCTATGCTGCCGTCAGAAAAATCTTGAGTTTTTTGAATTTTTTGAGCCGATTGATTTTTGCGGTGAATTAAAGATAAGAATTGAGAGTGAGGATGAGCCGCTTATAAGTGAGCAGATGACCTTTACAATATGAAAAATGCCTCTTTTCACAGCCGATTGTTTTAATTTGCATCGGCTGTGATTTTAATAGCTGTACTAAATGGAAATTTTTACATAGATATAGCTGCTGTAAAAGTAAAATTTTCGTGAATAGTCGAATTTCAAATGAAAATTTTTCAAAGACGCTTGCAATTATTCGCAGGATTTGTTATAATAGTAATGTATGATTTTATTAGACAGATATTTTTTTTGTTAAAGAGGCAGAATAAATTATGAGCAGCAATGATGAAAATCTTAATGGTAATAAAAGAGAAAAAGATGACTCGGAGCAAAAGAAATCCAGTACTGTCAATGAATTTTTAGACTGGGTAGAATCCTTTGTGTTTGCAATATTTTTGGTTTTGCTGGTGTTTATTTTTCTTTTTAGAACAGTTGTGGTTGATGGCACGTCTATGCTTCCTACTTTAGAGGACGGTCAAAGATTGTTACTTTCACATTTTAATTATACTCCTCAGCGCGGAGATATTATTGTAGCAAATAGCCCTAGTCTTAATAAGACGATAATTAAACGCTGTATAGGCGTTGAGGGAGATAAAGTCATAATTGACTATGAAACCAATACTATTACCGTCAACGGTGAGGAAATTGACGAAAGCTATTTAGGCGAGGAGATGGAAATTCTCACAACCTTTGATGAAAGCTATAAAATTTCTGACACACAGTATGAATATGATGTTCCTGACGGCTGCATCTTTGCGCTGGGCGACAACAGAAACGGCTCTCGTGACAGCAGAGATGCAGGAGTAGGCTTTATTGACATGGACGACGTGCTTGGCAAAGCTGTGCTTAGGTTCTATCCTTTTGACACCTTTGAGGTGCTGAGCTGACAAACGGAGGTTTTAAATGAGCGAAAATACACAGGTGCAGTGGTTTCCTGGGCATATGGCTAAGACAAGACGGATTATGCGTTCAAGCCTTAAGCTTGTAGATGCGGTGGCTGAAATCACTGACGCAAGGATTCCGTATTCAAGCCGTAATCCTGAAATGGACAGCCTTGTGGGAAATAAGCCTAGAATTATCGTGCTTAATAAATCCGATTCGGCAGACGAAACGGCAACATCTCAGTGGATAGATTTTTATAAAAGAAATGGCATATTAGCTGTAGCAACCGATTGCAGGAGCGGCAAAAATATAAATCGCTTTAAATCAGCTCTTGCAGAGCTTATGAGTGATAAAACTAAGGCATGGAATGAAAAGGGCATGAATGGCAGACCGATAAGGCTTATGATAGTCGGAATACCTAATGTAGGCAAATCCTCTCTTATAAATAAGCTTGCAGGATATAACTGTACAAGGGTTGAGGATCGCCCTGGAGTTACTAGAGGCGCACAGTGGATTAAGGTTGACGATAATATAGAGCTTCTTGATATGCCGGGAGTGCTTTGGCCTAAGTTTGAGGACAAGGACGTTGGCGAAAGACTTGCCTTTACAGGTGCGGTCAAGGATCAGGTGCTTGATATAGAATACCTTGCCTGTAGATTTTTGGAGCTTATGTTGGAGATTTATCCGGAATGTATTGTTTCAAGATATGGTATTTCACTTGATGATTTACCTGAAAACAGAGATGAGCTTTCAGGCTGTGTTATAGGCTTTGAGCTTTTGGAAAGGATAGCTAAAAAGCGTGGCTTCCTGCTTTCAGGCGGAGATGTAAATACCGAAAGATGCGCAATAACAGTTATGGACGAATTTAGAGCGGGAAAGCTTGGACGAATCACTTTGGAGCTGCCGAAATGAATGTTACAATTGAAAAAAATGTTCTTCATGAATTTGATTTGAGCTATTATGATAAATATCCGCTTCTTTGCGGCACCGATGAAGCAGGAAGAGGACCTTTAGCAGGCGATGTCTTTGCCGCCGCTGTGATTTTTTCACCTGATACGGTGATTGACGGAATTAACGACAGCAAAAAGCTCTCGCCTAAAAAGAGAGAGCAACTTTTTGACGAGATTAAGCAAAAAGCTCTTTACTGGGCAATTGCAGCGGCAAGCGTTGAGGAGATAGACAGACTGAACATTTTGCAGTGCTCTATGCTTGCGATGAAGCGTGCAGTTGATAAGCTTGAGGTTGTGTCTGATCTGGTGCTTGCCGATGGCAATAAAACGCCGCCTGTAGACTGCCCGACAGAATTTGTGATTAAGGGCGACGCTAAAAGTCAGTCTATAGCGGCGGCATCTGTTCTTGCAAAGGTTGCCCGTGACAGATATATGCTAGAAATGGCGCAGAAATATCCGCAGTACTCCTTTGAAAAGCATAAAGGGTACGGAACAAAGCTTCACTATGAAGCGCTTGACAAATACGGAGCCTGTGAAATACATAGGCGTACGTTTTTAAAAAAATATTATGCAGCAAAACAGAAGTGAAAACCGTAAAATAGGCAATGCAGGCGAAGCGGCAGTCGCTAAGTTTCTTGAGAATAACGGCTATGAAATTTTAGCTCGTAATTACACCGTTAAAGGCGGAGAAATTGATATTATAGCCAGAAAGGATGATCATCTTGCGTTTGTCGAGGTAAAGACCCGAAAGGCTGACGCTATGGTAAGCGCAGAGCGTGCGATTACCGCTAAAAAGAAGCGTTTTATTATAAAAACCGCACAGCTTTATTATAGCCGCTATAAAAAGGAATACGGCGAAGCGATTTGCCGTTTTGACGTTGCGGCGGTTACTATGGAAAATGGCAGCGTAAAACACGTTAAATATTATGTAAGCGCATTTGACGCAAGTCAGGCGTAAGGTAAAAAGAAAGGTGAGAAAATTATGTATTATAAAAGCACACGTGACGCCGATGTAAAGGTTTCGAGCGCACAGGCGATAGCACAGGGAATTTCAAAGGACGGAGGCTTGTTTGTACCGAGTGAAATTCCGTCTGTAAGCTTTGATGAGCTTAAGGCTATGGGAAGCATGAGCTACCGTGAACGAGCGAAGCTTGTTTTTGCAAAATTTCTTACGGATTTTACCGAAGCGGAAATATCTCATTGCGTTGACAACGCCTATACAACAAAGGCTTTTGACAGCGATGATATAGCTCAGCTTAATAAGCTTTTTGACGGCGGCTTTATGCTTGAACTTTGGCATGGACCTACCTGCGCATTTAAGGATATGGCGCTTCAGATTCTGCCTTACCTGCTTACAACGTCTACTAGAAAGCTTAATTCAGATAAAAAGGTTGTTATTCTTGTGGCAACCTCTGGAGATACAGGAAAAGCTGCTCTGGAAGGCTTTAAGGATGTAGAGGGGACTTCGATTCTGGTCTTTTACCCTGCCGATGGAGTTTCCGCCATGCAGAAAAAGCAAATGACGACTCAGGAGGGAAATAACGTTGGAGTGTGCGCTATAGACGGCAATTTTGACGATGCGCAAAACGGCGTAAAGGCTATTTTCACAAGCGAGGAAATTGCCAGGAAGCTTGAAGCTAACGGCATGATGTTTTCCTCTGCAAATTCAATAAACTGGGGCAGACTTGCGCCGCAAATTATTTACTATGTGTCCTCCTATGCACAGCTTGTCGCAGACGGCGAAATCGAGCTTGGCGATAAGATAAATATAGTTGTTCCAACGGGCAACTTCGGAAATATACTTGCAGGCTATTACGCAAAGCATATGGGAGTGCCTGTAAATAAGCTTATCTGTGCGTCAAACGCAAATAATGTGCTTACCGACTTTCTCAAAACGGGAATATATGACAAAAACCGTGATTTTCACACTACGATTTCTCCGTCAATGGATATTCTTATTTCTTCAAACCTTGAAAGACTTCTCTATATTCTTTCAGATGAGAATACCGAGCTTGTAAACGATTGGTTCGGCAAGCTTGCTAAAGATGGGAAATATGAGGTTACAGAGGACGTTAAGCAAAAGCTCTTTGAAGAGTTTTCAGCAGGCTTCTGCAACGACACTCAGACTAAGTCGACAATTAAGGAAATTTACGATAAATACGGCTATGTCTGCGATACCCATACCGCTGTAGCTGTAAAGGTTTATCTTGATTATAAGGCTTCAACAGGTGATGATACAAAGACGATAATCGCTTCAACGGCAAGTCCATATAAGTTTTCAGGCTCTGTGCTTTCAGCACTTGGCAAGAATACCGAATCAAGCGAATTTGAGCTTGTGGATAAGCTTCACGAGCTTTCAGGACTTCCTGTTCCGTCCTCGCTTGCACAGCTTAAGGATAAGGAAGTAAGATTTAAGGACGTGATTGAAAAGGCTTCTATGGCGGATTACGTTTATTCTGTACTGGGAATCTGATATGTACGCCCGACCGTATGGTCAGGCGGCTGTGTTAATCTGCCCTTAAAGGACAAATTTAACACAACTAGCATTTGCATTTAAAGGTCTTACATTCGGTTTCGTCACAGCAATCTGGCTTTGAGCAGGTACAGCTTACATCAATAGTATCTGCTGTACATTCGCAGGCGTTCTTGTTGTAAACGCAGTTTTCTACGTTGCAGTGAATACCTCTGTTGATGTTGTCCATTTTCTTTCAACTCCTTTTTGAGCTTTGCTTATAGACGGCTTTGCCGCCATAGAAATATTATTGACGAAACAAGCTTAGTTATTCATCAGTCGTTTTGGAGGTTTTTACTTGTCACTTTTTGTAATAGCTGATTTGCATCTGCCTTTCTCGGTAAATAAGCCGATGGATATTTTTGACGGCTGGGATAATTATGCTGAAAGACTTAAACACAATTGGCAGCATTGCGTAAAGCAAAACGATATTGTGGTTTTGCCAGGAGATTTTAGCTGGGCAATGAAGCTTGAAGACGCTTATGATGATTTTAAATTTTTGAGTGGGCTTAACGGCATTAAGATTTTGTCAAAGGGCAATCACGATTATTGGTGGAATACAGTTGGCAAAATGGAAAAATTTTTAAAGTCAAACGACTTTGACGATATTTTTATACTGCATAACAACTGCTATTCATATGGCAGATTTGGAATCTGCGGAACAAGAGGCTGGATTAGCGAGAACGGTGAGTATACGGATAAAAAGATCCTGCTTCGTGAGGCGCAGCGTCTTGAAACGTCAATAGCTTTGGCTGAAAGTAAAGACCTTGAGCCGCTTGTGTTTCTGCACTATCCGCCAATTTATCTTGACGGAGAAAATAAAGAAATTTTAGACGTGCTTAAGCGTCATAATGTTAAAGAGTGCTTCTATGGACATATTCATGGTAAAAAAAAGCATATGTATGCTGTAAAAGGCAAACGTGACGGTATAAATTACCATCTTGTTTCAAGTGATTTTCTACAATTTATGCCGCTGAACATAACAAAAATTGTGCAAAATGATGAATAATTATAAAAACACTGGATTTTTGATTCAAAGTGTGCTATAATTATTCAGATACATTCATAAATGGAGGAATAAAAAATGAGTTTAAAGGCTGTAAACAATACCGAAAAGAATACGGTGGAGCTGGAAATTGAAATCAGCGCAGAGGAATTTGAGGAAGCGATTCAGAAAACCTACCTCAAAACAAGAAAAAGAATATCTATGCCAGGATTCCGCAAGGGCAAGGCTCCCCGCAAGCTGATTGAGCGTGAGTACGGCGAAGAATTTTTCTTTGAGGATGCAGTTAATTCAATTGCTCCGAAAGCGATTGATTCTGCTGTAGACGAATCGGGGATCGAGCTTGTAGACCGTCCTGATGCTAAGGTAACTCAAATCAGCAAGGAAAATGGAGTTGTCATTAAGGCAACCTGCACCGTTAAGCCTGAGGTAGAGATTAGCGATTACAAGGGAATAGAGGTTGAAAAGGTTGTCAATGCTGTTACTGATGAGGACGTTGACAAGAAAGCAAATAAGATATGTGAAAAGAACGCAAGACTTATCAATGCTGATGATAGAGAGGCTGTAAACGGCGACATAGTTGTAATTGATTTTAAGGGCTTTAAGGATGACGTTGCTTTCGAGGGCGGCGAGGCTGAGGACTTTGATTTAGAGCTTGGCAGCGGTCAGTTTATCCCTGGCTTTGAAGAGCAGATTGTTGGACATAAGGCAGGTGAAAGCTTTGATATTAATGTCACCTTCCCAGAGGAATATCAGGTAGAGGAGCTTAAGGGAGCGGACGCTGTATTTAAGATAAATCTTAAAGAGGTTAAGTTTAAGGAGGTTCCGCTGCTTGACGATGAACTGATTAAGGATTCTACTGAATTTGATACAGTTGACGAGTATAAAGCCGACATCAAAAAGACGCTTGAGGAATCCGCTGAAAAGGCAGCTGAAAACGATGTTGAACGCAAGCTGTTTGATAAGCTTGTAGAAAATATGAAGGCTGACGTTCCACAGGTTATGTATGATAATCGTGTAAATGAAATGCTTCAGGAGCTTTCACAGCGTCTTGCACCGCAGGGTATTACCTTGCAGCAGTATTTCCAGTATACAGGTCAGAGCCTTGACAGCGCAAAAAAGGTTTATGAGGGACAGGCTAAAAGTCAGGTCGATTTAAGACTTGCGCTTGAGCAGATAGTAAAGCTTGAGGGGATTCAAGCCAGCGATGAGGAAATCGAAGCGGAGTATACCAGAATTGCAGACGCTTACGGTCTTGAGGTTGACGCTGTAAAGGCACAGCTTACCGATAAGGGAATCGCTCTTGACGTTGCTGTAAGCAAGGCTGTAGATTTAGTTAAGGAAACGGCTGTTATTAAGTAGTTGAAAACAATTTTTCCCACAATCCTTTTGTGCGGAAAATTTGTGTAAAAAAGAAAGTACAACAAAAATTAAATTTAAGGAGGCAATAATTATGGCATTAGTACCTTATGTTGTAGAGCAGACGGGAAGAGGAGAGAGAAGCTATGACATCTTTTCACGCTTGCTCAATGACAGAATCGTTATGCTGTGCGACCAGATAGATAACGCAACGGCAAGCGTTGTAATCGCCCAGCTGCTTTATCTGGAGGGGCAGGACCCTGATAAGGACATTGATTTGTATATTGACAGCCCTGGAGGAGTAATCACAGCGGGTATGGCAATTTATGATACAATGCAATACATTAAGTGTGATGTGTCCACTATCTGTATAGGAATGGCGGCGTCAATGGGAGCGTTTTTGCTTTCAAGCGGTGCTAAGGGAAAGCGCTTTGCGCTTCCTAACAGCGAAATTTTGATTCATCAGCCGCTTATCAGCGGAGGCGGATTGTCAGGTCAGACTACAGACATAAAAATAGCGTCAGACCATATGGTCAGAACCAGAGAAAATCTGAATCGTATTCTTTCTGAAAATACTGGTAAGCCGATTGAGCAGATTAACGTTGATACTGAGCGTGACAACTATCTTTCTGCTCAGGAGGCGGTAGATTACGGTTTGATTGATAAGGTTATAGCCCATAGATAAAAGGCAAGGATTGATAAAAATGGCTAATGAAACAATAAAAAAATGTGATTTTTGCGGCAAGCCCGAAACAAAGGTAAAATATATTTTTTCAGCGGATAGTAATCATATCTGCGATGAATGTGTTACGCTTTGCTATAATCTCCTGAGCCGTCAGACTATGCTCACCGAGGAAACAGAGCTTGGTGCTGCTGTAGATGAGGAAGAGTACGGTATAACTCTGCATACGCCGATTGAGATAAAAAATGTGCTCGACGAATATATTATCGGTCAGGACGAGGCTAAAATCGCACTGTCTGTTGCAGTTTATAATCATTATAAGAGGGTTCTTTCTCACTATGATGAAGAAAATGAGAACGATGTTGAAATCCAAAAGAGTAATGTGCTTTTGCTAGGTCCTACAGGAACAGGAAAAACTTTGCTTGCACAAACGCTTGCAAATCTTTTGAATGTACCTTTCGCAATTGCAGACGCTACAACTCTTACAGAAGCAGGCTATGTAGGCGATGATGTGGAAAACGTTTTGACGCGCTTAATTCAGGCTGCCGATTATGATGTTGAAGCGGCTGAAAAGGGAATAATCTATATTGATGAAATTGATAAGATTGCAAGAAAGTCGGAAAATACCTCCATCACCCGCGATGTCAGCGGCGAGGGAGTTCAGCAGGCACTTTTGAAAATTGTAGAGGGTACAGTTTCAAATGTTCCCCCGCAGGGCGGCAGAAAGTATCCTCATCAGGAATTTATTCAGATAAATACTAAGGACATTCTTTTCATCTGCGGCGGCGCATTTGAAGGACTTGAGTCTATTATTAAAAAGCGTACGGAATCATCAGCAATGGGCTTTGGCGCAAACGTGGTTAAGCAGGGCGAGGAGCATGATATTATGAAAAAGGTTGTTCCTCACGACCTTATCAAGTACGGACTTGTGCCTGAGCTTGTCGGCAGACTTCCGCTTATAACAGTTCTTGACGAGCTTGACGAAACGGCGCTTTGCAGAATTTTGACCGAGCCTAAAAACTCCTTGATAAAGCAGTATACAAAGCTTTTTACAATGGACGGTATAGAGTTTGAAATGACAGACGATGCGCTTAAAGCCGTTGCACAAAAGGCTATTGAACAGAAAACAGGAGCAAGAGGTCTTAGAGCAATTGTCGAGCATATCCTCACTGATATTATGTTTGAAGCACCGTCTGATTTTGAAATTACCAAAGTTGTTGTAACGCAGGAAACAGTTAATAATAATCAACAGCCTATGGTTGTCAGAGGAGATAAATCCAAACGACTTGAGGCTAAATCAAGCTGATATTCAGCGGCAGAGCATATCTGCCGCTTTTTTGTCATATTCTTATGCCTCAAAGCATATATTTAAATTACACAAAAAATATATGTTTTGGGGTGAAATTATGAGTCTTACTGATAAGTGCCGACCTATAATGCTCGGTGAGTATATGGTAAGAAATGACGCAACCGTCAGAAAAGCTGCAAAGCAGTTTGGTATTTCAAAATCCAACGGTACATAAAGATATTCGTGAAAAGCTGCCCGAGCTTTCGCCTGAGCTTTACAAGGAGGTTGAAAAGCTTCTTGAAATCAATAAGCAGGAACGTCATATCAGAGGAGGCATGGCTACAAAGCGTAAGTATGAAATCTTAAGCATGGAAAAAAACAAGGCTGCAAAGTAAAAAAATGTGAAAAAGGACTTGATTTTAGTCCGAAATAGTAGTAAAATATATATAGGGCATCTCTTGACGCACATCTGCGGCAAATTGTCACTGCATTACTTTGGCAGTGTCTTATAGAGATGTCCTGTTAGATGTTTATCGCACTTTGTGATTTTTGTGCGGTGAAATTTGCTGACAATGAAAAAATTTTTGAAAGGAAGTTAAATTTTATGTCAAAGGAATTTATTGTTGAAACGTCCGCAAGACACGTCCACGTAACAAAGGAAACACTTGCAGTGCTTTTCGGTGAGGGTCATGAGCTTACTAAAAAGAAGGATCTTTCCCAGCCCGGACAGTTTGCCTGTGAGGAAAGAGTTACCGTTGTAGGACCTAAAAAGGAGCTGCCTAACGTATCGATTTTAGGACCCTGCCGCAGTGCTGATCAGATTGAGCTTTCAGCGACAGACGCTCGTTCAATCGGAATTGCCGCTCCTGTAAGAGAGTCGGGAGATGTTAAGGACTCAGGAGCCTGTAAGCTGGTTGGACCCTGCGGAGAGGTCGAGGTTAAAGAGGGCGTTATCGTAGCTAAGCGTCATATCCACCTTACCCCTGCCGATGCTGAGGAGCTGGGAGTTACAAACGGTGAAATTGTAGCAGTTAAAATTGATTCGGAAAACAGAAGCGCAATTTTAGGCGATACAGTATGTCGCGTGAGCGAAAGCTATGTCAGAGCTATGCACATTGACACAGATGAGTCTAACGCAGTGGGCGCAGGAAGAAATCAGATGGGAACTATTGTGAAAATCTGAAAATCACATAGGATAGCTTTACTTTAAAAAAACGTAAATTGCACACCTGTATTATTTGCTTTTTGCAAATATGCAGGTGTTTTTTTGTGCATTGAATACAATTGAACTGATGGGGAAAACTAATTTAGCTCAAATATGAATTTTGTGAATTTTTTGTAAAATAAGCACGTTTGTTTCTTTCAACCCTTGAAAGAATCATATGTTCGTGATATAATAGAATTAGAAGGAATCATATGTTCTTTAAGCTGCAATTTTAAAGCAGTAAGAGAACGGCAGTGTATAAGCGAAAATATCGTCGAGAGGGGTGTTGAGAGTGGAGAGAACTTATCTAGCTGTAGATTTAAAATCCTTTTACGCATCGGTAGAGTGCGTTGAGCGTGGTCTTGATCCGCTGAAAACTAATCTTGTTGTAGCTGATGCAAGCCGCACTGAAAAGACAATATGTCTGGCAGTTTCGCCATCCTTGAAACAATATGGATTAGGAGGAAGAGCAAGGCTGTTTGAGGTCGTGCAGAAGATGAGAGATGTAAATCGTGAACGCCTTGAAAAAACACCTGACAAAAGCTTTGAAGGTAAGTCTTTTGACGCTGAAGAGCTTTATAATCACAGCGAGCTTGAAGCCGATTATATCGCCGCCGTGCCAAGAATGGCACTGTATATACATTACAGCACAGAAATTTACAAAATATATCTCAAATATGTTTCTGAGGAGGATATTCATGTTTATTCGATTGACGAGGTTTTTATTGATATAACAGGCTATATTTTAGCAAATGGCTTAAGTGCTCAGGAGTTTGCAATGATAATTATCAAAGATATTTTAAAGCAAACGGGAATTACTGCCACTGCCGGAATAGGAACTAATCTTTATTTGTCTAAGGTGGCTATGGATATAGTTGCAAAGCGCAGACTGCCGGATGAAAATGGTGTGAGAATTGCGAAATTAGATGAGCATAGCTATCGCAAAGAGCTGTGGAATCACCGCCCTCTTACAGATTTTTGGAGAATCGGCAGAGGATATTCAAAGAAGCTTGAGGAAATGGGACTTTACACTATGGGAGATATAGCAGAATTTTCATTGAAATATGAAGATTATTTATACAAAGTTTTCGGAGTAAACGCCGAGCTGCTGATTGACCATGCGTGGGGTTATGAACCGACTGAAATAGCGGATATAAAGTCATACAAAGCAAAGAGCAGCAGTATTTCATCAGGTCAGGTGCTTCAGGAGCCTTACGAATATGAAAAAGCGCTGCTGATAGTAAAGGAAATGGCGGACGCTCTGGCATATGAGCTAAGTGAGAAAAGGCTTGTTACAGACAAGCTTACACTCACAATAGGATACGATGTTGAAAATATAAGCAATCCAAAAATAAGCTATCAAGGTGAAACGGTTGCGGATATGTACGGCAGGATAATCCCAAAGCATTTTCATGGAACAATTGGAATCAGCACTAAAACTGCGTCGTCAATGGAAATAACCAAGGCTGCGTGTAGGCTGTTTAAGCAAGTGGAGAATAAAAATCTTTTAATAAGAAGAATTACAATGTCTGCTGAAAATACAGTCTGTGAAAGCAGTAAAAATGATCAGGTAATGCAGCTTGATTTATTCAGCGGCATTGATATTCAGCTAAAGCTTGAGCAAAAAAAAGAGCATGAAAAGCAGCTTCAGACTGCTGTTACGGGAATAAAAAATAGATTTGGAAAAAACTCAATAATAAAAGGCATAAGCTTGGAAAAGGGAGCGACAGCAACAAGCAGAAATCGTCAAATCGGCGGTCACAGAGCATAAGAATGATGCGGCAAAAAATCATGCCGCATTTTTATTGGGGACAAAATCACTTTTTTCTATTTTTAATTAAAAATTCGTTAATATACACAAAAAGTCTGACGTTTTTTGCAGCAAATAACCAGACAATTTTTGCACAATATGACTAATTACGGCTGAGATTGTTAAGAATTCATATTACAAATTGCCGAATTGTAAATAATTAAAATTCACCACTTGACGCAAGGGGTGAAGTATGGTATAATGATATAGTAGGATTATCTAGGAACGCAAAAACAGAATTTCGCATATAAATTGATGATTGTCTGCGCCTGGATAAAAAATTTGAAACATAAAACGCTGATTGTGTTTAGAGACTTTTGTAATATATTTTTCTTGACTTGATTAATTATGAAAAGCTTTGCGCTTAAGCGTTCAGCACTTATTTCGTATATGGGAAGAGGACTTATAAAGCAATAATGAATAAATAGAGAGTAGGGTAAATATGAAAAAAGCGCTTATCACAGGTGTCACAGGACAGGACGGCTCATTTTTGGCGGAGTTTCTTTTGGAAAAAGGATATGAGTACATGGCATCATTCGGCGGTCGTCTGTAGATTACCGTGAGCGTATAGCGCACCTGGAGGGTACAGAGAATTTCCATCTTCATTTTGGAGATTTAGGCGATTCAATGAGCCTTGTGTCTGTGATCGGAGCTGTGCGCCCAGATGAAATATATAATCTTGCAGCACAGAGTCATGTGCAGGTAAGCTTTGATGTGCCGGAATTTACGGCGGATGTTGATGCTACAGGTGTTTTGCGTATTTTAGAAGCGGTTCGTTTAACTGGGTTAAAGGACACCTGCAGAATTTATCAGGCATCTACCTCAGAACTTTATGGAAAGGTTGAGGAAGTGCCGCAGAATGAAAATACGCCGTTTCATCCTTACAGCCCTTATGCAGTTGCAAAGCAGTATGGATTTTGGATAACCAAGGAATATAGAGAAGCGTACAATATGTTTTGCTGTTCGGGTATTCTTTTCAATCACGAATCTGAAAGACGCGGTGAAACATTTGTAACAAGGAAGATTACACTTGCAGCTTCAAGAATTGCTCAGGGAAAGCAGGACAAGCTTTATCTTGGCAACCTCTCCTCGCTGCGTGACTGGGGTTATGCCAAGGACTATGTTGAGTGTATGTGGCTTATTTTACAGCATGATACTCCTGAGGATTTTGTAATTGCAACTGGTGAGCAGCATTCCGTCAGGGAATTTGCAACTCTTGCTTTCCGCTATGTGGGAATCGAGCTTGAGTGGCAAGGTGAAGAGATGAATGAAAAGGGAATTGACAAGGCGACTGGAAAAGTGTTGGTTGAGGTTAGTCCAGATTTCTACCGCCCGACTGATGTAGTTAATCTTTGGGGAGATCCAACTAAAGCAAAGAAAGAGCTTGGCTGGAATCCAGTAAAGACAAGCTTTGAAGAGCTAGTTAAGCTTATGGTTGAGCATGACATGAAAAAAGTGAAAGCGGAAAGGGCTTAAGAGCGTATTTGCTGGAATTTGTAAGAATATCTCGAAAAAAGGGAGTTATCAGATAATGATGAATAAGAACGCAAAAATATATGTTGCCGGTCATCGGGGGATGGTTGGTTCCGCTATTGTGCGTGAGCTTGAGCGGCAAGGATATGCCAACATAATTACCCGTACACACAAAGAGCTTGATCTTACAAGGCAAAGTGCTGTTGAAGCGTTCTTTGCTGAGGAAAAACCTGAGTATGTGTTCCTGGCGGCGGCAAAGGTGGGCGGAATTGTTGCAAATGAGAGCGCACTTGCAGATTTTATGTATGACAATATGATTCTTGAGATGAATGTTATTCATGCCGCATGGCAGAACGGCTGCAAAAAGCTGGAATTTCTCGGTTCTTCTTGCATCTATCCTCGTATGGCTCCGCAGCCTATGAAGGAGAGCTGCCTTTTGACAAGCGAGCTCGAAAAGACGAACGAAGCATATGCGCTGGCGAAAATCTCAGGTCTTAAATATTGCGAATTTCTTAATCGTCAATATGGTACAGATTACATATCGGTGATGCCGACTAATCTTTACGGCCCGAACGACAATTATCACCCTACACATTCTCACGTGCTTCCTGCACTTATCCGCCGTTTCCACGAGGCAAAGCTTGAGGGCAAAGAATATGTAACCTGTTGGGGCGATGGTTCTCCGCTTCGTGAGTTTTTGTATGTTGACGACCTGGCGAATTTATGCGTGTTTCTGATGAACAATTACAGTGGCAATGAAACAGTAAATGCAGGAACGGGCAAGGAACTGACAATTAAAGAGCTGACAGAGCTTGTAGCTAAAGTAGTCGGATACACAGGTGAAATTCGTTGGGATACAAGCAAGCCTAATGGAACGCCAAGAAAGCTTCTGGACGTTGGCAAAGCAAAGGCTCTTGGGTGGACTTACAAGACAGAGCTTGAGGATGGAATCAGATTTTCCTATGATGATTTTTTGAATAACCCCATGCGGGCTGAAAGATAGATTTAATCATACAGAAGGGGTATTTCGTTATGAATATTATCCTGCTATCGGGCGGCTCAGGCAAGCGGCTGTGGCCATTGTCAAATGATGTTCGCTCCAAACAATTTATAAAAATTTTTAAAGCAGAGGACGGAAGCTATGAATCGATGCTTCAGCGTGTTTATCGTCAGATCAAACAGGCGGATTCTGATGCGTCAGTGACAATAGCAACATCCAAGACGCAGGTTTCTGCTATTCGCAATCAGCTTGGCGACGAGGTAGAAATCAGTGTAGAGCCTTGCAGAAAGGACACTTTCCCAGCAATTGCGCTTGCGTCTGCATATCTTCATGACGTAAAAGGAATAAGCGATGATGAAACTGTAGTTGTTTCCCCAGTTGACCCTTACGTTGAGGATGACTATTTTGAAGCACTAAAGCTTTTGGCAAAGCAGGCTTCAAAGGGCGAGGCAAAGCTTGTTCTGATGGGAATTGAACCGACCTATCCAAGCGAAAAGTATGGTTATATTATCCCAGATTCTTCAGGTGATATATGCGAAGTGAAAACTTTCAAAGAGAAGCCAGATGTAGAAGCTGCTAAAAAGTATATCTCCTGCGGTGCACTTTGGAACGGCGGAGTGTTTGCTTATAAACTAAAATATGTGTTAGATAAAGCGCATGAGCTGATGGATTTCACGGACTATGAAGACTTATTTAATAAATACGATATGCTGACAAAAATCAGCTTTGACTATGCGGTAGCAGAGCAGGAAAATGAAATTCAGGTAATGCGCTTTTCGGGTCAGTGGAGAGATCTTGGAACATGGAACACATTGACTGAAGCAATGGATGATCCAGAGCTTGACAATGTTATTGTTAATGAAACCTGTGAAAATGTTAATGTTGTCAACGATCTGAATATTCCTATCGTTTGTATGGGTTTGAAAGATGTTATAGTTTCGGCAAGTCCTGAAGGGATACTAGTATCAGACAAAGAGCAGTCAAGCTACATAAAGCCATATGTTGACGCCATTGATCAGCAAATAATGTTTGCAGAAAAATCATGGGGTAGCTTCCGTGTGCTTGATGTAGAAGAAAACTGTATGACAATTAAAGTGACATTGAATCCAGGTCACAGCATGAATTATCACAGTCATCGGATGCGTGATGAGATATGGAATGTGATAAATGGAGAAGGAATTGTCACAATAGATGGAGTTGAAACATCTGTTACAGTGGGAGATGTCATTAAAATGTGTGCGGGATGTCGGCACACAGTTGCCGCTATTACCGAGCTGAAGCTTATAGAGGTACAGATTGGCGAGGGAATCAGCGTATACGACAAGCAGAAATTCGAGCTTCAGAGCTGACTATTTTGATATTTGCGGAACAATTATGATTTTAAAATCGCATTAAAATGTGTTAGATAACCACAGAGCTGTACAGAAAAAAAACACATAACAAGAGAGGGGAGCAGTAAGCGGCTATTGAAAAAGGGGACATTACGGCTGTGCCAGGTGAGGATAGATTTGATAAGAGTGTGGCAGATGATAAGGAAGCAGTGGTAGGAGAATTATATGAGACAAAAAAATAGGCTTCTCATATATGCTCACTCCGTGTCTTGACATAATATAAAACCTTTTGCACATAACAAGGGCTTGAAAGTGCTTGGATGAATGAGAAAAAGGGGCAGGAGTAGAGAAATAGACCGTGCGGAAGTGCGGATGAAGATAGAAAAAGTGCTGTGGGAAACCGCAGCTGTTACTGATAGATGGGACACCGAGAATTTTGCCACAAAGGTATGTGTGGGGGATGAAGATGCCAAGTAAAGGGACAACAAATAGCGTGGAGATTAAAAGCGCAGATAAAATACCTGGTGCGGACAGCACACAGAAAATAAATACATATGAAAATAGCGCAGAATTCAAGCGCAAAATAGACAAATCTAAAATCCCCACTTGCAAAATCTTAGGGGTAGACATAGCGGCAATTGATATGAATTGGCTGCTGAAATATACCAACAAGAACATCGAAAAGTTAAAAGGTGACTATATGTGTGTGGTCAACGTGTACTCTGATGTGACTGCATACAACGATCCGGAATTCTGCAAAATTCTGAACAGTTCTGCTTTGTGCATGCCGGACGGAGGTCCGTTGTCCACAGTAGGGCGGCATCGTGGGTATAAGAAGATGCAGAGAACTACTGGACCGAGCTACATGGGTGAGATTTTTAAGATGAGTCAAAATCGTCCTCTAAAGCACTTCTTCTACGGCTCAACGGATTCTACGTTTGAAAAGCTCCGCGAGAAGCTACTGGATCAGTACCCTAGTATAGATATCGTGGGGATGTACAGCCCGCCATTTCGTCCTACCACAGAAGAAGAGGATCGGCTGATTGTGGAGAGAATTAACGAACTTCAACCAGATTTCGTGTGGGTGGGGCTGTCCTGCCCGAAACAGGAGAAATGGATGTACGAGCATTTGGGGCGAGTGAACGGCCTTATGGTCGGTGTGGGAGCCGGTTTCGACTACTATGCTGGAAACATAAACCGTGCGCCGGAATGGATGCAGAAGCACAACCTGGAATGGGTCTATAGATTGATACAGGAACCGAAAAGACTGTTTTCAAAGTACTGGCATACGAACTTTAAGTTCATATGGCTGGCTATGGTGAGAGGGAAGTAAAGGAGTATATGTTAGATGAGTAATTTAAACATTGCAGTTGCCGGAACCGGATATGTGGGTTTGAGCCTTGCTGTTCTTTTGGCACAGCATAACAAGGTCACAGCTGTGGACATTATACAGAGCAAGATTGACCTTATAAATAAGAAGATAAGCCCTATTCAGGATGAGTACATAGAAAAATATTTGGCAGAAAAAGAGTTGGATTTGACTGCCACAATGGACGCGGCATCAGCATATAAGAATGCTGATTTCGTTATCATTGCTGCACCCACAAATTATGACAGCAAGAAGAACTTCTTTGATACATCTGCTGTAGAGACAGTCATCAAACTTGTTATTGAAAATAATCCGGATGCCATCATGGTCATAAAGTCTACAATTCCAGTGGGATACACTGCTTCGGTTCGGGAAAAGTTTCATTGTGACAATATCATTTTCAGCCCAGAGTTCCTCCGTGAGTCCAAGGCATTATATGACAATCTCTACCCATCCCGAATCATAGTTGGAACAGATGTGGAGAATGCAAGATTAGTAAAGGCTGCTAACACATTCGCATCTCTCTTGCAGGAGGGCGCAATAAAAGAGAATATAGAAACCCTTATCATGGGCTTTACTGAGGCAGAAGCCGTAAAGCTGTTTGCAAACACTTATCTGGCATTGAGAGTCAGCTATTTCAACGAGCTGGACACTTACGCTGAGATGAAAGGGTTAAACACACAGCAGATTATAGAAGGCGTCTGCCTCGATCCGCGTATAGGGTCGCACTACAATAATCCTTCGTTTGGCTACGGCGGCTATTGCCTGCCGAAAGATACAAAGCAGTTGTTGGCGAATTACGCAGATGTGCCGGAGAACTTGATTCAGGCGATTGTAGAGAGCAACCGTACAAGAAAGGACTTCATTGCCGACAGAGTTCTGAACATGGCAGGATACTACGATTACTACAACCGGGGAGATTATGAAGCTGGTGCTGAGAAGTCATGTGTGATTGGAGTGTACAGGCTCACGATGAAGAGCAATAGTGACAACTTCCGTCAGAGCAGTATCCAGGGTGTTATGAAGCGGATCAAGGCTAAGGGAGCAACCGTAATTGTTTACGAGCCAACTCTCGAAGATGGGGCTACCTTCTTCGGAAGTAAGGTCGTTAATGACTTAGCAGCATTCAAAGAACAATCACAGGCGATTATTGCGAACCGATATAGTTCTGATTTGGATGATGTGAAAGATAAGGTGTATACACGCGACCTTTATGGGCGTGATTGAGTTGTAAGAAGCATGGTAGTAGGGAGAAGAGAAATGAGTACAAAGCAGAATATCTTAATTGTCCATAACTACTACCAAATCCCCGGAGGGGAAGACACGGTGGTCGCTAACGAGAAGAAACTTCTCGAAGACTACGGCCATGAGGTGGTTCTCTATAGCAGAAATAATTCTGAACTGAAAACAATGTCAAAGGTTCAGGAGGTATTGCTACCTGTTACTACAGTGTTTAGCTTGAGGACGTATAGAGAAGTCAAGCGAATCATCAAAGAGCAGCACATCAACATTGTTCACGTGCACAATACGCTAAACCTTATCAGCCCGTCAGTCTACTATGCGGCTTTTTCTTGCAAAGTACCGGTGGTGCAGACGATACACAATTTCCGGCTACTCTGTCCAGGGGCTACTTTCTATAGAGATGGACACATCTGTGAAGACTGTGTTGAACACGGCTTAGGTTGCGCTGTGAAGCACTCCTGCTATAGAGGCAGTAAGCTGCAAACTTTGATGTGTGTGATTACTACAAAGATTCACAGGATGCTGGGAACTTACGGGAAACTGAATTACATCTGTCTGACGGAGTTCAATAAGCAGAAGTTATTGCAGTTGAAACAGGTTAAGCCAGAGAAAGTTTTTGTGAAGCCTAATTTTGTGGACTGCGATGAAGAGATTATTCCATATGAAAATCGAGCAGACCAGTTCATATATGCCGGAAGACTGGATGAGCTAAAAGGGATAAAGATACTTTTTGAAGCGTGGAAGCAGATGGGGCAGGATGCTCATAGACTACTCGTCTGCGGTACCGGTCCGATGGAGGATTGGTGCTGGGGATTTATAAAGAGCAATCCTAAATTAAACATTGAGATGAAAGGGTTTGTCCCTAATACAGAAGCTAAGAAATTAATTGCTAATTCGAAAGCGTTGATATTACCGACACAGTTTTATGAGGGTTTCCCCATGACGATTGCGGAAGCTTACTCAGTAGGAACGCCTGTGGTTGGCTCTGACATCGGTAATGTCGGAGATTTGATTGAGGATGGTATAACAGGATATAGGTTTAAGTCTGACTCAGCCTCCTCACTGGCAGATATAATTCGGACAAGTAGCTTTGATATATGTGACAAAGTGAAGGATGTGTACACAGAGCGGTACACGAGCGATGAGAATATCAAACAACTCGAAGATATATATGGGAAAGCAAAGTAATGAGAAAGGGCTGTAGACCAGATGAGTGAAAAGCCAAATACGTCTGGCATATTGGATCAGGCACTAAAGATAGAGAAAACAAAAAAGAAAGACGCATCGCACTTCGTTCTTTGCAATGGGGACAAGATTCGATACATAATCGCTCCTGCCGGGAAAAAGCGGCTGAGCCAGAACGTCTCGACATATTCTGGAAAGCTAGGGCTGCTGATGAAGTATTTGAATTATATCCCGTCTTGGATGCTCGAAAAAGCAGGAATGGGCTACTTTGCAAAGATAGAGCTTCATCCTGAAATAGAAAAGGCATTTAAGCAGACTGGTAAAATCACATGGAACATGATCGTCGGAACATATGATGAGAAGCAGAAGCTTGTAATGCAGTGCTTTGGAAATGATGAAGACGATGCTGTCTTTATAAAAATTGGAAACTCAGCCACAGAGAAAGAAATGTCTGCTGAGATGAATTTCCTGGGAAAGCCTGAGTCATATAGGACATTTGAGATTCCCCAACTCATCACAGCTATAAAAGCGGACGATAGTAATCTGTTCAATTTGCAATTGATGAGGGAGTTCAAGGGGGAAAAGGTCGAGCCAGTCCTTACTGAGGATATTGTAGAAATTTACAAAGAAATATCGGCTATTAAACATGAAGATGTTGTGACTCCAAAGGGATATGCTTTTTCACACGGTGATTTTGCTCCTTGGAATATAAAAAGAACGGGAAACAGCTATACGGTATTTGATTGGGAACAATGTGGGTATAGGACAGTTGGGTTTGATTTGTTGCATTACATGTTCTCTGTTAATATACGGCTAAGGGGAATGGACAGAGATATAGCGTATAAAACGGCAATAGAAGAGATACATAAATATATTAGTGGTTTTGAGATACCTCGTGAGGACTTTCTGAAAGAGTATGATAGTCTAAGATTGGAGAGTTGATGGATGAAATCGAAAGCATTTGTGAGTGATTTTTTTCATGCTTTAGACAAAAATAATATTAAATATGCAGTTTTGCGAAAAGCTGATGAGGTTGCAGAGGGCACCGCGCATGATATTGATATGACTGTTGACTACGGACATATCAAGCGAGTGCTTGAAGAACTTGACCAGGTAGCAGAAACTGATGGGTGGATGAAAATCTTAGTCGCTGATAAAGACAGCGGAAATCTGAAGACGGTTCATTTTGCAACTAAAGACGACGCAATTGAGATAGTCCATTTCGATTTGTTTAAAAATTTTAGTTGGAACAGCCTCATTTTATTGACCAACTCACAAATGCTGTTGGATACCCACAAAATTTACGGAATTGACTGCGTTTCATATAGCGTCGAAATAGCTACGAAGTTAATGTCCAGACTATTGTATCATGGTTATGTTAAGGAAGAATATAAGGATGAAATAAGTGAATCGTGTAAAAGCAATCCAGAAACAATCGAAACCACGCTTAAGGTGTTCATGCCAGAGAAGGAGGCAAAACAACTTGTAGAAAGTTGTGCGTCCGAAAACTGGTCAGAAATAGAATCAAACGTGGGACAGCTTAGAAAGGTCATAGAGAACTGCACCAAGAGAAACCATGCCGTGACAGGACGTTTTAGCCAGATCAAATACACAATTAGGCGATTTGCAAAACCACAAGGAGTAATGGTCGCATTCATAGGTTCTGATGGAAGCGGAAAGAGCACTATTATAAGCAGTCTCCCTGATGTGCTTGGAAACACTTTTGATAGTACGCAGATCAAATACTATCACTGGAGACCCGGATTTATTAAAAGCCCAAAGGGAGAGAAAAGTGGTTCAAACAAGGATACTACAGTTCCGCATAGTGAAAAGCCATATGGCAAAGGAATCTCATACGTGAAGTATTTCTATTATAATGTTGATTATATTCTGGGATACTTTTTCAAGGTGAAAAAGCATTTGCTCAGAAATGAACTGGTTGTATTTGACAGATATTACTACGACTATCTGATTGATAAATCAAGGTACAGGTTGGATATTAGTGATTCTGTGATTAGAGGTCTGCAAATACTGATTCCGCGCCCCAATATTACTTTCTTATTAGTTGGCACACCTGGAGTTTTGTATAATAGAAAAAAGGAATTGTCAATTGAGGAGATTACAGAACAGATTGAAAGAATAAAAGGGATAAAGGTCAAAAACAAAGTAGAAATCAATGTTGATCAAAATATTGAAACTGTAGTCACAAACGTCTCAAGACAAATACTGAAATACATGAATAGGAGATTATCGTGAAAAGAAAAATACTAATTTTGATGTACTATTGCCTTGCGCGATACATACCATATCGCCCATTCCCTCTATGGAAACTTGGAGTGGCATGGAGAAGATGGATTTGCAAACATTTATTCAAATCCGTTGGCGAGGATATTGTCATCAAGAATAAAGCCTATTTTGGTGATGGTAGGAATATAGTGATGGGCAGACATTCGCAATTAGGCATTAACTGCAAAGTTGAGAATGATGTAGTGATGGGCGATTATGTTTTAATGGGTCCCGATGTGGTTATTTATTCCTCAATGCATGCCTATGATGACATAAACACCCCGATTATGGAACAGGGTTCTAAGGAGATTAAACCTGTTCACATTGGAAATGATGTGTGGGTAGGATTAAGGGCAGTCATTATGCCTGGAGTAACGATAGGGGATCATGTTATTATTGGTTCATGTGCTGTTGTCACAAAAGATATACCTGATTATGCAGTGGTCGGAGGAGTCCCGGCGAAGATTATCCGCTTCCGTAATGCGGGGGGGGGGGTACTGAAAATGAGGTGTGAGATATGGCGTGAGTTGGCAGCATAAATGTTGGAGTGGTTAGATGAAGATTTTACTATCAGCATACGCCTGCGAACCGAATAAAGGGTCAGAGCCAGGTGTCGGATGGAGTTGGGCAATAGAGTTAGTGAAGCATCATGAAGTCTGGACTTTGACAAGGGATAATAATGAGCCGACTATTGTTGATTACTTGGAAAAGCATCCTGAATACCAGAATAGCAATCTTCATTTCATATATGTTGGCTTATCTAAAAAGCTGACATTTTGGAAAAAAGGTCGCCGTGGGATGCGATTATTCTATATGTTGTGGCAGAGAAAAGCTGTGAAGGTGGCTAAGGAGTGGCACAGCAAAATACAATTTGATATTGTTCAGCATATAACATTTGTATCGTACACGCAGCCCACTTATATGTATAAACTCGGCATCCCGTTGATATGGGGACCGGTTTCCGGCGGGGAAAACATCCCGGCGAAAATTAAGATTGAAATGACTGGCAAGGAAAGACTGATTGAAGTGGTCAGAAAGGTATCACAAGTCACGGCTTTGCTGACTCCATCAATACGGAAGACAATGAAGAGTACAGAATTCATTCTTGTTGCGACAGAAGAAACAAAAAGCAGGATACCTGAAAAATACCAAGGCAAGACAAGGGTTATCCCTGCAATTGGCTTAGAAAAGATGCCAGATGTTCAACGTATAGAAAGAAATGACGGCAAAATCAAGATAATAATGGCTGGCAGATTGATTTACTGGAAAGCTTTTGATATTGGACTTAAAGCTTTCCTACAGATAGCAGACAAGCATCCTAACGTTGAGCTACATATATTAGGCGAGGGAAATCAGAAGCCTGCGTTGCAGAAGCTGGCTGGAAAGTATCTGAATAAGCAGGTTTTCTTCGACCCGCCAGTGCAGCATGATAAGATTTTTGAGTATTACTGCCAGTTTGATTTGTTTGTAAATACGACTTTGCGAGATTCCGGATGCATGACGATGATGGAAGCAATGAGTGTTGGGTTGCCTTGCATTGCAATCGCGGCTGGAGGACCACAGTGCCTGTTGAAAGGATGTGAAGAATCTCAAATATCTGTATCAGATTACAGTGGATGTGTTTCAAATGTATCTGAGCAAATGGAAAAACTCATATGTAGTAAAGAAACAAGGGAAAAAATGGTGCAGACCCAAGAAGCCACTGTCAGCGATTTTCTTATCAGTAGCAAAATTAGTAGCATAGAACAGATATATAACAGTTGAATGCACCTTAACATTATGAGTTATAGCATACAGCTAAGAAATTGAGGAAAAACAGATTATGCAAGCAGAGATATTATTTTTCGCTATAGTAATCATATGGCTAATATTTTGGCGGAATAGGTCTGAGACTATCGCTTTATTCAGCGATCCAGTATACGCCGTATGGTTTCTGCTGTCGATTAGTATGTTTGACTATACGCCTAGCGTTCTTCAGTATGGAATTCGAGGTGCTGCCATTTTATTCGGACTTTTCATTGTTCTGCGAACACAGGAGCTCATGCTACCGAGAAATCTAGCAGTTGTACTATTCTTTGTATACATTCTGTATTGCGGATTATCTACAATGTGGTCTGTCGATGCATTGCAAAGTGCGGTAAAAGCTGCAGAGCTGTTGGTTGATGTATTGGTGGTTTCTACAGCTATAAGGACATACGGGGTTGAGGAAGCGGCATCAAAGCTTGTGAAAATAACGGTAACGGTGAGCGTACTTGTTGAAGTTTATGTTATCTTTGGGTTCATGCTGATGAATTCTACTTTCTTTAAAGTCTCAAAGGGCATTTTGGGCCGCCAGCTTACAGGAGTTATCGTATCAGCAGATTCTTTGTGCGCAATGTCCATTCTACTAATTTGTTTTTACTTAAATGCTGAAAAGAGCAGAACAAAGAATTTAATTCTAATCATGGCATTTGTTGAACTAATTCTTGGTCAAGCAAGGACATCACTTGTCAGCGCAGTCATAATTTTAGCAATTTATTTCTTTAGAACGAAGAGGAAATATTTGTATATTTCAGTAGCGGCAGTGGTTTTATTTATCGCATTCCAAAATTGGGATACTTTAGTGGCATATTTCATTCGGGGTACAGATGAAGTGAATATGCAGACCATGTCAGGTAGAACAACTATGTGGAGCCAAGCGAGGACATTAATTGCAGAGAGACCATGGTTTGGATATGGGTTCGGTTCTGGTGGAGAGATAGTTTCTTCTCAGATTAATATGTCTTCTCTTCATAGCGGTATATATGAAACTTTGATGGGGGTAGGTCTCGTTGGATTCGTACAAATTGTTGCTATATATATTATTACGCTGATTTATTTAATCCGATCGTGTATAAGAGACGGGATTTCAAACAGTGTTTTTGAAATTATGTTTTTGATTGATATGTCTATCAGAACATATATGAGTACAGGTTTGGGAGGTTGGCAAAGCCAGCATATGATGATCTTTATTGTTTTAATGTTCGCTCTTCCGTGGGGGGGGGTATTCAGAAGTACTCAGAATACTGAGATCCTTATGGAATAGCTATTTAGAAAATAGAAACGGGCAATGTGATGTAGAACTATTACCATGTCCACAATATTCGATCCATTCATTGAATATTTTAATTTATTGAAAGGATTGAAGATATGGTTATAGATAAACGAAGTTTGTATTTTAATCTACTACTCATTACCGTTGGTTTAAACATCGTATTGAATTATGGCTTTTCAAATTTTGGCATAAGCGTTGGCGTATTGGTTCCTTTTTCTCAGATAGTAATGCTTGTTGGAGTCTTACGTATAATAATTAGAGGTAGCCTGAACAAAAAATTCTCTGGTATTTTAATTTTGTGTATTTATGCGTATGTAAGATTATTCTCTGATATGTTTTTCGCAAATAAAGGTGTCTACGCATTAAGAGATGCTACTAATTATATGGACATCTTGTTCGTTATTATAGCTTACGAAGAGATGAAGGAATTAGAACTTAAGGGTGTAGATGCTAGAGAAAAGTTCGACAGAGCAATGGAGATTATATATTGCATAGCTCTAGTATATGTGTTTACCTCCTATTTTCCGGGCTCTGATTTTATGAAGAGTTTTTCTCCAAGTTATTCTGGCCAGCAAGGACGTATTACTTTTTTCGGCTTTTATGCAGCAACAAAATTTTGGATATACATATATACTTTTTATTGTTACTACAGGTTATCAAAGCATGATTCTGATATTGATAGAACGAAGGTAACTGTATATGCCGTTCTTGGTTCTCTATATTTTATAATTGCAACAGGCAGGACACATTGGTTGATTTTGATTATAATATTATTATACTTAGCCATTACCGGCACATCTAAGTATATGTGGAAGTTTTATAAATATCTTGCGTTTGCACTCATCGTAGGAATATTTATTATTTCCTTTGGCATGCTTGTGAATAGTTCCTTTATAATGAATGCGTTAGACAGCGTTGTTAATATATTCTTGAGCATGGTTGGAAAAGGGAGTAATGCAGCAAAAGTTGGCGGATTTGAAATGAGAATTGAGTGGTTTGAGAAAATCTTTAGAACAGCTTTTTCGGATTTTCGAATTTTAATTTTTGGTCAGGGGTTTGGTGTTGCCTTAACAGATTTTATTTCGAGCGGTTCAACCCTTGTCAGAGAACCACACAACAGTTTTATTTCAGTTTTCGCAAGGTTGGGCATAGTCGGTGAAGCTATATGGATTGGGTTATTTATAAAAGTTTTTAGTATGGTCAGCTATGCATATAGGAATAAGACAACACGATATGCAAGTTTTGGAATTTTTATGATTTTAGGAGCGTTTGTATTTGCGAATACAGAACCGTTTTTTGAACAGACGTATTGTGCAATGCCTTTTTATACGTTATTAGGATGTGTCCTCTATTTTATTGATACATCTAACTGTGAGGAAGCGGATATTTCTGACTATGATAAAGAGTAAATAAAGGAGAATTATGATGAATCAAGCATTTCAAAGAAAGCCATATCTGTATGATCTTTATAGATGGACAGGGAAGACAGATTTTAAGACCTTCCTAAAATGGAGGTTTGTTTCGAAGTACAACATTGTATATTTAAAGAGAAAGTGTGAGCAGTATCGTCCTGTGGGGGGGGGTAATGTTTGCTTTATATAGATTGCTGTATGAGCACTACATGACGAAATATGGTGTTGATATCGGAGCAAAAACTCAGATTGGTCCTGGCTTTATCGTTCGACATGTGGGAGGGATAGCAATCCATAGCGACGTAATTATTGGTAAAGATGTGGAAATCCTTCAAGGCGTTACAATTGGATATGAAAGAAGAGGAGAAAGACAGGGGACTCCGAAAATCGGAGACCGTGTTTGGATTGGATCAAACGCTATTGTTGTCGGGAAAATTCATGTAGGCAATAACGTACTTATAGCACCAGGAGCGTTTGTGAATTTCGATGTACCTGACAATTCTATTGTCCTAGGAAATCCCGGTAAAATCATTCCTAAGGAGGATGCTGTGAAGGAGTATGTGGTGAACACCCTAGATTTTTAGAGGAGCGATGTTAATGAATGGAATGGTTAGCTGTATCATAACTACATATAATCGTCCGACGGACATATTGAAGAGAGCAGTTGACAGTGTCCTGAATCAGACATACAAAAATATTGAATTGATAATCGTTAATGATTGTCCTGAAAATACAGGGCTAGTCATGCAGATTCAAGAACTTATCGATACTTACCATGATGGAAGAATTATATATATAGTACATCAAAAAAATATGGGAGCTTGTCAAGCAAGAAATACTGGAATTGACGCTTCTAAAGGAAAGTATGTTGCGTTGCTGGATGATGACGACGAATGGTTACTGGAGAAGCTTGATGAACAAATATGTCTTTTTACTAATGATAAAATTGGTCTGGTTTACTGTGATGCAATTATTGAGAAAGATGGGCACACGGTTATTAATAAAAGAGTCCCTAAAGTGTTTGGGGAGGATACGATAAAGGCGCTTTTGAATAGCAATTTTATAGGAAGTAATTCATTCCCTGTAATGAGGAGAGAAGCTGTTATATCTGCGGGTATGTATGATACGTCTTTGAAAGCGTTACAGGATTTAGATATGTGGATTCGTATAGCGCAACGTTATGAGTGTGTCCACTGTTCGAAACCCTTGGTAATTAATCATATAAGCGAGGTTTCGATCACTACAATTTCCAATAATCGTGTATCGGCGTATAAATTAGTGATAGATAAGTATAAAGATTTGTACGAAAAATATCCAACAGTTTATCATGCAAGGGTGATTGGCATAGCTGGTGAACTAATGGCTGTAGGGAAGTTTAAAGATGCATGGGAGTATTATCAAATTGGTTTGCAGCTAAGACCACTGTCTATTAGGAATATTACCATCCCACTTAAATCTATTATAATGAAGCTGAGAAAGAAATTTTTCAAACATTGACCTGCTATATTTACGCACCATAGTACGGGTGTATGAGGAACGTGCAGGAATTTGACATAAATGTTGAATCCCGTGAAAGAATCTTGTCGGAGGAAACGGTCTTACGAGTTTGGATTGCCAATAGAGGTTTTTGACTATCTTGGAAATGTGAAGCTCTTGAATGCGGACGCCCTGAACCTCAACCGCTACCGCATGAACCGCTACTGCCGCACGGTA
>JAJQCE010000030.1 GCA_021202895.1 Ruminococcus sp. | reverse complement strand
GACAGGAGATTATATCTCGGTCAGAGAATAACCAAAGGGTAACGCCCATCGGGGAGATTTTTTCTTCCTGGTGGGCGTTATTTTTTTAGATAATTGTTTAATTCAGATGAAGTGCATTCACTGCTTTCTTACATTTCTTTCAACTGGTCTACGACATTTCCGATATCAGCATCCATACAGATTGACTGCCGTTCAATCTCTCTTGGGCATAGTAGCTCTCCTTTATTGATGCAGGCATAAGTCGCTTTCGGATTTTTCGCTGTCATCTGCCAGAAGGGATATTTGATAATTACCGGCGTGTTATAGCCGACTCCGAGTTCCAGGAACAGCGTCTGCATTCCTTCATGACGGCAAAGGAAGATCGAGTAGCGTTCCGCTGCCCTGTGCCAGCCTTCATCCTCCACAAAAGTGCCGTCGCTTCGCAGATTCATCGTCATCGGCTTGCCGCAGATTGGACAGTGGGGAATCAGTTCTGTCGGGATTTTCATATCACGCTGTTGCTTTACCATCTGCTGAATGACTTTTTCGTTGTCGTAGGTTTTCTGATGGCACGGCTCGGAGCATTGGAACAACCCATAATCCCCTTGGGTGTAAAAAAGCCGCTTTTTGTCAAATCCCGCTTTCTGAAAACAGTGGTCTACATTCGTGGTCAGGACGAAATAATCCTTATCCTTTACAAGCGAGAGCAGCTCCTGATAAACCGGATTTGGCGCATCCACATATCGGTTGACATAGATATATCGGCTCCAGTATGCCCAATGCTCCTCCAGCGTATCATAGGGATAGAACCCGCCGGAGTACATATCGTGGAAACCATACTTCACTTCAAAGTCAGAAAAATATTTCTGGAACCGCTCTCCATTATACACAAATCCTGCCGATGTGGAAAGCCCTGCACCGGCTCCGATTACAACGGCATCCGCCTTGTCCAGAGCCGTTTTTAACAGTTCAATCTGTCGTAAGGAGTTTTCTGTAGATTTGAAAGTCGATGTCCTTAAAAACATTGAAAATCACCTCGATTTTGCTATGGGTCTGTTCTCTGTATTCGGTCACGGTATTAACCGCAATCTGTGCTGCTTTGTCATTCGGGAAATGAAATTCTCCAGTGGAGATGCAGCAGAACGCAATGCTATTTATGTCGTTCTGCTCTGCAAGCTTCAAACAGGAGCGATAGCAGGAAGCAAGCAGTTCCCTGTCCTTTCTGATCAGCCAGCCGCCTACAATGGGACCGACCGTATGAATGACATAGTCACAGGGAAGATTAAATGCGGGCGTGAGCTTTGCTCTGCCGGTTTCTTCTTCGTGTCCCTGACGCTCCATCAACTCCGCACAGGCCGTGCGAAGCTGAACACCCGCATAGGTGTGGATGGCGTTGTCAATGCAACCGTGGTTGGGGCAGAAGCAGCCCAGCATTTGCGAATTGGCAGCGTTGATAATAGCGCCACAACGTAAAGCCGTGATGTCGCCCTGCCAAAGGTAAATGCCCTCCTGTATTGGAGTCAGGTCGGCAATGTCAGTAATGCCTTTCTGCCGGGTTTCCTCCTGCAAGTAAGCATCCTGTACGGTCAAAAAGTCCTGGCTGACCGACTTCGGCATCCGCACATTAAACAGTGCCCGCAGGAGCCGTTTCTGCTGCTGTTCGTCAGAAGGGATTTCCGTATCACGATACTGTGCTTCCTCTGAAAGAAGCGTCCTGATTAAATAAATTCTTCGCTCATTCTGTGTCATATTACCCCAATCTTTCGATTGCCTTTACGGGGCAGTTTTCAAAACAGTTGCCGCAGTGCAGGCAGTTCTCCTGAGTGATTCTGTAAGGCGTCCCTTTTTTGATGATTTGCTGTGGACAGACGGAAGCGCAGGTGCCACAGCCTATACAATTATCTGAAATCTGGTATCCTTTCTGATGTGCTTTCCCATTTCCTATGGTATAAGTTTCCCGAAAAATTGGCCTGACACCAAGATTAAAATATTCGATTTCCATATCCTTTACACAGAATACAATGCCAATACTTCTGGTATCACCCGGATATACATTGGAAAGATACGGTTGTTCTTCAAAAATGGTGTTAATCCACTTTGCCTGATCTTCGGCTATCACTGCCTTTCCAGACACCCGGATGGTTTCCTTGAAGCGAGTATATGCAAGAATCTGGACACGCCCGTCCTCTTTTAGCTCTGAACAGAAATCCTTTCCTCTTGCTGTAAAAAAATAAATCGCATCCGATTCATAATGAATCGCGCTGATGTTGCGTACTTGCGGTTCTCCGTTTTTTCCTATTGTTGCAAAGGCCAGTACACCGACCAACTCACATTTTTTCAAACAGGTAGCTGCATCCATAGATTATCTCCTTTCTGTCACTACCTTTATACGGTAACAACAATCTTGCCGTTGACTTTATAGTGATCCATATCATATAGAGCTTCCGAAATCCGCCCAAACGGGTATGCTGCACCGATTATCGGTGTGATCTCATGCTTTTCGATGAAACGGAAAATGTCCTGCATGATGTCCTGTGTCGGGTAGTTTGAGAAAAATCCGGTCAAATACACGCCATTGGGAATGAATTTGATGGGGTCAAAATTGTTCAGGGTATATACGCCCCCTAAAACACCGGTGTTGCACACAATGCCGCCTTTTTCTACTGTACGCAGGGTATCGGACAGCGTCTTGGGACCGACCAGTTCCAATGCCCTGGTTACACCATGAATCGCTCCTGCAAGTTCCCCAGTATCAAGGATTGCCTCGTCTGCATCGTGAAGCAGCGTCAGCTTGTTTTCCCGGTGCGTTGTGGCAATGACTTTACACCTAAGCACCTTTGCAATCTGAATCGCCGCATAGCCCAGCGCGCAGGTTGCGCCGCGAACAAGCAGCGTATCCTCAGCCTTTAGCTGTAAGCACTCAAAAAGAGAACCCCATGCAGTAAACCATGTTTCCGGGACAGCAGCCATTTGTTCCCATGACAGTGCAGTATCTGTTTCAAATACATGATGTGCCGGAAGCAGGGCGTACTCAGCATAGGAGCCATTGAAGCTGCGCCCCATACCGCCCATCAGGGCAACTACCTTTTGCCCGACAGCAAAACCGCTGTCAGAAGGATCGACAATTTCTCCTACACACTCAATGCCGGGAATAATTGGCTTCTGAATATAATCTGCCCGGATTTCGTTCAGGCGCAAAATCTGTTCAGAATGATTCAGACCAAAGGCTTTCACTTTCACCAGTACCCAGCCTGGTTTTGCCTCTGGAATCTCCATTTCCGTCAATGTAACTTTATCTGCATCCGTGGGCTCTGTCAGCACCACAGCTTTCATTTTCTTATCCATAATCATCAAGCCCTCAAAAATAATTCGCTGGTTTCATCTGCCCAACACTGCGGGTCAGCAGCATAGAAGTTCCCGTCCTTCCCACTGGCTACAGCGGGACAGCCCCGGCAGAACGCCAGCAGCTCACATTTGGAACATTTCTCAAATTTCGTATACTCCCGATAACTCTCCACCTCACAGACCCAAACATCCGCCAGACGGTCATCAAATACATTGCCGACCCTGCTGTTCTGAACCCGGCGACAGGCATACACATTCCCAGTGGGCAGAATGGTCAGGTGGCAGTTGCCGCAGTTGCAGCCTCCGTAAATCATCCCCTCCTTCACGGTTTCAGGGATTTTGAACGCACCCGTCTCATATTCGTAGAGCGTCCAGAGATGATCCTTTTTGTTGAAGTAGGTCTGACATCCAGCAACTTCATACTCTTTGAATTTCCGGTCGCAGTCTGCCAGCAGCTTCCGATAGCGGAGCGGCTCAATGCCGGTGTCCTTTTCCTCCGATGTGGGGCAGTAACGGGCAAAGGCGAACACATTCGCCCCGGCTACAACCACAGCGTCAATGATGTCAGGTACTTCGTCAATGTTCGTGCCGGAAACAGTGGTCATGATAACGCTGCGGATGCCAGCCCGGTTGATGCAGCCGATCTTTTCCAGCGTAATGTCAAAGGAGCCAGGCTTGCGGAACCAGTCGTGTGTTTCCCGCATTCCGTCAATGGAGAGCTGGTACTTCTGGCAGCCATACTCCTTCAGGCGGCGGCACACATCATCCGTCAGATGAAACGGATTGCCGAGAATGGCAAAAGGGATGCCATGCTCTTTCATCAGCCCCAGCAACTTCCAGAAGTCCGAGTGCAGTATGGGATCGCCGCCGGTGATATAAAAATAAGGCAGACGGTGATACACCACGCAGAAATCCAGACAGTTGTAAAACGTGTCCTGCATCTACTCCCATCTCATAGCGTCCGGCTTTTTGCAGACGTCTTCGGAAAAGATGTAGCAGTGCTTGCACCGCTGATCGCATTCGTCTGTAATATGCCATTGAAAAGAAAAATACTGTTTCATAAAGCATGATCTCCTTTGGGTTTATATCGTGAAATCCGATGAACGGATAGTGTTTCGCAGGTGCCTGATGAACCGATATTCATTATATGTATACCAGCTCACCAGGCGATGGATTTGCGGACAGAATTACTTGTCGCCAGCGCCGCAAGCAGAACCGCAGGCAGCGGGCTTTTCTTCCGGCTTGTCGCCAGCACCGCAGGCGGAACCGCAGGCTGCAGGCTTTTCTTCCGGCTTGTCCGATGCTCCGCAGGATGTGCCGCAGGAAGCAGCAGATGTCTCGTTCTTCCATCCAGACAGATTAGAAAGTGCCATTGTTGTTTACCTCCGAATTTGTATTCAGGAGCATTTCTGCTCTCTGTAATTATAATTATACTCAGCATTTTGAGCGAGTCAAGTACGCACTTTTTTATTACATAGTCACAAAAAGGTGACCTTTGGATTCTTTAAAGATATGTCTATAGAAACTTCACATTCTATCTATTGATTTTAATGGCGTGCTGCATTATAATTAGAATATAACATTCGGATTTGATGTTAGAGTAAAATAGAATGTGAGGTGTCTTTTATGAAAACGAAAGACGAGCTGCCAGATTGCCCTGTAGCAACGACAGTTGAATTGATAGGAAGCAAATGGAAACTGCTGATTTTGAGGAATCTGCGAGTCCGTACCTGGCGGTTTAATGAACTGCGGCGCGATTTGGAGGGAATCAGCCAGAAAGTATTGACCGACAGCCTGCGATCTATGGAAGATGATGGAATTGTGATTCGTACTGTTTATGCTGAGGTTCCGCCGAGAGTAGAGTATTCTCTCAGTGAATTGGGAGAGTCAATGAATCCTATCCTTGATGCTATGGAGGCGTGGGGGACAGCATATAAAAAAAGTTTAGAAGATAAATAGGACCATATGTAGAATTGTTCAAAGCCTGCGGATAGTATCTGTGGGCGTTATTTTTTTGTCCGCTGAAAATCTTAATTTCTGTCCTTTCAGAAGTAGAGGGATATATACCGTAACGTAAAGGGTTGACTTTTTCGGCTTGTACTGAGAAAAGTTGAATCCTCTCGGAAAGGAGTTTGCAGATTATGACAGATATACAAAGGGCGCAGGTTATACAATTACGAAAGGCGGGAAACAGCTATGGCAGCATTGCCAAAACTGTCGGCATTTCGCTGAACACGGTGAAGTCGTTTTGCCGCCGAAACCATATTACAGAAAACGCAGATACACCAACTCCTGTAATTCTCAGCGGAGAGATTACGCTTTGCGAAAACTGCGGACGTGAAATCCGGCAGATTGCGAAACAGAAGAAGAAGCGTTTCTGTTGTGATAAGTGTCGTAATGAGTGGTGGAACAAGCATCTTGATAAAGTGCAGCGGAAAACAGTCTACGAGTTCAAATGTCCACATTGTGGGAAGGCATTCTCTATTTATGGTGATAGCCGCAGGAAATATTGCAGCCACGAGTGCTACATCGCTGACAGGTTTGGAGGTGGCGGCAATGACTAAGGAAGAATTCAAAAACGAAAAACTGTACCAGACCACCATGCACCTTGTCAGGAAGATGCTCTCGGAGGGCATAATTTCGGAGGAGGAGTATTGTAAAATTGATACAATTTTCCTTGAGAAATACCGTCCAGTTTTCGGCACATTATTTTCCGATATTCGCTTGACTTCTGAGCCGTAAAGAGTGATGAATAGTAGTGGAAAGGAGTGATTTCATGGCTAAAGTCACGAGGGTCGAACACACTGTGCCGACCGTAAAAAGGAAGAAAAAAGTCGCTGCCTATGCCCGTATTTCAATGGAATCGGAACGCATGAACCATTCCCTCTCCGCACAGATCAGTTACTACAGTTCTTTGATTCAGAAAAATCCTGACTGGGAGTACGCAGGCGTGTTTGCGGACGATGATTACAGCGGTACAAGCTTCGATAGACCATCGTTTAACCGTATGATAGCGGACATTGAGGAAAAGAAAGTCAATTGTGTTGTCACCAAGGATTTATCAAGATTAGGCAGGAACTACATAGACAGCGGAAGCTATATGGAGATTTACTTTCCTGAAAAGGGTGTGCGCTATGTTGCCGTGGACGACAATATAGATTCACTTCATGAAAGTTCTATGCAAATTGCACCGTTTAAAAATCTGCTTAACGAGATGTACGCTAAGGACATATCCGAAAAAATCAAGTCAGCCAAAAAAATCAAAGCCGAACAGGGAAAATTCATAGGGGCATTTGCACCATATGGATATTACAAAGACCCTCAGAACCATAATCATTTACTCGTTGACGAAAACACTGCGCCAACAGTACGCAGGATTTATCAGATGTATTTACAAGGCTATGGAATAAAACATATCTCCAATGTGCTTACTACAGAGGGCGTACCTACTCCATCAGGCAAAGACAGATGGAATGCGAATACTATTCAATCTATTCTTAAAAATCCAGTTTACGCAGGCAAGATTGTTGTTCTCAGACGTACAACTGTTTCTTTTAAAAGCAAAAAAAGAAAAAACAACGGATGGAACGGAATGGGTGTGGTTGATAACACACATGAAGCGATTGTATCAGAGCAAGAACAAGAGCAGGTTGAACAGATAATGAAAGGTCACAGAAGAGTGCTGATGAATTAAAGGTTCACAGAAATATTTTCAAAGGACTGTTAAAGTGCGACAAATGCGGCAAATCGCTTATTTTAAGAAACAACAGAGAAAAAATGTATTTTTCCTGCTTGTCTTACATAAAATGGAGAAAGGAATATTGTTCAACGCACAGCATTAGTGAAGAACAGCTTTACAATGTGGTATTAAGTAACATAAAGCGAGTAGCGTCAGAATCGCAAGATGAAAGCTTCACTCAAAGCTTGATTGACAAGCTTAACGAAACAAAAGAAACCGAGCTAAAGTACAGCGAAAAGGAATAAAAAAAGGCTAAAGAGTGTCTTAGGGAGATTGATGAATTATTTGCCGGACTATACGAAGACCATTTTAAAGAAAACATAAGTGAACGCAACTTCAAAGCTATGACTGCAAATTATGAAGCTGAACAGGCGGAGCTTGAAGAAAAAATCGCTCAGCTTGAAGAAACTGACGTCAAAAGCAAGGAGAACGCTCAAAATGCCCTTGGCTTTACCGAGTTGATTAGAAAGTGCGTTAACATTAAAGAGCTTGATATTGAGCTTGTCAATGCCCTTATAGACCGCATTGTAGTTTATGACGCTGATAAGGTTAGCAAAACACAGAAGATTGAGATTTATTACAAGTTTGTCGGTGCTATTGCCGACTAGTTTAGCTTGTGTATTCACTTGGAGTAGTTTGCATATTTTGATCATTATAATCTCCTGACCAAAGATACACTCCGCCAGAACAGATAAGTATGGGTAAAATACCTACTAAAAACAGTATCACCCCCGCAGCAGATTTTAGATACATATGCTTAGTATCTTTAATTTTTTTCATAAAAATTCTCCTATATTTTTTTAAAAATCATTCAATTGACAAAAACTCATCTGGTATATAGCTTAAACATTCATCTACAATACTTCTCGTGACACCGTTGTTATAATTCTTCTCAAACAGCTCATCGGTATACTGTGCAAGCGGATAAAGCTTGATGTTATACCATGATCCACTGTAGGACTGACCCTCGTAATGAGAAACAACAGGTATTGCCTTGACGTTTTCAAACGTCACCTCACCAGTAGAATAATCAAGTATAACGTCCAAATCCCCCATAATTCCCACTGCCGAATGTTTATCATACATAGTATGCAGAAAATTTCCCAAGCCGTAATAGACAAATGCCTGACCACCGTCCGACTTATCGATATATTCGCAGGTACTTACGCAGTGCGCCTGAGTACCTATGATTAAATCTGCTCCCCACTCAACAAGCTTTGGCGTAAGTGTATTCTGCTGATTATTAAGCTCATGTACAACCTCTGTACCGTAATGGCAGGAAACAACGACCACATCCGCTGCCTCGTCAGCCGCCTCAATCTGCCGCTGAATTGTTTCCTCGTCTTCAAGATAAATAACCTTGCCCTCTCCGTCAGAAATGCTAAAGCCGTTTGTATGCTCTGTATAACCTAAAAAGGCAAAGGTTATGCCGTTAACCTCCAAGGTTTGCAGCTGTTCGGAATCCTCCTCGCTGCGATATGCGCCGTAATGCACAACGTCCTTAGTATCCCAATAGTCAAGTGAAGAAATAAGTCCGGTTGAGCCCTTATCAAGAACATGATTATTCGCCATAGAAATAACGTTAAAGCCCAACTCGACCACAGCGTCACCAAGCTAAACACAGGATAGCTCTGCGGCTCATAAGCGTCATTTACAAGCGTTTCCTGATTTATAATCGCAACATCGGCAGCTTCGACATATGGTTCGACAAGCTCATACATTGAACTAAAATCGTACTCCTCACCGCCGCCCAATTTCAAAGCTTCATTATAGATATTATCGTGAATAAGGTTATCCCCCACGCAAAGCAAATGAGCCTGCGCCGTTCCCTCGCTAGGGTGCTCCTGAGAAACCGAATCAGAATCCGAATCAGCCTGTGAAACCTCGTCCGACAAAGCCTCCTGAGCCTGCACCTGAGAGCTTTCGTCCAAGCTTTCCTCTGTGTTCTCAAGCTCCTCAAGCGAATCAAGCATCGAGTCAGCATTCGATGTAAGTCCTTCATCAGGCGGCTGAATAAGCGTATTGTCGTTAGGTTCAATAGCCGTTGCGCAGGAAGCAAGCAGCAAAGCCGAAACAATTGCCGCTGTGAATTTGATTTTTTTCTTCATTTTACCACCGATTTCTTTTGAGATTTTGCCAAAGTATATTTTAAAATTTCAATAAGCAACACCATCAGAGCTTTTTGAATATAAACAGGTATTCATGGGCTATTAGGAGAAAATTATAATTGAACTCTTTGGCAATGTATCTGTATCTGTTTTTTTATATTTTCTTCCTGTACCGACCACCGCCTAAAAATTCAACAAAACCTTTATCTCTTAAAAACTGAAGCTGCTGACGAATTTTCGCTTCTATATTGTAATTGTTAATATGCTTTTTTTGAAGCAATTCCGTGTACTTATATATATCCTGAAGTGTAAATTCCGCTGTCGGAATTTGATTGACACAGTTAAGGACATCAAACAACCAGCCTCTGCTCTCAATATTGTTCGTCTGAAGCTTTTTTATATTTGAATAGCTTTGCACAACGTTGCTAATATCAACAACATCTTGATTTTTGATAATATCAATCTTACCCTGTATAGGAATTTCACTTATCAAAATATTACAGCCAACCCAATTGGCTCGCTTCGCAGAGGAGGAAAGAGCATTTCTTTTTTCAATAATTGATGGAACAAAAAAGAATTTAGGTATAAGGATTAAATTCATGACTTTAAAATCCTCAGAATAGCTTAACACAAGTAACTCAGGATTATTAACACCTGTAATTCTTTAAATCATTGTTCCATATGCGCCATCATTTATTTTTTTCCAAGTTTTCCTTTCTTGCTTTTTAATTCAAAGACGCTTGAACAATTATCACACTTAAAATCACCAACAGGAATATTATTGTCTAATTTTTTAATATATGGATTGCCACAGCAAGGACAAAACATATTATCCTTAGCCCAGCTTTCACTCATTATTCTGATTTTCTGTGTGCTGCTTTTATAGCTTTGCGCTAAGCTAAGATCAAAATCAAAATACATTCAGGCTCACCGACCAAATAAAATTTACATTTACCATACCTATTATACAACATTTCCACATAATTTGCAAGCCTTTTGACTAAATATTTTTGCGCCCTATAATTAAATCAATGGAGCATTGGGAATCGAGTATAAAAAGAATATTGAAGCTGACGAGAGCTAGCCACTTTGCATAGGTTTTCTTTCAAAAAGTTTGTCTAGCTTTTCAGGAGAATCCTAATACCCCTGCTTTTATGCGCAGGGGTATATCTTTTGAAAAGGCGGTTGACAGAACGACGCTCCAAGAAACAGGCTAAAGCGGCTCAAGCAAGTAACGCTTGACGCCGAACAGGTTATCGTCTGCGGATTCCTGCTGTCTGTAACAACATATTTCAGTGTTTTAAAATCGTCACGGTCGGTAAACCCCATTTTTGACAACGTTTTTACCATTTTATCCCATGCGCTAGACGATGTTGTTACCCTGTGGGTAGTGTACAATATCTGTTCACCGTGTAAAATGCCCCATATACAACGCATTATCAGAATTTCCGATTTGCCGTTTCGCCGTGGTACGCTGTAACCAAATTTAGCGTGTACCCACAACCCCTCGCTGTCCGTTGCCATTATATCGTAAATCAACGCTGATTGCCATTCCATAGCCGTTTTGCCAGATTGATTATATAGCAACACAGCTTGTTCACCTAGCATGTTTTCATACGGTAAAACAAACGACTGCGTAGGCGTTTGACGCCCTATTCTCTTTTCGTCAATGGGCAGCTCACCTCTTTTTTGATATAAATAAAACACCCACACCGAAGTGTGAGTGTTTTAATCATTTGTTCGTTTTTTCTGCTTTTCTTTCAGCGATTTAAGAAAATCTTCAATCACTTGTTTTTCTTCATCGGTTGGATTGTTTCTGATATCCGCTGTTGTAGTGTAACCGTGTTCATAATTGTTTTTAGCCATTTTCGTTTACTCCTTTTCATCTTTTTCAGTCAAAGTGTCTAAAATAGCTAAACATTTTTGCCCTGTTTCATTCAAAGAATCGTTTCTTATACCGTGCATTTGCAAAAATTCAGAAACTTCTTCTTCTAATTCCTCTGGAGCTTACAAAGGGTTTATGTCAATAGAAATTAAAAATTTTTCTTGTTCTTTTGTCATAATTTTACCACCTTACTTTTTGTATTTTTTTACCGTGTTAGTTCCTGTTTTCCATGCGGTAATGATATTTCCTGTTTCAGGATTTATCACTACAGTTGCATTTTCCCCGATTAGTTGCTGACTAAAACGCCCTTTTTCATCAATCTTTACTTCTTTGCAATGCAAAGTATTTATCAGTGCATCTTTTATGTCCGCCAACTCTATATTTCTATTGCTCATACTTTCGTTTATCAAATGCCACGAATTAGAGTTTATTTGTATGCCATTTGATGAAACTAAATTTATTATACCACTCTCTCCGTCCTCTGTCAACCCGAAAATCTCGTCAAGCGCACTTTTTTCAGCCGCTTCCGCTTGCGGGGATTCCGTGTTTAGCTGCTGCTTTTCCAATTCCTTTGCTTCGCTCTTGTCTATCTGATAGGACGCCTTATTAGAATTTTTCTGCGTTGCCTTTTCGCAAACACATTCAATCGTGCAATTACAGTTATCGTGCCGCCTGAAAACATCGTCACCGCTGCGAACGTCAACGCCATACTCATATTTTCCTGCTAAGTCCCTGCACCATTCGCAATTTTTCCCACTGCCTAATGTTCGTACTATGTAGGTTTTCAAGCCCGCTTCGCTCGCTTGGTCGGTATTCACCTTGACGCTGTCACCGTAGGCTTGCCGTGACATACTCGACACGTCTTTTTCAACTATCACTTTTGCGAGGGATTCGGTAGCGATTTTCAGTCGTTCGGCTATCCGCTCAACTCGTTTTTTTGACATCTCCGCTTTCGTTGCTTGCATTTCCAGCTTCTCAGCCGCATAAATTCGGTTTTGAATTTGTGCGTAACATTCGCCAACCAATTCATAATTTTCACCTAAAACGCCGTACAAATCGTTAGCTATTTGTTGTAATTTGCCTGCGGTTATATTTACATTCATGTTTTTCAACATTTCAACTGTCAAATTTGAACTGATGGTCGATAACTGATTTTGCGTGATTTTGCCGTCAGCCATTTCATCAATCAGTTTTTGTGTTGCGTTAGGCGCATATTTTTTCAAAATTTCATATGCCATATTTTAAATCCCTATCAAACGTCTAACATCGTCCGTGTCTAAATAGTTGGGTATAGACTGGTTAATTTTCAGTATAGCGTCCCCCAACGTTCCTATTTGACTAACGTCAGGTTCAAAAATCGGCAGCCACTGTGGACTAGTACTGTAAAACGCTTTGCGTTCATACGGATATTCATCACGAACGCACGCCGCTAAATATCCTGCGTTTAACAGCCCTACACCGAGGCTAGCCTGTGCCGAACGTGTCGACAACCGCAAATTTTCATGTGCTGATTTAATAGCGTCCGCACTAGACGGATTTGACGTTGAAAAACCTAAATCGTCTAGTGTCAAACCTGTTTCTCCTGCAAATGCACTAGCAATCGATTTCAAATGTTCAAATGTGTGGTGACATAGACTGTTGACTAAATTGCCCGACCGTGGGTTTGTTCCCGTCTTCGTCCTTATCTACTCTCAGAAACGTTGACATTGTAGCTAGCCGATTGTTGAATTCTGCGTCGTTGTCCATGCCCAGCACATATTTCTGCGGCGTGCTGTAAAAATCCGCTGAAATACTCGCACGGTTCAAAACACGTTCCGCTTCGTTGGTTAGCTGTATAGCCGCACGTGATATTCTGCTATGCCCAAATGGACGAACTGCGTCAGGACGGTAAATTATCGGTACTAGCAGCGCATAACTAGCTGGGTTTTTGAACGTTTGTGTCAATTCCCCATGTTCAAAAATTTGTGTTTCGTCTGCCGTAAAATATGCGTCCATTATAACCGCACCTGTGTTTTTGTCACGGTCTAAAACTGCGTAGCCCTCAATCAGCAAATTTGTGATAGGGTCGATTAGCCCTGTTGCGTTATATCCGTCAATCACCTGCAAACGCGGGTAGTCTGTATCATCACCGCTAATATATATGAAACTACAGCTAGAAATTAGTGCCGATAGCACCGCAGAATTTATCAGCACGTCACGGTTATTCAAATTATAAATCTGATTCAGCATAAACGTATCATCATCAAATTCATCAAAATTCAGTCTGTCCGCTAGCGTGTCAACCGCCTTTGCGCACCAACCTAATTTGCCGTGAATTGTTCTATACTGTGTCGGAGTCAGCGGCGATAGGTCGTTGATAACATATTTTCCCTCATAGTATTTATATCTCAATGCCACCCTAGTTTGCTTCAACGCCAGCTTACTTTTTAACTCCGCAAGGCTCACACCCTCACTCTCCTTTACATTTTTTTACATTCTTGAGCAGAATTTTTTGCACTCGGCGGCTTGAAGCACTGTCAGATTTCATAAGGGACATCTGCCCCCCATAATCAAAGATTTTTCCAATCCGCCGTTTGAGGTAAAACCCTGTTAGAAATTAGTTTTATTTCCGTGTCGAACACAATTTTTTCTGTAAGTTTATCTGATTTCTGCCGATTACAGCACCTGTGTGCCAGCTGTAAATTTTCAATCGCCGATGGGTGTCCACCCTTTGCAAGCGGCACACAATAAAATTTACAGCAAAACCACTTTTAGCATTGTGCCTAAGCATAAAAAGAAACGCAAATAATTAACATTGTAAGGGAAAACTATGGCTACAGCTAAGAAACTGCCATCGGGCAATTACCGTGTAAGGGCATACGATAAAATAACAAATTTGAATCAATTATTATTTTAAAACAACACAAACTAAAAGAAAGGTCTGACTATATAGCCCTTGATTTTGAAAAGAATTCAGATATTACTAATTATATCTATCAATATTTAAAGCCGCAGTAAACATTTACAATCCACCTAAAACATTTGCGTGTTGTCAAAATATATTGAATGTTCAGACAAACGACATTGTGTACATAAAAATCAGTTATACGCACGTCAATGTTGGTATCGTGGCAACATTGAAAAGGAAAAGGTTTTTTATGGCACAAATAAAAATTTTTCCAAATAATTTAAAAAAGGTGAAAAAATGGTCTGCAAAAAATGTAAAAAAGAAATACCCGATAATTCGTTGTATTGTAACCACTGCGAAAAAAAGCAGATTACAGTACAGCGTAAAACACGCACACATAAACGTCCGCATGGGCAGGGAACTATTTATTTTGACAAACGTTCGTCACGTTATATAGCATGGTCGCCTAGTTCACCGATAGGAACAGGTCGCACCTACATAGGGGCGTACAAAACGTATGCCGCCGCGAGCGAAGCACTAGACGAATATTTGCGTGGTGTACGTCCCGACCTATATAATGCAACATTTTCACAAATATACAATTTTTGGTCTGCACAGCATTTTTCCGATTTATCAGATAGCACTGTCGCAGGATATAGGGCGGCATATAAAATAGCGGTAAATCTGCACGGAATTAAATTTAGGGAATTGAAAACAGCCGATTTTCAGCGAATTATAGACAATGTTTCGAACGATTCCAGTCGTTCAAAATGTGCAAAAATCCAACAGCTATTCAGTCAGCTGTGTAAATATGCTATGCAAAATGACGTAATCGACAAAAATTATGCTAGTTTTGTCAGAATAAAAAAAGAAGATAAAAAGAAAAAAGTCATTTTTACAAATGACGAGTTAAAGCTATTGTGGCAACATTCAAACGATGAACGCATACAAATAATTTTATTTATGTGTTACAGTGGTTTCACAACCGTCAAGAATTTCAAGCAGCATTTTCAAAAACGTTTCTAGTGTGTAATTGCTCATTTCTTCAAACATTTTCTTCTCCTTTCTGGCTATGCTTGCCTGCCGTACTCGCTCGGCTTCCCTCGCTGTAATTATATCACAGCACATTGTACAATGTGTTTCTATAACATTTATAATAATTTTGTAAAGCTTTAATTAACATTGTACAATGTGATTGACAAATAAAAAAATAAATGCTAAACTAAAATCAGAGGTGATATTATGGCACAATCGAAAGCGCATATTAAGGCGGCTAACAAGTACAACGCTAAAGCTTATGATAGAATTGCATTATTGGTTAAAAAAGGCGAACGTGATAAAATCAAAGCCCACGCTGTAAGCAAAGGTTTAAGTCTGAATGCCTACATTAACGCTTTAATCAAATCCGACATGGACAAAAAAGACTAACACAAAAAAAGGACTGCCCCACAAAGATCAGTCCTATGTTTTGTCCTATTTAAAAACATGGAAATCCGATTACCATGTTTTGACCTGTTTTTGACCTTTTCCACTGTCCATTGTTTAATGCTTTATTGATTTCTTTGTAAATTCTGCTATATTTTTGCATAAAAAAGCACTGAGGTTTTTAGTGCTTTTTTCGTGTCATATTTTGTGTCATATATATTTGATTTTGCGTCATATTTGAATCGGTTTAAGCATATAAACGGACTAAAAAGAAATACCGCAAACCTTTGATTTTAAAGGGTTTGCGGTATTTCCGTGTGTTTTAGTTTTATGAGCTATCGGGGATTTGAACCCCGGACCCTTTGATTAAAAGTCAAATGCTCTGCCAACTGAGCTAATAACTCACGCTGCAATTAGACTATTGTCCAACTGTGCTCTACTATTATACCAAAAAAGCTTCTGCTTGTCAAGCACTTTTTTAAAATTTAACAAATTGCACAAATATTCTGCTCTATATTTGTGATATTATGTAGATAATTAAACCATAATGCCAAAAACATAGTCGTCCATTACAAATCCGTTTCCAATATCTGTCACTTGCTCACGTAAAAGCCTCATGCCAAGGTGTTTGTAAACGCTGATTGCATGGACGTTTCCTTTGTTTACTGTAAGCCATATCAGCTCACAGCCCTCCTTGCGCGCAATACGCTTTATTTCACGAAACATCATAGACGAAAAGCCTTTGCCTCTCATTTCCTGCTTTAGGTACAGCTTTGAAAGAAACAGACTGCCGTCCTCTTTTTTGCATATTCCGTAGTAGCCGATAATTTCATCGTTTAGCACAAGCGTACAATAGCGATAGCCCTCATCGGAAATTTGCTTTGTTATAGCGTTAGCCGATTGAAATTTTTCTACCATATAGCTGTTTTGCTCGTCTGATATTATTTCCTTAAAAGCCTCTGTCCAGATTTCCTTTGCCGCCGCCGCTAAACGATTGACATCCTGCGCTGTTTTAATTTCCAGAAATTCAAGCTTGTCCATTAGTCCTTTTCCATTCCTTTCAGGTATTCGATAAATTGCTTTGCCGTGCGGGGAGAACGTCCGCCTCTTGAAAGCGCAAACGCCTCCGCCTGCCGCTTAAGCTCCTCTTCGTTAAGCTTAACATCGTATTGCTTTGCCAAATCATGCGCCACCGAAAGATAAAGCTGCTTATCAGGCTTTGTGTACGTCACGGTAAGACCGAAACGGTCGGAGAGCGATAAAAGCTCCTGCATTGTGTCGTTGAGATGAATCTCATCTCCCTTTCTTGCCGAAAATGTTTCACGAATCAGATGCCGTCTGTTAGATGTAGCATAAATACATAAATTGTCCGCAGAGGACGCAACGCTCCCCTCTAAAATTGCCTTTAGTGCGGCAAAATCCTCATCGTCCTCCGTAAAGCTTAAATCGTCTATGAAAAGTATAAATTTCAAGGGATTGCAGCTTATCTGCTTAACTATATCGGGAATTTTGTGAAGCTGCTTTTTCTTTATTTCAATAAGCCTGAGTCCGTCACCAGCATATTCGTTTGCAATCGCCTTTACAGTAGAGGATTTTCCAGTGCCGCAGTCGCCGTAAAGCAGCACATTATTCGCAGGCTTGCCGCTCAGGAGCGCAAGAGTGTTGTCGATAACCTCGCCTCTTTCACGCTCGTAGCCGTAAAGCTGAGAAAGGCTTATAGAATCAGGATGCTCCACGCCCACAATTTCGGAATCCATGTCGTATTCCTTTATTATAAACACATGATAGCGTGAATAAATTCCATAGCCAAAGTGAGAAACATTTTCAATCCTCTCATGATAAATTTTACGAAAATCAGCCTTGTGAGTTTTGTATCTCGGCAGGAAATCATAAAAATCAATCTGTTCTCGCAAGGCGTCATAAGAAATCTGTGAAATCTCCTCTAAAAGCATAAGCTCGTTTTCTAAACACTCGTCCAAAAGCTCGCCTGTCTTAACTCCCTCGCCCTTTTTTTTGATGTAAATATTCTCGTTTTCAAGCACTGCGTTAAGGAGATATTCAGTGAAATCATCTCCGTAATTGTAAAGCCGAAAAATAAAATTACTGTAATATTCGACCGCACAGTCACTTTCTTTCCAAGCAATTGCATCTATTACGTCCGTAAAGCTGCAAAGCACCTCGTCATCAGTAATCAGTGATTTAAAAATCACAAGAGTTTTATATCTGTTATACAAATCATTAAAATCCATAGCTTATCACTCCCATTTTAAAATGTCACAGTATCATTTTAACATATTTTTCTCGCTTTTTCAAGCAAAAAAGTAAAATTTTTAAAAAGTTCTTAGCAAATCTGAAAAAATTAGTATATAATTATAGTATGAGTCAAGGTTGTTTAATGCCTGCGGCAATTGGAGCTACAGAAACGAAAATAACTCTTGGCTTTTTATTTTTTCATTGAATCCCTCTGGATTTTTGAAAAGATACAGCCGCAGTAGTCCTGACGGTAGAGCGAATATTCCCTTGAAAGCTCTATTGAATGCTTGTAGCCGTTACGCTTTTTAAAATCGCAGGGCAGAGCCTTGACATCGTAAATTTCTGAAAGCTCCTGCGATATTTCATTTAGCTTTTGAGCGTTTTTATAAGGAGAAATTGAAAGGGTTGTCGCAAAGTAATTAAGGTTCATTTTCCTCGCAAGCTCCGCTGTTTTTTCAAGCCTTAGTCTGTAGCAGACAAAGCATCGCTCACCGCCCTCAGGTAAATCCTCCATTCCCTTTACTGCGTCAAAAAAATCCTGCGGATTGTATTCACCTTCAATCAAGGAAACATCATTTTCAAACGGCATCTGACTAATCAAACGCTTGACCTCGTTTACTCGCTTTTGATATTCGTATTGCGGTGAAATGTTGGGATTGTAGTAAAAAAGCGTTATCGCAAAGTACTTTGAAAGATACTCAAGCGTGTATGACGAGCAGGGCGCACAACAGCCGTGGAGCAAAAGCGTCGGTACACAGCCCTTTGGGATTGAAGCTATAAGCTTGTCCAGCTCAAGCTGATAATTTATTTTCTGATTCATAAATAAACCTTTCTGTTTCAAGGTATATTGTACAAAATTTTGGACACAATCTAATTGATAAAGCTGTTAGTGTAAAAGACTGACAGCGCAAAAACGGAGTGATAAACCTTGAAGCAAACTCATATATTTGACAGTCCACCCGGTGTAATTTCCTTTGCGTCCATAGGCTCAAAAATGGAAAGCGAAGGACCGCTGGGCGAATGCTTTGACAAAATAAACGACGACCCGTATATGTCCGCAGATTCCTTTGAAAAGGGCGAAAGCAAGCTTCAAAAGCAGGCGATTTTGCATATGCTTGAAAAGGGAAATCTTAAAGAATCAGATATAGACGTTCTTTTCGGCGGCGATCTTCTCAACCAGTGCACAGGCACGACCTACGGAATACGTGAATTTGAAATACCCTTTCTCGGAATTTACGGTGCCTGCTCAACTATGGCGGAGGGGCTTTTGCTCGCTTCCGCTTTCACAGCGGCAGGCTTTGCTGAAAAGGCGGTCGCCGTTACCTCATCGCACTTTTGCTCTGCGGAAAGGCAGTACCGATACCCTCTTAACTACGGCGGACAGCGTCCTCCAACATCGCAGTGGACTGCTACGGCGGGCGGAGCGTTATGTGTGTCCGCCAAGGGAAAATCGCCCTATGTACGAGGCTTCACAGTCGGAAAAATCGAGGATTTAGGTGTAACGGACGCAAACAACATGGGTGCTGCTATGGCTCCCGCCGCATGGTCGACAATTTCTACGTTTTTAAACGATACGGGAAAATCTCCTGATGATTTCGACATGATTCTCACGGGCGACTTAGGAAAGGTCGGAAGCAGGCTTTTGTGCGAGCTTGCTGAGCGTGAAAATGTAAAGCTGCGGCAGGTTCATACCGACTGCGGAAATATGCTCTACTCGTTTGAAAATCAGGACGTTCACGCAGGAGCAAGCGGCTGCGGCTGTTCTGCGGCAGTGCTTTGCGGCTATATTCTTCCTCGAATCCGTTCAGGCGAACTTGAAAATGTGCTTTTTGCTGCAACAGGTGCGCTTATGTCACCGACGCTTAATCAGCAGGGCGAAACGATACCGTCAATTTCACACGCCGTATGGCTTTCACACCGTCACGGCTAAAAAGGAGATTATATGGAATATTTATGGGCATTTTTAGTCGGCGGAGCGATATGCGCCGTCGGACAGCTTCTGATTGATTTCACCAAGCTCACACCTGCAAGAATACTGACAAGCTATGTAGTCGCAGGAGTGCTTTTAGGAGCTGTAGGAGTTTACAAGCCGCTTGTCGATTTCGCAGGCGCAGGAGCTTCCGTGCCGCTTACAGGCTTTGGAAATTTAATTGCACAGGGCGTAAAGGAAGCGATTGACGCTGACGGCACACTTGGAATTTTAACAGGCTCGCTTACCGCAGGAGCGGCAGGAATAAGCGCCGCACTAGTTTTCGGACTTATCGCCTCGCTCTTTGCAAAATCAAGTGCGAGAAGCTAAAGACAAATTCATCGGACTTAAATTTAAGCCCGATGATTTTTTATTTGAAAATAGAGGTTGTATCAAACACTAAATCTTCGGGTACTTCCTCGATTTTGCCCATATCGCACATTGCCGCAATCTGAGGATCCATCGGTATTTTGCCAAGGACGTCAAGACCGTTTTCTTGTGCAATTTCTTCAATCCTGCTTTCGCCAAAAACCTTTATTTCCTTACCGCAGTCGGGGCATTTTACATAGCTCATATTTTCTACAATTCCTAAAATGGGAATTTCCATCATTTTTGCCATGTTTACAGCCTTTGCGACAATCATAGACACAAGCTCCTGCGGAGAAGTCACAACGATAATTCCGTCAACGGGAATCGACTGAAAAACTGTAAGCGGCACGTCGCCTGTTCCAGGCGGCATATCTACAAACATATAGTCCACATCGCCCCATACAACGTCCGTCCAAAACTGAGTAACTGCGCCTGCGATTACAGGTCCTCGCCAGATAACCGGGTCTGTTTCATTTTCCACTAGCAGATTAAGCGACATAACCTCTACTCCTCCCTCGCTTTCGCAAGGATAAAGCGCATCTTCGGTTGCAGGAGCGTTTCCCTTTATGCCGAACATTTTAGGTATTGACGGACCCGTTATATCAGCGTCAAGAACCGCCGTCCTAAAGCCGCGTCTGCTTGCGTCAACCGCCATAAGAGAAGTGACAAGCGACTTTCCAACGCCGCCTTTGCCGCTGACTACGGCTATAACCCTTTTAATCTGTGAAAGCTGGTGCGGCTGTGCCGTCTGAGGAACAGAAGAGCCTCCTGCCTGAGAACAATTCTGACTGCAGGATTCGCAGTCGTAAGAACATTCTGCCATTGTTATCATCCTTTCTTTAAACCAAAAGCTTAGTATACATTTATTATACCACTTTTCTTTGGCTTAGTCAACCATAGGAAAAAAATTCTGGCGATTTTTAGAATTTCTTTAGTACCAGTCGTAAGGTATGTAAAGCTTGTTTTTTCAATAATTAATTGACTTGATTTATGTTCATTTTTATAAAACAATAAGCTTTTTATCGGCAAGAGTCATATTTTTGCAGCCGTTTTCGCCGACAATTACAAAATCCTCTATCCTGACGCCGAACTCGCCCTCTATGTAAATTCCAGGCTCAACAGTCACTATCATATTTTCCTCAAGCACATTTTCACTGCTAGGCGATGCTGTAGGTGCTTCATGAATATCCATACCTACTCCATGCCCCAAGGAATGTCCGAAGCATTCGCCGTAACCGTTTTGCGATATGTAATCCCTTGCGATTTTATCAAGCTGCGCTCCGCTTATTCCTGACTTAACCTGAGCTATCGCAAGCGACTGAGCCTTGCGTACAATTTCATAAACACTGCGCATTTTTTCACTCGGTTCGCCTACACACACTGTTCTTGTCATATCGCTGTGATAGCCGTCAACCACCGCTCCAAAATCCATAAGCACAAATTCTCCAGAATTAACCCGTCTTTCGCCTGGAACTCCATGCGGCAGCGAGGTGTTTTCGCCGCTCAGAGCGATTGTGTCAAACGACAGCGCCTCCGCTCCGTGAGAAAGCATATAAAAATCAAGCTCTAGCGCAATTTCACGCTCGGAAACTCCCTCGCAGATAAAATTTAACATATGCTCAAAGCCCGCTTCGGCTATACGCTGGGCAGCTATTATTTTTTCAATTTGTTTAGACGTTTTTATCATGCGGATTGAGCCGATAAGCTCGCTTAGCTTGTCGCTCTCGTTGAGCTTAAAGTCCAATTTTTTGGACAATTGTCTGCTTTGTGCAAGAGTTACGTTCTGAGCCTCAAGAGAAATTTCAGATATATTGTGGCGAGTACAAAGCTCATTTATCTGGCGGTAAAGTCCGCCGCCTCCCTCCTGCAAAATCACCTCACAGCCGCTGACAGTCTTTCTTGCCTTTTCGATATAGCGAAAATCTATAATCAGGTAGGAAGCGTCCTGAAAAACCAAAAGCGTTCCCGCGCTTGATTTCATACCTGTGAAATATCGGCGGTTAATATCCGACGTGACAAGCGCACATTCTATTTTACCTTTCATTTTACACTGTAAAAGCTCAATTGTAGTCATTCTATTCACTCCTATTTTATGCCCTGCTCATTCAATAAATCATAAATATGATTATTGTCGAGTCCCCAGTCTTGTGCTTCACGCCAAACCCCCATAGTAGTCTGACCGAAATTTGTAACATTATCTGTCGGCGCACCGCTTTCTATCAAAAGCTTAAGCAAATCATATGCTTGCGTATTGGTATCCTCAGCATACTGAGCGAAAATTTCAAGTACGGTAAATCCGCAATAGTTTTTGCAGGTAACATCTGCTCCGCAATCAATCAAAAGCCTTACCGCATCGTAATCACAAATTTCAACCGCATACATAAGCGGAGTATATCCGCATTTATCTGACAAATGCGTAGTGTTGCCTGAAGTATAATGATTTGAAGAATTCTTTTCATCACTGTATGACACAGCATTTACATCTGCTCCATATTCAATCAAAAGCTCGATAATTTCCAGCCTTTCGCTTTTTGAAATATCGCTGAAACCGCCGGCATTGCTTATTGCTTCACTGTCATATTGACATAAATAAGACAGCAGCGATTCTTCTCCGTCCTCAAGAGCTTCATTGCTCAAATTCACATTTGGATCACTGCCCTTTTCGAGAAGTCGTTCTACATTTTCAACATTGCCGCTTTGAACACTGCTAACCAGACTTTTTGAACTCTTATACAGCGATATTGAAATATAGGAAACTGAAACGACCATTAACACTGTAAATGGAATAATAAAAATAATTCCTATTACCCTCTTAGAAAGAACACCTTTCGGGCGAACATATTCCGCACCTATTTCAGCGGCAGCCTTGCGTGCTTTTCTAGCTTTCCTTTGTGACAATTTTACCAACACAATGCCGACTATAAAGAATATAAACATTGCAAATACAAGCATAAAAACAAATACAAGTGCTATAAATGCCATTATAAATCCCTCTATTTAGACTTTTTACTTCAAAATTTCCTTAAGTGCTTCTATTCCTAAAAGGTAAGAGGCTTTTCCAAAGCCTGCAATCTGTCCTGCGCATACGGGAGCGATAACAGACCTGTGACGAAACTCATCTCTAGCATGAATATTCGACATATGCACCTCTACAACAGGGATTTTTATCGCCGCTATTGCGTCTGCAATCGCATAGCTGTAATGAGTAAAAGCACCTGCGTTAAGCACAACTCCCACGCTGTCAAGTCTTGCGGCGTGAAGCTTATCTACAATTTCCCCCTCGTGATTAGACTGGAAAATTTCACATTCAAAACCGCATTGCTCCGCTTTCCTTTCAATCTCGGCATTGACGCTCTCAAAGCTGTCCGACCCATAAAAGCCTGGCTCGCGTTCTCCCAACAAATTTAAATTTGGTCCGTGTACAACAAGTATTTTCTTCATAAAAATTCTCCTTTCACAAAAAGCTCTGATAGCTTTTCTTCATCATAAGTGCGTCCTTGTCCTGCGTCCCTGCGCTTTCACATATAAACGTCGGACTTAAATTTTTCCTTGCGACAAGCTCCATAAGCGGTTCATAATCAGGACCGAACCCTTGATTATCCTCAAATGTCAGGTGCTTTTTCTCGCCGCCCGGAACGGTAAACATTATCTTTGAAAAATGACTGTGAAAAACCCTAAGTCTGTCCGCTCCAAGCGCATTTTCCACCTCGTCAAGCATCGCCTCATACTCCGCCTTGCCCTTAATCGCTCCAAAATCTCTTGCGTTAAGATGTCCGAAATCTATGCAGGGAATAAAGCTGTCGTCAAGCCTGCACAGCTCAAGCACCTCAGTTAAATTTCCAAGCTGATTAACCTTTCCCATCGTTTCGGGGCAAAAGTGAATATCCTCAAAGCCCTGTTTGGCAGCCTGCTCTCTTGCTCTCAAAATCGTATCCTTAGCAAGCTCAAGAGCATCCTCCCTGCTGATTTTCGCACAGCTTCCGCTATGAATTACAATTCTATCCGCACCAAGACGCTTAGCTGCGTCACAAGACTGCAATATATAATTTATCGAATTATCACGCTTCTCCTTTTCAAGGCTTGAAAGTGAAATAAAGTACGGTGCGTGAAGTGAAAGCGAAATTCCGCTTTCCTTTGCCTTGGAGCTAAAGGCCTGAGCCAGCTTATCGCTCACTCTCACTCCCCTGCCGCACTGATATTCATAATGATCAAGTCCCATTTCTCTTAAATACTTTGGAGCGTCGAGCGTTGACTTATATTTTGCGCTAAAGCTCTCGCTGTTTCCCGCAGGTCCGAATCTTGCACTCATAATCTAATCCTCCTTTTTTTATTTCAGGCAAAAACGGTCTTTCACAAGCGCGCTTAAATCTAAAGGGCAGGCTTGTTTCAGGCTCTATAGGAAATACAAAAATCGAGCGAATCCCCTTTAAATTCGAGCCTAAAATATCTGTGAAAATCTGATCCCCGATTGCCGCCGCCTCGCTCTTTTTCAAACCAAGCCGCTTAAGCGCACGGCTATAGCCAAATGTCAACGGCTTTGCCGCCGACGGTTCAAAATCAAGCTTAAGCTGCTCAGCAAATGGCGTCACACGTTCAGCATCATTATTTGAAACTATCATAAGCCTAATTCCCGCACGCTTCATGCTCTCCAACCAGTCAAGGCTTGACTGCGGCGGTATCGGGTTATTATGTGTTGTAAGCGTATTATCAAGGTCAAGCAAAAGCGCCTTTATACCCTTACTCTTTAAAAACTTCGGCGTCACATCGCCAACCTTATCAAAAACATACGTCGGTTTAAATAACATAAATTCATTCCTCAACATTCCAATAAGCAAGCTGCTCTGCGCTAGGGAGAGTCAGTGTGTCGGAAATTTTAGTAAATGTATCAATTACCATTGCAAAAGAATCACCATCGCCAGGCGACATAAGTGTAATACAGAAAGAATTATCTCCCTCAGTTACAATATACCTTGTAAGGGTGACTATCTCCTCGCCATCATGTGTATAATAGCCTTTGAGATCATAACAGGTTCCAACATATTCGCCGACTGCGATTTCGCCTGCTTCGGTAAGCTCATACGAATCAAACCATCCATACTCTACCCATTCATTGAAGGTTTTTTCAATAACATCCTTATCTACATTACCGTTTTCATCGGCATCAAAAACACCATCAATCCGAAAAATTTTTATACTCAAAGCGTCTCCGTCAACGCCGTCTTCATAAATATACGCATAAACAAAAGAATTATCTTTATACCACCCTGCATACCAGCCGTCAGGTATCTTAAAGCTCAGAACATTCCCGTCATCGTAATAGTCGTAAAAAATTTCATCGTCCTCATTCTGCGAATCATCGTTGTCCTCATAATCCGAATTGCTCGATTCTTCAGCTTCACTTAACACCTGTGTATCGCTCGATTCCTCAGCTTCGTCAGATTCATCAGAATTTGCCTCGCTATCTTCTATTTCGTTCACTGAAACACTTTCCTCTAAATCGCCAAGCTCCGAGCTATTTGGCTCAGTATACGCTTGATTGAACAAAACTACTCCAACTACAACGATCAGTGCCGCAGCAATTATACAGCAAATTACAAATCGGAAGGCAGCTTGATGTTGGAGTTTTAATCGCCGCTTCTGTCGGCTGACTGACAGCCTCGTGCTGCTGAACGTAATTTTCCGCTTGAGCGTCATCTTCTTTTATACATTTTTCGCCGCATTTCAAACAAAAGTTTGCATTATCGACAAGCTTTTCACCGCAATTTTTACAGTACATATCTTCCAACTCTGTTAAATTTTTTCTGACAAAAATTTAAGCGGACAAAAACGTCCGCTTAAAATGATACTTTAGTATTTACGCTTACGAGCAGCTTCGGACTTTTTCTTGCGTTTTACCGATGGCTTTTCATAATGTTCTCTTTTGCGAACCTCAGCTATTACGCCGTCCTTAGCGCAGGATCTCTTGAAACGCTTGAGAGCTGTATCTAAGCTTTCATTCTTTCCAATACGAATTTCTGCCAAAATTATTCCCTCCCTTTGCCGCCATTGACAGAGATAGCTTTCTACAAGAAGTATTTACAACGGATAAAAGTGAAGGGTCATGCCGCTAACCTTTTGCGGCACTCCTTAAGGAGCAAAGCACTCGCTCCCCCTCTCTGCCAAATTTAAATACTTCCCTTGCTGTATATAGCTATATTTATTATACTACACTTTTTAAGCGTTGTCAATAGGTTTTTTAAAAATTTCTAAATTTATTTTTCAAAAGCCAATGTCAATATCAAATCGGACAAATCACAAAGAATTAACAAAATTTTCAAAACCAGTTTCTTTACTTTACAACGATATTTACAAGCTTATTCGGAACAACAATTTCCTTTATTACGCTCTTGCCGTCGCAGGCTTTCGTTATTTCCTGCTGCTGTTTTACAAGCTTAAGCACCTCGTCCTTAGCCAAGTCCTTTGGAATTTCAAGTCTGCACTTGATTTTGCCGTTTATCTGACAAACGATTTCTACTGTGGCGTCAATACAGAGCGCTTCGTCCCATGTCGCCCACGGCTGCTCGTCAAGCACGCCCTCTGAGCCTATAAGCTGATACATTTCCTCAGTGATATGAGGTGCGAACGGATAGAGGATTATCAGAAAATCTGTAAGCTCTTTTCTTGTAACGCTCCCTGCGTCATATATTTCATTTAAGAGCGTCATCATCGCCGCAATGGCGGTGTTAAACTTCATGCTCTCTATATCCTCCGACACCTTTTTAATCGTCTTGTGCATTGAGCTTTCAAGCCTTTTGGTATAACTATCGCCGTCAACCAGCTTTTCCTGCAAAGCCCACACTCTGTCGACAAAGCGTTTGCAGCCCTTGACGCTGCTCTCACTCCACGGAGCGGCGTTTTCATAGTCGCCCATAAACAGAACGTACAATCTCAGCACGTCTGCGCCGTAAGCATCTACAACATCGTTCGGATCAACAACATTTCCTCTTGACTTAGACATCTTCTCTCCGTCAAAGCCTAAAATCAAGCCCTGCGCCGTTCTCTTTAAATACGGCTCCGAGCATGGAACGCAGCCCTGGTCATAAAGGAATTTATGCCAAAATCGCGAGTAAATCATATGCCTTGTAACGTGCTCCATACCGCCGTTATACCAATCTACAGGCATCCAATATTCCAACGCCTCCTGAGAAGCAAACTCCTGATTGTTTTTCGGGTCGCAGTAGCGCAGAAAATACCATGAAGAGCCTGCCCACTGAGGCATCGTGTCGGTTTCACGTTTAGCGTCCGCTCCACATTCAGGGCATTTGCAGTTTACAAACGAATCTATCTTAGCAAGTGGGCTTTCACCCTCTGCGCCAGGTTCAAAATGCTCTACAGGCGGCAGTCTAAGCGGCAGCTCATCATAAGGAACTGCAACCATTCCGCAGTGAGGGCAATGGACAATCGGTATCGGCTCGCCCCAGTATCTCTGACGATTAAACGCCCAGTCCTTCATCTTATACTGAACGCCCTTTTCGCCGCATCCCAATCGTTCCAGCAGCTCAAGCATTTTTTCAATAGCGTCCTTTTTATTCGTTATACCGTCAAGCTCACCAGAATTAACCATCTCGCCGTCGCCAGTATACGCTTCCTTTGAAATATCTCCGCCCTTGATAACCTCGATAATATCAATCCCGAATTTTTTCGCAAACTCATAATCGCGTGTATCATGCGCAGGAACAGCCATAATTGCTCCTGTGCCGTAACCCATCATTACATAATCGGAAATATAAATCGGAATCTCCTTGCCTGTTATCGGATTGACTGCGCTTAATCCGTCAATCTTAACTCCTGTCTTATCCTTGACAAGCTGAGTTCTTTCAAACTCGCTTTTCTTTGCGCACTCAGCCTTATATGCGTCAAGCTCGGCTATATTTTTAATTTTTTCGCTGTACTTCTCAATCATCGGATGCTCCGGAGCGATTACCATAAAGGTTACTCCGTAAAGAGTATCAGGACGAGTAGTATAAATGCGCAAGGTTTCATCAATTTCCTTAACCTTGAAATTGACAAATGCGCCTGTGGATTTGCCTATCCAGTTCTGCTGCTGGAGCTTGACGTTCGGCAGATAGTCAACCTCCTCAAGTCCCTCAAGAAGCTTATCGGCATATTCGGTAATTCTTAAATACCAAACCTCCTTAGTTTTCTGCACGATTTCGCTATGGCAAACATCGCATTTTCCGCCCTGAGAATCCTCATTTGAAAGCACGACCTTACAGCTTGGGCAGTAATTTACCAGAGTCTTATCTCTGAACACAAGTCCGTTTTCAAACATTTTCAGGAAAATCCACTGTGTCCACTTATAATAATCCTCATCGGTAGTGTCAATCACTCTCGACCAGTCAAACGAAAAGCCTACTCTCTTAAGCTGAGCGGTAAACTTAACTATATTCTCGTCCGTCACCTGTCTTGGATGAACTCCCGTCAAAATCGCAGTATTCTCGGTAGGCAAGCCGTATGCGTCAAAGCCTATCGGGAAAAGCACGTTATAGCCCTGCATTCTTCTCTTTCGGCTTACCACCTCAAGACCTGAATACGCTTTGATATGTCCGACGTGCATACCATGTCCTGACGGATACGGAAACTCTACAAGCGTATAATACTTCTTCTTTGAGTGGTCATCGCTTGCCTTAAAGGTTTCGTTCTCCTCCCAATATTTCTGCCACTTCTGCTCTACTGCGGCAAAATTATAATTTTCCATCTTCATCTTCTCCTTTATGTAGTTTATTATCAAAGCACGACTTAACGTCCTTGTTTATAACAAGCAGAGCTGCGCACACCACGTCCGCTATTCCCTCTCCAAGATAGAACCAATAATGTCCCGTTATATTGGTTTTCAAATTAAGCAAAAACAGCAATGCCAAAACTGCGGCTGTAATTAAATTAAAATACGGTCTTCCCTCATAAAGAAAATACCCAAACAGAACAAAAACCACAAGCCAAAACAAATTGTTCACGCTAAAGCCCAATATCAGATTAACAATGCTCTTAATCACCATATATGCGGCAATTGCCAAACAAATTTTTTTACCCTTACTCATTTTAATCCTCCAGATATTTTTGCACATCTACTGCCTCTCCATCGCTCCAGAGCTTTTCGAGGTTATAAAAATCTCTCGTTTCCTTATAGAAAACGTGAACGACAATATCGCCGTAATCAAGTACTATCCATGTTGCGCCCGAATAGCCCTCTATTCTGAGCGGAGTAACGCTGTTTTCCTTAAGTTTAAACTCCACCTCGTCCACAAGTGCTTTTGTGTGGGTAGTAGAGGTACCGTTTGCTATAAAAAAATAGTCCGCCACAATGGTTAAATCCTTTATGCCGATAATCTGAATATCCTCTGCACGCTTTGAATCTAGTGCCTTTGCTATAACCTTTATTTTCTGCTCCTGTGTCATTTTTACACTCCTTTATTTCTTTTCAACAAATTCATTATATGCGTCAACTGTTGCATTCGGAATAAATCCGCCCTTATCTACCTGATCTGAAATTGAAAATTTCAGCGCCTCATACATTCCCTTTTCAAGGCTAGTATTGGCGTACTTTCTCATCTTTTTTACGTCCTTATAATCACGGTCTACGCAAATTAAATCCGCAAGGTAAACTATCTGCGAAAGTCTGCTCATATTTCCTGCGGCTATTGTATGCTGACGAACTGCTAAAAGTATCTCCTCGTCCTCAATGCCGAACTTCTCTTTCAAAAGCTGCGCTCCTGCCGGCGCATGGAGAAGCGCAGGAGTTTCAAGCTCTATTTTGCATATATCAATGATTTTCTCCGCAAGCTTTTTCTGCTCGTTTTTTTCAAGCTCCTTTGCAATATCGTGAACCATTCCCGCAAAGTATGCTCTTGAGGTATCTTCACCGTAAAGCTCCGCCAAATCCTTTGCCGAATCCGCCACATTCATTGAATGAGTATAACGCTTCTGCGAAAGACATTCCTTAAGATACCTTTTAATTCGTTTTGTCAATTCATCATTCACTTTTATCAGTCCTAATCACATTGAATAAAGTCTGTTTTTCAATATATATTCCGCTACACTTTTATTTAAAGCACTATAAAGCTTTTCAAAATTTTTTTCTTTAACCCACTGCCGAAGCTGTGTGGAGCTTATCTCTATGGGCTTTGCTTCAACAATTGTCACCTCGCCGCTCATGCTCCTCAAACGCTCTGCGCTTGCTTCAAGCCGCTTATTGTCAAGACTGTTCCTTGAAACGCAGACCAATTCCGCAAGAGTTAAAATTTCCTTCCAGCGATACCATTGCTCAAAAGACAAAAGCATATCGCTGCCCATCACAAGGCTAAGCTTATCGTCTTTATACAGCTCTCTGAAATGCTTAAGCATCAGAACCGAATAGCTTTTGCCGCTCTGATTAAGCTCCCAGTCGCTCACCTGTACATTAAACTTCTCGTTTTCAAAAGCCATCTTGCACATATTAAGTCTGTCGCTGCCACTCGCCAAATCCAAAGCCTGCTTATGAGGAGGTATTCTATCAGGCATGATGATAATCCTGTCGGGATTTACCTGATTATACACACTCTTTATGCAGTTTAAGTGACCAAGATGCGGCGGATTAAATGTTCCGCCAAAAATTGCGGTTTTCGTCATATCTTTATTTTAGGCTCCTTAGGATTTCTCTTATAGATAATAGCCTTTGAGCCTATACACTTAACCACCTCTGCGCTAATCTCCTCCGCTATCTCCTCCGCAGCCTCGCGAGCCGTAAGAAGAGAGCTTTCAAGCACCGTTATCTTTACTATCTCATGTACTCTCAGATAATCGTCAATCTGACTAATCTGCTCAGTATTTACGCCGCTCTTTCCTACCTGAAAGGTACTGTCGATTGAGTTTGCAAGAGAGCCTAGCTTTGCTCTTTGTTTAGATGTCAGCATTTTCTATCCTTTCTCCTTAAGCTTTTTTACAAGCTCCCTAAGAGCCTTTCCTCTGTGTGAAATAAGATTCTTCTCAGTATCGGTAAGCTGTGCCATACTCCGCCCGTTATACATAAAAATCGGATCATAACCAAAGCCGTTATCACCTAACGGTTCATAGCCTATAAATCCTCTGCATTCGCCTCTTGCGGAAATTTCACTTCCGTCAGAATCGATAAAATGCACGGCGCAGACAAAAGTCGCACCTCTGCTTGCCATACCAATGCCCTCAAGGCGTCTGAGAACCTCTGCATTTTTTTCGTCATCGTCCTTTATTCCAAGCCAGCGTGCAGAGTAAACTCCAGGCTCTCCGTCAAGGACGTCTATCACAAGTCCGCTGTCATCGGCAAGTGCCGCACAGCCGCAAAGCTTATGCAAGGCTCTAGCCTTTATAGCCGCATTTTCTTCAAATGTGCTTCCCGTTTCCTCAGGTGCGCTTTCCAACTTAGCCTCCTTAAGCGAAAGCACCTCGTCAAAGCCAAAGCTTGAGAGAAGGCTCTTATACTCCCTAACCTTACCCTCATTGCCGCTTGCTATAATCAGTTTCATTTCCTGCCCTCTATTCGTCCATATCATGTTTATATGTAATTCTGGTTTTTCTTATTTTCTCACGAAACTTTGCCTGTTTATCAGGTGCCATAATTACCATGCAAAACTCATTTGCAGTAAGTGCGCTCGCTCCAAATTCTGTCGAGGTATCTATCCCTACAAACTCAACCTCCTTGACATTTCTAGCCCTTATGAAATCAGTCAAAGCATCATTAGAGAAAAAGTCAGGCTTGCTTTTTTGATAAATGTTTTTTGACTTTACCTTTATATCTCTAGAAAGCTCCGCATCCATCGTTTCAGGCTTCGGCGCAAGTCCTTTAAAAAGCCCCTTGCCTACACTGACGATATAAAAAACCTCCTCAGGCTGATATGCCGCTATTCTTTTATTGATTTTTGCAATCAAATCCTCCGCATTATAAGAAAACTTATCCTTGTTCCTTTTCTTTCCTACAAAAAAGTTCTGCATATTTACTACAAAAAGCACGTTATCCATTTTCTTAATCCCCCGAAATTAAATTTTACATATTTTTTATTCAAAAAGAGCTTCTACAAAAGACTTTGCCTCAAAGGGCTGTAAATCGTCAAGCTTTTCTCCTACAGTTACCAGCTTAACAGGAATATTAAGCTCATCTGCAATTGTAATTACTATTCCACCCTTTGCCGTTCCGTCAAGCTTTGTTAAAATTATACCAGTTATATCACACGCTTCGTTAAAAAGCTTTGCCTGATTTACAGCGTTTTGCCCCGTTGTTGCATCAAGTGCCAGCAGCACCTCAAGAGAGCAGTCCTGCGCCTGCTCATGTACGATACGGGAAATTTTGCTAAGCTCGTTCATAAGATTTTTCTTATTATGCAGTCTGCCTGCCGTATCGCACAAAACAACGTCTGTTCCCCTTGCCTTTGCCGCATTAAGTGCGTCAAAAACCACAGCGGCTGGATCTGAACCCTCGTTATGCTTTATTATATCACATTCCGCCCGATTTGTCCATACCTCAAGCTGATCAATCGCAGCCGCTCTGAAGGTATCCGCCGCCGCCACCAGCACGCTTTTGCCCTGCTGTCTTAGAGAATAGGCAAGCTTTCCTATCGTGGTAGTCTTTCCCGCACCGTTTACGCCGATTACAAGCACTACGCTCGGAACAGTCGAAACATCAAGCGGCTTATCCTCGCCCAGCATTTCCTCTATTACGTCCTTAAGCTCGTCCTTTATAAGACTAGGGTCGGTAATACCCTTTACTTTCACACGCTCTTTGAGACTGTCGCAAATTTTCACTGAGGTATTTACACCTATATCGCACATTATAAGCGTTTCCTCAAGCTCCTCAAAAAGCTCCTCATCTATTTTTGTAAAAGAACCCAGCAATCGCTCAATTCTTCCCATCATCGAGTCCTTTGTCTTTTTAAGTCCCGCTCTCAGCTTTTCAAATAATCCCATAACCTCTCGCCTTTCACCAGTAAATTTTTAACTTTCAGCAGTCGCAGCCGCTTCCTTTAAATCCATTCTCAAAAGCCTTGACACTCCCTTTTCCTGCATCGTAACGCCGTAAAGAATATCCGCTTCTTCCATTGTGCCTCTCCTATGAGTAATAGCGATAAACTGCGTCTTATCGGTAAATTTATGTAGGTAGGAGGCATACTTTGAAACATTCACCTCGTCAAGTGCCGCTTCTATTTCATCAAGCAGACAAAACGGCGAGGGATGCTGTTTTAAAATTGCAAAGTAAATGCAGACAGCCACAAAAGCAATTTCTCCTCCCGACAAGCTCATAAGGCTTTTTCCAACCTTTCCAGGGGGAACGGCATTTATTTCTATGCCGCTTTCAAGCACATTTTCAGGATCGGTAAGCGACAAGCTTGCGCTTCCGCCGCCGAAAAGCTCTGTAAATATCTCCGAAAAGCTCTTGCTTATCCTTTCAAAGCTATCGGTAAACATTGACTTCATATTATCGGTAAGGCTGTCTATAAGCTCGCAAAGCTCCAGCTTAGAGCGGTTCACATCGTCAAGCTGTCCAGTCATAAATTCGTACCTTTCGGACACCTCCGCATATTCCTCTATCGCTCCTAAATTGACATTTCCCAGAGCCTTTATCTTACCCTTAAGCTCGTTAAGTCTTTGTCTTGCGGCTGTCACGTCCTTTGGCGGCGAATATTTTTCATTCGCTTCGCTCCTTGTAAGCCCATAATCGTCCCAAAGCTGTCCTGTCAGCTTATCAAATTCCTTTTTGACATTTTCAAGCCGCTCATTAAGTCTAACTGACTGAGCTGAAAGCGTTTCGCGCTCGTTCATCTTATTCTTCTGCTCGCTTCTCAGCTTTTCAGCCGTATTGTTAAGCGTAATCTGCTCATTCTGCGCCTGCTTTATTTTTTTCTCAAGCTCCTTAGTACGCTCGCCTGAATCCGCAACAGAGCTTTTCACCGACATAATTTCGGATTTTTTAGACTCAATCTGCTCATTAAAAAGCTCAATCTGCTTATTAAGGCTTTCTCTGCCGTCCTTGCCGTCTCTTATAGATTTTTCAATATTCTCCTTTTGAACCAAAGCGTTCTGCAAATCCTTAGCGCACTCCGCTTCATTTATCTTAAGCTCAGAAATTTTTTCCGAAAGCTCCATACGCTTTTGAGCCGCTCCCTCATTTTCATTCCTTTGCTCAGCTCTTAATTTTTCACGTTCCTTTATCTCCCTTTCAAGCTCTGCAAGCTCCTTAGCCGCCTGATGCGCTAAAGTGCGAGATTCCTCAAGCTGACCTGCAAGCTTAAGCTCATTTTGCTTGAGCTTATCCTCTTCGCCGTCAATTGACGAAAGCATTTCACTGGAATTTTTCTTTTCCAGCTCACAGCGAAGAATTTCAGAGCCTGTTCCTAAAAGCTCCTCTTTAACTCCGTCAAGCTCTGCACGGAGATTCTGCGTTTCCTGCGAAAGATTCTCGCAGCTTTTCTTAAGCCGCTCATTTTCCTCTTTGAGCTTTGCACAGCTTTTTTCCAGTCTTGAAATCTCATTTTTTCTGGTAAGTATTCCGCTGCTTCTCGACACGCTTCCGCCTGTATAAGAGCCGCCTGCGTTGACAACCTGTCCGTCAAGCGTCACGATTTTAAATTTATAGCCGTACCGCTTTGCTATATCGGACGCACTATCTATATCGTCAGCTATAACTGTCAGTCCAAGCAGATTTTTTATTATCTCGCTATATTTCTCATCAGTCCTGACAAGCTCGCTTGCAACCGCTACAAAGCCCTCCTCGTCTGTCGGAGGATTATTAAGGCTCCTGCCCCTTATTGAAGTAAGCGGCAAAAACGTCGCTCTGCCTGCCTTATTATCCTTAAGCAGGCGAATACATCTCTTTGCAGTATTCTCGTTTTCCACAATGACATTTTGCAACGAAGCACCTAATGCAGTTTCCACCGCCGTTGAATACCTGTCCTCTACATCAATAAGCTGTGCCACAGAGCCGCATATTCCTGAAATTGCGCCGTTTGCACCGTTTTTCAAGACAAGCTTAACGCTCCCTGTAAAGCCCTCCATAGCCTTTTCCAGGTCGTTAAGAATATTCAGACGCTGATTTGACGCCAAAAGCTTGCTTTCGTTTTCATCAAGGCTTTCCTTAGCGGTCGTCAGCCTCGATTCCTTTGACTGCAAAAGCTTATCAAAGCCCACCGATTTATTTTGCAGCTCGGTTTTCTTCGTTTGCAGCTTATCAAGCTGTTCTTCCATAGCTTTAACGCTCGCCTGATATAGTCTCCTGCGCTCGTTTATTTCATCCTTTTGAATATCAAGCTCCTTAATTGCTTCATCGGCTGAAAACCCATTATTCTTAGCCGTTTCAAGTCTAAAGCCTGCACTTGATTTTTTGAGATAAAGCTCGTTTATATCCTCGTCAAGCTTTGCAATCTCTCCCTCTCTGTTACTCAGCTCATCAAGCGCACCTGAAAGCTCTTTGCCTGCGGCTTCAATCTCTTCCGAAAGGCTTGCACCCTTTTGCTTGATTTTTTCAATTTCGCTCTGCTTCTCTTCAAGCTGTGCCTTAAGAAAATATTCGCTGCTGCGAAACTGCTCTATTTCATTTTCAGTCTGCTCTATTTTCTCATTTAGATGAGAAATATCATTTTCAAGCACTGCCGCTGACGACTGTGTGTGAGAATTATCAAGAGCAATCTGGTGAATCTGATCGCTGTATTCCTGTGCAAGCTTACCCTGCTTTGCCGCTTCTGCAAAGCCTGCTTCGATTTCCTTATCCTGCTGCTCAAGCTCCTCACAAACAGCCTCATACTGATTTCTAAGCTGCGCTGATTTTTCCTCATATTCTTTTTCAAGCTTCATAAGCTCGCTTATACGCATAACCCACAGCGAAAGCTCAAGATTACTTCGCTCCTCGTCAAGAACTCTGAATTGCTTGGCTTTCTCACACTGCTTTTTAAGCGGCTCGATTCTGCTTTCAAGCTCTGACAAAATATCCGTCAGACGGCTGATATTATCCTCAGCCTTTAAAAGCTCGTTTTCCGTTTCACGCTTTTTACTTCTGAATTTTGAAATTCCTGCCGCCTCGTCAAAAACTGTCCTGCGCTCGCTTGCTTTGCTTGAAACTATCTCTCCGATTTTGCCTTGACTGATTATAGCGTAGCCGTCTCTGCCAAGACCTGTATCCATAAAAAGCTCCTCGACATCCTTAAGGCGCACCGCATTGCCGTTTATCATATACTCACTGTCGCCGCTTCTATAAAGTTTTCTCGAAACGCTGACAACATCGCTCTCTATTTTAAGCGCACCGTCTGAATTATCTATCGTCATCGTCACCTGCGCAAAGGACGCCTTTGAACGTGTCTGAGAGCCGTAGAAAATTACGTCCTCCATCTTTTCTCCGCGAAGACTTTTCCACGACTTTTCGCCTAAAACCCATCTCATAGCGTCGCCTATATTGCTCTTGCCGCTGCCGTTAGGTCCTACAACCGCCGATATTCCCTTTGTAAAAGTAAGCTTCGTTTTATCGGGAAACGATTTGAATCCCAGAAGCTCAAGCGATTTTAAATACATTTATATACGTCCTTACCAATTCTGATTTGCTCCGAAGAAAGCTCATTATCCTGCTTTACAATCAGGTTTATTCCTTTATCATAAAAGTACAATTTATTGGACTTTTGATGCCCCACTGCCGCACTCACCATGCTTTTGCCTGCATAAATGACAAGCTCCTTTTCACCGCCGCTCAAATGCTCCTCTGCATACCTACGCACAAGCCTCGTCCTGACAAGCTCCCCCAGTGCGGGGTGATAAAAGCCTGCGACAAGGTTTTTTTCAACATCCTCTGACGCATGAAGTCCAATTCTCAGCACCTTGATGTCATTCTTTATAAACTCTCCAAGCATATCTGCGCAAATATCAAGTACCTCGTCAATCTCCATCAGTCTATACTCGCCGCTTCTGTAAAGCTGTGCAAGCTTAGTACCCTCAAGCACGCAGGTAGGATAAATCCTCGCTGTGTCGGGCTTAAGCTTCAGCACATGTTCAAGCGTCTGCCGTTCGGAGCATTTATCAGAGCCGTAAAGCCCTACCATAACCTGAAGCCCCAGCTCAAAGCCGTACTTCTTTACAAGCTTTGCCGAGCTTTCAACATCCTTAGCGGTATGCCCTCTCTCGTTAAGCTCAAGAACCCTGTCCGACATAGACTGTGCGCCAAGCTCAATTGCGGTGACGTTATAGTTTTTCAGCAGGTTTAGAATCTCCTCATTTATACAATCAGGGCGCGTTGAAATACGTATGCCTTTAAATTTTCCGCCGCCTGTAAACGGCTGTGCCGCCTGCAAAAGCCTAGTCATAAGCGTTTGGTCAATCGCCGTAAAGCTGCCGCCAAAGAAAGCTATTTCAGTCTGTGAAGCATCACTTACCTCATTCAATGCCTTTTGGCAGGTATCAAAAATCTCCTTTTCGTCAGGAACACTTGAAGCTCCTGTAATAGTATTTTGATTGCAAAAGGCACAGCTATGTTCACAGCCCAGATGAGGAACGAAAAAGGAAATATTACTGTGGCTCATTTTCAAGTCCCATAAGCGCAAGCGCCTGACGAGCCGCCGCCTGTTCAGCGGTCTTTTTCGATTTGCCCTCTCCCTCGCCAATTACGTTATTATTAAGCAGCACCTGAACGTAAAAGCGTTTATCGTGATCAGGCCCAGATTCACGCTTGACAAAATACTCAACTCTCTCTTCAGGGTTCTTCTGAATTACCTCCTGAAGCTGTGTTTTATAATCGTGAAAAGAATTTGTGCCTGAAACAGATATATCCTTTGGAATAAAGCTCAGCACATATTTCCTTGCCTCCTCTATCCCTCCGTCAAGATAAACTGCGGCAATCACTGCTTCAAAAGCGTCTGAAACTATAGACGGTCTTTCTCTGCCGCCTGTCATTTCCTCGCCCTTTCCCAGAAAAATATACTCGCCTAATTTTATGTGCTTTGAAAACTCAAACAGTGCGCTTTCGCAGACGAGCGAGGCTCTTATCTTTGTAAGCTCTCCCTCAGGTATATGCTTGAAATGTTTAAAAAGATAATCCGAAACCACAACTGAAAGCACCGAATCGCCTAAAAACTCCAGCCGCTCATTGTTAGGAAGATTCCTCTTGCTCTCATGAGCATAGGAGCGGTGAGAAAGCGCTTCAAAAAGAAGCTGCTCCTTATTAAAGGTATAATTCATCAAACTCTGTAGCTCTCTGATAGACTCATTCTCATTCATTTATCTGCTGCTCCTTTTTCATCTCAGCAAGCGAAGATGTAATTTGACCTATTACATCCTTTTCGGAAAACTGCTTAGCCTGACGCACTGCATTATAAAACGCTTTCGCATCAGAGCTGCCGTGCGCCTTTATCACAGGCTTTGCCGTTCCCAGAAGCGGCGCTCCGCCGTACTCGCTGTAATCTACCTTTTTCTTAAATTCCTTTACGCTAGGCAAAATCATAAATGCTCCGATTTTATTTCTCACTCCGTTTGTAAGCATTCCCTTAAGCTCGTCGGTAAAAAACTTACCCATGCCCTCGTAAAGCTTAAGCATCATATTCCCCGTAAATCCGTCAGTTACAACAACGTCCGCATCTCCTAAGGGAACCTGTCTCGCCTCTATGTTTCCGATAAAATTTATCGGTGCGCTTGAAAGCTGTCTATAGGTTTCAAGCTCAAGCTCTCTGCCTTTTGATTCCTCCGATCCGATATTTGCAAGTCCGACCTTTGGATTTTGCACATTCAAAATACCGTTCATATAAGCCGAACCCATAATCGCAAACTGCGTCAGCATTTCCGCACGGCAATCGGCGTTTGCTCCGCTGTCTAAAAGCATAACGGGCGCCCCTGCGGTGGGGAGAACTGTCGCAAGCGCAGGACGCTTAATTCCCTTAATTCTGCGCACAATCATCGTTGCTCCGACAACTAACGCACCAGTTGAACCTGCCGAAAGAAAAGCATCGCCCTCGCCGTCAGCAAGCATTTTAAGTCCAACCGCCATCGAACAATCCTTTTTGCTCTTGACAACCGCCGTAGGCTCTTCACAGACATCTATCACTGTATCTGCATGGCGGATTTTCAAAGCGCTTATATCAAGCTCATTTTCCTTGGCGCACTTCTTTATTTTCTCCTCATCGCCTACAAGCGTAATATCCGTCTTAAATTCATTATGAGCATCAATCGCACCCTTTATAACCGCAAGGGGAGCATTATCTCCGCCGAACGCATCCATTACTATGTTCATGGCTTTTCCTCCGATTTTTTAAATATCAAGCTGCCGAATCATATCGCTCAAATCGTTAAGCCCTCTCTCGGCAAGCCTCTCATATCTTAGCTTTTTATTCTTAATTTTCTCATCAAGCGACGGCAAAATCCCCATATTGCTCCCCATCGGCTGAAAATTTTCAACGCTCTCATCACTTACATATCTGCAAAGCGAGCCTAACATAGTCGTTTCGGGGAAAGTTACGCTTTCCCTGCCTGAAACAGTCTGCGCCATATTTATTCCCGCCGCTATTCCGCTTGCCGCCGATTCGATATAGCCTTCAACTCCTGTAATCTGCCCTGCAAAATACACATTTTTATTTTTTCTCAAAGCCAAATTTACATCTAGCAGTTTCGGAGAATTAACAAAGGTATTTCTGTGCATAACGCCATACCGTACAAACTCTGCGTTTTCAAGCCCTGGGATAAGTGAGAAAGCTCTTTTCTGCTCGCTGAATTTCAGATTCGTCTGAAAGCCGACAATATTATACATATCCTTGTCACGGTTTTCCGCTCTTAGCTGAACCACTGCGTAATAACGCTTATTTGTGACAGGATGAGTTATTCCAACTGGCTTAAGAGGTCCATATCTCATGGTATCCTCTCCCCTCTTTGCCAGAACCTCAATCGGCATACAGCCCTCATAGACGCTAAAGCCGTCAGGCTGTTTGTCAAACGCATGAAGAGGTGCGGTCTCCGCTTCAATCAGTTCATTATAGAAACGCAGATACTCGTCCTTTTCCATAGGACAATTGATATAATCCGCATCTCCTCTGCCGTATCTTGACGCAAAGAAAGCCTTGTTAAAATCAATACTTTCGGATGTGACAATCGGAGCTGCCGCATCGTGAAAATACAGGTATTCCTCTCCTACAAGCTCTCTTATGCTCTGTGAAAGCTTATCTGAAGTAAGCGGTCCTGTCGCTATAACAACTCTGCCTTTAGGAATTTTAGTCACTTCGCCGTTTACAATCTCTATCTGAGGACAAGCTTTGATTTTAGCCGTCACCAAATCGGAAAACTGCTTTCTGTCAACAGCCAAAGCTCCGCCTGCGCCAACCTCCGCTTCATCTGCGCACTGCATTGTAAGCGAACCCAGTCTGCGCATTTCCTCCTTAAGCATACCTGCCGCAGATGCCGCACGTTTAGCCTTAAGCGAATTTGAGCAGACAAGCTCGGCAAAACCCTGATAGCTATGTGCAGGAGTATATTTATGCGGCTTCATCTCGCAAAGCCTTACGCCAATTCCCATATTCGCAAGTCTCCAAGCCGCCTCACAGCCTGCAAGCCCTGCGCCTACAACAGTTACAGTTTCCATAATTTTATTCGCTTTCGCTCAAATCCTTTTCATAGCCGCAGCCTTCCTTATGACACACAAGCCTGCCATTCTTGCCGCCCTTACGAAACAGCGTTGAGCCGCAATTCGGGCATTTATCTTCCAAAGGAACGTCCCATGTCATAAAGCGGCAATCAGGATTATCCTCACAGCCGTAATATTTCTTACCCTTTTTAGACTTCTTAAGCAGCACCTTTTTGCCGCAGTAAGGGCAGGTTCCGCCCGTTTCCTCAACCATAGGCTTTGTAAAGGTACAGTCAGGAAATCCGCTGCACGCCATAAATTTTCCGTACCTGCCGATTTTAATAACCATAGGCTTTCCACATTCATCGCAAACCTGGTCAGTCTGCTCATCGGGAACCTTAACGCGCTTTCCTTCCATAGCCTTTTCAGCTTCTTCAAGCTCATCTTCAAAGCTTGTATAAAACTGTGAAAGCGTATCCGTCCACTTCATTTTCCCACTTTCAACCTTATCCAAATCGGTTTCCATATTAGCGGTAAATTTGACGTCCACAATCTTATCAAAATGCTCGCTCATCACCTGATTAGTTACTTCTCCAAGTGACGTAGGCTTAAGCTGCTTGCCGTCACGCTCGACATAATTTCTCGAAAGAATAGTCGTTATTGTCGGCACATAGGTTGACGGTCTGCCTATACCCGTTTCCTCAAACGCTTTTACAAGCGTAGCTTCAGTATACCTTGGAGGCGGCTGGGTAAAATGCTGATTGCCAGCAAGCTCCTTAAGCTTAAGCTCCATTCCCTTTTTAAGCTGTGAAAGATCATTCTTAGGCTCGCCGTCATAGTCCTTAGTTTCCTCATAAAGTGCGGTAAATCCGTCAAACTTCACCGAGTAGCCTGTCGCTTTGAAAACACAGCCGTCCGCTTCTATATCTGCTGAAATAGTATCCATCAGGCATTTCGCCATCTGACTTGACATAAACCGCTCCCAGATAAGCCTGTAAAGCTTATACTGATCCGAAGTCACTCCGCTTGCTTTAACCTCGTCTGGCGTAAGCTCAGGATGAGAGGGTCTTATCGCCTCATGTGCGTCCTGCGCAGAGCCTTTCGACTTATATTTATTCGGCGTTTGCGGAATATAATCCTCTCCATAGCGATTCTTAATATACTCATATGCCTGCGCTCTCGCCTCATCGGAAATTCTCGTGCTGTCGGTACGCATATAGCTTATCAGACCTGTAAGACCAAGCCCTTTTATCTCAACGCCCTCATAAAGCTCCTGAGCAACGCTCATTGTTCGCCTTGCCTGAAAGGACAACCGCCTTGAAGCCTCCTGCTGAAGCGTAGACGTCGTAAAGGGTGCGGCAGGAGATTTTCTTCTCACGCTCTTTTTCAGTGTTGAAACTGAAAAGCTTGCTCCGTTAAGCCGTTTTAAAATCTCGTCTGTCTGCGCCTTACTCTCAAGCTCCGCCTTTTCGCCGTCAACGCTTTCAAGCTTTGCAGCAAAGCTTTTTCCATTTTCGCCTGAAGCAAATTTCGCATCAACCGACCAGTATTCTCTCGGCTCGAAGCCTTCAATCTCTCTTTCACGGTCGCATATCATCTTTACCGCAACAGACTGAACTCTTCCCGCTGAAAGTCCTCGTCTTATCTTTCTCCACAGAAACGGCGAAAGCTTATAGCCTACAATCCTGTCAAGGATACGTCTTGCCTGCTGTGCATCCACAAGATTCATATCTATCCTTCTGGGCGCTTCCATGCCTGCCTTAATGCCCGAAGCGGTCAACTCCTTAAAAGCAACACGATTTTCCTCATTCAAATCTAAATCAAGCAGCTGCGCCAAGTGCCAAGCAATAGCCTCTCCCTCGCGGTCGGGGTCGCTTGCAAGGTATACGCCTTCGCACTTTTTCGCCTTTTTCTTAATATCCTTTATCAGCTGCTCTTTATCCTTAATGTTTATATACTGCGGCTCAAAATTATTTTCTATATCCACGCCAAGCTTCGATTTAGGCAGATCACGCAGGTGACCTCTTGACGCTATAACCTCATACTCGCCGCTCAAATATCTTTTTATTGTCTTAACCTTTGTAGGTGATTCTACAATTATCAGCTTTGCCAAACTATCTTCTCCTTTTATTCTTCGCCAAGCTTACCTCTGAGTCTGTATCTCTTGCCTGGCAGCTCCTCGACAATCCTTTCCATCGTAAGCTCAACCATATCGTTAAGCAGCACGCTTATAGGAAAGCCTGTCTGAGATGATATTTTATTTATACCCATCTCTTCATTTTGCTCAATCAGCCGACATATAGTCTTTTGCGACTCGCTTAATGCACTCATATCTATTGTAACAGAATTTTCACTTTTATGCAAGTCCTCTTCGGTATTTTTTTGAACTTTTTTTATTTTCCTCGGAGAAGCAGAGCCTGAAGAGCTTTTCTTCTTCCTCACAGGTTTAACCTCTTCATACTCCACAATGGGAATTTCCCTAGCTTCATCCTTATCGTTAAGTACTTTGATTAAATCATTCGCATCAAAAACAGGCACTGCTCCGTTTCTTATCAGATTCCTCTGACCGAAAAAGCGTTTGTCGCTTATATCGGCTGGAGGAACTGCAAAAATCGGTATGCCCAGCATCTGAGCGTGGCGGACGTTATTCAGTCCATGCCCGTCTGCGGCACATTCTATAAAAAGCACGCAGTCGGCAAGCGAACACATTATGCGATTCCTATTATCAAAGCGGATTGTTCCAAAATCGTCGCTGTCGGTATATTCCGCTACTACAACTCCGTTTTCCGCAATTTTTTCAGTCATCTCATTGACAGACTTCTTATCAAGTATTCCTCTTCCGCAGACTGCCGCTGTAGGAAAGCCTGCTTCAAGCGCCGATTGGTTAGCCTGCTCATCTATACCCGATTCGCAGCCTGAGATGACAAGCACGCCTGATTTTGCAAGCTGCGTACACAAAAGCCTTGTCGTTTCCAGAGAATATTCGCATGGCTTGCGTGTTCCGACAACCTCAACCACAGCAGAGCCTGAAAGCACAGTCACATCGCCCTTTACAAAAAGAATAGGCGGCGGATTATGTACCTTTCTCAAGCTATTGGGATACTCCTTATTCATATAAGTGATTATTGAAACATTATTTCTTTCGCATTTTTCTATGATTCTCTCTGCGTCCTCAAAGGTTACCTTTTTCGCTCTGTCACGCTGTGTGGAGGTAAGCTCGTCAACTCTGCCGTTTCTAAGCTCCTCAACAAAGTCTGAAATATGTCTGTAGCCCCTGCTCAACGTCCAAAAGCTTTGATTTGCAACTCCCAGAACCTTAAGCAGCCATATCCAATATATGCGCTTATCATCATATATATTTTCGCTCAAGCCTTACTCATCTCCCACAACAATATTGTCGCTGCGATTGCAGCATTAAGTGACTCGACATCTCCGCTCATATCCACTGTAACCCGTTCTCTGCAAAGCCCAGCTATTTTCTCATCAAGTCCCCTTGCTTCGTTGCCTATCAAAACAGCGCAGCCGCCTGAAAAATCAAGCTCTCTGACTGATTTACCGCCGCTGACCACCGCAGCGCAGGTTTTAATCCCGCCCTTTTCAAGTGTCTTAAGCGCCGTTTCAGCGTCCCTTTGAATATACAGCTTAAGCTTAGGCATACTTCCCATTGCCGAACGTACAACCTTGGGATTATACAAATCCACAGTATCCCCTGCCAAAATAACGCCGTCAAGTCCAACTGCGGCGGAGGTTCTGAGCATAGTTCCAAGATTGCCAGGGTCGCTCAAATCAACCGTCACAAGATACCTTCCGTTGCTTCTTATTTCCTCCAAAGACAGCGTAGAGTCAAGCTTTCTCGCTTCGACAAACACTCCCTGAGTAGAATTGACCCCGCTCATTTTTTCAACAACGTTCAAAGATACCTCAAAGCGTTTTTCTTCGGGTATGCTTTCAAAGCCTTGAGAATTAAAAAGCTCAGGATACCTTTCCACAGACCTTTGCGTATAAAAAATACACTCTGGGCAAATGCCATGCGACAAGAAATCCATGCAGCTTCTGGCACCCTCAATAATAAAAAGCCCCTCCTCGTCACGAGTCCTTTTGCATGATGCCAGCTTTCTGTAAAGCTTTATTTTCGGATTGTCCTTTGAGGAAATAAACACCTTTTTACCTCCTAAAGCAAAAAACGAGCAGCTTTAAAAAGGACTGCCCGTTATTAATGTTAAAATCAAAGTGCAGCCTTAGCCTGTTCTGCAATAGCCGTAAAGCCTGCCGGATCATTTACAGCAATTTCAGAAAGCATCTTTCTGTTGAGTCCGATGCCTGCTTTCTTGCAGCCGTTCATGAAAGTGGAATAATTCATTCCATTAAGCTTTGCAGCTGCGGAAATTCTCGTAATCCACAGTCTTCTGAACTCTCTCTTCTTCTGCTTTCTTCCGATATACGCATACTGTCCTGACTTCATGACAGCCTGCTTAGCCATCTTAAAATGCTTGCTCTTTGCGCCAAAATATCCCTTTGCAAGCTTAAGCGTTTTATTTCTTCTCTTTCGAGTCATCATTGCGCCCTTTACACGAGCCATAATATATTACCTCCTGAATATTCTTAGTTTCTCATCATTTCAGCCTTTAACAGCTCGTTCTTACTTATATGGGATGAGCTTCTTGACGTTCTTGAGATCGCTGTCAGATACATAGGTTGTACCACGGAGCTTTCTCTTTCTGTTATGATCCTTCTGCGTCAATCTGTGTCTTCTGTTTGTACTCTGATACTTTACCTTGCCGCTTCCAGTTGTAGAAAAGCGCTTCTTAGCACCAGAATGTGTCTTAATCTTTGGCATAAATTTATCCTCCTTATAAATTCACTACTTTGCGGATTTGGGCGAAACAAACATAACAAAGCTTCTGCCCTCCATCTTAGGCGGCTTATCAACAACTCCGACCTCAGATACCCTGTCGGCAAACTTCTTTAAAAGCTTCTCGCCAAACTGCGGATGAGCCACCGTTCTCTTACGAAAACGCACCTCAACCTTGATTCGGTCGCCGCTTTTTAAAAACTTAGACGCTTGATTTACCTTTGTATTAAAATCATGCTCCTCAGTAGTGGACGACATCCTTATACACTTAACGTCCATCACACGCTGATTTTTTTTCGCTTCCTTTTCACGCTTCGACTGCTCGAAAAGAAACTTACCGTAATCCATGATTTTGCATACAGGCGGATTCGCATTCGGCGCAATATTGACCAAATCCTTATCCTCGTTATACGCTCTCTCCAGCGCCGCTTTTGTCGGCATGATTCCAAGCTGCTTTCCCTCGGAATCTATAACTCGGATTTCCTTTTCCCGAATATCCTCGTTAATCTTGTAATCCTTGTTGTTAATAACAGTACACCTCCATCAAAAAATAAAACGAGTGCGTAATTTCCATTTCCGCACTCGTAAAAACCATAATCATCACGACAAAAGCCGCTTATCTATACGCACAGCCCGCCATAAGACGCACAAACTATACGAATAGTTGTATTTATGAATATAATTCTTGAAAACCTCTTTACAGCTTACTATGCGCTTGAGGTGAGAACAGAAATGCTCTGCTTAATATTTTTTACAGGCAATGCTGCTTAAAAATATATCAGCATCGCCTTTCGCAGCGCAAATCTCACAGCACCGCATTTAATATTATACACCTTAAGCTTAAATCTGTCAACCAGAGGATATGTAAATTTTTTATTAACGCCCTTAGTTTCCTCTGCGGTATCTTGCCATCGGGTCTTCAACCGTGTAATTGATTTTAATTTCATCAAATTTGCTGTAATCAGCCTGAGGAATATCGCCTGACGGATTCATCATAAATTCTTCAAAGCCGTAAGACTGAATAAACTTTACAGCATTTGAGTTCATAGCAAGAGTATTGAACACAGTCGAAAGCTCCTCGCCTAAGCCGTAAACCTCAATTACAAATTTAATCATATTAAAGAACACTGCCACTGCCGCCTGAGTGATTCCCTTAACCTCTTTTGCCTTTTCCTCAAACATCTGCATAACCAGCATAATTGCGCGGCGGTTATCTCTTGTGTCGGTCGTCTTTTCAAGGTAGTCCTCAAGGTTATGAATTATCCATCTCTCAACCTTTTTATTCGACGCACTGATTACACGAGCTGTAACCTTTTTCTCAAGATCCTTTTGTCTGCGCATGATATGATTTGAGAAAACCTCACGGTTTGAGAAGCCCTCACCTAAACGCTCTACTGAATCCTGCAATATCGGCTGCATTTCAGTAAGCAGACGTGTAGTTTCACGGCTGTACTGCATAGCTCCCGCCGCTTCCGCAGTAAGAACGTCAAGAAGAATTGCTTTCTCCTCCTTACCTGCTATCTTAGCGTTAGCCTTAATCTGCTCAGACGCCTTGCCCTGCAAAATCGTGTCAATCTCATATGCGTCCTTGACTTCATTATAATAATTATAAAAATCGTTAAAATCAACCGCAATATCGTGATTTTGAACATACTGCTCAATAAGGATAAGGTCAACGACAACTCCACCCTCCTCATGCAGCTTCATCATATCCGACATATCCTCCCACGCACGGGCGGTAACGAACGACTGATTATTCTCGTCTGCGCAGGCTACGCCATAGAAATTTTCAGGAAACTCTGTAAGATATGTTATGATAGATGTATGCAGCTGAGCCTTAAGCGCAAATTCCTTCCAGCAGTTAAAGTCCGCAACGCAGTCTACCTTCTTAAGACGGTCGAGCGTCGCAATATCAAAATCGGTAACGGCATGGTTGTACTGAGGCGGGTTACCTGCCGTGGTAACTACCCATCCCTCAGGAATCTGATGCTTGCCGAAAATCTTATACTGCAGAAACTGGAGCATCATAGGCGCTATCGTCTGGTCTACACAGTTAATTTCATCGAGGAACAGTATGCCCTCCTTGATACCCGTTTCCTCCATCGTTTCATAGATGTTGGCTATAACCTCTGACATTGTGCTTTCAGAAACCTTTATCTCACGTCCGATAAAGTTCTTCTCAACTATCATAGGCTGACCTATCGCAGATTCTCTAGTCTGGTGCGTCATAGCGTACGACACAAGGTTAATCTGCATTTCCTGTGCTATCTGATCCATAATAGCCGTTTTTCCTATTCCAGGAGGTCCTAAAAGGAACACCGGACGCTGACGCTCCAGCGGAATAAGATAATCGCCGTACTCATCCTTTAGCAGATAAGACCTTATAGCGTGCTCAATCTGCTCTTTTGCTTCTTTAATATTCATAAAACCATTCCTCCGTTACAAAATAATGGAATACCATTTATTTGGATTACACCAAAATCCTCCCGCTTAAATCGCAGTGGGATTTCAGAGAATTTTTCCACATAATTATATTATAAACTATTGCTAAAAATTTGTCAACCATTTATTTAAGCTTTGTAGGATTGAACAAAAAATCTTGTTTATATATGTTCATTTTGCGAATAAAATGTTATTTTTTTGGAATTTACTGTAAAAAAATATTCCTTGAAATTCCATTCTGGAGCTTCAAGGAATAGTTTTATACTTAAATATTTATCTATTCCATAACAAAATTTTTCTTGAAATTTTCCAGATCCTTATCCTTGCGGTAAACAGTCAGAGCAAAATATTTCTTACTGTTCTCATATCCATTGGTACGAGTTCTTGGATTAAATTCCCACAATGCCCAGTTGCTTTCCTCGTCAGGCTCGCTGAAGTGGCTCATGATCCAAAGCGAATAGTCGTCAAAATACGGTTCTATATATTTCTCATAGCAAGCTGAGTCGCACATTATAACGCAATTTCTGCCGTACTCCTCCTTAATCGCTTCAAGAAACTCTGTGAGATTCTCCTTAACGTCCTCTGCGCTTTTCATATGGATATTGTAAATACCATACGTTGTCACCTTTACCATCGGTCTGAGATTACCGCCGAGATCTCCGCACTGCTCTATAAAATTCTCCGCCTGCTTTTCGCCGTCAGAGCCAAACTCAAACTCATGATAGCAGCCCACAAGCAAATCGGTTTTTTCAGCTCCCTTGCGGTTAGAGCTAAACTGTTCGTCTATAGACGTAGTACCTTTAGTCGCACGGACATAGACAAAGCTTATCGTGTTCTGAGAAAAAATTTCCCAGTCGATTTTTCCCAGACCAGAATCCACCGCCGCACCTCTTACGGGATAATCTCGCTTTCTAGGCTCGTTAAACCATATCTGCCCACGATAATAGAAAAACACTATATTAAGAAGTATAACAACCACGCAGACAATCGCCGTAACGACAATAAGCTTTCTAACTCTATGCTTTTTACGCTTCGGCGATTCCTCGTAAACCGCTTCCGCATAGTACGGTTCTTCTTCCAGATAGGGCTCAGGCTTTCTTCTAAAGCTTTTCTTCAGGCTTTTCCGCTTGCTTTTATAGCTTACCTGCAGCTCATCATAAGGTAAATCCGCCGACTTTACCTTGACTTTCCTCACCCTTTTACCGTCTGAGCCAGAATACTGCTCATTTATTTTTCTTTGAGTATCATCATTCAGCCGAAACTGCTCCTTCTTGCTCATTGCATCGCTCCCTGAACTCCTCGGAATGATTTATCATATCCGCAAAGTTATAGCTGTCAAGCTTTTCTCTCACCATTTTAGTTATCTCTCCAAACGCTCTCTGGTAACAACAAGCTCCGTCTGCGCCTCTGCTGCAACCTTTTTCATCTGACAAGCATCTCGAAAAATAGTATGTACCCTCAATAGCCTCAATAACCATTCTAAGCGTTATTTCAGACGGATCACGATTTATCTCATAGCCGCCCTGAGCGCCCTTGTAGGATTTTATTATATCCGCTGAAACAAGCTTTCTCAAAATTTTAAGAGCAAATCTGAGCATAACGCCCGACCTTTCAGAGATGGTCTTTGCGTCGATTTTTCCTCCGTCAATGCACAGAACAGACACTATTCTAACTGCATAATCGGTTTCCAATGTTATATACATACCTTTTCCTTTTCCTTTCAAGAAAAATCAATCGCGATAATCCTGAACCTTAGCGCTTCTGTTAGGATGCCGCAGCTTTCTCAAAGCCTTAGCCTCTATCTGTCTGATTCTCTCCCGTGTAACCCTAAACTGCTGTCCCACCTCTTCAAGCGTTCTTGCTCTGCCGTCTATAAGTCCGAACCTCAAGCGAAGCACCATTGCCTCACGCTCGGTAAGCGTTCCCAAAACCTGATCTATCTGCTCCTTAAGTGCTATCTGAGAAGCCGCCTCCTGAGGCGCAAGCGCTTCCTCATCGGGGATAAAATCGCCAAGATGCGAATCCTCCTCCTCGCCTATAGGCGTTTCAAGAGAAACAGGATCCTGCGCTATACGCAGTATTTCACGCACTCTTTCAACTGTCATATCGAGATACTCCGCAATTTCTTCAGGCGTCGGATCATGTCCGTTCTGATGAAGCAATGTGCTTGACGCTTTCTTTACCTTTGTTATTGTTTCAACCATATGCACAGGAATACGAATAGTTCTCGCCTGATCCGCAATCGCTCTGGTTATAGCCTGACGGATCCACCATGTAGCATAGGTAGAAAACTTAAAGCCCTTAGTGTAGTCGTACTTCTCCACCGCTTTAATCAGTCCCATATTGCCCTCCTGGATAAGATCCAGAAAGCTCATTCCTCTGCCAACGTATTTCTTTGCGATAGAGACAACCAGACGCAAATTAGCTTCCGCAAGACGCTTTCTCGCCTTTGCAGCCTCTTCCTCATTTCCACTTCCCATCTTTTCAGCAAGCTGAATCTCCTCTTCAGAAGTGAGCAGCGGCACACGCCCGATTTCCTTGAGATAAATCTTTACGGGATCATCTATAGCTATTCCCTCAGTCGAAAGACTTATGTCAATCTCCTCTGGCGCAATTTCTTCCTCAGGATTCACCAAATCCATCTCGTCATCCGGCTGAATATCATCTATTATTTCGATATGATTATTTTCACAGGTTTCGTAAAACTTGTCAATCTGCTCTACGTCAAAATTAACCCTTTCCATAGCGTCGTTAATCTCCTTTGCCGTAAGCTTTCCCTTGTTTTTTCCCTGCTCGATAAGCCCGTCAATTATGCTTTTCTTATCCATTTTTACACCCTCCATATATTTTCAGCCGTTCTTTTTATGCTTTAAATTTTCCGTATACTTAACGAAATCCTCGTTTGACATATTCCCTGCATCCTGCTTAGGTGCAAAGCTCGTCAAGCGTTCTATGCTGCCCAGCGCAACCTTTTCATTAAAGCTCTCCGCCTTCGCCCGTCCGACAATTCTCGTGATTGCTCCCATTTCATCAGGACTAAAGGCTTCGTTCATCGCACTAATTGAGCAGTCGCCCTCGTTCTCCAGGGCGTTGAGAATATACTCATACACTTTCCTGTTAAACTCAGTGACAAAGCTTGCAGGCGGCAGGCTTTTCACTGCCGTTTCGTAAAAATCATGGTTATTATAGAGATAGCTGATTATTATTTCCTCAAAATTAGCCTCGCTGTGATACTGCCTCGCCTGAGTATTTACAGGGTCTCGTTTGTCGGCAAAGCTCAGCATATCCTGAGTCTGCTTTTTGCGCCTGAAATTTGCCCTTTTCCTCAGCGTGCTCTTTACCTCCTCGTCAAAGGAAGCAAACGAAACGTCAAGCTCCTTGGCAATCTGACGACAGTAAAGCTCACGCTCCACTGGGGAATCAATATCCGCCGCAATTTTCACAGCCTCGTCCTTATACGCCGTCTTGCCTGCGGAGGTTTCCATATTCACTTTCGCTTTTGCCTTGTTAAGCTCATAATTTACAGCGTCAACCGCTTCGTCTATAACAACTCCAAACGCTGCCGCACCAAAGCTTTTTATGTACTCGTCTGGATCCTTTGCGCCGCTGAACTGCGCCACAGTGATTTTAAGCCCTGCCTGATCCAGAATCTCAACCGCTCTTGCCGACGCCTTTTGTCCCGCCTCATCGGAATCATAGCATATTACAACCTCTTTAGCGTAATTTGAAATGAGCTTTGCCTGTTCAGGCGTAAGCGCAGTGCCACATGAAGCCACGGCGTTTTCAAAGCCAGCCTGCGCAAGAGTAATAACGTCCAGATTGCCCTCGCAAAGCAAAATCTTCCCACTCTTAACAGCCGCATTTTTAGCTATATTCATAGAAAACAAAAACTTGTTTTTGTTATAAACAGGCGTGTCCTTGGTGTTGACATATTTTCTTTTATCATCACCTATAGTTCTTCCGCCGAAGCCTACAATATTTCCAGTCAGGTCTATAAACGGAAACATCGCGCGGTTGACGAAAAAATCAAAGGTTTTTTTCGTATTATTTTTAGAACGTGAGATAAGTCCGCCCTGCTCAAGCTCCTTTTCGCTGTAGCCTAGTCCAGTCATGTGGTTTTTAAGAGTACTCCAGCTGTTCGGCGCATATCCCATTCCATAACGCTTTATCGTTTCCACGCTTAGTCCTCTGACGCCTCTCAAATACCTCACACAGGCTCTGCCCTCCTCAGAGGAAAGCTGCTTGTAGAAAAACCTCGCTGCATCCTTGTTCATCGCATACAGCCGCTTTCTCGTCTGCATTCCGCTTGCGGCTAAAGGCGAATAGCTTTCAATCGGCATCTCAATATTCGCACGTTCAGCCAAAAGCTTCACAGCGTCCGAATACTCAAGATTATGATATTTCATCGTAAAGGTAATCACATCTCCGCCTGCGTTGCAGCCAAAGCAATGGAAATACCCCTCGTCAGGATGAATATAGCAGGACGCAGTTTTTTCATTGTGGAACGGACAAAGGCAGACATAATCACGTCCCGAACGCTTTGTGCTAACATATTCGCTCATAACCTCGGCAATAGGATTAGCCGCTTTAAGCCGCTCCAAAAAATCTATAGGAAAAGGCATAATCTTCTCCTTTCATCATCTTTTGCTCCAGGCGGCAGGGATAAATATTTTCACATACTCGTCCGCCGCATATTTATCTGACATCCCCGCTATGTAATCGCAGACCGCCGTTTCCTTTCCGTCACGCTCCGCAAGCATTTTGTAAACATCAGGCAACTCGTTTATATTTTTATAATAATGGTCGTAAAGTCCGCAGAACATAGAGTAAATCTTCTTTTCCTCCGACTTGCAGCTAGGATTTCTGTAAACCCTGTCAAACATAAAATCCTTAAGCGCACGGTAGGCTCTGTCAATGCCGCTGGAATACTCCATTCTGTAAACTCCGTTTGAAATCAGATCGGTAACCAGAGTAGTGATTCTCTCCGATTTTGAATGTCCAAGCACCTCTGTAATTTCATCAGGAATATCGCTCTCTCTCAGGATATTTGCTCTTATCGCATCGTCTATATCGTGATTTAAATAAGCGATAACGTCCGCAAAGCGAACCACCAAGCCCTCCTTGGTTTCGGCTATACCGTTGGTGTGCTTTAAAATCCCATCACGCACCTCATATGTCAGATTCAGACCTCTGCCGTCATTCTCTATAAACCTCACAACCCTGACTCCCTGTTCATAATGCTTAAAGCCATTCGGAGATATTCTGTCAAGTGCGCGCTCTCCTGCGTGACCAAAAGGAGTGTGTCCCAGATCATGTCCCATTGCTATCGCTTCAGTTAAGTCCTCGTTCAGACTCATAGCTCTTGCAATCGTCCTTGCAATCTGTCCTACCTCAAGAGTGTGAGTAAGTCTTGTCCTGTAGTGATCTCCCTCAGGACTTAAGAAAACCTGTGTCTTTGATTTAAGCCGTCTGAAAGAATTGCAGTGAATTATCTTATCCCTATCACGCTGAAACTCCGTTCTCAGATCGCACGGTCTTAAAGGACGTTCCCTGCCTCTTGTTTGCGTCGACAAACACGCTGCCTCGCACAAAATCTGACGCTCTATTCTTTCATAATTTTCTCTCGGCAGCAACTTAAACACCTCCTAATCAAACCATTACTATATTATTATACAATTTGCGCTTTAAAATCCCCTTTTTTATTTTTGCTTTTTTGAAAAATTTCGTGCATTTGCACAAATTTCAAGCGAAATTTTCGTACAAATCTACTATTTCTTCAAGCTCCAGCCTGCCATTTGCAGCATTTGTAATTTTCTCCTCAAATTTTCTTGAGCTTCCTGATTCAACAATAATGCAAAGCTTCACTGCGTCTGAAAAATCCTCAGAAACAATTTTTGCGCCAAATTCCTCCGCAAGGCTCTGTATTTTGCCGTAAAGATTATAGCCGCATCTCACGGTAAATTTTGAGCAGCGTTTCATAATCATTACATCAGCCGCTTCAACTGCCAGTCTGCACGCTCCAGAGTACGCTCTGACCAGACCGCCCGTACCAAGCAGCACGCCACCAAAGTAGCGTGTAACCACCACGCAGACATCAACAAGCTCCGCCCCCTTGAGCGTTTCTAGCACAGGCACTCCGCCTGTGCCCTGCGGTTCTCCGTCATCGCTGTAGCGGCTTATATTTCTCTCACGCAAAAGATAAGCGTAAACGTTATGCCTTGCCTTTCGGTTTTCGCTCTTCACCTTATTTATAAAATCAACCGCCTCGCTCTCGGTTTTAACAGGCATAATTTGCGCTATAAACCGTGAACGCTTTTCCTCAAGCTGTGCCGATGCAGGCGCAGAAACAGTGCGGTATCCGCTTTCGTTTGACATTATATTATATCCTCTTTTCGTGATAATACGACAAAATTTAATCAAAAAATAAGCGAAATTAAATCCGCTCCTTTAAGCACAATTCACTTAAGATACAAAAAGAGCGGCAGAAATTCGCCGCTCTATAGCCATTAGTCGAGGTTAAATCTCTTCTTGAATCTGTCAACACGTCCTCCAGTATCAACAAGCTTCTGCTTTCCTGTAAAGAACGGATGGCACTTTGAGCAAGTTTCTACTCTTATATCCTTCTTTGTGGAGCGGGTATGAATTACATTTCCACATTCGCAGGTAATTGTAGTTTCCTCGTACTTAGGATGAATCCCTTCTCTCATCTCTTATTTCCTCCTTCCAAACATGGCGCCTAAGCGCAGAAATTGTATGAAGTCATAGAAGCCCATCAATTTAATGTCAAGACAGTAGTTCTATGTAGTAATCTTGTTATGCTGTATATATTACACGGCTTAAATATTATATCACACACTCTTTAGCTTGTCAAGCGTAAATCAGATAAAATTTACACAAATTTAAAATTTAAAGCTGCCACAATCCCACACAAATGCACTGTGCAGCTTTCACATCTGCTCAATCACATCATGTCGCCGATTACATATGGCAGCTCAATTACAAAGCAGACGCCGCCGTCATACATATTTTCCATATAAATTTTACCATTGCAAAGATCCACTATTCTCTTTACCAGAGCAAGTCCCAGTCCGTTTCCCTCGGTTTTTCTCGAACGATCGCCCTGATAAAACTTATCGAAAATCTTCTCTGCTGTGTCAGGGTCGATTGTCGGACCGCTGTCGGAAATCTTTACAGTGATATTCGATTCCGTGCAGAAAAGTTTTACGCCTATTTTTCCATCTTTAGGTGTAAATTTTATAGCATTATTTATGACGTTCTGCCATATCTGCGCCATAAGCTCCTCGTTGCCAAAGTAGTAAACATCATCAAGACTTATGTCCATCTCAATATTCTTTTTCGTCCATTCTGGCTCAAGCACAAGCAAAATTTTGCGAATCTGCTCGTCAATTGAAAAACGTTTTTTGTCAACAATCGTCTTTTGATTTTCAAGCTTTGAAAGCTTTAAAATATCGCTAGTAAGCCTCGAAAGCCGCTCGGTTTCGCTTATAATTACCGCCGTGTATTCCTTTCTCTCCTCCTCAGAAATGCTCTCGTCATCAAGCAGCTTCGCAAAGCCCTGAATTGAAGCAAGAGGAGTTTTAAACTCATGCGAAACGTTGCTTATAAAATCTCCTCTGAGCGTTTCTATTCCTGAAAGCTCCTCAGTCATCTTATTAAAGTTCTTAGTCAGAACCGCACAGTCGCGGTCTCTCGGCACAGGTACTCTGACCTTGAAATTTCCTCTCGCTACAAGGTTAGTCGCCGCAGAAAGATTCCTTATCGGCTTTAAAATACCACTGCTGACAAGAGTCGTAAGCAAAGTTCCTATTACAATACAAGCAATAAGCGTTATTGCAATTATAAAGAACGCAATCAAATAAAAATCCTCGGTATATGCGGCGTTTATCTTTATATACTCGTCATTTACCACTGTATATCCCGTTATAGAGGGAATGATTCCGTCCTGCTCAAAATAACAGTTTTGCTCCGCCGCTTCAATTTTTACCAGATAATACTTCGTGCTCTTAGGCTCAAGCGTTTGGACTTGGGAATCGTCAGTTACACATAAGGATATTATCTCTTTATTAGTAAACATTTCCAACTTTTCGAGCTGCTTCATTGAGTTTACAATAGAGAGAATCTGCGTCTGGCTATTCTGTATAATTACTGGGCGCATAATCAGAACCAGCACCGTAAGCGAGATAACAGCAGATGCAAGCATTACGGCGAAAAAACATATCGCAAATTTAAATTGCAGTGAAAGCTTCATTTTGCGCCTTTCCTTTCCTAAATTATTTCACCGTAGGCACCGCCTTATAGCCTAATCCCCTGACAGTCACTATGTCAAAGTCATCGTTAGGTATAAAGCGTTCGCGTAGACGCTTTATATGAACGTCCACAGTGCGCTCGTCCGATTCCGCTTCAAGCCCCCACAGCTCATCCAAAAGCTGCCGCCTTGTAAAAATCTGCTCAGGATAGGACAACAGCTTGAACAAAAGCATAAACTCCTTGTTAGGTATCGTTTCTCCCTGCTTACCGTCAAAGGAAACTGTGAAAGCGTCATAATTAAGCGTGCAGCTTCCGACTGTAAGAATTTTCTCAACCGCAAGCTTAGCTCTTCTCAAAAGCGCACCCACTCGCAGAATCATCTCATCTATATTTATAGGCTTTACCATATAGTCGTCAACTCCAAGCATAAACCCACGCTGCTTATCCTTAAACGAATCCTTTGCCGTGACAAAAAGCACGGGCATATCAAAGCCTGCGTTTCTCAGCTGCTCGACAAGCTCATAGCCGTCCATGTTCGGCATCATTATATCTGAAATAATCAGGTCAACAGAAACCTTGTCCATCTCGTCAAGCGCTTCAAAGCCGTCAACGGCAGGATACGGCATATAGCCATTCTGCTTAAGCGCCGCACACATAAGCTTGCGCAGATTTTTGTCATCCTCTACTACCAGAATTGAAAACATTTTTTACCTTCCTCTTGCAAATATGAATTTTCTGAAAAATATTTGTAACAAAAAAATATTTCTTCCCATAGTTCATATTCGGTTCACACTGGAATGTTAGCATAAGTACATAAGGAAATCAGATTGTTCTTTATGACGATTTAGGTTGGAGTTCAGGAAATGATATCTTCCCCCTCTTATGAATTTACATTTTAAGCTGTAGATTCTTAGATAAATTTTCTGAACTTTGACGCAAATCGCAAACGCCGAGATTTTTATACGAATAATTCAGGATTTCTAATTCCTTTCATAATTTCTATACATAATGCTCATTGCAATGCCGAAAAACTAATGAGCATTATTTTTTTGCGCCAAAATCAAGCCGATTAACTCCAGCTAAAGCTTTCAAGCGAGGTTATAACCTCCTCAAAGTAGGCTTCGTCTGTAAAGCCGTACCAAACGTTTATGTACTCCGTTTCATTTATAGGAAAAATGCAGTTTATACTAAACGCATTATCTCCAAAGTCAGCGTAAAAGTAATATCCTACAGTTTCGTCTGCGCCAGTTACCGTTGCTGTCTGGCAGGAATAACCATTGCTTTCAACGATAGCCGCCATAGCTGAAACGTATTCTTCAGCAGATGAATAGGACGGACGAGAAAGATACTCTATCCCCACCTGAATATTCTCATTCTCCTCACACCCGACCAAGGTTCTGCACTGCCTTAAGATAGTCTGTAACAAGCGTTATAGCTATTCCCTGCGGAATGGTTATCTCAAAACGATAATCGGAATCAGTATAAATCGTTTGAGGAGATGTGAATTGTGAAACGTCCAAGCCCCAGAAACTACACCACTGGTAGCCGTTAGTAAGCATATAAACTCCTGTCTCAGTAATCTGTGCGCCTATAGTGTGCTCCTCCTCATTAAGCTTTGATTCAACAATGTCATAATGATCGTTTTCCTCATCGTAATGCAAAATAATGAGATTTTCACAGGGCAATGCGTACAACTCATCAGGATTGTATTCAAAAACAATCACAGCCTCTTCAAAATTATCTGAATGTATCTCAATAGGGCAGCCAAAACGTCCTAATAAATCAGTGTGATATACGTTTACATTATACAGATTTTCCAAGCTAGTAGACTGTGAAAAATTTCCGCTGATTGCTACCTTAAGCACCTCAGTTACTTCGGCGTTCGATAAATCTATCCCTCTCACAAGCTCCTCAGCTTCGCTTTCTTCGGTTTCAGTTTCAGATTCTGCGCTTTCCTCTGAATCGGTTTGCGACTGCGCCTCTTCAGCCGATTCAACAGCCTCAGCCTCCTGCAAAGAAGAGCTTTCTATTTGAGAATCCTCCTGAGAAGCATCGTTTCCGCAGGACGCAAACGCCGCCATCAGAACAATTGCCATAGCTAATTCAAATATTTTCCTCACTTTCTTTTCCACCATAGTATTTTTCATATTTATCCGACTCCACCATAGTATTTTTCATATTTATCCGACTGCATATTTTAACAAAAGCCGCCGCACGTTTTGCACAGCGGCTTGAAATCAAAGCCTACAGCTTTTCTGCGAGAAGCTGATTTTTTATGCTCCAAAGCTTTTTTGACAAATCCACATAATAGGTATGCGGATTTTCAAAACGCTTGAACTCGTCCCAAAGCGTATCAACCTGAGCCTTGCAGTAATCGCAAATTTCCTCGTAGCTCGGTTCGTCATAAACAAGCTCGCCGTTTTTAAAAATCGGAGCCTGCATAAGCTTTGCAGTAAAATTCCTGACTGTTTTTTTCTTCCATGTATAATCGGGATCAAAGAGAACCAAATCTCGTTCCTCGTTAATTTCCTCGTCAAAAACACAAATCTGATCGGCAATCGCCTTGCCCGTTTCTCGGTCGTAAATTCTGTAGAATTTTTTATAGTGCGGAGTCGTCACCTTTGCAACATTCTCAGAAATCTTTATCTTAGGCACAATCCTGCCGTTTTCCTCCACAGCGCAAAGCTTATACACTCCGCCGAAAACAGGAGATGAGGTTGAGGTTATAAGCCTTTCTCCCACTCCGAACGAATCCACCCTTGCGCCCTGATAAATCATATCTCTGATAATATACTCGTCAAGCGAATTTGACGCTATAATTTTACAATCGCTGTAGCCTGCCTCGTCAAGCATTCTCCTTGCCTCTTTTGAAAGGTAGGTTATATCTCCCGAATCTATCCTAACTCCGACAGGACGGCAGCCCAGCGGCTTCAATATACTGTTAAAGGCTCTTATTGCGTTCGGTATTCCGCTTTCAAGCACATTATAGGTATCGACAAGCAACGTTGCATTTTCAGGATAGCATTTGCAGTACGCCGCAAAAGCCTCGTACTCGTCGTCAAACATCTGCACCCAAGAATGAGCCATTGTCCCCGTTGCAGGAAAACCAAATTTCTGATCAACTATAGTACAGGCTGTAGCTGCACAGCCTCCGATTCCTGCCGCCCTTGCTCCGTAAATTGCGGCGTCCGCTCCATGCGCACGGCGCGAGCCAAATTCGCTTACCGCTCTGCCGTTAGAAGCTCTGACTATTCTGTTAGCCTTTGTAGCAATAAGCGACTGGTGATTTATCACCAGCAGCAGAAACGTTTCGATAAGCTGAGCCTCAATTGCAGGCGCTCTTACAGTGATAAGCGGTTCATTCGGGAAAACAACAGTTCCCTCTTTTACCGCATAAATATCGCCTGTGAATTTAAAATCGCTCAAATACTCCAGAAAATCCTCGCTAAAGGTTTTCTTTGAACGCAGAAAATCTATATCCTCCTTGGAAAAGTGAAGATTTTTAATATAGTCAATCACTTGCGAAAGTCCGCAGAATATCGCAAATCCGCCGTTGTCGGGGATCTTTCTGAAAAACATATCAAAATATGAAATTTTGTCGCTCATGCCGCATCTGAAATACCCATTCGACATTGTAAGCTCGTAATAATCGCACAGCATGGAGTAATTAAAGCTATCCATTTTCAGCACCTGCGTTTAAAAAATATTTATGTTTACCAGTGCTATTCAAAATGCACTTAACAATTAGCTGATTTTCGTCAGACCTCTGGACGGACTACGGTAATCTGCAAGCCATCCATCACATCAAACGCCTTGTCCTGAAGCTCAGCGTCAGCAGAAGCGGTGTAATCGGTATTTACAATTACCTCTGTTTCAGGGAGAGCCGATTTAACCATAACCGCATTTGACAGCACGCACATATTGGAAACAAGTCCGACAAGCTCTACCGATTCATAATCTCTGAATTTCAGATAATCAGCAAGCTCAAGCGAACCAAACGTATCCTTATAGAAAACCTTATCCTTATCGGTTCTTTCCTTTGCGGTAAAGCCGTACAGGCGATGTCCCTGGGTATCCTCAATGCAATGCTCCACAGGAAGCTTTTTGCCCTCCTGAGTAAGCAGATAATCGGGCTGATGGGTGTCCATTGTAAAGACAACCTCCGAACCCTCATTATGATAATCCCTGATTTTATGGGCAATTTTTCTGTCAAGCAGCTCTGCGCCCTCAAAGCCCAAAGAGCCATTTACAAAATCATTCTGATAATCAACAACTACAAGCAGTTTCATAATATTCCTCCGATTTAATAATCCCTGACGCACTGCGTCGGAAGTCAGATTACAGACAGCTGTGAAGCAAAGCACAGCAAAATCCGATATAGACTATTATAACATTTTTTTCGCTGTTTGAAAAGAGATATTCTACTACAAACTCATCTTTTTACAATTCGTTCACACAAATTGACGTTTTTTCAGGCTCATATGTTCGTTCCAAAGTGAAATAAAGAGCAGCATACAAGCCCTCCTTACAGAGCTTAACATTATTAACAAAATGTAAAAAGCAACTGCTTGTTCTTGACATAAGCTTTTTTATATGATATAATAATCATTGTTTACGGAGACGTATCGAAGTGGTCATAACGGGGCGCACTCGAAATGCGTTAGCCCAATAGGGCTCGTGAGTTCGAATCTCACCGTCTCCGCTCTTGAAAATTTTCCGAATTTTTGAGACCTCTTTTTTTGAAGGCTGCATATTTTTATGTAGCTTTCTTTTTTTATAATCCATTTTCGTCAGCTTAATTCTTACAGGTCTACGGACCCATTATCGAAATGATGTTTGTATTTCTATTGTTATCCATCATAGCGGCAAGTCTTTTCGCAAATCTGTGATAAAAGTCAATCACAACCGAAATATGCTTTTTTATTGCTACATCCTCACCATCATAACTTAAACCTTTTTTTGAACACGCATTAAAAATAGAAAATTTTTTATAATCTGGATCATCTCTTGAACACATATAAAAAATCGAATACTTCTTTTTAACCTCATCGAGTCTTGGATTATCATAATCGGTTTCCAAAAGCGCAGCCGTTTCAAGAATATCCTCTATCATTTTTTTTAGCGTTTCATAGGTAAAAAAATTGTATGTAAGATACCATTGAAAGCCCTTTACACGTTCTCCCCATTCATAACGCTTTCTGTTATATATAAGCTCATCGTCAAAATACTTATAAAAGAAATACGCAAGGAAGCAATCAATATCTTCCTCTTCTATACAAAATTCCTCTTCTAGCTCAACAGTTCCGTCCCAAATAGAATCACATTCTTCTTCAAAAACAACTGGTCTGAACCAAAAATAAGAAGAATAATCATGTCCCTCAACTATTTCTATTTCATAATTCATATTCTCACTCCTTTAAAAGTCTAAGCATCCCTGAGCAAAACTCAAAAGCACGCAAAAAATCGGCAATTGCAGGACAAAATTCATTGATTTATCACTATAAAATAAGGTCGGTTTTTATATGCCTTTTTTGATTCATATTTACTTTCGTTTGGAAGATTTTTCTGCTAATAGTCAAAAATACGCACTCCATATCAATCTAAAGCTTGTTTATCACATAAAACCAACAGTTAAAGTCTACCATGCTACCCACTTTTTCCACGGGCGCAATTGCTAATTTCCAGCTCACCTGCTTCACTGGCTGCTTTAGCATCTCTAAATCTAAATTTCACACTTTGCTTTCAAAAAATATCATATCCTTATTATACATCATTTTTTTTACTCAGTCAAGCCCTTATTTGAGATTTTATAAAATGGTATCTCTAAAAAACCGCCTCGAATAAACGAAGCGGTTTTTTAATTTTGGAAAGAATTTTAAATAGATTTGTGCTGATTATTTTTTCTTAGAAACAATCATTGCCCCAGCTGCAAGAGCTATTCCAAGACCAGCAAATGCTACCGTTGCACCTGTTGCGGCATTTTCGTCAGATGTGGTTGTTGTAGTTGTCGTCGTGGTTGAAGTGCTGTCTGTTGCGGAATCTGTAGTTGATGAATCGTCGTCTGAATCGTCATCGTCAGAATCTGTGTCCTCATCGTCATCTGTGTCGTCATCTGCGTCAGTGGAATCTTCGTCTGATGATGTTTCTTCGTATGAAGATGTATCTTCGGTTGATGAGGTTTCTTCGCTTGATGATGAATCATCAGTTGCAGAAAGAAGTGCAAAATAATAAATATATGCATAGCCGTCTGCATTAATTGTCAGACCGTACTCCTGAAGCTCCGCAAGCATATCCTCTGTCAATGTGATTGAGGTTACAGCATCAGATGAACTGTCAAGACTGTATGTCGCATTTGCAAAAGCTGAATCCTCTGCTCCGCTTGAGGTTAAAATTAACGAGCTGATGAAGGTAGTTTCTGAATCTTCATCGTAGTCAATATCTCCATACCATTTAATCTCAATAGTATCGCCGACCTCTGCGTTTGCAAATTTCTCCTTGGAAATTACTATATACGCATTTTCATTGCTATAATAATATACTGTATTCTCAGCAAATAAAACAACATCACTGTCATAATTTACAACTGCGCCCACTGTGCCTTCAACATAGCCATCCGTTGTAACTGTTGCAACTACAGATGTAACCGACTCTAACTGCTCTGCTGTGAGATCTGTAGAAATAGCATATCCGTCATAGATATAGTCTTCACTTGTCGCTGTCAAAAGTGCTGAATTATCATCATTTGCAATGGTATAAACAACATTTCCATCAGCGTCGTAAAGTGTTATCTTATCAAGCGTTGCTGTAACATTATCAGCAAAATAGGTGAAATCGATGTCAATATCAGTAATACCATAATTATACGTAGTATCCCCGTCAGTATCTTCTATTTCATCTATATAATAGACTTCTCCATTATAAATCTGATATATATAATAGCCTATTCCATTATAAACCTGAGAGCTGAAATCAAGCGTCCATTCGTATGTGCCGGCTTCTGCAGCTTCGCTTGTTGAGATTATGTAGTCAGAACAATTTTCAGCGTCAATCTCGTATGAGGATGAATCTGAGGATGAATTATAATACCGTGTTACCGTTCCATCTGTTGTAGTTTCCTCATCCGCCGAAGCTCCAACCATACTAACCATGCTCGCAGCAAATGCCGCAGCAGAAAGTCCTGCCAAAAATTTTTTTACTTGCATTCTCATTTCCTCCATTTTTACATTATTTAGAAATTAGGCTAAACAATTGAGCCTATTACTATTATACCCCCCCCCGCCGCATTTTTTCAATAGTTATTTTAGCCAAAGTTTTGCAGGATTTTTTGTGCATTTTTGACAATATGGACGAAGATTTTATTTTTCACCTTTATACAAAAAGCTTCCTTTCAAGCATTCCCCTGAGTGCAGTGCAAATCTCCATGATAATCAGCAGCAAGCCTATTATCAAGCAGACAATAAACGGATAGAACGACTGGAGAAGCTTGTAAAGTGTAATTGATGAGAAATTCCATCAAAACGCACTGTACACTCGTCAGAATTGCCGCTCCTCCGAAAATATATAGGCAGCCTTTTTTTACATATCCGCAAAGCGCAAGCACTGCCGTTACAATAATCGCGCATTTTACGTCAGTCACCGCAATTGACGAAAAGCACTTAGATGTATTCGCAAAAGCCTGGGCTTTGCAAATTTTTTCATTTCACACGGTTTTAATATCTTTAAGCAGGTGAAGATACCTTTTCTCAATCGTTATATCGCACACCGTCCCATCTGGAGTGTAGCTTTCCGAGTGAATCTTTCCAAGAGTGCGAACCTTTGCAAGAAGCGAGCCTTGTTCAAACGGAAAAAGAAATTTGCCGCTGAAGGTATTATCAGGCAAAGCCTGCGCCACTGCCTTAAGCATATTGTCAATCCCCTCGCCTGTCTTTGCTGAAATGCAGACTACATCGCTTGAAAGCTCATCAAAGCTCTCATCACTCAAATCGCACTTAGAGAACACCGTCACTACAGGTATTCCCTCACAGCCGAGTTCGTTAAGCAAATCAAGCGTCACCTTAGCCTTTTGTTTACATTCAGAGTCTGAAATATCGCAAAGATGAATTATGACGTCGGAATTTGCCGCTTCTTCCAAGGTGGATTTAAAAGCTTCGACAAGGTGGTGCGGCAGACGGCTTATAAGTCCTACCGTATCAACCATAATAATTTCAGTTTCATTTTCATCAGGCAGCTTTACCGCCCTCGAGGTGGTTTCAAGCGTTGCAAAAAGCTTGTCCTCAGCAAGCACTCCTGCATCTGTAAGCGCATTCAGCAGGGTGGACTTGCCTGCATTTGTATAGCCAACAATAGCGCAAACCTTTACATCGTCCTTTTTGCGGCGAACTCGTGAAAGGCTTCTGCGCTGTTCAATATCCTTAAGCTGTTCAGAGAGAACGTGAATACGCTGTCTGATATAACGCCTGTCAGTTTCAAGCTTGGTTTCACCAGGTCCGCGTGTGCCTATTCCCGCTCCCTGACGTGAAAGCTCTCCGCCCAGACCTGCAAGTCTTGGCAGGCGGTACTTGTACTGCGCAAGCTCAACCTGTAGTCTGCCCTCGCTGGTAGTCGCACGCTGTGCAAAAATGTCAAGTATCAGCATAGTACGGTCAATCACATCTGTTTTTACAGCCTTTTGAATATTCCTGATCTGAGAAGCTGAAAGCTCACAGTCAAAGATAACCTGATCCGCCTGCTCGGTTTCGCAAAGCTGCGCTAAATCTTCAAGCCGTCCTGCGCCTAAAACCGTTGCGTTATCTATTGTCGGACGCTTCTGAACAAGCGCAGCCGCAATCTCTGCGCCTGCTGTTTTGGCAAGTTCTGAAAGTTCCTCAATTGCTGAATCCATATCATATTCGCCTGTATCAACAGCCGCAAGAATAACTCTAGGCTTACTAATCTGTGTATCGAACATTATTTTCTCCTTTAGCACTTTTTTCTTTATTTTTAGTATAACATATAAGCTTTAAATTGTCAATCTTAAAAAGAAAAAACCGAAGCTTGAAAGCCTCGATTTAACCATCTACAAAAATTCCTTTACATTGTCGCAAAGCTTTTCTTCGCTCCTAATAACCCTTTTTGCAAGATTAACAGTAGTCGAATCCGCCTTGCTGTACTCATTTATATACTTATTAAGCGTCTTTACACCCATATTACAGCCATCTGTCACAAGCTCCGCAGCGGTCTGGTCTGACGGCTGAGTCGTCATCTTGACATTCGTTTTCATCCAGCTCATAGCTTTAGCTGCCAGGTGCGGCTCTTTTGTATCTGCGCCGTATTCAAGCAGCAGCTTATGCGCCTCATCACCTAAATCATCATGCTCCGCTTTGGCATTGTGAATTACCGTCCTGAGCTTTTGATTAGATATATCTGAAATAATCTCCTCAAGCGTTGACGCTCCCATCTGTATACCTGCATTTGTTTCCTTTAAAAGATTGATCGAGTCCTCTTTGCAGCTCATAAAAATCACGCTCCTTTTGTACGCTTAGTGTTTTCAGAAAAATCAATTTTATTCTTAATTTTTATAAATCAAGTATTTTCTCGTGAAGGATAAATACATTCCAATATACAATTTATTTATAAATAATCTATTGACAAACACTTTGAAATATGAGATAATATATTGACAGACTTATATTCCGAAGCGAATTTTTGTGTTGAATTTGATTTTTAATCAAGCGGAATATTTAGCTTAAAATCAAGAAAAACGAAAGGACAGACCTTTATGAGCAAGGAACTTGACAAGCTCTATAACCCATCAGAGTTTGAGGACAGAATTTATAAAATGTGGACGGACAACGGCTGCTTTCATGCCGAAATAGATCACGACAAGCAACCGTATACAATAGTCATTCCGCCTCCGAATATAACAGGTCAGCTTCACATGGGTCATGCGTTAGACGAAACCTTGCAGGATATTCTTATCCGCTGGAAAAGAATGAGCGGCTACTGTACTCTCTGGCTGCCTGGAACAGACCACGCTTCAATTGCGACAGAAGCAAAGATAGTTGAGGCTATGCGTCAGGAAGGAATAACCAAAGATGATATAGGCAGAGAAGCTTTCTTAGAACGCGCATGGGACTGGAAAAAGCAATACGGCGGCAGAATAGTTTCACAGCTTAAAAAGCTTGGCTCCTCATGCGACTGGGAGCGTGAACGCTTTACGATGGACGAGGGCTGTTCAAAGGCTGTAAAGGAGGTCTTTGTAAACTACTACGACAAGGGCTTGATTTACAGAGGAGAGCGCATTATAAACTGGTGCCCGAAATGCTGCACCTCAATTTCAAACGCTGAGGTTGAATATGAAGATCAGGCTGGCTTTTTCTGGCATCTGCGCTATCCGCTCAAGGACGGCTCAGGCTATGTTGAGCTTGCTACCACACGTCCTGAAACTCTGTTAGGCGACACCGCAGTTGCAGTCAATCCAAAGGACGAAAGATACAAGGATATTGTCGGTAAAACCCTCATTTTGCCGCTTGCTGGGAGAGAAATTCCTATAGTTGCCGACAGCTATGTTGATATGGAATTTGGTACAGGAGTTGTAAAAATCACGCCTGCGCACGATCCTAACGACTTTGAGGTCGGACTCCGCCACAGCCTGCCGATCATAAACGTTCTCACTGAGGACGCTAAAATTACTGAGGATTATCCCGACTATGCAGGCATGGACAGATATGATGCACGAAAGAAAATAGTTGAGGATCTTGAAAAGGGCGGATATATCGTAAAAATCGAAGAGCATTCTCACAATGTCGGCACCTGCTACCGCTGTGGAACGACAGTTGAGCCGAGAGTTTCGCTTCAGTGGTTCGTTAAGATGGAGGAGCTTGCGAAGCCTGCAATTAAGGCTGTAGAGGACGGCAACATTAAATTTATCCCTGAAAGATTTGAAAAGAATTATTTTAACTGGCTTAACGACATTCGTGACTGGTGCATTTCACGTCAGCTTTGGTGGGGACACAGAATACCTGCCTTTTACTGCGATGACTGCGGCGATATGCTTGTAACAAAGGAAGACAGTGCCGTATGCCCGAAATGCGGCAAGCCTATGCGTCAGGATCCCGACACGCTGGACACTTGGTTTTCATCCGCTCTCTGGCCGTTTTCAACGTTAGGCTGGCCAGACAAGACTGATGATTTAGAATACTTCTACCCAACAAATACGCTTGTAACTGGCTATGATATTATATTCTTCTGGGTATCGAGAATGATTGTCGCAGGCATGGAAAACATGAACGAAAAACCGTTTGACACAGTGCTGATTCACGGACTAGTGAGAGATGAGCAGGGCAGAAAAATGTCGAAATCTCTCGGTAACGGCATAGATCCGCTTGAAATCATCTCGAAATACGGAGCTGACGCTCTGCGCTTTACTCTTGCGACAGGAAATGCTCCTGGAAACGATATGCGCTATTCAAACGACAAGGTTAAAGCCTCAAGGAACTTTGCAAACAAGCTTTGGAACGCTTCGAGATTTATAATGATGAATCTTCCTGACGGCTTTAAGACCGACAGTTTGCCTGAGCAAATGACGACAGAGGACAAGTGGATAGTTTCAAAATTTAACACCCTGTGCAAAGAGATTGACGAAAATCTTACTAGCTTTGAGCTGGGCGTTGCAATCGCAAAGCTTTATGATTTTATATGGGACGTTTACTGCGACTGGTATATTGAGCTTACAAAGCCGAGAATACTTGCAGGCGGCGAAACCGCAATTGCCGCACAGACGGTTCTCGTGTGGGTTATGAAAGGAATGCTTAAGCTACTGCACCCGTTTATGCCGTACATCACAGAGGAAATCTGGCAGAAGCTTACCGATGGCGAAAGCATACTAATGCTCGAAAACTATCCTGCCTTTGACGAAAAGCTTTGCTTTAAAAACGAGGAGGAGGATTTTGAAAAAATCATTCTCGCTATAAAGGCTGTCAGAAATATCCGTAGTGAGATGAATATTCAGCCGTCTGTAAAATCCAAGCTTTACATTGAAACCGCACAGCCTGAGGTTTTTGAGCAGGGAGCTATGTTCTTTGAAAGACTTGCATACGCAAGCGGGGTTTATATTACAGACAAGGTTACGCTTAGCGATACAGTCACTGCCGTTACAGACAGCGCAAGAATTTTTATTCCGCTTTCTGATATTATTGATTCCGACAAGGAGCTTGCACGGCTTGAAAAGGAAAAGAAAAAGGCTCTTAAGGACGTAGATTTTCTTAGCTCAAAGCTTTCAAACGACGGCTTCCTCGCAAAAGCACCGCAGCAGTTGATTGACACACAGCGTCAAAAGCTTGAAAAGGCTAAGGAAAAGCTTGATAAAATCGAGCAGTCAATTGCGGCGTTGAAATAAATGTTTTTACCCATCTTAAGATAATTTGCTGCGCCAGATTATCTTAAGATGGTTTTTTGCATCGAAAAATATGAACTTTTTGAAAACAGACAATTTATATATTGACAGATAAAATAGTGTATGATATAATATCTAATAGTGTTAGATAAATTTTATGGAGGCTGATTTTGATGGAAATAAGACGTACAACAGAAGCATTTTTAGAAACGCTGAAGGAAACATATTTCAGCAATGCGGCTAATGAAGCAACCGAGTTTCTTCGAGGCGAATGCAGACTGCTTTCCTATTTAAATATTGATAAAGATAAAAGCTTTAAACCCAGCGAGCTTTCCAAGCAGCTTAACATTACCACTCCGAGAACTGCGTCGCTGATAAAAACGCTTGAAAAAAAGGGCTATATAACCCGACAGAGATCAGATAAAGACAAGCGCGAGGCATATATTAAAATTACAGAAAGCGGTATAAAATACATTGAAGATAAAAGAGAGAAAACCTGCTGTCTTTTTGACCGTGCTTTTATAAAGCTTAACGAAACGGAGCGCAGTGAATTTATAAGGATTTTATCAAAGCTTTTGCATTAAATCGGAGGAAAATTATATGGGATACAATGAATTTTTAAACGGCACTGACTTTAACGTTTATGAATATCTTGGAGCACACGTCACAGAAAACGGCGTCAGATTCTGCACCTATGCACCTAATGCGGCAAAGGTTTCGATTGAGGGCAGCTTTAACGACTGGAAGCCATACCAGATGAGCTGTAACAACGGCTTTTGGGAAATTGAAATCAAAGGCGCAAAGGCTGGGGATATGTACAAATACATAATCTTAACACGCATGGGCGAAAAGGTTCGTCACTGCGACCCTTACGGCTTTGGCATGGAGCTAAGACCTCAATGGGCGTCTATTGTAAGAGATTTGAACGAATACAAATTCAGCGATGAAAAATGGCTTTCTGAGCGTGATAAAAACTACAACAAGCCGCTTAACATTTATGAAATGCACTTAGGCTCATGGAAGCAAAATGAGAATGATGAAAACGGCTGGTATACCTACAATGAGCTTGCCGATATTTTAATTCCCTATTTAAAAGAACACGGCTTTACCCACGTTGAATTTATGCCTTTATCGGAGCATCCTGCGGATTGCTCGTGGGGCTATCAGAACACAGGCTTTTTTTCGCCTACCTCACGATATGGAACGGCGGCGCAGCTTATGGAGCTGATAGACAAGCTTCATGCAAATGATATAGGTGCGATTCTGGATTTTGTGCTGGTGCATTTTGCGCTTGACGGATATTCGCTTAGAAAATATGACGGTATGGAGCTTTATGAATATCCCGATTCGGACGTTTCGATAAGCGAATGGGGAACCTGTAATTTTCTTTTCAACAAGGCTTCGTCTGCTGTATTTATGCAGTCCTGCGCAAATTACTGGCTGGAGAAATTTCACTTTGACGGACTGAGGATGGACGCTATTAGCCGTGCAATTTACTGGCAGGGCGAGCCTGAAAGAGGGGTTAATCCAAACTCAGTTGACTTTTTCAAGAAAATGAATCAGGGCTTGCAGCTAAGGCATCCTGACTGTATGCTTATAGCGGAGGATTCAACAGCATTTCCAAAGATAACTGCGCCTGTAGAGTACGGAGGACTGGGCTTCGACTACAAGTGGGATTTAGGCTGGATGAACGATATGCTTGATTACTTTCGCACTCCGCCGATTGAGCGAAGGTATCATCACCACAAGCTGACATTTTCAATGCAGTATTTTTACAACGAGCTTTACCTGCTTGAGATGTCGCATGACGAAAATGTTCACGGAAAAGCGACAATCATTCAAAAAATGTGGGGCGATTACGAGGAAAAATTTCCGCAGGCAAGAGCCATGTACACGTATATGTTTACTCACCCTGGCAAGAAGCTAAATTTTATGGGCAGTGAAAACGCACAGTTTCGTGAATGGGACGAAACAAGAGAGCAGGATTTCGACCTGCTTACATATCCTCTGCATGAAAGCTTTAACCGCTATTTCAAAAAGCTGTGTGAGCTTTACCGCACTCTTCCCGCACTTTACGAAAATGAGTACAGCTCCTCATCTTTTCGCTGGCTTATGGCGGATAATGATTTGCAGAATGTGTATGTATATTTAAGAAGCTCGCAGGGGCAGAATGTAGTTTGCGCATTTAATTTCTCAGGAGCCAAGCAGACAGTTGAAGTTAAACTGCCGCAAAAGTGGACGCTCACTCCCCTTTTATCTTCCGATGAGCAAACCTACGGGGGAGATACGCCGTCAGAAAAGCTTGTGACGATTGAACCGACAGCTTGCGAAGAGGACTTTTCAGTAAAGCTAAGCCTTAACAAATTCAGCGCAGCTGTCTATCTTGCCGAAGAAAAAGAGGCTTCAAAGAAAAAGTAACGTTTTTCATGGTGTTGACATACCATATATAAGAGCATTTTGCTTAATTTATTTTTGTGGTGACGCTATGAAATATCTTATAGGAATGACCTCGATAACCTATGCTTTAAAGACGCAGAAGCTTTTAAAAGACAAGGGCTTACACTGCGATGTGGTTTCTACTCCGAAAGATGTAGGTTCAGGCTGCGGCTACTCGATTTCTCTAAGAGGAGCAGATCCCGACAAAGTAATTGCGCTGCTTGACCAAAACGGCATCAAGCACAAAGAGGTTTACAGATAAAAACAGCGGCTGAATTGTGATCAGCCGCCTTTTTATTAAAAATTCGAGCCGTTCCAACCCCAATCGGCAGTGGCGGCATATTTCACGTAAATTCTCGAAGCGTCAACCGAAAGCTGCTGACCTAATATTTCACAGATTTCAGCGGTCAGCGCATCAAAGGCTGTAGGATTTGCTTTTCCGTAAACGCTCACCTCAACTAATGCGGCAGGCTCGTCTGTTCCCTTGAAATACAAAGAGTAATCAGGCTCTATACCTACCATAAGCCAAGCCTCTGATTTTCCAGGAATAGTCGTAATCGCCTCTCCAAGTGCGGATTTAACAGCTATCTCCTTTTCCTTTGATACAGATACATTTGTCTTAACATTGATAAACGGCATAATTATAACCTCCAGATTAAATATTTTTTAAACATCTCTAAAAAGCTTGTCGTGTATGGTTTTTTAGAGATTTCCTTCTATTAAACATACAGCCAAAGCACTGATTCCCTCGCCTGCTCCCGTAAAGCCCAAGCCCTCCTCAGTAGTAGCTTTAACGCCGACGCAGCTAATGTCAATATCACAAGCTTTGGCTATATTTTCTCTCATAAATTTAATAAACGGCGCAAGCTTCGGACTCTGCGCAATAATTGTCGAATCGATATTGACTATTTTATAGCCCTCGTCATTTACAATTTCGCAAACTCTTTTCAGAAGCTTTATGCTGTCCGCACCGCTGTAATCAGGGTCGTTGTCTGGAAAAAGGTGTCCAATATCGCCCAAAGTCGCAGCTCCTAAAATTGCGTCCATAATCGCATGAGCAAGCACATCAGCGTCCGAATGACCAAGCAATCCCTTTTCATATTCAATCTCAACGCCGCCTAAAATTAGCTTTCGTCCTTTAACAAGCCTGTGAACGTCATAGCCCTGACCTATACGCATTTAATCACCTCATTTAAAATAGCACATTTTTTGCAGACAAATTCTAATCGTACTTATATTTCTTTATAGTTGCCAAGAAATTTAAAATAGCTCAGCTCAGATTCAAGCTCTCTTATAAGCTTAACAACGTCAGGCGAATTTATCGAGCCTTCAAAGTCAAGGTAGAACAACACGTCAAAATCAGTATTTGCAATCGGGCGGGATTCAATCATTGTAAGATTTAGCCCTGAAACGGAAAACTTAGTCAAAAGCCGATATAATGCAGATGTCTGGTGAGGAAGCGAAAGAGAAACGCTGATAATATCCGCATCCTCTGCTAAAAGTATATCCTTTGAAATAAGAATAAACTTTGTAAAGTTGCAGTCTGCGTTTGCAATACCATAATCAATAATGTCAAGCCCGAAATGATTAGCGCACTCCTCCGAGCAAATAGCCGCAATTGGCTTATCGCTTTCAAGAACATATGCCGCCGCTAACGCCGTATTTTCATAGGTGTGAGCCTTAAAGTCATGCTCCTCTATATATTTTGAACACTGCATAAGTGCCTGCTCGTGAGAATAAACATTTTTTATTTTAGATATGTCCGTGCCGTGCTTGGTTACAAAGCAATGATTAGCCGCAACCTTGGTGCAGGCGCAGATATTAAAATCAAATTTACGCATAAGCTCATAGGTCTGACTGACTGAGCCTGCTGTAGAATTAACTATAGGAACAATGCCAAACTCCGCTCTGCCCTCGTCTACAGCCTTAAACACCTCAGCAAAGGATTCGTAAAATTCAGGTGTCGAATCAGGCAAAAGTTTTTTTGCGGCAACATGAGAATAAGAACCTATTGTTCCAGGAACAGCAACGCTATGAGAACCCATCAAATCAAGCGGCTTGCTTTCAAAGCCATCCGAGTCTGCAAAAAAGCGCTGGAACTGCTTGCACTTTGATATGTCCATGATATTTGTAAAAAGCACTTCGGCAGGATTAGCCATATCCTCTGAAACGGCACTGCGAACCCTATCAATTATCTGCTTCTCACGATCAGCGTGAAAAACAGCGAGATTATTCTCGATTTTATATTCAGCGACTCTGTAGCAAATATCCATGCGTTTTACAAAAAGTTCCAGCATCTGGTCGTCTATATCATTTATTTGTCCTCTTAATTCATCAAGCGTCATCTTTTATGCTCCCTTTTTCAAGAAATATCATATATTTATTTTACCACATTTAAAAACAAAATGCAATAGTATTTTGCATAAAAATCAAAAGTAAGCTTGCAGAACCTGCCTTAACAAAAAATTTACAAGCTTTAATATTGACAGCTCAGCATAAATAATGTATAATATAATAGTTGGAGAGCTATTCTCTAAAAACATTCGTAATCTAAAGACAGTCGGCACAAAGGTAAGTCCGACCGAGGATAACGTGCGGCTGGTTTAAGCTAAGCGGTTTTGATTAAGCGGCAGATATAAATATTGTGGTTTAAAAATATGAATGCTGTTTGAGATAAGACATTGTGAAACGCTATAAGCCGCAGTGCTGAAATGTTTAAACATTCAGTGGTAAGAATTTATTTGCTTACTTGTCCTCTTTTGTTTTGCGAAAGAGGATTTCTTTATTGCGTTTGTTTATTCCAAAAAAAACGTGAGGTGAAAATTAAAATGGCAAGTGAAAAGGTACTGGCTGCAAAAAAGGAAAAGGTCGCAGCTCTGACCGAGCTTCTCAAAGGCTCATGCTCAGGCGCATTGGTTGACTACAAGGGTATCACCGTTGAAGAGGACACCAAGCTTCGCCGTGAAATGCGTGAGAACAACGTCCGCTATTTCGTTGAGAAAAACTCAATGCTCAGACTGGCATTTAAGGAAGCTGGGATCGACGGCTTTGACGAGATTTTAAACGGAACAACCGCTATTGCGCTGTCGGTGAGCGATGAAACTGCTCCCGCAAGAATACTCGGAAAGTATTCTGATGAAATGGGTGATGGCAAATTTGAGCTTAAGGCAGGATTTATAGGTACGACTGTTTACGACAAGGCAGGAGTAATAGCTCTGTCAAAGATTCCGTCAAAGGAAGTGCTTTTGGCACAGTTGGTTGGTTCTTTGCAGGGACCGCTCACAAAGCTGGCTGCAACACTCAAGGCAGTCGCAGACAAAAAGTCAGAGGAAGGCGCTGCCTGAATCCGCAAATAAGACAACCGCCTAATGTGCGAATAACCGCATAAATGGCAAAATCAAAATGAATTTAAAGGAGTTAATTATTATGGCATCAGAAAAAATTACCAATATGATTGAAGAAATCAAGACATTATCAGTTCTCGAGCTTTCAGAGCTTGTAGATGCTATCCAGGAAGAATTTGGCGTTACCGCTGCAATTGCTGCAGGTCCTGCTACTGGCGGTGCTGCTCCAGTAGAGGCTGAGAAAACCGAATTTGACGTAGTTCTCGCATCGTTCAACGACGCTAAGATGGCTGTAATCAAGGTTGTTAAGAACATCACAGGACTTGGACTTAAGGAAGCTAAGGCTTTAGTTGAGGAAGCTCCTAAGGCTATCAAGGAAGCAGTTCCGAAGGCTGAGGCTGAAGAAATCAAGGAACAGCTCGAAGCTGCAGGTGCTACTGTTGAGCTTAAGTAATTTAGGTTTTTCATATTAAAAAGCTTTAAAAATAAACCCCTTAGTTTAACCTTGTTTTATCAAGGTCAAATCTAAGGGGTAATTTTTTTGTATATTTTAACCCTTGTGGTTAAGAGTAGCTGCTTTTAGTGGCTAGTTTTCGTTTTTCTTTTTGCATTTAGCAGTTACAACAACTCCTGCTGAAGCTAATAACATGAACAAAAGATACCACTGCGAATTAACGTCGCTCGTATTTGGTGAGTCGTCTTTAGTAGTCGTTGAATCATCAGGCGTTGACGAGGATGTTGTAGTTGTCGAATCGTCAGGCGTTGATGAGCTATCGTCAGGTGTCGAGGAATCATCATCTGGTGTTGAAGGAGTTTCTGTTTCAGGCGTATGTGTGTTTGTACATCAAAACCGTTATAGGTTGTAGTGTAGTCTTCAACTGCGTCCTCTGTTATTGAGTATACAATCTCTGCGCCGTTTGAATATTTGTCAAGTCCGCTAAAGCTATAGCTCCAGTCGTCTTCCTCCGTAACCGTCACACTGTCAACTTCAACACCGTCTGCGTAAAGCCTGATTGTGATTGATTCAGGACGCTTACCGTCTTTGTCATCGCTGTCATCCCATGTCTTGCTGCCGCTTACTTCTACAGTTTCAGGATTGACGGGGTTTGTTACAATGTTGGTGTTCGCTGAATTTTCAGTACCGATTTGTACGCTTGCGTCGTTTTCAACACTCGCTTCCGTTTCGTCCTCTGATACTTCAACTGCATTCTCATTGACTTTAACTGTCAAGGTTACACTGCTTGATTTACACGCTGAGGCATTGAAAATTGTCCATGTCACAGTGTGCGTTTCCTCATTGTAAAGATATGTTACAATATCAGCAGCATCATCTGTAAGTTCGTCCTCATCTATAGAGGAGGTCAGTGTTTCTGTGCCTGCTGATACAAAGTCAACGCCCTCGTCAAGCTCGTCTGTTATAACGACTGTAGTCGCTTCATCAAAGTAGTTGAAATAGGAAATTTCGTATTCAATCTCATCTCCTACTGAAATGCTGTCGCCGTTATCAGCGTTTTCACCTCCGATAGAAACTATTTCCTTTTCAGGTACATAGTTTTCAGTTACGTTTGTAGTAACAGGCTCGTTTTCTCCAATTGTCACCTCTGCGCTGTTTGTAATTGTATTGTCCTCTGCTTCACCTATAACTGTTACACTAAATGAAACAGTTCCTACTTCGTTTTTAGCTACATCGGTAAATTCCCACTTAATCTGAGCAACGCTCGAAGCATTATCTTCAGTTACCGCTTCTATTTCTTCTCCGTCAGCGTCAAGGAATGTGATTACACAATCATCAGCATTTTCATCATTTAGGGTTGCTTCCGCACTGTTTGCAGTATAAACTGTACCATTGGGTATTGTGTCTGTAACAGTTATTGTTTTTGCTGTGGTAGCGTTTCCTTCCGAATCTATAGCCGTGTTCGTCCAAGAAACAACATATGTCAATTCATCGCCAACACTTACAGCATCTCCGTTTATGCTTGTTTCAGTATCTGACGCTTCAAAAACATCCTTTTCAGGTTCAGGCTCGTCATAATAGTTCCAGAACCTTGCAGTGTTATTTCCTATGGTTACATCTTCTGAAACGCCACTATTGCTGGTTGTACGCTTAAAGGATGTTATCTCAGCTGTTAATGTACCATTGCCATTGTCTGTTACCGTGATAGTAACCGTATATTCCGCTTTTGACCATGTGCCTATTAGCTGCTCATCGTTTGATACCTCTGAAATTGTATAATAGTAAATTCCAGGATGAGTAAAAGTAATTTCTCCAAAGTAGCTGTAAACAATCTCGTCTTCTGTAGTAGAAGCTTCTACAGTAATCGTGTTGCTTTCAGGCATTAGGTTTTCATCAAGAGCAGCTACTGAGTTACCTGCGTCAGAAATTTTAAAAGTAAAGGTTTCGTCTGTCTGACCTGCTCTGCCGCTTAAATGCTTAGCAACTCTTATGCTCGTTGAATCAAGCGTCGCATCAGTTGTAGAATATGTGTTTTTAAAAGCAATACTTTCAGCGCTTTCAGATACCGTTTCACCGTCTGCATTTGTCACAAGCGTGATACTTGTACTTGCAGATATTGTTCCATCTCCGTTGTCGGTAAGTTTGATTACTACCTTGTACTTCGATTTATCATACGTTACACCTGCCGTATCGCCGCTTATAGATACCTCCGCCACAAGCGATTCGGTTTCTTCATTGTAGGTTACTGTAACTGTGATTTCACGTATCACGCTGTCAATTGTTATGGAATCTGAATTTGTCTCTTCTTCAGTTGCCGTGTAGGTGTATGTGCCAACCTTGGAATATGTGATTGTGCCAAAGTCTATAGTCTGGTTTTCTTTAGTCGCTGTTACAGTTGCCGTCCCTCCAGTTTCTCCGTTCGGCATAGGAGTAGAATCACTTCCAGCGGTAAGTGTAAATGTAAATTCGTCTGTGTCAAGCCACTCACGTCCGCTGATGGTCTTGGTTAATCCGAAATCAGCCTTTGTTTCAACCTCCGCATCGTCAGGGTCATATACATTTGTAAACTTTAGTCTGCCATACTCTGTCAGTTTGTCGCTGCCTGATTCAAGCACTGTGAAAACATTGTTTTCGTCAAGATAGCCATAAGAATATGAAACCTCTACAGTATCCTCGGTGCCATCTTCATTTGCATCCACATAAGTAACTACAACCTCAATTGTATACTTATTAGTGTCATGAGTCATATTCTTCAGTTCGCCTGAAACTTCTTCAACGGTGTAGTAGTAAGTCAATGTTTTTATACCATCAACAGTTTTCACATCATCATTATCTGTAAACAGGTCTGAAGAATAAGCGATTTGTCCAGAAGTAAATGTTCCATCATCGGCATTTGTTACTGTCCAGCTTGTTCCATCAACACCGCTAGGTACTGGTGCACCGTCAAGCGCGGTATAAAGGAAAGTAAAGTCGCCTTCTGCAAGAGGTGTTGTCGCTCCCTAATTATCTGTATAAATCTTAATTCCACGGAAAGCTACATCTTCCTCGTCCTGGTTGTAGGTGTTGGTGATAACCATAGTATCGTCATTATAATCGACATTTACAGTTTCACCCGTATCATCATCTACAAGCGTAATAGCTTTATTCGCTACAAGCTCGCCGTCTTCGTTCGGCTCAACTGTTACCGTTATGCGGTAAAGTGCCTGCGAGTATGATACTCCAGGAATTGCGTCACCTGCATAAGTTCCCGATCCTGACGTAATCGGCAAACGCTCCCAAACGTCATATTCATATACACCAGGAACTGTATATGTCACACTGCCAAAATTGTATACTTCTTTGTCATAAATATTAACAGGTATGCCATAGTGACCGTTTGTCAATTCAACTACATTTCCCTCTGGCAAGGTGTCTTCGAGATTCACGCCAGCCGTGTTGGAAACTGCTTCGAGTACAAAGCGGAACCAATAATCCTGACTTGTTACAGATGTCCACGGAGCATCGATTGTTTCAATCTCGTTGCCATCATCGCCAAAAATTGTCTTTTGTACTTGGAAAAGATTTTCAACCACAACTGAAGTAAACGAATAAGCATTGCTAAATTCCGCTGAGCTTGTTTCGTTAGATTCAATTGTTCCAGCAGCATTGTTAGAAGTTGACGTGTAGTTTTTCGCCTGATCCTCTGTCAAATTCTCCGTTACCGTATAGCTGACGCCATCGGCAATTCCATAAATCAGAGCAGTTTGTCCGTGCTTTAGCGTAATTGTACCATAACCATCAGTCAGCGTAAGCGTTCTCAGATAAGTTCCGCTCTCCAGTACGTCGCCATTTTCATCAAGAATATTTCTGTTTTCATCAGTAATTATATAATAATAGGTATTCTCAATGTCGCTTGAATCACTAGCAATAAATGCTACTGTAAACTCGAACTCTTCATCCTCATAATCAGTTGGATAATCTACATCGTCATAAGTGTAGAGCTCAATTGTTTTAGTTACAGAAAGCTTTCCTGGTATTTCAGTACTAATCCTTCCGTTATTTCCAAGATAGATTGAAACCTCAGTAGCGTTCGCCGTGTTGTCCCATGTGGGGTTGTTTGCATAAGCGGCTGTTTCAGTTACATTTCCGTTTCTTTCGGTAGTGCCGTCGTCCTCGACGTCCTTAAGACGGTGAGTTTCGTTTACACGAGTCAGACGAGGCGACTCAGCGAGCATCCATACGTTGCCGTCAATTATTTCAAAATAGTCAGAACCGCCGTCATCGGCAAAGTCTGCACCGCTAAATTCACGTGTGACAGTTTCCTGCGTGACAGTGTATGTGCCATCAGTATTTTCTGTATATTTGTAATATATACGCTGATAATAATATTTAGTGTCTGCATCTATCGTATCTGTACTAGTCAGCGGATCAGTGCAGTCAGAATCCTTAAAAATCTGTATGTCCTCGCCAAAATAATAGAATTTGTTGGTTGTGCTTGGAGTAAATACCGCTGTGGTATTTCCGTTATTCTCATCTCCACTCCAGTAGTTTGAGTAGAAATAAACCTCTCCATTTTCATTAGTATGAGAAGCAATATAGCTCTGCAACGCTTCGTCAGGATCCTTTATCGCCGCAAGCTGCGTTACATTGCCATTACTGTCTATTACGTCTTCTAAAATTCCTTCTTTAACGCTTACACCATAGAAGACACGAATCGGGCAAGCGTCATTTGTGATAGACCCTGTAAGATTTCCTTCCTCATCTATATCTATTTCAAACTCTCTGAGAGGAATAAGAGAAGCAGGAATCTTTACTGTTATTACATCGCCTGTCGCAGGGTCGTTTGAGGAAACAACCTCAATGATAATGTTATCCAGGTCAGTTTCATCCGCGCCTTCCATGTCATTGGCGATAACCGAATGAGTAAACGTATATGTAGTTGTTGTAAGAGTAACATCACCTGTTGTTTCTGTATTAGTTACTTTGCTTGAGCCGCACCCGTAAATTTCTTCTCCTCCGGATGCATTCGTTTCAGACGCTTTAAAATAGTATATGTTGTGGTCATAAACAATGCTCTTGACACTGTCTACATACATATATTCACCAAGCTCATCAGTAAAGGTGACATAGCCGCTTTCATCCATATGAAAGCCGTCTTCTATATGTGTAGGAGAACCTGACGACTGTTCGTCAAGCTCAATATCATCGGCTATTGATGTAAATATGTCGCCAAGATCCGATGCGTCTGTAACAGCCTTATAATATGTATCAGGATCAATCGCTTTCCCGTTCTCATCAGTTGCAATACTTCCTATTTCATCATATGAGCTAGCAAGCGGATAATTGCTTGAAAGCGCATTGAGATAACGGTTGAAGTTGGTTTTGGTATCACTAGCGTCTGCGTCCGAATCCAAACCAATCGAGTAAACGGTTGAACCGAGAGTATTTTTCATATAGTTTGCAATTTCTATCGCACCTGTTGCACGGCTTTCATCGAAGCTGTCCGTTGGATCCATATAGTTAGGAATACCATCAGTAAACATAACGACTACAGATTCAGCGTTGTCTCGGATTCCGCCGCCTGCAAGCGTTGTGCTGCCGTTTGCTGTGTAAGTTCCGTCGGTTTTGCCCTCCATAACCCACTGCGCCACCTGCATACCATAATCAGCCGCAGTAGACGGTCCGCTCGCAGTCAAGCCGTTAATTATGGTGGTATATGTACTTAAATTATCCTCAGTAATTGAAGTATAATCCCAGACGATTTTTGTTGTGCCGACGGTTTCAGATGTGCTTGAGCCGCCGCCTGGACGATTCCCGCCGCTGCTCGTGCTGGAAGTCGAATAGGTGTTGCTGCAATTTAAAATCTCTGTACCGTTGCCGCCAATATCACCTGCGTACTGAACTACAGATACGCGATAATTGCCGCTTGTATTCTTTTGCGCAAGCTGAGTTAAAAACTCATTAACTGCACTTTTCAAAGCGGCAATCCTCGTCGTTGAGCCGCTTGAATTCTGAGACATACTTCCTGATACGTCAAGCACCAGCACAACGTCCAAATATCCTTCAACAGAGCTTTGAATAACCTCCGTTGAGGTAGACGAGAGTGCAGAAAGCGCAACAAGGAAATCAGAATCGCCTTTATCGATAGCCTTGTTGCTGTCGCCAAGAGTACCTGTAGTAAACTCGTAGGTGTCATCATACACAGACTTGTCCGTCCAAATACGTCCGACATACAGTGTATCGTCTTCCAGATATGATTGCCATGCATTTCCAGTATCGGCATCAGTCTCTGTGTTTGATGTTGTTTCAGCCGCCTGAGCATTTATGTCGCTTAACAGATTTGAAAAATCAAGACTGCCAAGCAGCATATTCATCGTAAATATTAACGCTAAAAGTAATGAAAATGCCTTTAACGATTTAGGATGAACTTGTGTGGGGGGGTAGTAGATGGTAATTTCATAGTCAAATTCCTCCTTGAATTAAAATAAAAACTTTCTTACAAAAATCAAAATGACAGTTCCGACAAAATTTGGTTCATCACAACCCTTCTTTGCTTAACAATAAGCATTATTTTTTCGCAGCAGAAAATCAGCGCCAAGTACTTTGAACTTAAAAAATACAATTGCAGCGAAAGCTGAAAAATTTTCAGCAAATTCAGCAGAACAAATGTTCTTTATAAATTGTAGTGACCATGCACCTGTAAATTTACAACAACCGCAAAGAATACTTGTACAAACCCTATTTTGTACAAGCTTTGCCAATAAATTTATGTGTACATAAAGCACTGTCATCTGTTCTATCTTTATTATACATTATTTTCATATAAATGTCAAGGGCTAGAGTTGATTTTTTTTGAATTTTTTTATATAACTGCTATGAAGTCCTGAATATGGGTATCAAAAGTCAAAGGTTATAAAAAATAATAAATTCTCATAAACAAAATCAAAACTCATGAGCTTAATTTTTTTAGAATAAGAACAGTTAAAAGACGTTTGAAATACTGGATTTTCCACACAATTTCTACACAATATGCGAATTTTCAAACATAAAATTTTCATTCCGCCGTCACCGCTTTGTTTTTTGAACATAACGAAAAAGGGCTAAAATTTTTTTGTAATATTCTATAAAGGAGAATACCCATGGAACTTGAACTCTATAAAAAAATCAAAAAAGGTAACGGCGAAGCGTTTAAAGAGCTTAAGGAAAGCTCGCTTAAAAAGGCATGGTTTATTTCATGGTACTGCACGCTTGATTCAAGCAGAGCCGTGCCGCTTCTGCAAAACTGCTGGGGTGCGGCAATAAACAAAATCGCTTCTCAGAAATCTGTTCCTAAGGAAAGCTTTATATCAATTTTCAGTGAGGAAATTCTTAAAAGCTATAAGCTTGAGATTTTTACAGACGATACCTTTGCCACCGCTGAAAAGCCGAATGTCGGCGATAGATTTTCGTTTTTAGCTGACGGGCTTGAGGGCATGGACGAGGAGTTGAGGGCTGTTTGGCTAGTAAAGAGCTTTGGCGATTTAAATACAGTGAGCTTAGGACAGGCTTTAGGGATAGAGCCTGACGAGGCGAAAAAGCTTGCAAACAAAGCGAGTGCTAAATGGATAGAATCGAGCAAGCATATTCGCAAAACTGAGGGAAGAAAATTCGTTCAGATTTCAAACGAGTTCACAAACTGCGACGGTTCAGGGCTTAACAGAATTAAAATTCCTGATATTGTGCTTAACGCAGTGGAGCATGAGCATATGAAATCAGTCAGAACAAACACAGCGGCAGTAAAAACGAAAGAGAAGAAACCTATGGAAAATCAAAGAGTAAGCCTTAAACAAAAGAGAAAGAAAGTAAAAATCATAGTCACAATTGCAGTTTTAGTTGTTGTTGTAATACTGCTGATTATTTTTCTTCCTAAGCTTTTTAGATACATAAAGGGTGATGAAACTGAATCCACTACGATAACCACCTACACAGTTGAAGAGGTTACATATGATTCAATAGACACAACCATTACCGGAAGCTCAACGCTTGAGCCTATAAACACACAGACGCTCACTGCTCCTTACAGTGAAACAGAAGCCTCGTCAGATACTATTTCAGAGGAAATTTCCAGTGAAAGCGTTCAAGGCTCAGCGCAGTCAGTAGCCTACACTGTTACAGAGCTTAACGCCGAAGCGGGAGAAGAGGTTGACGAGGACGATGTTATCGCAGTGCTTGAGGACGAGGACGGAGAAGAAACGGAAATTGTCGCCGAATTTGACGGAATCGTACTTGAAATTGCAGCAGAAGAGGACGATGAAATTTCATCAGGCAGTGAAATTGCCATTATCATGAGCCTTGACGGCTTTGAGATGTCGCTGAGCGTTGATGAAACTGAAATTTCCACAGTTGAAAAGGGGCAGGAGGCTACCGTAACAGTTGATGCTCTTTCAGAGGATTTCACGGGCGAAGTTTCGGCTGTTTCCTATAACGGAAGCTCAAACGGAAGCACCGCAGAGTATCAAATCACAGTTGAGATTGAATATCAGGAGGGCATCTATCCTGCGATGAGCGCTTCTGCTGAAATTGTAATTGAAAGCAGCGATGAGGGTCTGCTTGTTCCCGTCAACGCAGTTAATACAAGCGGAGATGACAGCTACATCTACATTGCTCCAGACAGTGCCGAAAGCGAGGACGAATATTCGGAGGACGAACTGGATCTCACCTCTCTGACAAAGGTGACTGTTGAAACAGGTGAAACAGACGGCACAAATATTTTAGTAACTCCAGAAGACGAGGACGACCTTGAAGAGGGCGATCTTGTTATAGTGATAACCGTAACCTCAACGCTTACAGGCTCTGACAGTGAGGAAACTACCGATTTTGGTGGAATGATGGGCGGAGGCTTCGGTGACGGTGAGATGCCTGATATGTCCGACTTCGGCGGCGGCGATTTCGATATGACAAACATTCCTCAGGGCGGAGGTCAATAAGATGATAAGACTTAAAAACATCTGCAAATCCTACGACTTAGGCGAGGTTACAGTTGATGTACTTAAGAATGTCAATCTTCACGTAAAGCCGCATGAATTTGTATCTATACTAGGTCCGTCAGGAAGCGGAAAATCAACGCTTATGAATATAATAGGCTGCCTTGACATTCCCGACAGCGGCGACTATCTTCTTGACGGCGAATACATTGACGACCGCACGGAAAACGAACTGAGTGAAATCAGAGGAAACAAAATCGGATTTATCTTTCAGCAGTTTAATCTTTTAAACGACCTTACCGCTTATGAAAATGTGGAGATGCCGCTTTTGTACAGAAAAATGCCGAAAGCACAGCGGCGTGAGCGCACGCTTTTAACGCTTGAGCAGGTTGGACTAAGCAACAGAATAAATCACAAGCCCTCACAACTTTCAGGCGGTCAGCAGCAGCGTGTTGCAATTGCAAGAGTTCTTGCGGCTCAACCGTCTATAATCCTTGCGGACGAGCCGACTGGAAATTTAGACTCAACCTCTGGGCAGGAAATCATGGAGATAATCAAGGGACTTTGGCGGCAGGGAAACACCATAATCCTCATAACTCACGACATAAATGTAGCTGATCAGGCGCAGCGCAAGGTTTATGTTCGTGACGGCAAACTAAGCGGCAAGGAGGAATAGAAGTGTTTGGAAAGATAATAAAGCTCTCTTTTAAATCTATATTCAACAACAAAATGCGTTCCTTTCTTACAATGCTGGGAATTATAATAGGAGTTATGGCAGTTGTAATTTTAGTTTCAATAACTCAGGGAACGGCAAGCGGAATAACAAGCAGCATTTCCGATATGGGTTCAGACGCAATAACCGCTCAGATAACCGATGAGGACGTTACGATAACCTATGAGGATCTTGAATCGCTTGAGGATAATCGCTTTATCGAGAGCGTTTCACCGATAATTACAACAACGCTTACAGTCAAGAAAAATTCTACCTCCTCGTCCTATTCAATAAAGGGCGTCACGCAAAGCTATTTTAACACAACAGATATTGCAATTCAAAGCGGCAGAATAGTCCGTGCTTCAGACGATGAATACTCTACAAAGGTTGCCGTTATAGGAACTGATGTGGCAACGGATCTTTTCGGAACATGGGACGCAGTAGGCGGCACAATAACGGTTGACGATCAGATTTATACCGTCATAGGAGTTTTAGAAGAGGAAGGCAGCAGTCTTACAGGCTCTGACAACTCGTCTGTTTTAATCCCCTACTCTACCGCCGCAAAGGTGACGGGAAGCTCCGCAGTTACAACCTTCTATGCGAAATCAACAAGCTCTGATACTGTAGAATCCGCAGTTTCCTACATTGAAAACTACCTCTACAGGCTGACAAGCGATGAGGACGCCTTTCGGTAAATAATCAGTCGGACGTGCTTGACACGATGGAGGACGTAAACTCAACGCTTAGTCTTTTGCTTGGAGGAATTGCGGCTATATCGCTTATCGTAGGCGGAATCGGAATAATGAACATCATGCTTGTTTCGGTAACAGAGCGCACGCGGGAAATAGGTATAAGAAAAGCAATCGGAGCAAAGCGCAGTCACATTCTCACACAATTTCTATGTGAAGCCTGCATACTGTCAGTGTTAGGCGGTGTTCTCGGACTTTTGCTTTCAGTACTCACCATCAAAGGCTACAACTATTTTGCCGACTCTGCGGTTACAATAAACACTGCTGTTGCAGCGGCGGCAATTGCTTTTTGCACAGTAATAGGAATAGGCTTCGGAAGCTACCCTGCTGCAAAGGCTTCAAAGCTTCAGCCTATTGACGCACTGCATACGGCTTAAAATTTCAATTTTCACCTCCCCCTAAAATATTATGTAAAACCAGCAGCAAAATTTGTTGTCGGTTTTGCTATTTTTTAGCTTGACAAATTTTATCTTTTCGGATATAATAAAAGCAAGATGACAATTACAAGGAAAGGAGCTAAAGATGAAAGATAGTGAAAAAAACTATGACGATATAATAGATCTTCCTCATCATATTTCTTCAAAGCATCCGCAAATGTCAAGACAGGCACGAGCCGCACAGTTTGCTCCATTTGCCGCACTGACGGGCTATGAGGACGCACTGGAAGAGGTCAGGCGCACAACAGAGCAAAAACCAGAACTAGACGAGGAAAGAGTGAGAAGGATTAATTCCCGCTTGAATTATCTGCTTGAAAGCATTTCCTCTGAGCCTGAAATAAAAGTAGAATATTTTGTAAAGGACAAGCTTAAGCAGGGAGGTGAAAATCACACCTATTCAGGTAAGCTCCGCACTATTGACCAGTATCAAAAGCTCTTGATTTTTGAAGATGAAAAAGGAATACCGATTGATGATATTTATGATATTACAGGAGAATGCTTTGAATTTGAAGAGTGAATATGCTTAAATCATGAATCTATGATGAAATATATGTGAAAAGCTGTGATAAGACTTGACTTACTACAGCTTTTTATGTTATAATAAAATTGCTAACAAAGATAGCTATTTTTATTAGGGTGTCAAGAATGTATTACGAATTAGCCGATGAGCTTATGAATTTAATCTTCAGCAAAAAGCAGGTGATTTATGAAAGAAAAATGTCGCAGCTGACAAAAAGCAAGATGCTGATACTCACGTATCTTTGCAGTCACAATTATAAAGCGCATCCTAAGGAGCTAAGCGAGAAATTTTTTCTGAGCAGCGCAAGAGTTGCCGTGCTTTTGAATCACCTTGAAAAGGACGGCTTGATTTTAAGGATACCTGATTCAAACGACAACAGAAAGACAATAATAAAAATAAGCGACAAGGGCAGGGCTTTAATTATGCAAATCAGAGAAAAATATCTTGCATTTTTTGCTAATGCGCTTGAACAGCTTGGTGAAGAGGACGCAAGAGAATATATCAGACTGAACAAAAAGCTATTGCAGATTGTGTCTGAATAAACAAAAAAGCGACAGAAATAAATATGCGTAAAATAAAAGAAAAGAGGCAACAAAATGAAAAACGACAAACTGTCAAATTATTCTTCTGAAAAGCTTTCGCTTTGCAGATTAAACGACACAATCCCCGACAGCGATTTTACAAAATACGGCGTGTATCGAGGACTTAGAGATAACAATGGAAAGGGCGTACTCACGGGATTAACCAGAATTTCTAAAATTGTATCCTTTAAAGAAGAGGACGGCAAGCGCATTCCCTGCGACGGCGAGCTTTGGTACAGAGGCTACAATGTCAATTCTCTGATAAAGAAATCCGGTAAGGATTTCGGCTTTGAAACTACAGCCTATCTGCTGCTATTCGGCGAACTTCCGAACGAGAATGAGCTTACGGCTTTTAAAGACGTGCTGAACGAAAGCTGCAAGCTTCCCGTCAACTTTACAAGAGATGTTATCATGAAAGCACCTACTGCTGATATAATGAATTCTATGACAAAGAGCATACTGACGCTTGCTTCCTATGACGACTGTGTAAACGGCGATGTGAGCAACAGTATTCGCCAGTGCATAAAGCTGATTTCTGTTTTCCCTATGCTGGCAGTATACAGCTATCACGCTTATAATCACTATGAAAAGGACGCAAGTATGTACATTCACCGTCCTCTTGAGGGGTTTTCAGCCGCAGAAAATTTCCTTAGAATGCTTCGTCCGAACATGGAATATACCGAGCTTGAAGCAAAGATTCTTGATATTGTTCTCTTGCTTCACATGGAGCATGGCGGCGGAAACAATTCTACATTTACCACAAGAGTTGTAACCTCCGCAGGCTCTGACACCTATTCCGCCATAAGCGCAGCTATGTCGTCGCTTAAAGGTCCAAAGCACGGCGGTGCGAATATAAAGGTTATGGATATGATGGACAACATCAGAGAAAATATTTCATCAAGTCAGGAAGAGGAGGAAATTGAAGACTATCTTAAGAAAATTCTTGACGGTGAAGCATTTGACGGCAAAGGCTTGATTTACGGCATGGGTCATGCGATTTATTCAGTTTCAGATCCAAGAGAAAGGGTTCTTAAATCCTATGTTGAACAGCTTGCCGCCGCCAAGGGCAGAGAAAAGGATATGGCGCTTTACAAAAATGTAGAAACGATTGCTCCAAAGCTTATAGCGCAAAAACGCCATATATTTAAAGGCGTAAGTCCGAATGTGGATTTTTACAGCGGCTTTGTTTACGATATGCTAGGTATTCCCACAGAGCTTTATACTCCGCTCTTTGCCATTGCAAGAGTGGTAGGCTGGAGTGCTCACAGAATTGAGGAACTTGTCGGAATGAGCAAGATTATCCGTCCGGCATATATGAGCGTTATGGAACAAAAGGAATAAAAAAAATGCGGTCGGGACAATTTCCCAACCGCATTTTAATTATACCAAATCGCTTAAACCAAGCGATGCCTGGTCTTAGCAGCCGCAGCCGTTGTTGCCGCAACCACAGCCACAGCCGTCCCAGCCGTTTCCGCAGCAGCAGAACAACACTACGAGAATGATAATCCACCAGCAGCAGTTATTTCCACACATAAAGAAAATCTCCTTACAACTAGATTTAAGCGTTTGCGCCGAACCTAAGCTCTTTGCAGCGGCTCATATTACAGATTATGCAGAAGATAAAAATGTGTTACTTTTTGTCTTTGCTGTGGAGTTTAATTTACTGAATGTCTTTTTCGTCAAACTTGTCGCCGCACTGCGGACAGAATTTCGGCGGGTGCTTAGGATCCTCAGGCTCCCAGCCGCATTTGTCGCACTTGTAAAGCGGTTCGTCAGCAGGCTTCTTAGCTCCGCACTCCATGCAGAACTTGCCTTTGTTGACAGTACCGCAGCTGCACGTCCAGCCCTGCGGCTTCTGCGGCTGAGGCTTTCCGCACTCCATGCAGAATTTGCCCGCATTTACCGCACCACATTCGCACGTCCATGAGTTTGCGGCAGGCTTAGGCTCAGGCTTTGCTTTTCCGCAGCCCTGACAGAACTTGCCCGTGTTGGTCTGTCCACATTCGCATGTCCATGAATCCGCACTGGGAACAGGCGTCGGAGCAGGTGCGGACGCTTGCTGTGCTTGCTGCTGTGCCATGTTGTTTTGCATTGTCTGATTGTAAAGGGTCGAGTCCATCGGTTGTCCCATCATGCCGCCGCCAGCCATGCCCATTCCCATAAAGCCCGTCATTGCGCCAGCCGTATTTTCAGCGGCTGATTCACGAGCCTTGTTAATTGACATTCTGTCCATAGCGTAAAGCATACTCGGATCGCTTCCTGCTGTGCGAGCCTCTTGGAATTTTGCAATTCTCTCCTTTGATTCATCGTCAACATTAAGCTCAATAGAAAGAGAGGTGAGCTGTATTCCCTTAGGCGTCCATTTGTCGTCAAGTACCTTGTTCATCTCGTCCGCAAGATCGTCAGCGTATGCGATAATCTGATCGTAAGGAATCCTCTTTGCCGAAAGCTTTGAAATTGCAATTCCAAACTTCGGCTTCATGTCTGCCTTTATCTGACTGATAAACTGTTCGCCATCGCCGCTTGTTCTTGCAAACGGCTTTGAGATGTCGTGGATACAGTTTTCATAGAATGCACCTGGATCAAAAATCTTAAATTCAAACGAACCATGCCCCTGTGCGTTAAGGCTGAGATTCATCTCGCCATCGCGGAAAGGCACCTTGCCGAAGCCGATTTTGTTGTTTACCAACGGCTTTAAATTTATATAGACAAGGCGCATTGTATGCGTCGCCTGACCGCCTGCGGTAAACCTATTTCCTATGTCCTTGATTGACGGCATCAGATCCTTAAAGCCGCTTCCTAAAATTGACGGAGCGGTTGCGCTGTCGTACTTGTAGTGTCCCGCCGCTTCATTGTCAAGCGCTACTACCATATCCCAGACCTTGCCGTCCTCAACCAAAAGCGCAGCCTGACCTATCGCAACGTCAAAGGTCGAACCGCTTGAAATGTAGTCGTTTGTGCCGTTGTTTACAGCCTTTCCTCTTAAAACCTTTGTCGCCGCAATGCACATTGTGTCCTGACTCATTCCGTCACAGCGGAAATACTCAACAACCTGATCGGACAGGTTTGAACCTACCGCCGAAGTAAACATTTTAATTAGTCCCATACAAACAAACCCTTTCACTTTTATTATAGTTATCTAGTTCTTTTTATCTTGTTGATTTTCCAAGTACGTTCAACCGATGCGCTGATTTGTGCGCCGCAGTATTCGCAGACCTTTTCGCCTAAGCTCTTTATCGGAGCACCGCAGTATTCACAGATAAGGCTTTCATTTTCGCCCTGAGCATTTTCAGCTAAATAATAAACGTACCTTGTTTCATAAACATATTGTGCCAAAGCCATTTTGTCGGTTGAATATTCAACTGCCGACTGCCATGTTATTACAGCCTCTTCGCCTGTTTTGCGGTAGTCGCTTATAACAGTCTTGTGAATCCGCACGTCCTTAAAAACGCTGTCCGCCAAAACCTCCATTTCCAGCTCTCCCAAAAAAGCGTTTGTCGTGCAGTCCTCAAGCGAAGCCGAAACTCGGTGAGCGTTAAACGAAGCAAAGTATGCGCTAAGAGCGTTTGTGACAATTTCCCTTGCTATATCTGCGTTAAATTCAGGGAAATCCTTTGACAGGCGAACCTTCATCATTCCCTCGCTGCCTGAAACTGTGCGGGGAGTCGTCTGCGTCTGCTCGGTAACGGCTGAAATCTGATTTATCAGACTAGAAGCGTTTCTGAGCTGTCTTTTTACCGCCTTTACAGCCTGACGAACGGCAATTATAATTATTATCACCGTCACCAATACCACAGCAGATGTTGCAAGTGCAGTCATACTCATCAGAACATACCTAATATTGCGCCTATAATGCTTCCGCCGATACCGCCTAAAAGCGAGTAAATCACAAGTTTAACCTTGTCAATAGGCAAGTTCCCTATAAATTTTCCCGTCTGACCGTTCATTGCAAAAAAGTACTTTTTGTCCTTATATGTCGTGTACAAAAGCCATGTCGGCAAAAGCGCATATTCAGCATCGCTAAGCTTGATTTTCTTATCGTATCTACGTGAATTAACCTCGTCATAATCACAGCTTTTTTTCAACTCGTCAAGGGTTGTGTTCTCTATGCGTTCTCTTGCCCTTGCAAAGCATTTGTCCGAATCCTCGTCAAAGCGTTCAGCCAAAAATCCTGAAAGATACGCTGTGTTAAAATCAACCATCTGTGAATAATCAAACGGTTCAATTGAATCCATAGCGTCATTTTCAGTCTTTGACGAAGCGTCAACGGGAACCTTGTCAAAATTAACAATTCCCTTTCTATGAACTGCAAAAAAGCTCTTTTCGGTATACGCATAATTTCCCGTGCGCCATTTTTTGATGTTTATTCCCTCGCCGTCAAATTCGCCGTCACATTTCCCAGAATAAAGCCAAAACGGAATATAAACGCCCTGCATCTTGTCGACAATCTTGTCGCAGTCAAATTCCTTAGGCGTGAGAGGCTTCTTGCTGAAGCTTTTAAACTCGTCCATAACCTTGCTCTTGTCAACCTTGAACGGAATTATGTAATCGGGAGTGAAATCGTCGGTTATCTGCTCGCCCATAATAACAGCACTGCCGCAGTAAACGCACACCGTAGCCGCAGTCGCACGGTCGGTCACTATCTCCGCTCCGCAGTGAGAGCAGGTGTACTTAACAAGGTCGTCGCCGACTGTACCATCGTTTGACGAGGTGTATTCGCCCTCTTCAACCTCCTCGTGACGCTCAGCCTTTTGCTCGGGCTGCGCCGTTTGGTTGAGATCCTCAAGCTGCGAAAGTGAAAAGCTGTCGCCGCAGTATTCGCACTCAAAGCAGTTCTTGTCAGCCGTCCAGTAAAGCTCCGCTCCACAGGTCGGGCATTTGTATGTAATATTTGCCGCCATGATTCTCTCCCCTAGTCGTTGTTTATCCTTATTTTGTGCATTTCTTTTCTTAAGAACTGGTCACCCTTTTCATTTAGCTCAAGCTGTCCCTTTATATACTTTTCAGCCTTTGTAGCCTTTGACTTTGTACGGCTCATATTAACTAAAATAAATCCTGTAACCAATGCGCCCACAGGAAAGCCCAGCACAACTCCGATAGAAGTATCGTCGTCTGCACAGGCATACATCGGCTGGAACATGATACTGTAGGAAATAAGCATAAAACCAAGCTGCCGTGAAAGCATTTTTAATTTTGAAATCATCTTCAACATTCCTTTCAGGATATTTTATTTTGCAATGAAAAATCATGGATTTTTTTTAAAACAATTGCGATTTTGCTTCGACAAAATTTTCAAAAATCTACTCACAGCAATTCCTGCCTGCCGATACAAAACGAGGTTATAACCACAGCCGCAATACAGGATAGTGCAAGCATTATAATTTTAAAGATATGAAAAAGGTCGCTGTAATCGGACTCAAGAAAAAGATTTGACACGATGTATCCAAAAATATAAACCGCAGCGGTCAGCACTGCCACAAGCATTGCCAAAAAGAAAAATACAAAAGCACCGCACCATTTGCTTTTTTTCATTAAATTATGCGTAAATGAAATTAGCATCATGAGCGCAAGCTGAACGAAAATCACAAAGAGGACAATTTCAAGCTGGTCAAGTATAAATATCAGCTTACCCGAAGAGGTATCAAGTGCAAAGTCCGAAGAATAAATTTGATCTGCTTCATCTGTCTGATGGACAAGGACATTTAAAAGCACAAAATAAATGTCCATTATAAAGTACCAGAACACGGTACAAAAAGTCTTGCTCAGTATATGCTTTGAGGGCTTTGCAGGGAGCATAGCCATAAATCCCTTATCTTCCCCATAAAAATCATTATAAAAGGTGAAAACACCCGCACCGATAAGGACTGCAATAAACAACTTCTTAATTGTGCTGAAAAAGTAAGAGGAAAAATAAACGATGACAAGTGACATGTTGTCCCACAGCGTAGTTGATGCTACAAATTCAAATATCTGATTGCCGAAGCAAGTAAAAACCGCAATAATTGTAAACAAAGGAACGATATATTTAAATGTGCGTTTCAGGTTGTTTACTGTCAGCTTTCCGAGCATTTGTACACCTCCCTAAAAAACTCATCCAGTCCTTTGCCTGCTTTTTCGACAAAGCTTTTATAGGACTCATACGCACGAACCGTGCCGTTTTGAAGCCACAAAACATCGTCAGCAAAATTCTCAAGCTTTGACGAATTTCCTGAGGCTATCACAACAAGCGAAGCGTCATGCTTTTTTTCAATCAGCATTTTTACATAATCAATTGCCGCCGAGTCAAGCTCCTTAAACGGCTCGTCAAGCAGATATATCGGAGTCTCTCTTGCAAGCACTAGCGCAAGCTCGACCTTTCTTTTCATTTCATTTGACATAAGCACAAGCTTTTTGTTAATGTCAATGCTCAAATCTGAAAGCGATTCAAGCGCTTCCCTTTTGTCAAAATCATCATAAAAATCCGAATAAAGCTTCATCAGCTGCAAAGCACTGCTGTCCGAAGCAAGAAAGTGCCTGTCAGAGAGAAAGCTTACAAGACGCTTTGTTTTTGTGCCTGCTTTTGAACCGATAATTTCAACACTTCCCTCATCAGGCTTTATTAGCCCCGCTGCAAGCTTTAAAAGTGTAGTTTTTCCGCTGCCATTTAAACCGATAAGCTCCACTATTCGAGAATTATACAGGCTGAGCGTCACATCGGTAGCCGCTAAAGTATTTCCGTAATACTTGCTTGTATGCTCAAAAGCTATTACCATCTCCATTTTTCCTTTTCCCTTCAAAAAGCTATATTGAAGAGTGCAGACTGCCGCACTTTATTTCAAACATTGCCCGACAGTCTGCACAGCCGTATTTTTATCTTTCTTCACATATAAGCTTAATTGCCGTTCTTTCATCACCGTCAATATTGACATTAGCAAACGCAGGTATACATATCATATCTATCCCCAAAGGGGCAAGATAGCCCCTTGCGATTGCGATTGCTTTTACGGCTTGATTGGTGGCTCCGGCGCCTACCGCCTGAACCTCTACTGCTCCTCGATCTCTTACAACTCCTGAAATTGCGCCTGCAACTGAGTTAGGTACAGATCTTGACGATACTTTTAAAATCTCCATTTTAGTTACCTCCAAGTATGAAGAAGTATTTACTTCAAAAAACCATTTACGAATTTTGTAAAAAAATTTAAGCTGCTCCGATTACTGACCTTGAATTTTCAGAGCTTTACTTATAAGACAACGTTTACAGCTGTGCAAAAAATCATCCGATGCTCTTTGCTGTTTGAATTATCATACTATGAAAATTATCCAATGTAATTTTTTACACACATCTACGCCTGAACTGTCTGTATTTTTATTATACAACATTTTATAATGTTTTGCAATAGTAAAATATTTTTTTGTCAATTATCTCATAATTAAGCGTTCAATTTTATGCGCTTTGCCCAAATTTTCATTGAAATCTATTACAACCGCGTTAATAAATGGCGGATTTTCGCTTACTTTGAATCTGACGGGAAGATGGTATTTCAGCTTTTTTATCGCAAGCTCGGTATTCACTCCGATAACCGAAAGCTGAGCTCCGCACATTCCCACATCGGTAATATATGCCGTATGCTCCTTTAAAATGATTTCATCAGCCGTCTGAACATGAGTGTGAGTTCCTAAAACAGCGGTAGCTCTTCCTGCAAGATAGTGTCCCATAGCCTTTTTTTCAGACGTAGCCTCAGCATGAAAATCTACGAAAATATTCGGCGTATCAAGCTCGCTTAAAATCTCATCGGCTTTAAAAAATGGATTGTCTATCGGTTCAAGGTTGAGCGTCCCCATCAGATTTACCACAGCGATTTTTGCGGAAAACAAATCCGCCACGTAAACGCCTTTTCCCAAAACGCCATTCGGATAGTTTGCAGGTCTTAGCAAAAATTCGCTCTCATCATGAAGCTGTTCTGAACCCTGTTGACCGAACGAGTGGTTTCCGCCTGTAACAACGTCTGCGCCGAGCTGAAGAAGCCGTTGGTAGGACTGACGATTTATACCGTTACCCACCGCCGAATTTTCTCCGTTTATAACTGTAAAATCTATGTGATAATCTTTTTTTATCTTATAAAGCCTGCGTTCTAAAATTTCAAGTCCCGATTCTCCGACTACATCTCCTACAAGCAGCAGTCTCATGAAAGCTCCTTAACCGCATTAACCAGAACATCAGTCTTGTCGGTAAGCTCCCACTTGACACCTAAGTCCTCTCTGCCCATATGCCCATAAGCCGCAAGCTGTCTGTACTGAGGTTTTCTCAGATCAAGCTCCTCGATAATTGCGGCCGGGCGCAGATCAAACACCTTCTTAACCGCCTGAGCAAGCAGTGCATCGTCAGCCTTTCCTGTGCCGAAGGTGTCAACCATAACCGACACAGGCTTTGCTACCCCTATCGCATATGCAAGCTGAACCTCGCACTTGTCAGCAAGAGAAGCCGCAACTATGTTCTTAGCCACCTTCCTTGCGGCATATGCCGCCGAGCGGTCAACCTTTGTCGGATCCTTTCCTGAAAAGCATCCGCCGCCATGCCTTCCCATTGAACCATACGTGTCAACAATAATTTTTCTGCCCGTAAGACCGCTGTCGCCCTGCGGTCCGCCGATTACAAATCTGCCTGTCGGATTGACATAAATATGCGTTTCATCATCAAGCATATTCTTATCGATAACCGTATATATTACCCTTTCAATTATATCCTCTCTTATTTTCTCAAGAGTGACGTCAGGGTCGTGCTGTGCGCTGACTACAACTGCGTCAATTCTCTTAGGCTTGCCGTCAGTGCCGTACTCCACCGTAACCTGAGTTTTTCCATCTGGACGAAGATAGCTAAGCTCTCCACTTTTTCTAACCTCCGTAAGACGCTTTGCGAGCTTGTGTGCGAGCGAAGCGGCAAGCGGCATAAGCTCCTTGGTTTCATTGCAGGCGTAGCCGAACATCATCCCCTGATCTCCAGCTCCTATGTCGCCTAAATTTTCAGTTCTGCCCTCAAGAGCATTGTTTACTCCCATCGCAATGTCGGGCGATTGCTTGTCTATCGTTGTAAAAACCGAACAGGTCTTGCCGTTAATTCCATACTCATCACTCGTATATCCAATGTCGCAGACAACCTCTCTCACAATGGTAGGAATATCAATCTGCGCCTTAGTGGTAATCTCTCCCATACACATAATCATGCCCGTTGTGGTAAGCGTTTCGCAGGCTACGCGTGAGTAAGGATCCTGCTCAAGCATAGCGTCAAGCAGTGCGTCCGAAACGCAGTCACAAATTTTATCAGGATGTCCCTCCGTTACAGATTCAGAGGTAAAAAGCAGCTTTGCCATTTTAAAAATCTCCTTTACAAAATGCCTTACCACAAACGTTTTCGTAAAGCTCCTTAAAAAATGCTTCGGACGCAAAAACCGAAGCACATTGGAATCTATCAAAGCTAAATAGATTATCCTCATCTATCGGATTATTCCGCAGGAATTAGCACCTTTACACGCTTAATACGCATCAGGTTGCTGGGCTTCACAGGACCTGTCCCTCCGCCGCTCTTGATAAGGCGATATATCGTTACAATTCTATTATACACAATTTGTCGCTTTGTGTCAAGTGATTTTAATTGTACAGAGATGTACAGATGTAAATTTATTATGAACCTTAGCCGGTATCTCAATAAACAATCTCGTCAATCGTCCTGTCCTTCAAAACCATTTTACCGTTACGTTCTATCTCAGCGGCAAAATCGTTTCCGATTTTTTTCTTTATAACGCTCGTTCCCTCACTGTAATATGCGTTGCCTCTGTCGATACGGTGAATATCCGTTCCCAAAAGCTGAACATAGCCCTTTTTAATCAGTCTTACGCATCTTGAGCAGGTACGCATATGCACAAGCGACTCGGCATTTATCTGCCCCATAACGTCAAGATTCATAAGTCGTTCAAGCGAGGAAAAGCTAGTAAAATTTAGATAGCGTTCAATATGAGCGACTATAACCTTGACGTCAAGGTCGCTTGCTATTACGTCCACTCCGTTTATTATTTCATCGTCAAGCTTTGAATACGGCATTTCCAAAAGCAAAAAGCTAGTTCCTTCAATTGCTAAACGTTTAAGTGCCTCTTTTCCTACAAGTGCGGAATTATACAAAACCTCTGCTCCGAGCAAAATCTTCGGATGCTCAGGCTTAAGATTAGGCTTTAAACGCTCATAGGCATCGGCACGTCTGTCCAAAAAACGGTGTATGCTTGTTTTAGTACAGTAAAAATGAGGTGTGGCGACAACTATATCTACTCCGTCCTTTGCCATATTATCAAGAATCTGCACAGATTCCTTTACATTCCTTGAACCATCGTCAATACCTGGGAGAATATGTGAATGAAAATCTATAGTCATAAGTGTACTTCCTTAGATAATATTTCAGAGAATATTTCCAGCTTTAGAGATGCCCTTTATTATTTTTTCTCTTACTTTTATTATAACACATTATAAAGCGTTTGTCAAGTTAAAATTCAGTCTGTGTCACAGGCACTGTTTATCCGTTCTTTAAGAGCGTTGGGTATAGTAGAAGAAATAATAAGGGATACGCTGGCGGCGGTTCGCTCTTTGTCAATTTTAGGCATAAGGTCGATAAATTTAAGAAGTATACCCGCTATCGCTTCGGTGTAAAAGCAGCAGAACAGATTCACAAATCTATCGGAAACCGCATAGCGCAGGAGTAGAATAGAGTAAAGAAGGGTGGTAAAACACGGTGAAAAAATATAAAATCAGCTTTGAGATGTATCTGCACAAACGCTTTTTTCGGAGAAATTTCATTTGTAACTAATGTGGCGGCAAGCATTTTGCAGCTTGTAATAAAAACAGACCCGATTGAAATTGAAACGGTTGAAGAAGTCGAAGAAGAGGAGGGAACTTTGTCGTTCTGGCAAAAGCTATTGAGGCTGTTCGGACTTACTGTTCGGCTGTTTGAGAGTAAAAAAAGAGCTGAGATTAAAGTTCTCAGCTCTAGCTCTTTCTATTTATTCAATCGTAACCTTTTTCATAACCTGATCCTCAATCGGCTTGTCCATGTAATCGGTTCTTACAGAAGCGATTTTATCAACCGTTTCCATTCCCTCGACTACCTTGCCGAAAGCGGCGTACTGACCGTCAAGATGCGGTGCGTCCTTATGGACAATAAAGAACTGCGAGGAAGCAGAATTTGGCATTTGCGAACGAGCCATTGAGATAACTCCACGCTCGTGCTTAATCGGATTATTCACTCCGTTAGCCGCAAATTCGCCCTTGATTTTGACCTTAGCACCGCCCATACCAGTACCCTGCGGATCTCCGCCCTGAATCATAAAGCCCTCGATTACACGGTGAAAGATAAGCCCGTCATAGAAGCCTTCGCTTACAAGCCTTTCAAAATTTTCAACTGTAACAGGTGCGGCGTTGGGGTAAAGCTCTATCTTAATCTTGTCGCCGTTTTGCATTTCAATAACTACCATTTTAAATATCTCCTTTTTTAAAAAACAATGCGGACGAAAAAAAGTCCGCATTTTAAATCAGTCTTTTTCCTTAGGCAGAATACCCGCCTCGTTAAATTCCATAAGCTGCTTGAAATACTTCGCTTCCTCAGTAAGATGCTTCTTGCCGATAAGACCCTTTTCGTACTCCTCAAGATAGATGTAGTCCTTTTCTCCGTCCTTGACTATGCAGTAAAACCTGTCGCAGACTTCAAATTCGCCATTCTCATCATATCTGTTCTTATCAAAGCAACAGAATATATCCTTTGCAATTAAATTCGCAAGGTTCATTGTCCTGTGATACTGATCAAGGTCGTCCCACTTATCCAAATCCTTTTTGAAAAATTCCAAAACGGGAACTCCGTTGACCTCCATTTTTTTAAAGATTCTGGCAAGACATCTTGCGGCGTCCTCTTCGGTAAGCTTTTCTAATCTGGCGTTTTTAAACTCGAGAATATACGGCTCGATGGTCGCAAAAAAAAGCTTGTCGTACGGAAACGGCTTTCCCTTGTCGGAATATTTGATAATTGGATTATCTGTATTTATCAACATAAAAAAATCGCTCCAAACGTTAAAAATATGTAGAAATTTTACGATTCCTTTTTATCGTACTTTTCAATAAATTCCTTAGTCACAGCCTCGGTATCCTCAGCGGAAATCTCCTCGATGTTCTTGTAATCCTTGTCAAGTGTAACATCCTTAGCGACGCCTAAACCACTGAGCTTCTCGGCAACCTCATCGGCTCCAACCTCAGAAATGTTTTTATAATCCTTGTCAAGAGTAACGTCCTTTGCAACGCCAAGCTCGCTTAAGCCGCTTGCGATTTTCTCAGGATCGGTTTCCTCTATATTTCCAAAGCTGAGCTTTTCCTCTTCGGCTCTTTTGTCATGCTCAATAACCATATCGGTAATCTTGCTTTCGACATCATCATCGTTAGCTGAAACAATATCCTCCTTGTGAGAGGCGAGATATTTCTCATGCTCGATTAGATACTGCTCCTCGTATTTCGTCTGAGCGGAAACGACCTCCTCCTCGTCAACAGAGGTGATAGGCTCGTAGCTTGCGGGCGGCTTGTTCTTCTGCTCCTCAAGCTCGCGCTCAAGTGCCTCCATCTTTTTCTTTATGGTATCAGGATCAATTGAAATCGGTTCGGTCAAAGCCTCTTCGGTTTCATCACCGTACTTAGATTCCTTAACCTTAACTGTTTTTTTCGGAGTATTCCAAATATCATCGGGATTAACTGTCTGCGCAGGTTTTTTCTGAGGCTCTGCCTTAGGTGCCTGAGCCGCAGGCTTCTTCTTACTGAACAATCCCATAATTTTAACTCCCCTTTCTGATTCTTATCTGAAATTTTCGCTGTTTAAACAGCACAAAAAACGTACGCAAATATACCTAACTACTATTATACACCAACAACACAGATTTTGCAACATATACGCAGAACATTTAATAAAAAATTTATTTTTTAGATATTTGTTTGCTATGCTCTGAGTTAATAATCTAATAATATTAAATTAATAGTTTATTGACATATAATCGAGCAAAATTTGTTATAATTTTATTGATAGAGTTTTTATGATTCTTTGAGTATTTTAAATAAATAAAAAAATTGAAAATTAAGGGGGTTGACAAATCTATGTCAAACATATCCATTGGCGTTACGGCCACCGAGCTGTTTGCTTACAATCCGTTCCGTATCTTAGGAATACCCGTAAACGCTTCGGGAGAAGATATTGAACATGCCTATTCAAAAATGCAGAAGCTTTCTGAATCAGGTAGCTTAAGCGACTACAAAACGCCTTATGATTTTGATTCCTTACCTCCGTTTACACGCACGGCACAGTCAATCAAGGCGGCGCACACAAAGCTTGCTTCTACTGGCTACCGCTGCTTTGCGTATGCTGACAGTGAATTTAGCGAATCGCTCAATATTGACGATATACTTCTTAATCTGCGTGACATAAGCTGCTATGATTGTTTTTTGCGCTGCTATATGTGGCTTGTGATTAATGACCGTGAGCTTAACGAGCGTGACCTGTGGATTTTGCTTGCTGGATACATAGACAAAATGATTGACTCTTCTCCTGATGAGTGGGCTAAGTACTTTGACGACCGTTTTCCAAGTGATATGGTAAATTCGGATCCTGCAGTGCTTAAGTCCTTCCACGACACCTTTAGTCAGATTATACTTCTTCCGCTCAAAGAAATGGTGAGAGGCTCTATGAAGTGCCGCACAGCCACTGAAATTCTAATTGCGGCTTCTATAGACATAAACGAGCAATTTGAATATATTGACATTCCTCAGGCAAATATTCCTGAAGCGGGACAACCTCAGCCTAAGCTTAAGCTTGCACTTAAGTACGGCGATGAGTATTTTGACATCTCAACGGGAACAATGAAATCCTACTCGACCGACACAGAAGCTGCCGAGAGCAACTCCTTTGCGGAGTCGGCAAATGCGCCGCTTGATGCAGGAGCGATTGTTGACGAGCCTGTCGAGGATGAAGTTCAGGCTGAAGAAGAGCTTGAAGAGCCTACAGAGCAAAGCGTTTCTGAACCTACAGAGCAAGCTCAGGAGCTTGAGCCACAGATCGAAAGAGAAGCTGTCGAGCCACAGCCGCAGACGACATTCAAGCCTGCGCCTTTTGAAACTCCAAAGCCTGTTGAAGCTCCAAAGCCTGAACGCAAGCTTAAGAGCAGAGCGGAGCTTAAAGCTGAAAGAGAGGCTGCCGAGAGAGCAGCCGCCGAATCACAGCAGGAGGTTCAGCTACAGCCTGCGCCTGCACCTGTTGAGCAAACACCTGTTCAGACTGCACCTGCGTATACAACACCAGCACCGCAAGCGACTGTGCCAAGTCAGACTGCGCCTCAAACGGCACCTGTGCCGCAGTCTGCGCCTACAGAAGCTCCCAAGCCAAGACGGTCTTTCAGAAGTCAGATGGCACAGCAGGGAGAAGCTGTTCAGACAAGCCCAGCAAAGCCTGCAGCAGATTTCAGCACAAGCAATCCGTTCCTAAGCATGAACGCTCCGAAGCCTGCTGAAAACAACGTGCAGAAAACCCACCGTTCGATGGAGTTTACAAAAGTTGTCGAAGAGGCGGCGAAGAAAGAGATCATCACCTTTGACGAGGAAACCGAGAGTGCATTCACGGACGCTATGATTGAGATGCTAAAGTCCAATCAGACGCGTACTGAAACAATGAAGAGCGTGGACACAAGGCACAGAAACGACAATTTAGCCGGACCGTCACGAACCTCTGCACAGATGGACGACATCAACATGGAGAAGTTTGACGAGAAGCTGCTTGCTTCATCAAGAGAGGGACTTGTAAATAGAAAGCTCACCCGTGAGGAAAAATACCGCAACGTCAAGATAGACGATATGCTCTCAACCAACACCAACGGAAAAAATTACGGAAGCAGTGCGATTGACGAGTACAAAAAGCGCAAGGAAAAGGAAAAGGCGAACCGCCGTTCACTCTGGATTACAACGGGAGTTTTGGCACTCTGCTTGATAATCTTTGCGGTAATGTGGTATTTTGGAATATTCTAAAGCAATTTCATATGATGTACACTAAAAAAACGAAGCCTGCGAAGTAAAACGCAGGCTTTTTTATTTGTTTGTCTTAGAGCGACGCAGTGAGAATCTGTGATATATCCTCCTCGCCAAGAGGCACATAGGCATTTTCAAGACCCTCGTTGACAGCTATATGATGTGCCATCTCGCCAATTCTGCTTTCGTCAATTCCCACATCCTTAAGGTGCATGGGAATGCCGATTGATTCAAAGAAGCTGTAGGTTTCAGCAATTGCTCTTTCAGCTATTTCCATATCGTCAAGCTTGCTGTCGATTCCGAAAACATTTATTCCGTACTTGATAAATCTGGGCAGAGTTTTTTCATTAAGAATATGCTTCATCCATCTGGGCGTGATAATTGCCAGTCCCTCGCCGTGAGTGATGTCGTAATATGCGCTAAGTGCGTGTTCTATACCGTGGCAGGGCCAGCCTGAGCCACTGTTTCCAAGAGAAAGTATTCCGTTACAGCCGTATGTGCAGCAAAGCATAAGCTCCGCTCTTGCTCTGTAGTCGTCAGGGTGTTCAAGCGCAATTTTAGTATTATACATCAGGCTCTTGAGATTAGCCTCGCAGAAGCCGTCGTTTAAAAGGGTGGAATCCTCGACAAAGTATTGCTCAATGGTGTGATTCATAGCGTCTGCACAGCCTGCCGCCGTCTGCTTCTTTGACACTGTAAAAGTATAGATCGGATCAAGAAAAGAACATACAGGGAACAGGTGAGAATCCATGTAGCCGATTTTGTCATTGGTTTCGGTTCTTGAAATTACGCCGCCGCAGTCGTATTCGCTTCCCGTAGCCGCAAGCGTGAGAATGTCCACAATCGGCAGAGCATCCTTTGCAAAAGCTTTGTAGGAAATCAAGTCCCACACATCTCCGTCATACTTAGCTCCCGCCGCAATAGCCTTTGAGCAGTCAAGCACGCTTCCTCCGCCTACCGCAAGGATAACGTCAATATTCTTTTCCTTGCAGATTTTAACTCCGTCAAGCACGCTCGGATCGTACTTTGGATTAGGCTGAATATCACTAAGCTCATAAATTTCAAAGTCGTCAAGCAGTTCAAGCACCTTATCATAAAGTCCAATTTTCTTAATGCTTCCGCCACCGTAGGTCAAAAGCACACGCTTTCCAAGCGGCTTCATAGTCTCCTCAAGCTTAGAAATAGCTCCCTCGCCGAAAACAAGTCTTGTCGGCGTCATGTAATCAAAATTTTGCATATAAACAACTCCTTTTAGATATTTATTATCTAATATTATTATACAACCTGAAGTTAGATACAAGTCAAGGGCTGGTAATGAAAATTCATTTATTGTTTACAATTCCCTTGCCGTCAGCTTTCAGATGTACGCCAATTTTTTAAAACAAAAGCATTGACATTATTTATTTTGTATGCTACAATATTTTTTGACAGTAGGTGCAAAAGCTTTTCATTTGTGCCAACACAAAATTACAATTTCAGGAGTGGGTAAAATGGACATCAACGCAGTTAAGACAATAGCGGACGGCAGAGCCTGTTTAGGGATTGAGCTTGGCTCTACAAGAATAAAGGCTTGCCTTATCGGAGAGGAGCTTTCACCGATAGCTTCGGGCAGCAGTCAATGGGAAAACAGGCTTGAAAACGGATACTGGACATACTCGCTTGACGATGTGCAAAAAGGCTTGCAATGCGCAGTCGGAGAGCTTATGAGCGATGTAAAGAAAAGGTACGGCATAAAGCTTGAACGTGTTGCTGGGATAGGAATTTCTGCTATGATGCACGGATTTCTTGCCTTTGATGAAAACGACAGACTGCTCACGCCATTTCGCACATGGAGAAACACCACCACTGAAAGGGCTGCGGACATTCTTACAAGCGAACTTGGATTTAACATTCCACAGCGTTGGACGGCGGCGCATTTGTATCAGGCTGTGCTTGACGAGGAAGATTATGTGGGTAAAATTGCTCATGTTACCACACTTGCAGGATATGTGCATTTTATTCTGACGGGAAAGCGCATTGTCGGAATAGGTGAAGCGTCTGGAATTTTTCCAGTGAGTGGGAATGATTACGACAGTGACAAGGCTGAAAAAATGAACGCACTGCTTAAGTGCAAGGGCTTTAACAAGGACATCAGAGAGCTTTTTCCAAGTGTGCTTCTGGCAGGAAAGAGCGCAGGTGTGCTTACAGAAAGCGGTGCTAACTATCTCGATCCTACAGGCACGCTCAAGGCAGGTGTGCCGCTTTGTCCGCCTGAGGGGGACGCAGGAACGGGAATGACGGCGACAAATTCCGTGAGAGCTTCAACGGGAAACATTTCGGCAGGGACAAGCATATTTTCAATGCTGGTTCTAAAAAAGCCGCTTGAAAGGGTTTGCAAAGAAATTGATGTAGTCGCCACTCCTGACGGCAAGCCGTGCGCTATGGTTCACTGCAACAACTGCTGTTCGGAGCTTGACGCATGGGTAAATATCTTCGGCAGCTTTGCAGGCTGTGTCGGCGCAGACGCAGACAAAAACACACTCTACGAAGCTTTCTACAAGGCGGCGGCAAAGGGAGAAAGCGACTGCGGCGGAATAACCTGCTACAATTTCCTCTCCGCAGAGCCTGTAGTTAAGGTCGCTAAAGGCGAACCGATGTATTTTCGCACGTCCGACAGCCGTCCTACTTTTGAAAATTTTGCAAGAGCGCAGATTTATTCAGCCTTTGCCTCGTTAGCAATCGGCATGAAGCTTCTCCCTGACGCAGAACGTCAGTCCGCAGAGATTTTCAACTGCCACGGAGGAATGTTCAAATCCACCGACACCGCACAACAGCTACTAGCCGATGCACTCGGCACACCGACAGCTTCATTATCAACTGCTGGTGAAGAGGATACGAACGAAAACATAGGCTTGTCTTCTCATGAAGCGAATGTTCGTACTCGAGTTTGCTCCGCAAACTCCCCTAGTATTGTTGGTGAAGGTGGGGCTTGGGGCATGGCTTTGCTTGCGGCTTACATGCTTCAGTCAAGCGGCAAGGAGCTTGCCGACTGGCTGGACAGCGAGGTATTTGGTGGGCTTGAAAGCAAGGTCCTGACTCCTGACAAAGCTGGCTCGGCAGGGTTTGAGAGATTTTTGAAAAGATACAAGGAAGGGCTGAAAATAGTTAGGAGTTAAGGTGTTCGGTTGTGACGTTAGCTTTTAATTTTGTTCGTTAAACCTGATAAAAGTGTGGAGCTTCAAGTGTGGAGTGTGGCTTTAATTAAACTCCTAACTCCACACTCAATTAACTATTAGCTAAAAAGCTTTAGGAGGAAGATTATGTTAGAGGAGCTTAAAGAAAAGGTCTGTGCGGCGAATCTTGCGTTGCCTAAATATGGGCTTGTGACTTTCACATGGGGAAATGTTTCGGCGATTGATCGTGAAAGCGGTGTGGTTATCATCAAGCCTTCAGGCGTACCGTACGAAGGAATGGCGGCTGAGGATATGGTGGCTGTGAGCCTTGAAAGCGGAGAGGTTATCGAGGGAAAATACCGTCCGTCAAGCGACACGCCCACGCACCTTGAGCTTTACCGCAAATTCGGTGGCATAGGCGGTATTGTCCACACTCATTCACGCTGGGCAACGTCGTTTGCGCAGGCGGGCATAGGAATCAAGCCGATGGGAACAACGCAGGGTGATTATTTCTATGGAGAAATTCCCTGCACAAGGGAGATGAGCGTTGAGGAAATCGGCGGCGAGTACGAAGCTGAAACCGGAAAGGTGATAATTGAAGCGTTCGAGGGAAAAGACGCTGTTAAAATCCCTGCCGTACTTGTAAAAAATCACGGACCGTTTACATGGGGAGCGGATGCGCTTGACGCAGTTCACAATGCTGTAGTTCTCGAGGAAATCGCATTCATGAATTTTCACACTCTGGCACTCAATCCACAGGCAGGAGAAATGAGTCAGGCTCTGCTAGACAAGCACTATCTGAGAAAGCACGGCAAGGACGCATACTATGGTCAACTGGGTGGACACTAACCTATATTTAGACTTCTACCTTAGTTAGTCCACCCTAAGAGTTTTGCTTCGCAAA
>JAJQCE010000021.1 GCA_021202895.1 Ruminococcus sp. | reverse complement strand
ATAAAAAATTAGGTGATTTTTTTATAATTAAGAAGTTTACTAAATCTAATTTCAGAATACGAAAATGTCTCTATGTAATATATTAGGACATAATGTAATTATAACTAGATTCTAAAATAAATTAAAAACAATATAAGATTTGAAATCAATCATTCATCATTCCATCCGAAAAATCTCCAAAAATATTTGAAATTGCCTTTGCAATTTGATATGGAGCAACAAACAATCCTACTGCAATAGCCAAGATAGCTTTGACCACAAAGTAAATCATCCATCCCGTAAAGTTCATCCATAAAAACATACTTGGTTGTATTCTATTAAGTGCTCTCCATCCAAAAAAACAACAAATAACACTAATAATCAAAGCAATATTCTCATTTTCTGTAGAGATAAGTGCATATTCTATTCCCCATATAATTATAGTGAAAAAAACAGTCATTAATACACGTCCAAAATTACTCCCAAGAAATTGTAAAACTCTATTATCGTTCATAGCAAAAACCTCCAAAAAATATAATTTGATTTTTTTAACACTAAACATTGCTATTATGTTTTTAGCTTTTATTATTTATCATTTTTTTATTGAAGCAAAAAACTCTTTTGCAATTTTTTCTTCAGTTATCTCTTTACCCCCATTATCATTTTCAATATAAGTAACATTTGCAGTACTTACCTCAGCCCATTTTTTCCAAGTATTATTTTTTGGACAAAATAATACAAGTCTTCTTGAGGATGGACTATACAAACCCTCGCTATCTCCAAAACAAAAGCCACTACGAGTTTTTTTATCAGATTCAAAAGCATCCATCAACTCCTCTAAGCTTTTAGGAACATCATCCTCTGGATAACCATCAGGTATATACAAACATTCATTTATTTTTTCTAAAGGGTGGGCGTCAGCATCCGTAAACAAAATTATAATATATCTATTTTTTACATCGATTTCTGGCAAAGTCCAATCTGATTTCATAGCAATAGACAAAGCTTCTAAGGCGGATTCTGGTGCATCACCGCCACCAACAGCCTTAAGCTTATTGAGTTCAGAAATCAATCCTTTTTTACCATCTTCATTAGAAAAATTATTTTCAACTAAAATAAAAAAATCTGAACTATATAGAGCATAATCGTTTTTTTCTACATAAAAATCCCTGAAAGTAATGAGTTTCGCTCTTATGACTCTACAATATCTTCCATTCATTTCGATAATTTTGCCAAGCAAATATTCATCAAATTCCCTAATTAACTTTTTACATTTTTCAATTATTGGTGACATACTACTTGTAACATCAAGTACAAAAATTACGTCTACATCCATTTTTGTGATTTCATCTGTTGTCAATAATTCTACAGGTCCATTTGCAGTTTGAATAAAATGTTCATTAGTCGCACCTTGTCTGAATCCTCTAATGTGTGATTTTGATTTGCTCTTTCCTATAGCCATAAAACAACCTCCTTTTTTTGATAAATATAATCTTGCTATTCACATTTTACTCAAACTGGTTTTTATTCAATAATTTTTTTCTTACATATATTATATCACTAAAAGAAAATCCCTCTCAAACCCATAAAAATAAAGAGTTTAAGAGGAAATGCGACCATAAAAATCACCACAAAACAAGCGGAAAATCAAAGATTTTCATATAGCTTTTCTAATTGTCTGCGCTTAGTTTCAATATCAGAATGCACATATCTTTCCAAGGTGATTTTCACACTTGAATGACCTAAAAGTTCGCTGACTGACTTTACATCTACTCCATAGCGGATACATTCTGTAGCGAAAGTATGCCTGAGCACATGAAAGCTTTTGTACTCGATATTAAGTTCTTTAAGATATGAGCTGTAAAGAATACTGTAGCTTCTAGGTTCAAGAGGAACAGTGCTGTTTGTCAGAAAGAAATTATCTTTATCGGCATACTCCTTAAGCTCATTAAGCTTTGAAATCATAAATGTAGGAATCGGCATTTCACGATTAGATTTTTCACTTTTCGGCGCATCAATTATTAAAACGGTTTTCGGGAAATCTGCATCTGTATTTTTTATTCTTTGCAAGGTTTTGCTGACATGAACGCTCAGTGTTTCAAAATCAATATCCTCCCATTTTAACGCACAAATTTCACCTATTCTCATGCCAGTAAAAAGGCACAGTACTATGCCAAGCCTTTTTGGCTCGTCACAAAAAAGCTTGTCCTTTATCATCGAAATTTCTTCTGTAGAAAAAACCGTTATTTCCGTCTGATCAAGCTTAGGCAAAGCTACATTTTTTGTTGGATTTTTTATAGAATATACCTTTTCACCATAATCATAAATCGACTTGAATATTATTAAAATTGCCTGAACGCTTTTGGAAGAAAGTCCTTCTCCGCTTTTTTTATTTCCGTTTTCCAAAAGCGAATTTATCCATCGGTTTACTTCAAAAACTGATACCTCTTCAGCCCTCATTGAACCAAAAAATGATGAAATGTGATTTTGATACAGCACTTGATAATTTACAAAGGTTGACTGCTTTATGTTTTTCCTGCGGCTTTCCAGCCACTCATTGTAAAGGCGTGATACTGTTATCGGTTTACTTGAAATGTTTTCGTTATTTCTTGCGTTATCAAGCTTTTCCAAACATTTACTATAGCTTTTCGCATAAACAGAAGCATATTTTTTTCTGCCGTTTTCCTTAATACCGTCTGCATATCTCCCTTCCCATCGTCCGTCTTTTCTCTTAAAAATATTTTTTGCTCGTCGCATAGCGATACCTCCTTTAATTAAATAATTAGTATACACCCTAATTTTGACGAAAATTTTGACGATGAATATCCATGATAATTCCAATTTTTTAATAAAATCATTTGTAAAAAAACAAGCTTTTGCGTGCAAATACTTTTAATACTGATACATTTTGTGCAAATTATACAAAATTCAACATGAAAATTCAGCAAAAAAGTCAATTGAAAATTTTTTCTTTTAGTGATATAATTTGAGATAAAAGTAATCATATATTTGTATTCAAAAAAACACTTGGTATTGTTTTTTTTACCAAGTGCTTTTTACTGTATAAGCTTTTTTATTTTATTGCTTAATCAAAATATCCATCAAAGTAAAATAAGTCAGAAATCCCTCCAGAAAATTTTAAAAAGAGAGCAGCTTTCTTTCCAGACAAGTTTGTCACTGCCATTACAACAGCTTGTAAGCAATTTTACTCTAACTCTATTTCCTATAACCCGCAATAATCTCTCCAACATAAGCCTGATGAAAATCGCTTTGCGGATAGCAGCTGTCAATCAGCGATTTGTCTAAAAAAGCCTCTGGCTTAATCTGCGCTTCGTACAGCTTTTTGCAGACCAAAATCAGCTCTGCCTGCTCATAGGCTACTGTTGAGTCAAGATAAAGCTCTGTTAAGCCTGCGTTTTTCGCCTTTTCATTTTTTCCTAAGCCTGCGCCTGAAACTGTTCCGCAGTATTGAAGCACCTTTTTCATCTCGTCAGGGTAAAAGCTCAGAGTAAAAAGCTCGCCTGCGTCAACAAATTTTTTAGTGTATCTCTGTGGACGAATAACCGTCACAGCAACATTCTTGTTCCAGATAACGCCCATACCGCCCCATGATGCAGTCATAGTGTTGCTTTCCTTTTCATTGCCTGCCGTAACTAGCATCCAATGCTCTTCAATCGCCTTGAATGGATTTAATTCAAGATTTCTAACATTAACCTCTTTAAATCCTAATTCGTTCATTCTTTCAGTCATAATAATCAATTCCTTTCTGTTTATTTAAGTTCAACAATCGTTACTCCGTCCTCGCCCTCGCCGTACAAACCTTTCCGGCTGCTTTTTACGCTCGGATGACGCTTCAGGTGCGCACGGACGGCATTTTTAAGCACTCCTGTGCCTATCCCATGAATTACCGTAATTACGCTGACTCCTGAGAGCACTGCTTCGTCAATAAACGAATCCAGCTCGTAAATTCCTTCGTCACAGTTTAAGCCGCGAATGTCAATCTCACGGCTAATTTTGCGCTGCGAACGGCTCTGCACGCCCCTTGTACTGACATGACCTTTTTTTGGTTTGTCAGCTTTTTTGCTCTCGTTAAGGCGAAGCTTCGTCACCTCAACCTTTGTTTTCATCGCTCCTAACTGCACAAAACAGTTACCCTTTGAATCAGGCTCGCCAACCACCACACCACTCTTGCCGCTTGGCATAATCGTAACGCTGTCACCCTTTTTAAGCGCTCTTGGAAGCAGATAGCCGTCATCGCTCTGCGTAATGGGATTTGCATCAAGATACATCTGATTTATCGCTTTCTTCTGCCTGCGCTTTGCATCTGCTGCTTTGTCGGAAAAGTCCTGAGCGTTCTTTTGCTTTCTAAGCTTGTCAAGCTCCTCAACAAGCTCATCAGACTGCCGCTCTACCCTGCTTAACAGCGCATTTGCCTCGCGTCTTGCTTCTTCAAGCTCATACTCCTTGCGCTCCTCAAGCTCTTTAGTCTGCGCTTCAAGCTCCGTTTTAAGCTGCTGCGCCTGTGCTTTCAGCTGTGCCGCTTCAAATTTCATCTGTTCAGCCTGTTTTCTTTCCTGCTCAAGCTTCTCAAGCACGTTTTCAAGCTTGACGCTTTCCTCAGACGCAAGTGATCTCGCACGGCTGATAACCTGTTCAGAAAGTCCCAGTTTGCTTGAAATTTCATATGCATTAGACTTGCCTGGAGTGCCGATATTAAGCTTGTAGGTAGGTGTGAGAGTTTCAGCGTCAAAGTCAAACGCCGCATTTTCCACACCATCAGCCTCAAGCGCATACAGCTTAAGCTCCTGATAATGCGTAGTAGCTATTGTATAAGCTCCCTGTGCCTTAAGCTGTTCTATAATCGCCACTGCAAGACAAGCTCCCTCTTCAGGGTCAGTTCCCGAACCTAGCTCGTCAAGCAGTACCAAGCTTTCAAAATCCGCCCTGTTTAAAATTTCAGCGACCTGACTCATATGCGCTGAAAATGTAGACAAGCTCATTTCAATCGACTGTGAATCGCCAATACAAACCAAAATGTTTTTAAATACGCTGATTTTGCTGCCGTCAGCTACAGGAATTAAAAGCCCGCACATGGTCATAAGCGTAAACAGACCAACAGTTTTGAGAAGCACAGTTTTTCCGCCCGTGTTAGGTCCTGTGATAACCAGCGTGTCGTAGCTTTCACCTAAACTTACGTCAATTGGCACAACCTTTTTAGGATCTATAAGAGGATGTCTGGCTTTGCGAAGCACAATTGTACCATCATCGTTAATTTCAGGCACACTTGCTTTCATCTGAGCCGCAAGATTTGCCTTCGCAAAGTAAACGTCCAGAGCGCAGACTGCTTTAAAACCTGATTCAAGCTGCTCCTTAATCTGCTCACATTCATAGGAAAGAGCTTTTATAATACGGTTTATCTCCTCAAGCTCCTGCGCTTGTAAAATCATTATGTCGTTGTTAGCTTCAACCACTGCCGCAGGCTCGATAAACAACGTTGAACCGCTTGACGAAGCAGCATGAACAAAGCCTTGAATCTGATTTTTATGCTCGCTTTTGACCGGCACTACAAACCTGCCGTCACGCATTGTAATTATGTTTTCTCTAAGGTACCGATTGATACTTGGCGACTTTATCATCTTTTCTAAGCTCTGTCTGATTTTAAGCCCAGCAGAGGTGATTTTTCTGCGAATAGCGGCAAGGCTTGCGCTTGCGTCGTCGCTAAGTTCGTTTTCATCAACAATCGCTGTGTCAAGCTTGTTTTCTAAGTATTTATTTTCATACAGGCTTTCAAAAAGATAGCCAAGCTGAGCAGGCTTATCCTCACATTTTGAATACCATACACATAGCGAATTTATCTGACTGAGCAGCTTTCGCACTTCTATCAGCTCGCCAAGTGAAAGTACCGAGCCTGCGTTTAAACGCTTTAAAGCCGCCTGCACACCGTCAATTTTATAAAAGGCAGGTGTCCCATAGCTACAAGACATCTCAAGTGCCGCCTGCGTCTTTGAAATCTCGTTTTTTACAGTGTATAAATCTGTCGATGGCTTTATCAGCCGTGCTGAAGTCTTTGCTCTATCACTTGTGCAGTGAACTGAAAGCATATCCAAAACCTTCGGAAGCTCCAAACTAAGAGCATTATTTTCATCTATCAAATGTACGTCCATTTTTTCTTCCTTATATAAGTCTATAAAATTTTAAAGTGTCAAATTTTTTTGAGCAGCAATATTCGCAGTAGCACTCACACAAATCGGTAAGCTGCCGCTGATATTTATCGCTGATTCTAAAATTAAAAAGTCTGTCATATTCAACTAAAGCTATAAATCTGACTATGTAGAGCATGGTTTCATCAAGTACCACATCATAGGGGTTATCACTGTGTTCAACGCAGTTATTGCATTCCAAAAGACCTGATTTAAGATTAAAATGCATCCTTTCATCAAGTGCCTTGTAGCAATGAGCGCAGCCGATCAAATTAGGTCGAAAACCTGTTTCACACATAAGTCTTAGCTCAAAAATACTTTTTAAAAGCTCTATACTCCTATTTCCCTCGTTAAGAAAGTAAAGCGTGTTAAGCGTAAGTCGCATAACCTCATCAGCATTTTCATCACCTAATGCGACATACTTAAGAATTTCAGCAAAATAGCAGGCAAGAGCAGTTCTTTTCGCATCCAGCCTGATGTTGTAAAAGAGAGTGATCGGCTCTGCACTGTTAAAATAATAGTTTATTTCGTTTTTTGAATTAACTTTTGAGCTTAGGGAAAATTCAGCATATGAAAACAGCTGCGTTGACGGACGAGCGGTGCGGCTTTTTTGTCCTGCTCTGACATAAACGCTTACACACCCCATCTCAGCAGTAAGCAGAGTGATTAATCTGCCAGCTTCGCCAATATCACTCTGCGCAATTACCAAGCCCTTAAGATTTAACATTTTTTAACTTCCTTACGTATCTCAAATAATCGTCAACACTGCCGCTCTTTAAAAATTCGTTCCAATACTCATCCACCATCTTAAGTCCTCCCTACGAAAACTAAAACTATTGTATCAAAAAAGGAGGATAATATCAGCGGTAATTTATGAGAGTCCAAAATTTTTAATCAGGGCTTCCTTGTTTCTCCAACCCTCTTTAACTTTAATCCATACATTAATGTTGACTTTTATCTGAAAAAAATTTTCAAGATCAATTCTTGCGTCAGATGATATTTTTTTAATCATTGAACCATTTTTTCCAATGATAATTTTTTTGTGTGATTCTCTCTCACAATAAAGCGTGGCTTCAACATCCATAATAGGTTCGCCGCTTCTGGTGTCACGTTCGTTTATGCTATCAATTGTCACTGCGATACCGTGTGGAATTTCATCGTCAAGACAAAGCAAAGCTTTCTCGCGAATAATCTCCGCCATGAGCACCTTTTCAGGCTGGTCTGTGATGCTCTCATCGTCAAAGTAGTGCAGACCAACCTCTGCATTTTTATTAAGGTATTCCATAACTAAATCGATACCATCATTAAGCAGAATACTAGTCGGAATAACTTCATCGAACTCGCTCAGAGCAGAATATTCTTCTATTTTAGCCATAAGCTCGCTCTTATTTTTATAAAGGTCTATTTTGTTTAAAATTAAAGCTGTGTGAGTGTGCTTTGAAAGCGACTTTGCAAGAGCAACTTCAGCTTCATTCGCTTTTTTAGTGCAGTCTACCACAAGCAGAGCAACCTCTGAAGCCTTAAGAGAATCATCTACAGCTCTCATCATATGCTCTCCTAACTTATTCTTCGCCTGGTGTCTGCCAGGCGTATCTATGAAGACATACTGCGTTTCTTCCTTTGTCAGCACGCCTCTGATCGAGGTGCGCGTGGTCTGTGGTTTTGGTGAAACCGCCGCTATTTTTTCGCCGACAAGCGCATTAAGAAGCGATGATTTTCCTACGTTCGGTCTGCCTAAAATCGTTACAAATACATTTTTTGTTTCACTCATGTTTATTATCCTTTTCTTTTTGATTTTCTAATTTAATATTCTTTTTTGTCGGCATACAAATAAAAGCTACCCAGCAAAAAAATGATATGATAAGCAATGCGCAAGCTACAGAATTTTCAAAAAAATATTTAGATATTCCTTTTAATTTATCTAAATCTCCAAAAACCGCAAGCCCAACCGCTATTGCGCCTATCACAGAAATCAGCACCGCTCCCGCTGCGGCGTCCTTTGCTTTTTTAGCAAGCGGATTTATATTCGGAGAAATCAAATCCACCGTCGATTCAAGTGCGGAATTAAACGCTTCAAGCGAAATCACAACAGCAATCACAATATACACGGCAGCTATTTCGGCATTTGAAAGCTCATAAAATCGCATTAGAAGCAACACGTAAAACGCTGCGCAAAAATGTACTCTTATATTCCTTTCGCTCTTAAGACAGATAACAATTCCGCAAGCTGCATACTTAAAACCTAATAAAAATCTTTTCATTGGTGTGAATGCTCCGAAATTGTAAAGGTTTCGTCACGAGAAATGCCAAGACTCGTAAGAATAGCCTCCTCCTTTTCACGCATAATTCTTTCTGCAAGCGAGCTTTGCTCGTGATCGTATCCCAAAAGATGCAGCATAGAATGTACAGTTAAAAATCCCACCTCACGCTCCAGCGAATGACCGTAAATTTCAGACTGTTTTAATGCGGTTTCAAGAGAAATGACAATATCTCCCAGTAAATATGCGCCGTTGTCAATGTCCTCATCATAAACGCCATTTTCACCAAGTGGAAAAGACAGTACATCTGTAGAGCGGTCTATTCCTCTATGCTCCAAATTTAAAGCGTGAATCTTTTTGTCATTAACAAGCAGCACGCTAACCTCTGCGTCATGTCCAAGTTTCTCGCTCTCGACAACCGCATGACAGCACTTTCTTATAAGCATTCTAATCCCAGTAGGAATTTTAATCTCTGCCTGATCATTTGTAATAAGCACCTTTACTTTACACATTTTTATGCCCGCCGCTCCTTTCGTAATATTTCTCGTACGCCTTGATAATCTCCTGCACCAGATGGTGACGCACAACATCCTTTTCGCTGAAACGATTTATAGATATATCCTCAACATTTTTTAAAATCTTCATAGCTTCAATCAACCCAGAACGCTTGCTGTCGGGAAGATCTATCTGTGTTATATCGCCCGTGATCACAATCTTTGAGCCAAAACCCAGTCTAGTTAAAAACATTTTCATCTGTTCAGGAGTAGTATTCTGCGCCTCGTCCAGAATTATGAAACTGTCGTCAAGCGTGCGTCCCCTCATATACGCAAGCGGCGCAACCTCAATACAGCCCCGCTCCTGCTGTTTAGCAAAAGTTTCAGGTCCTAACATTTCAAAGAGCGCATCATACAGCGGTCTTAAATACGGGTCTACCTTGTTCTGCAAATCACCGGGCAGAAAGCCAAGCTTTTCTCCTGCCTCTACCGCAGGACGAGTAAGAATAATCTTGCTCACATCATGCGCTCTGAACGCCTTAACCGCCATCGCAACAGCCAAGTATGTCTTTCCCGTTCCAGCAGGTCCTACTCCCAAAACCACAGTATTCTTTTTTATAGCCTCGACATATTTTTTCTGTCCGAGCGTTTTAGGCTTGACAATTTTGCCCTTAAGCGTTATACAAATTCCATCATCGCTAAGCTGCTGAACCTCATTCTGCAATCCCTCTCCGACAAGTGAAAAGACATAGTAAAGATTCTGCTCATTTATCCTCTCGCCCTTTTGCGAAAGCGTAAGCAGCGTCTTTATCGCCTCGTAAGCCGAATCAACATTCTCCTGCAAGCCAGTAATCTTAATATCCTCTCCGTGGTTCACTACTGAAACGTTATACTCCTTTTGAAGAGCAATTATATTTTCATCATAGCTGCCGAAAATATTCAGCATATCTTCAATTCTGTCAACGCTAATCGTTCTTTCAACCATATTTTAAATTCTCCATAAAAGCTTTATTTTTACAACACAAAAGAAATTAGCTCACTCGCCGTTTTCTCTTACACTTTTATTATATCACTTTTCAATACAAATTGCAAGAAAATTTTATTATTTTTGCGCAAAAAACTGTGACTCTCTGCTCATCAATCCGTAAACCTCCCAGCTCACATTTAAAACCGCCTTATCATCCTCATAGGAAATGTCAGTCTGCACTGATTTAATCTCACATTCGCTCAAAAAATTTTCCTCATAGTTTTTCATAAGCTCTTTGCACTGCTCCAACGCCTGCTCTTTCGTATACAGCACCCTTTCAAAGCTGTATTCATTGTAGGTTACGCTTTTAAACCCAACAGGCGTCTGCTCGCCCAAAAGCTCCAATGCCGAATATTCCTCTTGCTGCATATAAAAGCCGTCTGCTGATGTTAAAAAAAGCGGTATATCTACGTTAAAAACGCACAGCCATTTCTTTGTAAAGGTTTCTGGAGAAACTACTATATTTGTATCCAAATAGCTCTGCTCAAAGGTCTGCGTATCTGTGTAAGTGCCGTAAACCGCACCTATCGAGCGCACATACTTGGTTTCCTCAACCGTAACAAGCTCATCGTCAACAACCTTAGTTTTTTCAGTTGTCACCTCTCCGCTCACTATCGTTTCACCCTTGACAACGCCGCTGCCTATCGTCTTTACAAGCTGTCCGTTGTAAAGCTCCACATCCTCGATAACTCCGCTGTGAGAAGCAATTAAATTTGACGGCATACGCTCGTTTGCAAAATCCTGCGCATCAATATTTTCGATCACATCTATAATCAGCGTGCTGTCTGCCGTGCTTATCCCTGCCCATGAAATCAAATCCGCCCGCTGTTTTAACTCACGTTCAAGCTTAACCAAGCTGATATCTGGAATATAACTTCCCACGCCAATTCCATTATCATAAAGCACACTCATAACCTGACTGCGAATTTCCTCATCATCGGTCAGCACCTCAATGTTTACTACAAAGCTTTGCAGAATCAAAATCGCCGCTATGCAAGCTGCCGCTCCGATAAAAAGTCCCAGTCTTTTTTTAGCCTTAAAAGCCGCCGAACAGATAAATCCACGTCCAACAATACAAAATTTACCGCCAAGATCGCTCATAATTTGCTCGGCTGTTTTTCTTTTTCTAAAAGAAATCCCGAAGGAAATTTCATCTCCGCTTTGAGTTATCCCATACATTTCAACAAGCGCACTGCTCATTTTATCATAGAATCTTGCGCTTGATGGGCAAAGATATTTATAATGCAAAGAAAAGGCACTCACTGCACACCACCTCGTCCCTTTTTCTCAATTGAAATTGATGAAACCTTGCCGCAAATCTGCGCACTGCCGTTTGAAAAGGTAGAAATATTAAGCTCGCTCCCCCAGACCTCCACCAAAAAGCCTGCTGAAATCACGCTGCACTTTATATCATTGCACTCAACTATCCTTTTACAGCTTTCAATAAGCACCTCCCTGTCGTCAGAAAGTGTAATCATACTCCTTGCAGGCTTATACTCCCCTGCCAATCCTAGATATGTAAAGGTAGGATATTTCATTTTAATCTCGCTCCTTACTTTATCTGCAAGAACATTGCTTTTATATAAAGCTGATGCTCTAAGCTTTGTCCTATTCGTATATTATATGTGAGGGGGAGCAGAAGTATGAAAGCTGACAGGGAAATTCGACTTATATTCCATAATAAAAATTTTCTCACCCTCTTGACAAAGCTTCATTCATATGCTATACTTAATATATATCAATCAGGTATATTTTGATAACAAAAATATTTTGTACAGCCCCCAGCTTTTTTAGGCTTTTACTTTGCATGGGTCTGTTGTAAGAAAACTTGGTTTGTTCAGGGCAAGAAATCTTATTAGAGTTTGCCGTTGACAAACTCCACAACAAAGAAAGGATTATTATTATGTTTAAAATTACAGCTACAGTCGAAGGGATGTCATGCGGAATGTGCGAAGCGCACGTGAACGACACGATAAGGAACGAGCTAAAGGTAAAAAGGGTTAGCTCCTCACATTCAAAAAACGAAACAGTGATAATCTCTAAAGAGGATATTTCTGACGAAAAGCTGGGTGAGATTATCACAAAATCAGGCTATACATTTTCAGGCGCAAAGCATGAGCCTTACGAAAAAAAAGGCTTGTTCTCGAAATAAAAAAAGAGCCGTACAAAGCGGCTCTGATTTTTCTTAGCGTATGAAATTTGTAGGTGTAAACGGCTCTTTTTTAGGCAAGCCGAAGCTTTCCTTTCCGAGTGCTATGCTCTTAATTAAAAAGCTCATGTTTTTTGCAAGCGTTCGCATCATCTGCAATCCCTCAAGGTCGGATTGCGCCTGCTCTGCGCTGTTCCCATGTATGCCGTTCCAGTACTGTCCTGAAGCTATCGGCATACCTGCAATCGCAAAGTACTTGTTAAGCTCGTCATACGTTGCGGTTATGCCGCCTCGCCTTGCGGAAGCTAACGCCGCTCCGACCTTCATCGTCTTGTCAAAATGTGTGCTGTAAAATAGCCTGTCCAAAAACGCAATCAGCGTCGCGTTCGCCGAAGCGTAGTAAACCGGACTTCCTACAACCAATCCATCACTTTGCTCAAAAAGTACCGCAGCTTTGTTTACCTCGTCGTCAAATACACACTTGCCCAATTTGGCGCAGCTTTGACAGGCAATACAGCCCCTGATATCTCTTGAACCGATTTGCATAAGCTCGGTTTCAATGCCGTTAAGTTCAAAAACCTTTCGCATTTCATTAAGTGCGGTAAAGGTAGAGCCGTTTGCGTGCGGACTGCCGTTAATCATCAATACTTTCAATGAATAATCACCTCTGATTTAAATTTTGCTTGTTAAAAAAGGAGAATAAAATGAACGTCGTTTTAAAAAAAATCAACAAAAGCTCAGACGATTTCAAGCGTGCCAAAAGGCTCTACCTGCGTGCGTTTCCAGCCAATGAGCGTGCGCCATTCTGGATTTTGTCAAGCAAAGCCAAAAAAAGCTATGTAGATTTTTTAGGAATCTACTGCAAGGATAAATTGGTGGGACTTATGTACGTTGTATGTTACAAATCGGCTTGCTACATATTTTATTTTGCTGTAAGCGACAAGCTGCGTAATAAGGGCTTCGGAAGCGCCGCACTTAAACAGGTCAAGAAAAAGTATTCCGATTACACTCTTTTTCTGGCGATTGAGCCGATTGAAGCAAATGCTGCCAACCTTGACGAGCGTAAAAATCGCCGTGAATTTTACATAAAAAACGGCTTTAATCCTACCAATCTGCGTATCAGAGAAGGAAAAATGATTTATGAGGTTCTTTCCAATGGCAAGGTTGATCCTGACAATTATACCGCTCTTATGCGCCGCTACATTTCTCCTTTGCCAAGCTGTATGTTTTCAATATTTCATGTCTGAAATTATGAGGGAAATTTTTGTAATTTCCCTCATTCTCATTTTTATTTTAGAATGCCGTCTTGTAAAGCTCAAGAATTGATTCAACCGTACATGGTCTTGGATTTCCGCCAGTGCATACATCGTCAAACGCCGACTGTGCAAGTGCGGGAAGATCCTCCTCCTTAACTCCTATCTCGTGAAGCCTTTCAGGGATTCCCACATCCTTTGAAAGCGTCCTTACAGCCTCAACAGCAGCCGCTCTGTATTCGTCCTGGTTCATACCCTCGGTGTTTACACCCATAGCTTCGGCAATATCCTTAAACTTTGTGCCTGTATAGGGTGCGTTGTATGCCATTACGTAAGGCAGCAGAACTGCGTTTGCGATTCCATGAGGAGTGTCATAAAAGGCTCCAAGCGGGTGCGCCATTCCGTGTACAACTCCAAGTCCTACATTTGAAAAGCCCATTCCTGCGATGTACTGACCTAAAGCCATATCCTCTCTGCCCTTAGGCTCGTTGTTCACAGCCGCTCTCAGCGAGCGTGAGATAATCTCAACCGCTTTAATGTGCATCATATCTGTAAGCTCCCATGCCGCAAGCGTGGTGTATCCCTCAATTGCATGAGTGAGTGCATCCATACCAGTTGAAGCAGTCAAGCCCTTTGGCATTGACGACATCATTTCGCTGTCAACTACCGCCACAACAGGAATGTCATGCGGATCTACACAGACAAATTTGCGCTTTTTGTCCTCATCGGTAATAACATAGTTGATCGTAACCTCCGCAGCAGTGCCTGCCGTTGTAGGAACAGCAATTATCGGAACGCACGGATTAGCTGTATCAACTGCGCCCTCAAGTGAAACTACATCGGAATATTCAGGGTTTGCGATTATAATTCCAATAGCCTTAGCTGTGTCCATAGCCGAACCGCCGCCGATAGCTACAATCGAATCAGCCTGCGCCGCATTGAAAGCCGCAATTCCATTTTTGACGACAACCACAGACGGGTTAGCCTTTACATCCGAAAAAATCTCATAGGGCTGAGAAGCCTCCTCAAGAAGCTTTGTCACCTTTTGAGTTACTCCGAACTTAACTAAATCGGGGTCTGTAACCACAAGCGTTTTCTTAAAACCGCGCTTTTTAATCTCGTTTGGAATCTCCGCAATAGCATTAGCTCCAAAATACGAGGTTTCATTAAGTATCATTCTGTTTGCCATAAAAAAATCCATCCCTTCGTGTTTTATGATATTTCAAAAAGCTTAGATTTATCACGTAAGCTTTCTAGTTTAAATGATACCACATTTTTGTGCAATGTGCAAGTATTCTTTTCACATTTTCATGAAATTTTAAATAACATACACAATTTTTACACACTTAAATTTCCACAATGCAAAATCAAAAAGCCGTACATTTTTTAATTGCACGGCTTTAATTTTTATTCAGTATCCTCTTGCGCACTTTCTGTTTGTTCAGACGAACTGTCGTCAGCGTCAGACTCTTCATCGGTAATATCAAGCGCAATTATCGGATTAGCGGACGAAGCAACCTCCGGCATTTCGCCGTCCCACTTTTGAATTGTCATATAATCCACCAGCGACTGCGTAAGCGATTCACTTAACAGCTCATTAGCCTCTGCCTGAGCCTGAGCTTCAGTCTTTGTCGCTTCTGCATTTGCCTCAGCGTTTATCGTTATCTGCTCAGCCTCAGCTTCAGCCTCGATAATCTTCTGCTCCTTTTCCGTTTCAGCCTTAAGCTTGTTCTGCTCCGCAACCTGCTTTTGCTCGATTGCTTCGTTAAATTCTGCGGAAAACTCAAAGTTCACAATATTGATTTTCTCTATCTGAATACCGTAATCTGAAACCTTTTCAGAAAGCTGCTCTTTGATCTCTTCACCCACACTGTTTCTTTCAGTGATAAGCTCCTCCGCTGTGTATTTTGCAGTGATAGCTTTCATTGATTCCTGAACCGCAGGCATAAGAACCACAGTCTGATAATCAGAGCCTATATTTTTATATATAGAAGCCGAGCTGTCGTTTTTAACCCGAAAGTTCACGGAAATAGTTGAGTTTACAGTCTGCAAATCGTTTGAAACCGCACTTGCGTCCGTTTCATAAACCTGAATCTTGTTTGAAATTATAACTACGTCCTGCGCAAATGGAATTTTCAAGTGAAAGCCCTCCGAATATGTATTTTCCGAAACCTTTCCGAACGTAGTAACAACTCCTGTCGAGCCTGCTGGCACAATAGCCAGCGACGACACAAACAGCAATATCACAACCACCGCCGTAATAGCAATCGCAATTACTTTTGTTTTAAGCGATTTTTCCTTTACATCAACAACCTTTGATTTATTCATTTTTCCTCCTTAATCTGTTTTTCAAATTCCTATGATTTACGATGTCATTTTATTCTTCGCATATGCCTGACCTGAGATGTAAGCGTATTCACTCTCGTTGTTGGTGAAGGTCGCGGTTTCGTAAGAGCTTGCACCGAATAAGCCAAGAGAGGTTGCAAACGCAGTGTCTTCCACTTCCGTGGTGGAGCTAGTTGTCAATCCATACCCATTGTTCAACAAAACTATTGTAACAGAATCTGAATCAGAGGACGTTAAATAATTAGCCGTGTCATTTGTTGTCACGCTTACGCTGTCAAAATCATAATCCGTATTCGACCAGTCTGTCACCTCTGTTATGATATAGGTTCCTCGCTTGTCGGTTTGAACTATTCTGCTGCCTGTGCCGTTTGTGCAGTTAATATCAACATAGCTTATGCTGGTGGGTTCGTCTTTTTCAACATCTGCATCCTCCGCATAATACTCTACCTTGAACATAAATGTCTGAGAAGAATCATTTTTATTATCAATGCTCTTGACTATTTCAAAGTATAGATGCGTCACATCCGTTTCGACCTGGTTGGTTGTGCCCTCGCCATACGAAACTACGGCACTGTAGACGGTGCTGTCACTAGTGCTTGTTGCAGCATACTTGATTCCCGCTGTGTTGCGGACATCATCGCTTTCGTCTTGCTTACCTTCAAATGTCAAGGTGAGTTTGCCACTATTACTACTTATTTCAGTAGCATTTTTACCATCGGGCACTATCAAAATTGTCGCAATCTCACTTGCTTCATACGTTCCCGTCAGTTCATTTCCACTTGAATTATAATACATCACGGTGTACCCAGTAAGCTCACTTAACGCCGTATCGTTTATCTCAATGGTGCTTGTGTCAATAGTAAATCCATCAGGCAGGGTATCCTTTAACCATGTCACGGTGTAGTTTGAAAGACCCGAATACGTTACGGTATAGGTAGTAGTGTCAGTGCCAGTCGTAGCATCCATATCCATTTCAATATTGTTAGTTGACTCGCTTATAAATCCTGAATGATAGTTCCAGTAGGCATCGTTTGTCAGAAGCTCACTTACAGAGCTTGCCTTTATCTGATCTACCGTCACCTCAAACTCGACATAGTACGCCTCATAAAAGCTTATTTCCGAAATTTCCCATGTGATTTTACCAGAAACCGAATCATAGGTTATTTTATAAAGCTCGGTCGTTTCATCTGTATCATATTTTATCCATGTTTTCGAGTCACTTGTACCGTTTGAATCAAGCACATTTTCCACAATTCCATAATGACTTCCCTGCTTTTCTGAACGCTTTTGACGGAGTATCTTTATCGAACCGCTAACCAGCGTACAGCCCTCGGGAACGGTGTCAACTACTGTAACGTTATTTGAATTTCCTGTGCTGGTAAGCGCCATGCGATAGGTTAGCGTGTCGCCGCTCAAAACCGCCAGACGGTCTTCATCGTCTAAATCTGTATCGTCTACCGAGTTTTCATCATCATATTCGGTAAGTGATTTATAGTTAAGCTTTGTGCTTGTGGTGTTTTCTTCTCCTGTAAGCCCCTCATTTATTTCGTCAACATCAGTACTGCCGAAAATTACGCTCTTTATGCACTCGACAGAAACAGGCTTATACGAGTTTGAAATCAAAACCTCTATAACGGCATCGCTGCTTGTTTCACTATCGCTGTCGATACCGTTCTCGTCCTCATCTACAACCAAAATAAAGCCGCCGAGTTCTTCATCGTATTCCAATGCGCCTAGACTCACAGCCATATCCACGCTAAACCATCCGTCAAAATCATCGGTGAGCAAAATATCCGTTTTTTCGCTTATCAGATATGTACCCTTTTCTAAAACAGCACCTGTAGACAATGTGAGAGAAAGCGTAGTAGTTCCATCTTCGTTTTCAGTACTGCTATAAACTAATTTATCACTAAATACGGCTTCCTCACTCTGTGTGTATTCACCTGTAGTTTCATCAGTTGTCAAGCTATATATCGAAACGGTTAGCTTATCTTCAAAATTCGCATAGGTCATCGTGTCGGGCAGACCCGTTATTTCCTTGGTAAATTCTATCGTGTACGGCGTATAATACAAATCAAGCACAAGCGCGCTTTCGGCATCTGCCTTAAACGAGGTTGCCGTATCAAGCGTTTCCGTTGACGGGGTATCCGCATCACCGCCGTCAACGCTCACATAGCTGCCGACGAATTTATACTTTGAATAGTAGCTTTCCACTGTATCAGCATCAGCCGCTACCGTATTGCCGGGGATAGCCTTCGATTCTACCGTATCGTCACTTTGCAGGACATACGTTTTCTTGTCGTTGTCGTATAGCCAATAATTTACTTCAACATCTAACTGCTGCGTGAAAACAACGTTGTCGATGAAGTTACCTGCACTATCACTGTTTGTTGCTCTTGTTAATCCGTTATAGTCGTTAATTGTCTGTTCGTTTCCCTCATCATCCGTATACGTGCCAAATGAAAGACCATTTGTACTATAGGCACCACTCGAGTTAGATGAAGTTCCCGCCACAAAGAAGTATCTTGAAACATACTGCCCATCGGGAATATCATAGGTGTCTGCATAGGTTTCCGACTCGGTGTAGAAAGTGGCATAATAGGTGGTTTTGCTGTTGTTTGTTGAGCTGTAGCTATAGGATTTTACCGTTCCGTATGTTTTTGCATAATACTCAAAAAGAGCTTCATTGTTTGCGGCATTAGCTGCCGCACTATTCGCCTTAACAGCATCATCATCAGCTGTATTACTAAATGTACCGAATGTCAGCTCCACCTTGGTCGAACCCGTCTGCACTCTCCATACCGAGATGTTTTTATATTCTGTTTCGCTATAAGTATAGCTATTGCAGTCATACCTCGCCAGATAGGAAATGCCATCCTCGCTGGTCTGTTTTACCTGAGGTGTTACGTTTGAGGTTATACTCGAAATCATCTCGTTTAATATGGTCTGCTGCTCCGCCAGCGTCGAGCCATTCGCCAACAAGCTTTCCGCATCGGTTTCGTTCATAATGACCACATACATGATATCGACAACGACATAAACCTTAGCACTGGTCACACCCAGACTGCTCAATGTTACATCATCACCTACATCGTCTTGAAATAGAGTCGCGCTAGTAACGAGAGTTTTTGCGCCTCCGTTGCTGGTGCTTGCGGTACTTGTTCTTGCATGATGCGTCAGCGACCAGTAAAGCGGCATATCGGGTACGGTCATAACCGTCTGGTAGAGCGTGTTGTTGTCGGTGGAATTGATTTCACAAAACTGGTTCGCAATAAAAAGGTAATCCGTTGTAGAATCGTCGTCATAATTTAATCTGAGGTATTTATCACTCGCTGTCTGCGTTTCTATATTCTCCTTATCATATGAAAGCCCAGGATAGGAATAATAGTTTCCATAGGTTCCATACGCGTTACTGTTGGTATAAGTTGCAATTTCCAGCAGTGGGTGCATTTTATAGTACGACTCAGCAAAGTTATACGTGCTTGCACTGTCATTGTATCCCTTATTGGTTGTCTGCCAATATGCCGTAAGCGAAGCATCATACTGGGTACTATTGCTGGAATCCTGAAAGCCACCGTTTTCAATCTGATTGGAGTATTTGACATATTTGTATGAGGAGGTGTAGGTTGTAGTATCATCTATTTTCACTGTCACGTAATAATACCGCAGCTGTCCCTCGTCCTTTGCAACATTGCAGGTGCTGCCATCGTTAGAACTTTCGGTGTGTTTGCCAAGCTCATAATCTGCATTTACAAAAACATCCGACACAAGCTGGATTTCTTCGCTGAAATTGTCCCGAACCTTATCGTAATATTCACTGCTTACCTCAGTGCCGCCATATTCAGATGTCTTGGTAGTGGCATTACTATTGCGTGTAAACTTGCCTGAGTCGGAATAGTATACATTGTTGTCATAGGAGGAAATGAATCTTCCGTCTTCTGAAGTCTTTGTCTTATCCTTAGAGTCAGTATATTTTGAAGTTCCCGACACCGTTTCATACCAGGTGTAGGTATAGCTGCTTGTATCGGCAATCTGATTGCCAGACGCGTCATACACAACCGCCGCAAACGTACCATCCGTTGCGATCTGATCCTCAATCACAACCGTGCTTGCACAATTGCGCACAAAGACCGGATCCGCCCCCGCTTCGGCAGTGCCGTTGGTTTTGTTCTTGTTGATGTCCACGTAATAATAGCGGCCCTCTTCACCCGATACGGTGATAGAATTTGTGTAGCCCGTACCAGATGTCGCATTGGAAACGCGCATATAGTTCGACACGCCATAATAATCCTGCGCCGCATAGCCGAGTGGAATTGCAGCACTTGTTTCGACCTCGCTGTCCTCATCCGCAGTTGTACCGTCCCCAGTAGAGGCGAAATATTCCTTTGACTTGTACCAAGTTGTGGTGTAAGCATCGTTATAGTAATAATCGCCATTCTCATCGATCATCATGTCGCCGTTGTCGTCATAGACAATCATATTCAGCGTAATGTCGTTGCTGCCGTCTGCTTTTACCTGTTCGATTTCGACCGTAATGCCATCATAAACGGTTGCAATTCTGATGTCGGAAGTGTAATCATCCTCATCATCACCATCAACGTCAACCGTCACATAGTAATAATAGGAGGTCGTCCCCATCGTGGGTGTCAGCGTATTCTCATTTTTAGATTCCTCAGCTTCTTCAGCACCGGCGTTTATAATCGTATCTGTCGGCGCATCCGTATAAACGTATGTGGTCGCAGCGGTTTTGTAGCGATACCAAGTATAAGTTACCTCACTGTTATACGTGGTTTTGTCACTTCCATCGTCAAAATAGAGAGTATCACCCTCGCAGTTCACCAAGAATGCTGTGAACACACTGTCACGATATATATCGTTTTGAATTTTTGTGCCTGTGATAGCTGTCGAAATGTACTTGTAGGCAGTGCCAATAGCACTATTGTCTGTATTAGTTACAGTCACGCAAAAGTAATAAGATTCATCATCATCGCTAAAGTTATAGGTTTCTGTATCAGATGACAAGGACGTATACGTTAGTTCCGCTTTTGAGGAATCATCAGACAAGTATTCGCTCGTATCTTCGGATTTATACCAAGAATAAGTCGCATCATCTAACGCAACTTCGCTGCCGCTGGAATCGGTCACGACCGCCGTCAATGTATTAGTTAAATAATCCGCCTCGATGGAAACGGTATAGGTTTCTTCATCTGCATCCACCGTGGTTGTTGTCGAAATTATATTAGACAACACCTTCGTAATCGCATCGAAAACATCTTCCGGCAAGCCCGTAAAAAGCTCTATTACAAAAACCGCTGCGGTTAAAAATGCAAAAATCTTTTTATTTTTCAAAATAAAGCAACCACCCTTCTAAAAAACACTGTGTTTCAAGGTTGTTCTTCGATAAAACTAATCAGCACCGTCCGTGCGGTATTTTAATCGCTCGAACAGGTGAATTTATTAACAGGATTTATTATCTTTTTATTATAGCACATTTCTAAGACCTTGTCAATAGTCAAATTGTAGAATCACTCACTATGTTTTTGTGCAAATTAACTAGAAGAGATGAATTTGAAATTAAAATTAGTATATATAGACCAAAAAAAACGAAGTGCATATCGGCAAGCGAATAAGTATCTCCTCCGACACTCTCATCAGAGGAAATAATATTTCCGTGTAAAGCTGTCTTTTTTCACACTCCCTTATTCCATCTTCTTATAGCAATTCATCTTTTATTCATATATAATTTTACTACAAGTTCAAATGAAAGTCAACAAATTTATACAAAACGCAAACAAATCACAGCGGATCACAGCAATTTATCTCTTGTTTTCTGCATTTTTCGCACTAATTCTCCCACTTTCGATATGAAAATCATTTAATCCGCACATAATTGAGAAAGCCATCTGCGTTTGGTAATAATCGTCCTCCAGCAACGCTGCCTCATCTGGGTTTGACAAAAATCCACATTCTGCCATTACAGCAGGATTTTCGCAGTTACAGAGCAGATAAAGCTCATCGTCAATCGGCTTTAGCTCACGTTCATTATCAGGCTGGAGATTAGAGCAAATCCGCACTCTAAGGCACTCGGCAAGCTTTTCGCTCTCGCTGCTTTGTCTGTAATAAAACATCTGCGCACCGCTGTAAAACGAATCAGTATAAAGGTTCTGATGCACCGAAACGCACACAGCGTCCTTGGTATTAAAAAGCTCCAGGCGATTTTCCATATCAGAAAGCTTTTGCTCCCTTACGCCCTCTATGCCGTCATCGTGAATTGAAACGTCTGTAGAGCGTGTAAGCAAAACCTCATAACCAAAAAGCTCAAGCATATCCGCAAGCTTTAGCGAAACGCTAAGATTTATCCCTTTTTCAAGCGTGCCGTCCACCGAAACGCTGCCGCCGTCCATGCCGCCGTGACCCGGATCTATGACAACTACAGGCTTGGCAAGTCCCTCATCAAGGCTTTCACCTGCCTGCACTGCACTGTTCGAGCAAGAGCTTAAAATCAGCGCACAACCTACAATCAGCGCAAAATGACGAATATATTTTCTCATACTTAGCCCTCCTGAAATAGCTTGTTTGATTAAAGATATGCGCACAGGTCTGGTTTAATGCGCAAAAAATCAGCGGCTTTCTCACCAAAACCGCCGTTAATTTTATTCAAGCTCCGCTATGTAAGGAAGATTTCTATAGTTTTCATCATAGTCAAGACCAAAGCCGACTACAAAGACGTCAGGTATCGTAAAAAGCGACCAATCCGCATTAAAATTCACCGCTCTGCGGCTTGGCTTGTCAAGAAGCGTCACCACCTTAAGCGACAGCGGATTTCTTTGGTTCAGAAGCTGTGAAATATCCTTAAGCGTCCTGCCAGTGTCGATAATATCCTCTGCAATAATAACATGAGTGTCGCTCAAATCCCGCTCCTGCGAAATATCGAGCTTTATCTTCACCTCTCCCGATGAGGAGATGCCGCTGTAATAGCTTGATGCCGACAAAAAATCCACCCTGACGGGAATGTCAATCGCACGGCATAAATCCGCCATAAAGACAAACGAACCCTTTAGTATCCCTATTAAGAGGAGATTTTTTCCCTCGTATTCACGGCTTATGAGCTTGCCGTATTCCTTTATTTTACGCTCAATTTCCTGCTCTGTTATAAGAGTACGCTTTATTTTCATAAATAACATCCCTTTACTTTTTCTTGTAGGTTTTTGAATAACGAATAACCATCACTATTGTAAATACCGCTGAAGCCGCAAGCACATAAAGCACTAGTCCTACGGCAAGTATAAGCACAGTCATAAAAAATGCGCAAATAATTACAGAAAGAAAATAGGAAAATATAATCTGAGAAGGCTTTATCGGAGTTGCCGAAATATCAAAGTCAATTTTCTAAATTTAAAAACACATCGTCCATATTCCCCTTTATTACCTCATAATCCTTGACAAGCTCTCTGTTTTGCAAAAGAAAGTGAGTGATGCACCCTAAAAAGTGCACGTTAAAATGGTCGTCGTCCTTGGTTTCCTCCATATAGTGAGTAGTCAGAAAAACCGTCATATGCTGCTTTTGACGAAGCTCGTCAAAAAATTTCCACATCACCTTTCGAGTCTTTGGATCAAGACCCGTTGTAAGCTCGTCCAAAAACAAAATTTCAGGCTCGTTAAGCAAAGCTCTTAGTACGTCAACCTTTCTTCTCTGCCCGCCTGACAAAGCCTCATATCTCTTATTCCAAATCTCCTCAAGCTCAAAAGCTCCCGAAACTGCTCAAGCCTTTTAATAGTCTGCACTTTTTCAGCCTATAATAGCTTCCTCGCATAAGCAGATTTTCCTTGAGGGTAAGCTTCTGGTCAAGCACTGAATTTTGAAAAACTATACTGATTTTAGAGCGAATCAAATCGTCCTGCACACCCAGCTCACAGCCTGAAATAAAAGCGTTTCCCCCGATCTTTTGCAATATTGTACAAAGCATATTTATAGTTGTGGATTTACCTGCGACGTTTTCGCCTAAAAAGGCAAAAAGCTCACCCTACCGCACTGAAAAGGAATGCCCTTAACCGCCGCAGTATCCTTATAATACTTCGTCAGTCCCTCCACTTTAATAGCTTCCATATTCTTTCCTCCAAATTATCATTCAAACTTTTCAAACCAAACCGTTTCCTCAAGCGGTTTGCGCTCAGTCTTATAACGATCGGCAGGCTTAATCGCTTCGTCGTTTCCATAGCCCAGACAAAGAATATTTACAGGCACAAAAGCTTCGGGAATATTAAAACTCTCTTTTAGCAAATCAGGCTTAAACCTGCAAACCCATAGCGAATTAAGTCCCTGCGACTGAGCCTCAAGCATCATATAAGTTGTGACAATCGAAGCGTCAATCTCATAAATATTATGCTCGTCAAACTTACGCACCCATGCAGACTCCTTTTCCATACAGACGATTATAAAAGCCTTTGCGGTATATGCGTCAGGCTTAACCACAGCCTGAGCCATTTTCTCAATACCCTCCTCTGACTGAACGACAAGCAGTCTATGCGCCTGCAAATTACAGCCTGACGGCGCAATACGTCCTGCCTCCAAAACAGCCTTGAGCTTCTGCAGCTCAATTTCTCTGTCCTGATAAGATCTGACCGAGCAGCGCTGACTGGCAAAATCATAAAAATCCATATTTCTCACCTTTCTTTGAAAATAGTTTACATTTAAAGCGGAGCAAGGCAAGCTAAGCTTGGGTACACACCGCAGGTTTGTACCCACACCGCAGGTTTGTACCAGCTTGAATTGCTAACGCTGTACAATTGAAAGAACTTTTGTTTTTCGTAGAAAAACTAAAGTTACTTTCTTAAAGTACAGAGCGTAAGTAACTTTTGTTCCGCACGGAACTTGTAAGAACTTTTGTTTCCGATGAAACTTGTAAGAACATTCGTTTTTGGATAAAACTAATGTTCTTACCATGTTCTTACCAGCTCCGCTAGATTTGACGCAAGTCAAAGTCAGAATGTCTGGTAAGCAACATTAGTACCATATGGCACAAATGTTGCTTACAGCCGCCTTAGTGGCGGGGACATCATACTTTTATTATAATCATATCACAAAGCCGAAATATTGTCAAGTAATTTACCCCCCCCTGTAAAAATTTTGTGAATGACATATCACAAATCCAAAAAAATCAATAAATAGAACACAGAAGCATCAAGGGAGAAAAAGTCTCGCTGGGTTGCGCATATCAGCCTGTAGACTGTCAGAGGCGTAGCGAGTTTGATATATTTTTGGCGGCACTATGTGCGGAACAACAGATACCGCCGTAAAGACGTCTTCCTTGGGACACATCAAAAGAATGAGAGGTGCAGGAAGTCCTGTTATATATATTATACAATATTTGAGCGAAAAAGTCAACGACATTGTTTTAAAGCTTAGTGCTTCTCTTGCTGCATTAGCTTTAGAAGCTTAAAAATATTCACTAAACCATACTAACAAATTTGTCTA
>JAJQCE010000018.1 GCA_021202895.1 Ruminococcus sp. | reverse complement strand
AGGATAATGACTTTCTTTTGATAGGCGGCGTACAGGCAGTCGGAGAGCAGGCGAACAGCGTTGACATAAGCGTCATTTTCTGCTTTGCCGTTATAAATACTTTCATACGCTTCCCGCTGCTTTGGTGTTAGCGCATCACAATCTAAAAGCTCTCTATGACGTCCAAATTCGTTATTGATCATATATCGGAAAGAGTAAAATGCTAAATCATAGCTCGGCTGCTTCATGCTCTTAAGCGACAGTGAAATTACAGGATACTGTCCTTGATAAGACATATATTTCTCTCCTGCTTTTGAGATGTTTAATCCGTCAAAAAGATATGAATTATCCTCATCTGTTTTCTCAAAAAAGCGTTGAAGCATACTGATGTTCAGTGTTTTGCCGAAGCGTCTGGGACGGGTGAAAAGGTAGACCTTTGCACTGTTATCCAAAAGCTCTTGAATCATTTTGGTTTTGTCTACATAGTAGCTTCCCTTGTCGATGATTTCCTTGAAATCCTCAACGCCGATTGGGATTGGTTTATATTGGTTCATGGCTGCCTCCTTTTATTTGAGGTATACTTGCTTTCTTGTTTTATATTATATCACTAAACATAAGCTTTGTCAATATCTATTTTGGTTCATGCACGAAAATCAATTTTAGTAAATGATTTGTAACAATTTATCAAGAGAAGCCAAACAATCAAGCATGATGTTAGAATTTGCCTTTGGCTCATGTATGATTTCCTTGAGAAAAACAGCTTTGAAAATATGAGTAACATCAAAGAGCACCCTAAAGCGGTTTTTTTACTCGTTATATCGATCACGATTTTTCATAAATTACAATCCCTCTCCTTTCTATGTCCTTTTCAATATCTGAGCCTCTGCGTATTTCAATAACATCAATCAAATCCACATATTTATTCAGCGATTCAACAACATCTTCAAGCAAACCGAAAAAGTGAAGTCCACGCAGACCGCTGTCAACGAGAATATCCACATCGCTTTTTTCATCCGCAATACCCTTCGCATATGAACCAAAAAGCACAGCTTTTTTCACATCATAGTTTTCAAACACAGGCTTCAAAAAAGCTTGTATTTGCGCAATTGTATAAATTTCATCACTGTACGTTCTCTGCACAAACATCACCCCCCTTTCAAATACATATTGCTATGACCCTTTCGCTTTTTTTATCCAATTCCCTTTTATAATGCACTTATGATTTTTGTATTTTAAAAAAATACGCTGAATATTTTTTTAAAATCCTCCCATACTCTAATTGAAAAACTACATCTGGAGGTATTTAAAATGACTAAATTAAAATTATCAATCACTCTGGGATTTTTAGCGGCAATTTTGCTCTCCGCCGCATTAGGCGCAAGCCTTGCCTATCCGCAAAAGGAAACCTTTCTCTTTCCACAATTCACAACTGTAGCATCAAGCGACAAGAATTCAGTCGATGCAGTAAGCGATGAAATAACATACTCGTTCAAGCTTGCGGAAATCTTTAAAAAATTCTTCAGATAAATAAAAGCGGACAACCCCCGTCAATAGATGGGGGTTAAAATAACGGTATATGAATTTGATAATCCCATTGTAAAATACCTGATACAACGATAAACTGTACCGTGAATTGTGGGTTTCCACCATACTCGGTTTTAGCTTTATCGACCAGCGTCTCCAAAGTGCTTTTTCTGTTTTCTTCAATACAGTCAGCACAAAGATACTTTCCTTTAAGCAATACCTTTAATCCGTCTATATCCGTATAACGAATACAAACCGCAAAAAGCCATGATAATCCGTTTTCAGTTTCATTGACCTGCAATATGAGATTGTCCGCATTGATACCTTTGAGGGGTACAAAACAGACCTGACGCTGTACTGCAAGCGGAAAGAATAACGGAAAATCACATATGCTTATGAATTTCTACAATAATTTCTTCCTGTTCCTCTGCGACCATTCCGATTGCGTCCAGCGCTTCACGGGTGCCACAGTCTGGGCAAATAGGCGTAGTATTGTCCACCCGTGACAACGCAGGGCGGCCGCTGTAACTCTTTCCCGCATTTAGGGCAACGGCAAGCACGGGTTTCCCTGCGTCCATGCGGGCAAGCATAGCGAGGTTTTCGCCCGTTTCTGTAATGTCCTCTGTTCTCTCACAATACGCCCTTATTCATTTATCAGTGAAACAATCCAGTTTAGCCAGCCTTTTATGCTGGAAGCACGGCGTCTGAAAGTTTCATCACTATTTACTTTATACAGCCCGGATTCTTTCATAACTGAAACAATATCATTCATCGGCGGCATAACTCCACAGCGGAAATATAACCGCAACGCTTTGTTGAAAGCACCGTGGGACAAAATACAACTGCAAAGCGCAAGTTGACGTTGCTTATAATTTAAGGCAAGAATTTTTCTTCCTGTTGTGCTAATCGAATAAACGGGCGTCCTTCCCTCTGTTTCTTTTTCCAGTAGACCCAAATAACGAGCTGCGTCTGTATAATAATTTGTCTGACGCGAATCAAAATCATACTGTTCCGTAACATTAGAGCGGCTCAACCTGTGTTCGCAAACTAATTCGCACAAATTGATGACACGTTCAAACTTGTCCGCTTGTGGGAAAGGAATTTTTGGTTCTTCCACCACTTGAACAGAATCCAATACATTTTGAATATCTGACACAGAAATTGCGGTATCCTCAACAGAATAATTCCGCTGTTTAATCATCTTTAATGAACTGTAATTTTGCTCATCTTCAAAAGCATATTCATACAGCCTGTATATACCATTAGAATATACAAGGAAAATCGGCCTGACGGGTTTTGTTATACGGCCTTGCCATACACGAAACGGGTAGTATAATTGCCTAATCAAAAAGTCCTCTGACAAATCCCGCTTTGCTTCAAACAATGCCAGACTGTCGATCCCCTCATATGCTGCATCAATTTCAATCTGGGAATTGCTAACATTAACCTGCCGGGTACCGCCATTTATTGTATCTCCAATAAAAAATGAAAAATCTCCTGACCCCATTCGCCCGGAAACAGTGGCAACAATATTGCTATCTTCCATGAAATCGGCGATAATACCTGCTGCAACAGCACAATTCAATGCGATTGCTTCGCTTGGGATGTTGTTGCAATCTAAACTTTGTATGTAAGACGGCAATGGAACCTGTGTAATGGGTGAATTATTCTCTTCAAAACTATGGTATGCGTCAAAGTGTGAGATAACATAATCACCACGAGTTATAGGAAGAATGGCCAGCTTGTTTTTTGCAAAAAGTTCCGGCAAATTTACTGTGTGGTCAAACTTGGCCATTAAACGTGGTTCACGGAATTCTTTTATCTGTGCAGCAGATATATTGAAAAATCCGTCCGTTTCTACATGATGTAAAATATCATATTTTTCAAATAACTGTCCCCACGCTTTATCATTTAAGCCTGTACTACTCATAGTTTCTCACCACCACTTCATCAACGTCGCCGCGCTTACTTGCAACGGAATTTATTGCACGTTTAGCTTGAACAGTAGTAATATTGTAAGCTGAATACTGTTCCATAATAAAAGCAGTTGCAGAATTAGAGAGCATGAATTTAATTCCGCGTTTATCCAGTTCATCACAACATTCACGCAGTCTTATTTGGTCCTGTTTTGAAAATCCTCCTTTTGAATACCCCGTAAAACTTGCAGTTTCAGAAACGGGGTCATACGGCGGGTCTAAATATACAAAAGTTCCTTTTTTTATCGTCCCCAATATTTCCGCATAATCCACCGAAGAAAAATGAATTGTTGCAGAATTAAAATAAGCATTGACCGCACGGAGAACAGGTTCATTTACGATATTCGGGTTTTTATAATTTCCGAAAGGAGAATTAAATTCACCTGCATTATTTACGCGGTACAATCCGTTATAGCACGTTTTGTTCAAGTATAATATACGAGCCGCTTTTTGCACCTCGGTCAATGAAGCATATTTGTCCGGGTTTCTATCCCAATCCCGGACGGCGTAAAAGAAATCTGATTCATTCTTATACTGCTTCAATTCTTCAATCAGTTCTTCTACACTATCGCGGATAACGGTGTATACACATATTAAATCGCTGTTTATATCATTAACATAGGCAGTATTCGGCTGCAAATGAAAAAGCACAGCCCCACCGCCTACAAATGGTTCGCAGTATGATGTTATTCTATTCGGTAAAAGGGGCGTAAATGTTTCTATTAGTTGCCTTTTTCCACCGACCCATTTCAAAACAGGCGCAACCAGCTTGTTTTTCTTCATCAGTAGCACCCCTTTCTTCGCATACTTATACAATATTATTGTAGCAGACAAGCCCCCAAAAAGCAATGGACGAACTGTGAATTTTTCGTCTTTTTACACTGTCGCTTATTTTCGAGTATCTGCGGGTATCGTTTAGCAGATTTAAGCGACAAACAAGCGACAAACGACAAAATAGAGTGTTAGAAAACTGTTCGAAAACACAATATATTGTGTTTTGCTCAAAGAAAAACGCCCATATATGGGATATGAGCGTTTATTGATTTACTCTTTCTCGAACCTCTTGCGTACCCTTTAGAATTTTCAGTTTCTCTTTATATATCCGCTTTGAAATCGGGTTTAAACTTGTCTTATCGTCTATTAAAAAATTCGGCTATTTTCTCTGTCCCAAGCACTGCATACTTGTCATTTATAGCTGAAATTTCGTCTGTATTTTTACTGAAAACAACAGGATAAATCTCCTTGCAATTTATCTGACTTAAAATAATTTGCGCAGATTTTGACGCATTCTCAATCCCTCCGCTGCCGCCGCAGGTCAGAATCACCGCTCCCCTTTTTGGCTTAAGAGCTAAGCTTTTGCCTCTGAAATGCCATGTGCTATAATAGACTTGAAATCTGCTTGCAAGGTTTAGCAGCTTTCCGCTTAATGTGAAAAAATAAATCGGAGAAGCTATCAGCACATTGTCACAGTCGTCAAGACAGCCGTAAATTTCGCTCATCCCATCGCTTATCGCACAGCCATCATTTTTTTGGCAATACCTACAGTCAACGCAAGGCGAAATGTCACAGCTGTAAGCGTCAATACGGCAAGCTTCACCGTCAAGCCTGCTTGATAAAAGCTCCACAAGCTGCGCTGTATTGCCTTGCGCTCTAGGCGAACCGTTTAAAATAAGCGTTTTCAATTAGCACAACCCTTTCTCATAATTTCACCTCTGTCATCAGATAAGCTTTATTTCTAAATTATCCCACGGGTCAACCGCAAGCACTACCTCTGAATCTTTCAACGTTTTCTTTACGTCTATAAACCGCTGGTTTGCGCTGCCCTTGAATTTGAGATCGTAGCTCTTCTGCGAAAGAATAAATCTGCCGTCCACCAAAAAGTCAAGCTTCTCAAGCAGCCTCATAAAGCCGTTTTCCTCTGTCGAATGTTCAATCAGATATTCTATTTCAAAGCCTGTGTACGCCATCAGATCAAGCCTTGTGCCGCTTATTATTTTATCCGCTAAATCCGCAAGCTCATGACACTGACAAAAAGGCTCTCCGCCAGAAAATGTCACTCCGTCAAGCAGCGGATTTTTCAGAATTTTTTGATAAATTTCCTCAGTATCCTCAAAATAGCCGCCCGAAAAATCCCACGTCTGTGGATTGTGACAGCCCTCACAGTGGTGCGGACAGCCCTGAACGAACACTGTAAATCTGATTCCTGGTCCGTCTACAATTGAATCATTTTCTAAACCTGCTAACTTTAGCTTCATTTTTCCCTCCAAAAACAAGGACTGCAATTTATGCAGCCCCTTTTATGCTAATCTCTAAGCTCTGTCATGCAAACGCTGTGAAGCTTCGCCGCATTTTATGTGCGTAATAATTCTTTCAGAGATGTACTCTGTTACTTGCAGCAGCTTATGCGCTTGATACGCTCGTGCGCTACCTTTGTATGCTCGGCTTCGCTCCTGCCGCACTTAGGGCACTTGTCGCCTATGATACCCGTATAGCCGCAAACAGGATCACGGTCTACAGGGTGGTTGATAGAACCATAGCCTATTCCCTGCTCCTTCATAAAGCGAACTACCTTTTCAAATGCCGCAAGATTCTCCATCGGATCTCCGTCAAGCTCTATATAGCTTATGTGACCTGCGTTCGTAAGCGCATGATACGGAGCTTCAATCTTGATTTTATCATATGCGCCAATGCTGTAGTAAACGGGCACGTGGAAAGAGTTGGTGTAGTATTCTCTGTCGGTAACGCCCTTGATTTTACCAAATTTTTCAGCGTCAATCTTTACAAAGCGTCCTGACAAACCCTCCGCCGGAGTTGCAAGCAACGAAAAGTTTAAGCCTGTGCGCTTTGATTCCTCATCCATGCGCTCTCTCATGTGAGTGATAATTTCAAGTCCCAGCTTGCGCGACTCCTCATTCTCACCATGATGATAACCTGTGAGCGAAACTAAGCACTCGGCAAGTCCGATAAAGCCAACGGACAAGGTTCCGTGCTTAAGAACCTCCTCGACAGTATCATCACTTGACAGCTTCTCACTGTCAATCCAAATTCCTTGACCCATCAAAAACGGGAAATTTTTCACCTTTTTCTCACACTGAATTCTGAAACGGTGCATAAGCTGGTCTATGCATAAATCCATAGTTTCGTCCAATTCATCGAAAAAGGTTCCAATATTCTGATCCGATAGAATCGCAATACGAGGAAGATTTATCGTAGTAAAGGAAAGATTTCCTCTGCCGGTTACAATCTCACGTTCAGGGTCGTGAACGTTTCCGATAACTCTTGTGCGGCAGCCCATATACGCAATTTCAGTATCAGGATTACCCTCTTTGTAATACTGAAGATTGAACGGAGCGTCAATAAACGAGAAATTCGGGAAAAGCCTCTTTGCTGAAACGCGGCAGGCAAGCTTAAAGAGATCATAGTTCGGATCTGTCGGATTGAAATTCACTCCATCCTTAACTTTAAAAATGTGAATCGGGAAAATCGGCGTTTCACCATTGCCCAATCCCGCCTCCTGAGCAAGAAGTACGTTCTTGATTACCATTCTGCCCTCGATAGAGGTGTCCGTGCCGTAGTTAATCGATGAAAACGGCGTCTGCGCTCCCGCTCTGGAGTTCATCGTGTTCAGGTTATGGATAAGTGCTTCCATCGCCTGATATGTCGCCCGATCCGTTTCCTTTACGGCTGTCTTGTAGGCAAACTGCTGAATTTTTTTTGCAGTTTTTTCATCGCAAAACGCTAAAAGATACTCGCACTCGGCTTCCATGTAGCCGTTGTCATTAGCAAGCGTAGGCTTAAGACCCTGCTCCGATTCAAGCTTGTCGGAAATTTTCTTTACAATTTCAACCGAATCTGAAAGATTAGCAAGCAGCGCAAGCGAGCGGTGAACGTTATCTCTGTAGCGGTGTGCAAAGGTTTTCTTAACTCCAACAGCCATATCATAGTCAAACTTAGGTATCGACTGACCGCCGTGCTGGTCGTTCTGATTAGACTGAATCGCAATGCAGGCAAGAGCCGCATAGCTCGAAATATCGTTAGGCGTCCTCAAAAAGCCGTGTCCAGTTGAAAAGCCCTTGTTAAACAGCTTAGTCAAATCAATCTGTGTGCAGGTGGTTGTGAGCGTGTAAAAATCAAGGTCGTGAATGTGAATAAATCCCTCTGAATGAGCCTTGGCGTGCTTAGGATCAAGCACATACATCTCGTAAAATTCCTTAGCTCCCACCGAACCGTATTTGAGCATCGTACCCATTGCGGTATCGCCGTCAATGTTGGCATTTTCACGCTTCAAGTCATTTTCCTTGGCAGGCATAAACGTAAGATCCTCATAAACCCTCATAAGACGAGTGTTCATTTCTCTGGCTCTGGTTCTGTCAGAACGGTAGAGAATGTAGGACTTAGCCGTCGCTGCATGTCCCTCTTCAATAAGAACCTTTTCTACACAGTCCTGAATCTGCTCAACAGTCGGCGAATCAAGATCTCTCTGTAAAAGCATATCTACAACCTTACCTGCCAGCTCGAGTGATTCTTCATAGTTAGTGCCACCAACCGACTGCGCCGCCTTGTATATAGCATTCGCTATTTTCTCAATATTAAACGTAACCATCCTGCCGTCACGCTTTTGAATTTTGATAATCATAAGTTTTACCTCCAGATATATATTTAGTGTGTTAAAATCAATCCACCAGGCGAACCACAACATCTTGTGGTTCGGGAGCCACTGTATACAAGTATATAGTATTTTTCTAATAAAGTCAACTGTCGAAAATGCAAAATATCACAGTTTGAATTTGTACATTTTGCACAATAGGCATTTAACAAATTAACAAGATTCATCATTGGCATAAAACGTCATATTCAGCCTCTGCCTAAAAGCATATATAAAGTGAAATTTCTTTACATGAATAAGCCCACAATTGCAGGGGAAAATGAATTTTCAAAAACGAAATTGGAAAATTTCCAGTACCAAAAATGCGACATTAACAAAAATTTCAAACAGGTACATAAAAACCCATGTGATTTAAACGAGCATAATATAAAGAAAATATTCTTTACAGATTGATATAACATTCTGAAAAAGAATATCCGAAGCACAAAGACTCAAATTTATTTATAAAGTGATATTGCTTTACGGTGATGCCTTTCACAAAAAACAGCCTGCATTTTTCATTTGCAGGCTGTAAACTTAACCGCAAGTATAGTAAACAACTACTCCGACTCGGTATGCGTAATTATAACACCCTCGCCGCGCTGCTTATCCAAAACATCCTCAAGCGTGGTATTAAGCATATACGAAAAAAAGGTTATGAGAAGTATCAGTAGCGACACTATCCCTATTATATCAACTCTCAGCGCACCCTTGCGCTTCTTTTTCTTGCCCATAATTCACACCTCAACTGTGATTTCTTTTTCATACTCTTATTATACTACATTTTTCAGCAAAAATCAATACTTTAATCAAAAAAAGTCTGCGGCATTTAATCCGCAGACCATAGAAATCTGATATTAAACCTGTGCGCCGTAGCCGTAGCCTGTGTCCTTGTAGCCCGACTTCTTTTTCTTCTTTTTAGACGACGGCGTGGATTTTCTTTCAGGGTGCTTCTTTTGAACGTGCTTTTGCCATGCAACCCACAGCGTCGGAGCAAGACATATTGACGTGTACACACCTGACAGCATACCGACAATCAGCGGCAGTGAGAAGCTCATGATTGATGATACTCCTCTAAGCGAGCAAACAGTTGATACTACAATCATAATTCCTATTGTCGTGATGTTGGTATTTACGTTTCTCTTTATCGTCTGAGTAATCGACATATTGGTAAGCTCCTGAATATTAAGCTTCTTGCCGTACAGACGCTTGTTCTCTCTGATTCTGTCATAAATAATAATTGTCGAGTTGATTGAATAACCCATGATTGTAAGAAGTACGGCTATGAAGTTTGAATCTATGTCAAATCCAAATATTACAAATGCTCCGTAAACCATTATCATATCGTGCAGCAGAGCGACAGTCGCAAACGAACCTGCGGAGATACCGCCGATGTTTTTAAATCTGATACCAATGTAGATAATCATTATAACTACAGCCAATGCAAGAGCAACTAAGCATTTTGCGAAGAAATTCTTACCGTTTGTAGCTGAAACGTTTGTCGATTCAAGCGTTTCAATATTGTTGTCAGGATATGCTTCAAGTAGTGCGTTCTTAAGCGTCTCCTGCTTGGAATCGTCAACTCCGCCCTTTGATGAGAAGGTCAGCGTCAGAGTGTCGCTTCCGCTTGAGTAATCCTCACCTGTTGAAACTGATACCGTTTCATCAATAGTATCCTTAACCAGCGTTTCAACCTCTGAGGTGTCTATATCGCCCTCATATGTGTATGAAATAAGCGTACCGCCCTTAAATTCAATGTCAATTGACGGAATACCTACAATAGTCAGCACGGTGAACAGAACAATAAGTGCGCAGGAAACTGTGTAGTATATCTTGCCCTTGTTTGTGAATTTGTATCTCCTTCTTTCCAGTGTTGGAGTTGCATCCACAACATCCTTAACTCCAAAGAACGATCTCTTTCTGAATACCTTGAACTTTGAAATTGATTCAAGCATAAGTCTTGAGCAGAAGATTCCAAAGATGAAGTTCATTATAATTCCGACAAGCAACGTATAACCGAGAGAGTAAATTGTGCCTGCCATCTGTGAGCCGAAAATTGAGAATACAGGCTTGAGCAGCGTTCCGAAAATGCTATCGGTTGAGCCGAACGCTCCCATAAGAATTATAGCTACAAATATAACTGTAATGTTCGAGTCAAAAACCGCACTCCAAGCACGTTTATAGCCCTGCTCAATAGCACCGTTGAGCGTCTTGCCAAGCGTAAGCTCTTCCTTTATACGCTCCGCAACAATGATATTTGCGTCAACGCCCATACCAATTGAAAGTATGATACCTGCTATACCTGGAATAGTCAGCGTAAAGCTGTCAACTCCGCTGAAAAATCCTGAAACGCACGCAATAGAGCCTACAACCTGTCCAATGAGCGAAATTGTAGCGACAACTCCGGGAAGTCTGTACATAACAATCAGATAAATTCCAACAAAGATGAATGCGATAATTCCTGCCATAAGCATTGCAGAAAGCGCACCCTTGCCGAGCGTAGGAGCAACTATGTTTGTACTTGTAGCTACAAGCTTGAACGGCAGAGATCCAGCATTGATTTTGTCGGCAAGCTCCTTTGCCTCGTCATAGGTGAAATCGCCCTCAATCTGACATTTTCCGTCCGTAATAGCTGAATTTACAGTCGCATCTGAAATACAGGTGTCGTCCATCCAAATTGAGATATTTCCGCCCGCTTCATACTGCGTTTCACTCACTTCAGCAAAGGCTTCGGTTCCCTCATCGTCAAACTCAAGGCTTACTATATAGACGGTTTCGTTGTTGTCATCGGTATAGAATGCCGCTGTGGCTTCCGACACATTTTCACCCGTCATTATTTCCTCATCGTCTTCGTCAGAACCTAACTTGAACGACAGAATAGCTGTCTCGCCAAGCTCGCTTACCGCAGCTTCAGGGTCAAAATCCGTTTCGCCCGACTGCCATGGGAAAGATACTATAACCTTGTCCTTTGTATAGTCTACATAAACCTCGCTGTCCGTGATGTTTAGATTAAGCAGTCTTTGCTCAATTACCGCTTTAGCGGAATCCATATCCTCGTCAGACGCATCATAATCTCCGTCAGGTCCAAAGGTAGCGTTTATACCGCCCTGAATATCAATTCCCCATCTGATTTCGTCAACGCCTTTTATAACTGTATTGTCTATATCGCCATATTTATATGAAATGCCAAAGAATGTAAGATAGGCAAATGCAAATATAAGTATGAGAACTATAAAAAATACTGGCTTTTTTGCACGTCGCACTTTGTTTCCTCCTAAACATAAATTTCTAAAGTCCTATACAGGCACAAATAGCCCGTACAAAGTCAATTCACCATTATATTATACTACATTTTCAAGGTGATGTCAATAGTTTTGCTGATTTTATTCGGCTTTTTTTGCACAAAAATCACTTGGTTAATACAGCGCGAACGGTTACCCACTGTCTGCCGCTCCATGTATATGTAAAAACTGTTAAATCCCAAGCGTTTTCATCAGAAGCAAGAGCTTCGTCATCGCCGCTTGTCAGCAGCTCTGACCATTGCATTTCATAGGTATTAACCGCACCATCAAGGGATGTAAAGTATATTTCATCTCCACTTGATATTTTATCTAAGTTTTCAAAAAAAGCACTGTAACTATATCCGCCGACAATCATTTTTTCGCCGCCAATCAAAGTGTATCGACAGGGCGAAAGTTTCAAATTATCATAGCTCCACTCATTCTGAACGGGAACTTCTATGTCAAGCGAGGGTATTGACAATATACCAATATAGCTTTTTGAATCGTACTCATAAACATCATTCTCCGAAAATTCGCCGCTTTCAATCGCTTGCTCAAGCTTTTCAAGAACTTCTCCTGATGTTTTCTCTGCGTTATTTTCTTCAATAATATTCCATAAAACAAGGGACATTGCTGTTATTAACAGCAGCGTCCCAATGATAATTAAAATTCGTCCCTGCTTTTTATTCATCTTCTCTTTCTTTCTTTACGCAAACACGAACGCCAAGTGCTATAAATACAAGTCCTGCCAACGCTAAAATTGGTATTGCTGTATAGCGTTCTCCAGTGGGAGGTATTGTGTCGGTTGTGGTAGTTGAAGATGAAGTTTCTTCTGATGTGGCAGTGCTTGTTTCAGTATCTGACGAGGTGTCTTCTGATGTGGCAGTGCTTGTTTCAGTATCTGATGAAGCGTCATCTGATGAGGTCTCAGAAGAACTGTCCTCTGTGGAAGAATCTTCATCGGTAATTGACGAATCTGATGATGCTACAGTAAATTTCGGATAAGCTGTTACATCTGCATCATCGGACGAAAGCTCTATAATTGACGGGGACGGAACTATTGTCGATTCATCGGTTGAAAGAGTTTCAGCACATACCAGGTACAAACCCTCAGAAAGTGAAGAAAATGTCACCGTGCCTGCCGAATCGGTAATAGCGGTCGAAAGTGACGATATATTGTCATTTTCAACATACGACTGCAAGGTATCCGCAAGCTGCTGAACTGCTGACGTCGACAAATCGTCAAATGATACCTCATAATCTGCAAAATCATCCTCAAGAACAAATTCGTCCTGATCTGTGTGCGAACCTATCCTATATATACTCCAAGTCATTCCCTCGACTGCCGAATCATCTGTTTCACAAACAAGCGTCAGCGAGCATACGACTTCCGAATCGGCAAATGCTGTCAATGCTGTAAAGCACACCGTCATAGCAAGCGCAAGCATAATCGCTGCAAAACGCTTAGAAAAAGTACGCATAAGCTTATCCTCCTTTATCATCATTTGAATTATCATTTAGTTTTTTTATTTGCTCTAAAGCCTTCAGAGGGTCGGAATGAGGGAATTTATCCTTTTTTCTTCCTCCGAAAAACCAGTAAATCAGAAGTATCAATACTAGCGGAGCCGCAATAAATGGAACTACATTAAGCGAATCTATCTGAACTGCATCCGCAAGCGCAGTCACCTCTGACTCAGCTTCGTCATTCGCAACTCTGTGCGCTCTGACAAGCAGTCTGTGAGTGTTGATTCCATACGGCGTGCAGGTCATAAGCGTCACGTAATCCTTGCCGTTTTCAATTGAAAGGTTTTCGGTTTCGCTGGGCAAAACTATTGAAATTTTATCCACCTCATAAGTAAAGGTTTCAGTCAAAACTGTTATCGTAAAGCGGTCGCCCTCAACAAGCTGATCCAGATCGCTGAAAAGCTCGGCTGACGGCAAGCCTCTATGTGCTGAAATAACCGCATGAGTTGTACTTCCGCCTACTGGAAGCGAGCTTCCCTGCAAATGTCCTACCGCTATATTTAAAACGCTCTCGCTTGTGCCGTGATAAATCGGCAGCTCGACGTTAATCTGCGGAATTGAAATAAATCCCATTACTCCCGTACCTGTGATGTCAAGAATATCCTCATAGCCCTCAATTTGTTCATAGGCGGTAAGCGGTGAAGCAAGCTGCGCAAGCTCACGGTTATACTCTCTAGCTTCATTTAAAATCCGTTCAACCTCTTCTTCATCAAGGTCTGAAACAGCCTGTTGATAATTCGCCACCACGCGGCTTTGAGTTTTTGAATTCCACCAATTGCTGACGGTAGGGTAAAGCATCACGGAGAGTCCCACAAGTAAAATCACAACAAGTACAACAGTAGTAATTATGTTTTTCTTCCTGCTCATGAAACCCTCCCTGACTCCGACGGACTTTTCGCCCGTCGGATTAGGTTAAATTACAAGGATTAGTCTTCCTGATTCTTCATTCTTCTTCTGGTTACCAAAAGCACAGCCGCACCTGCGACAAGCACTCCGCCAGCAACATAGAAAATTGTTGTGCCGATACCGCCAGTCGTGGGGAGAACAGAGCCCTTGCTATTAACAATACTAGCAGAGAATGTTCCTGATGTTTCTTCTGTAACATCAATCGTGTCATCAGCTAAAGTGTATGTGGCAGTAACCGTGCCGTATGCATCTTCACCAGTATCAGCGTTATATTCCCAATCACCAGTATTGTTAATTCCAATATATGTTGTAGTTCCAGTTTCATAGCCATCTGCTGTAATCACTACTTCAATATCATCTGAAAGTGAATTGTATCCGTCAGGAGCTTTTGTTTCTGAAATATAATATGTACCGCTGTCAAGACCTTTGATTTCAAATGAACCATCTTTTCCGATTACTGTGGCTTCATCTATATCAGTAGTCCAGCTAGTCACAATATTGTCTTCCACTACAGCATAATATTTAGTTTCTCCATCTAAATAATAAAGTACAAATTCAGCGCCTGTAAGAGTTTCGCCGTCCTCATCGACCTTTGTATTGTCAAGAGTATAAGTGAAAGCAACTACGCCGTCCCATTCTGAATCACTAGTCGAATCACCGTCATCGTCATCGTCATCTTCTTCAACGCCTTTTCCATCATATGATGTATCAGTTGAATATGTAAGGTAAACTCCATTGATGTTGCCATCTTCGCCTATAACTGCGTCAGTATCAAGCACAGCTGAATAAGAAACTTTAACAATTGTACTAGCATCAATAGATATTGTATCACTATTTGCGTCTGTCAATGCCTTAATATCTTTAAATTCTATTGTAATAGTAGTTGAGCCATCATTATTTGCTGTGATAGTAATGGCTGCCTGACTAGTTACATCATAATCGCCTACATATACAGTAATATCACTCTCATCAGGTGCTACAAAGCCTGCGCCCAAAGTATCAGTAAACTTGTAATAATAATGAGTATATGAATCAATATTATCCGGCATAGATCCATAGATAACAAACGGAACTGTATCGCCTATCGAATAATCCGCCGCGTCATTCCAACCGTCAGAAGCCTCATCAGTTCCAATTGTCTCACCAGTTGATGAGATAGTTCTGTCGTCCTCTTGGATTTTCTTCTCAACGCTGGGAGTACCCAACTTAGGACTGATTGTTTCTTCTCCGTCAACATATATGAGAATATCTCCAGTGCTATTAGTGCTGGTATCTGTTTCCTTAGCATAGTAATAACCCTCTGCAACTGTCAAAGAAGTGTTGCTGCTTGATAAAGTACCACTAGATGTAATAAGAACACCGTCTTTAGCTAAAATTTCTGCTATTTCACTTGCTGATAAATCGCTCATCTTCTCTGCAGCGTCAGTAGCTGTAGCTGTGTCTGAAAGTCTAAGAGCTTTTAATAAAACTGACGAATCAACATCTCCACCAAATTCAACATCAGAAATTGTAGTTCCATCGCTTGAAACTGTTCCTGTAAATATCTGATAGACTACATAGGTATGAGTATCACTGGTACTGATCGAGATAGATGTTGTTGTAGCTGTTTCCTCTGCAAGAACGCCGAATGAAGCTGTCGCCGTCATGCTCAACGCAAGCACAGTTGATACAATGAAGCTTGCTAATTTTTTTGATTTTGTCATTTTAATAACCTCCGTTATAAATTATTTACTATATTTGTTATGCGCTCCTGCGCTTCTTGATACGAATGCACGCAAGCGCTGTGAGCGTGATTGCTCCGCCTGCTAAAAGGTAATTGGTGACGCCGTTTGAACCGGTGTAGGGGAGAGTGTATCCCACTCTAGCATTTGTAATAAAGTACTCCTGCTGTGAAGCAACCTGGGTAATCGTTACATCTCCGAGAGCCTCAATAGCGCTGCTAAGATTTGAAAGCGAGGTTGAAGTCTGATTGAAGATGAAGTAGTATACTCCATCACCTGAAATCTCATATCCAGCTGGAGCAGTAACCTCCACTAATTTATAAATATAAGCATTGTCAAGCTGAATCTCGTAAATTTCATCTGTAGTAAAGGTATACGCATCGTCAGAATCCTCTGTAGCTGCGCTTGATCCCCAAGTAACCGTATATCCCTCAACAGTAGTATCTTCATCGCTGAATCCTGTAGCAGGATACCAGTTCTCACCATCATCAGTCCGATAAAGCTTAAATTCAGCCGAAAGAGTTTCGGTAAAGTCCTTAGAATCAACCTTTTGCAATACTATATAGTTTCCGCCTATACTATTTATACCTGTCGTGGTTTTTGAAAGCTCCATTTGATCAGACTTCACTGCACTATCTGTATCGCCAACTGACTCAATGCTAACAGAGTTTGTTACCGTAGCTGATGTTTCAGAGCTCGGCAAAACAGTGAATGTATACTCAATAACGAGATACATTTCGTCAGGAACAGTAATTGTAAGCTCAGAATAAGTAGTGGTGGTGCGCGTTACGGTGATTTCAGCAGTCTCATTACTTCCAGTACTAGTTCTAAATGAAATATTCCCATCATAATCATTTTCCAAAGTAAATGTATAATAGTAATATCCATCTTCATAACTGTAACTACTTGTCAAACTGGTGTAGTCATCAAAATAAATTGCATTTTCAGAAATTGCCGAAGTACATTTTAAAGTAATAATATCTCCCGCTTTTAAATTTGATACACTCGTTGAATACAAAGCACTATAGGTATTACCAGAAGAAGATGTTATTTCTCCGCTGTTATATACCGTTTCCGTTGTACTAGATTCACTCGATTCCAGATAATAGCTATATTCGCTTGCGTCAAGCTCTTTCATCTCTCCGCTGTCTTCATCGTAATACATAACCGAGAAATTACCTATCGTCACGGAAACATCAGTGTCGCTTGAGAACGTATCGGTAAGCGTCAATGTATCTGAATCGGAATCTAAATCCTCCGCATTTGGATTAACATAAATCTGATAGCTAATGCTGTTTGAATTTACGCTTGAATTATAAATGCTGTCCTTTTCAAGAGTGCCCTGAGTTACCGTCTGAGAGGACTCAACAGGGTCATAATCGCCGTAAACTATTGAATTTTTAATTTCATACGAGCCACCATTTTCAGCCATAAGCGCCGCTAAATCATCAACGGAAATCAGCGTAGTGTAGTAGATGAAGTTTGTTGAATAACCAACATAAGTAAGAGTGAAATCTATCTGTAACTCTCCATCATCATTTATTTTGTCACTTTCGGTTAAATCATTGTTAGATGTACTCCATATATCGTATCCTGTAGCTCCCCATCTTTCTCCATGTTCAAGTACCACATTATTCCAGTTATAAGTTGTAGTTTGGTTAGCATAACCCCACCCCTTATAATACTCATATTCTCCGAAAATAAAGCTGCCGTCCATAGTGTCGGTGATTGTAGAACCAGCCGGAACTGAAGAACCGTCAAAATAAATTACCCATCCAAACACATAATATTCTTCGCTGGAAACAACCTCTCCACTACCATTGTATTCATAAACAGTCGTAGTTTCCAAATCTATAATCGAAGAGCTTGTAATTATATTTCCCTCGCTGTCAACTGCATATTTTTCATATGGATCTGCTTTATATGAATAATTATACGTACTCGATGCCGAAGTGTCAACTCCAGTAACGGCATTGCTAAAGCCTACATATGTGCCGTCAGTCGGCAAATCGGTTGCAACCGCAGTTGTGGAGTAGCTTATATAAATCTCTGTTGTGCCAGCGAAGCTGTCACTAAAAGTAATCGCAAAACTATATGCTTCTGTAGTCGTGCTGTCTGTAATTTCATTTCCGTTTGAATCATAGAATGTCACAGTGTAATATGACGAATCTACTGTGTTTCCAGAGCTGTCTGTAACTGTGATAGCCGAACTATCAGATAAAATATAATGCTTACCATAATTATTCTGTGAGATGGTATCTGTTATAGTCACCCCTGCAAAACCAAGTGTGCGTTTATAATAAACCGTCCAGGGAATAGTGATCGTAGTCACAGTCGAAGTTGTTTTATCTTCGTTTTCAATTGTTTGAGATGAGGTGGTGACCGAATCGCTGTCATAGGATTTTGATATAGTGTTTACGCCAACAGTAGCAGTTGCACTGGCACTTATCCAATCACCGAAATCAGCTGTATTAGTAACCTGTGTAGCAGAACCATCTTTGATTTCATCGTAAGAAACAGTAGTTTCAAAGTAAATTTTTACTTTTGTTACACTCTGCTGAGTTATTGTAAAAGTGTCACCGTTCAAAGTATAGTCACTTGAGCTTTGCCAATCGTTGTTGTAATATACCTCCATTGAACCTGCTACCGCTTTAGAAAACATTTCATCAGTTATAGTCATACCATAAAGGTCTGTAGATGAAGATAATTCAATATACCACCTTATTGTAGCAACTTGATTAGTATCATCGTAGCTAATTGAACTTACACTCTTTCCTAAAGAATACGGCTTATATTGAACCTCTGCTGTATCGCTGTCAATTGGTTCATCATCACTATCACTATAAATTTCAACGGTATTTGTCGTATTTGAAGAACCGTCAGTCGATTCAGCTTCTGTGGTATATGTAAGAGTAAACGAACCTGTTGTAGTACCATCAGAAGCACTAATATATACGCTGTCACTAGTATAAGTAACAGTAAAGCCCATGGATTCAAGCTGAGTAACTATAGAGCTTATGTTATCTGAACTAAATGTAGTATCAGAAATAGTCAGACCTGTAAAGTCTCCGTCATTAGTCGCAGTAACGGTAATAGTCCATGTTATTTCTTTATTTGGAGTGGTGGTTCCATCGCTATAATCCGCCGTGCCCGATTTTTCAACAGTATAAGCTCCAGGAATTTCAACTTCACTCTCGGCTGAAGCGGTTTCTCCGCTTTCACCATCACCAGGCTCAAGAGAAGCTTCATTTGTTACTGTAGTGGTTTTACTGCTGCTTGAATCAACTGCCGTCTGATAGGTTATAGTAATTGACGTTGCAGTAGTAGAACCAAATGTTATAGATCCATCATCCGATGAATAAGTATAATTGCTATCAGTAACAGACAAACTGTTTTCTATTATATCAGAAAGCATATCATCCGATATAGTGTAGCCGTTAAGATCCACACCCTCAGGATTGCTCACAGTAAGCTCCCATGTAATATAACTTCCATCATCGCTAAGCGTTCCTGACTTCGCCAAATCAATAGATCTGGCATTAAAATTAACAGTTATTGACGGAGCATTCTCACCATCGCCAAATGTATACGTTTCTGTCTGTCCGCCATCCTCACCGCGTGTAACTGTAGCATCAAATTTGAGCTGCGCTGCCATAGAGCTTGTAGAATCAGCAATCACATTATTTATATAATCATCCCTATATGTAATATAAATCACGCCATCAACTATTGTATAGTCCGCAGCCTCAGTAGTGCCGTCATAAAGGACTCCAGAATAATTATTTTCAGTACTTGTAATACCATCAGGAAGCGTATAAATAATAGTGGTGTTAGATGTTATATTATGAGCGTTTTCACTCGTAAAGGTAAAGTAAATTGTCAAATAGCCTGTCGAAGTTTCTGTGCCCGTTGAGGTCTGTTCCCAGGCAACATCTACAGTAAAATCGATTGTTGAATCAGAAGAATCTGTGTCAGTGCCCTCCTCATCAATCAGCATAATCCCATCATTGAGATCCTCCTCCGTTGCACTGATTGCAGGCATAACTAAACTGCCACACACGGTAAACACTACCGCAAGCGACATCACAAGCGCAACCAGTCTGTATCTCTTGGCTATTCTATGCTCATTGAGAAACTGAGATATTTTATTACGGCTTTCCAAAACCTGTTCCTCCTTGCTAAAACTAATCTATAAATCCAAATCTCTTGAATGGTGAAATTCTGAATACAACCTGCCCTACAACAGCTTCCTCGCTGATACAGCCAATTTCAGAGCTTCGGCTGTCGATTGAGGTTTCACGGTGATCTCCCATCACAAACACTCTTTCGTCAGGCACCTGATAAGGCAATTCAATATCGCACTCGCCAAAAGCCTTTTCATCAATATAAGGCTCGTCAAGCTCCTCGCCGTTGACATATACCGTACCGTCTTCGTCAATATCCACATAATCTCCCGCTACTGCAATAACCCGCTTGAGCAGAATCTTATTGTTGTAATAAAAAGCGATTATATCGCCCTGTTCAAAGCTCCCCGTCTTGCGGCAAATCACAAGCTCGTCATTCGTAAGCGTAGGCGTCATACTTGTGCCCGTAACTCTGAGTACCGGGAGCAAAAGCGTTGAAATCAGCACCGCCAATGCAGCGACAACCAGAAGTGAAGCAACTGTATTGTAAAGAAGCCTGCAAAAATCACGCCGTCCGTTCACGTGCTTAAGCTCATTTTTAAGCTGAACCTTTGTCGGAAAATCCTTCTTTGAAACGCTCATGCTTCATCACTTCCCGACTGCTCGTCATCGTTTTGCCGAACTAAATCTTCACTCGTTTCATCAGTGCCAGCCTCGTCAGTCTCATCAGCTTTCTCATCGTCATGCGCCAAATCTTCGCCGAATCTGTCTATATACAAGCGTTTCACACGCTCATTTGTTTCCTTAATCATCGAAAGACCGTCAGTGTCCGACAAGCCCCTCAGCCTGTCATTTTCAGCCTTAAGCTCATCTATTTCATCGCTCATAGCCAAGAGAATCTCCAAAAGTTCCCTTTTGCCAAGCTTGTGAAGTTCTTTATCGGTCATAAAAACGCTCCTGAAAAATGAACTGTATTAAAAACATCTTCTCATAATATATTATAGTACTAAGCTGTCAAAATGTCAATGGTCTTTTATAAAATTTCATATATTTTTAAGCAAATGTACAAATATAATCAACATTTTTGTGTACTTTACATAAAGTAAATTATCTTTTTTCAAATATTTAAAGTACAGCCTTTTCAATCAAGAAAGTCAGGCTATCAATCCAAAATAAACAAGAACAAGTGCGCCTAAAATTATCCTATACCAGCCGAAAACAGTAAAATCATGTTTTTTAATATAGTTCATCAAAAATCTGATGACCAAAATCGACACACCGAAAGCAACAGCCATTCCCAGTAGCAGCATTACCGCCTCTGTACCCGTCATACTTCCGCTTGCCGCAAAAAATTTCACAAGCTTAAGCAAGCTTGCGCCGAACATAACAGGCACTGCAAGGTAAAAAGTAAACTCCGCCGCCGCAACTCTTGAAACTCCTATAATCAATGCGCCTACTATTGTAGCTCCAGAGCGTGACGTACCCGGGAAAACAGCTGCTAAAAGCTGAAACATTCCAATCATCACCACAACACAATAAGGCATTTGCTCAATTGAATTAAACTGCGGCTTACGCTCCTTGTTCTTTTTCTCAACGATGATAAAAAACACACCGAAAACTATCAGCATTACCGCCACAGTCTGCCAGTTGTAAAAAAGCTCGTTAAACAAGTCGTCAAACAGCAAGCCTATAACAGCCGCAGGGAGACAGGCTACCAGAACCTTGAACCACATTTTAAATATATCCGTCTTTATGTACGCTCCTATGCCCTCAGAGCGAAGCGGATATTCGTTATTTTTTCTCCCAAAAGGAAAAAGCTTGTTCCAGTAGAGAACCACAACCGCTATTATTGCGCCCAGCTGTATTACCACCTCGAACATTTCCTTAAATTCATCTGAAGCGTCAAGCGTCAGAAATTCGTCAACCAATATAAGATGTCCGGTACTGCTGACAGGAAGCCATTCGGTTATCCCCTCTACAATTCCAAGAATTATTACCTTTATAAATTCTATCATAAAAAGAAATATCCTTTCATTGCCTTAATCAAAAAAATCTCCGCCGCAAGGACGCTGCATAAATTCTTTTATCTCATCTGTACCTTTATAAAAGGAACAGGCAAGCAAAAGCTTGACATACATTGCCGCAGGCGAAGCCGCAGAAAGCGGTATCGCTCCAGTTTCAGCATACTTTTTCACAGTTTCATATTCCACTTCCCTGCCAGACGTGCCGCAAACGAAAATCGGTATTTCCAAAGCCGCCGCACTCTTTGCGAAGCAATTGAAATTTTCATCAACGCACATCGTTCCCGAATGATAGCTCTCAAACAAAACCGCTGAAGCCTTCTCATCAAGCTCAGGATAGCACAAATCAGGTCTTGCAGGAATATCAAGGACTCTGCCAAAGCCGTCAAGAGAAGCTGACGAGAGAACCATTTCCTTTAGCATCGGTACAGCACTGCGTTCAAAGTCTGCACACTTGCCGACAAATTTGCCGTTCTCCACTCTGCCAAAGCTAAGACCTACGCTTTCAAGCTCATCGCTGTAAGCCTGCTGCTGCAGAAGCCTTGTGCCGATATGAATGTTTGTCACGCCATTGCTGTGCCAAACCGCATAAACTCCGCCTATGCCGAGTTTTGAAAAGTCAATTGCGGCTTTAAAATTCTCCCTGCCGTTTTCACGCTCATCACTTAAAGAATACGCAGAGGAAACAAGCACGATAGGCTTTTTGCAGTCTGCAAAGACATATCCTAAAAATGCCGCACTGTAAGAGAGCGTATCTGTTCCGTGAGTAATTATCACAGCGTCCGCTTCTTCAAGTGCAGAATCTACGCTTTTTGAAAGTATCATAAGCCTTTCAGAAGTAAGCTCCTTGCTTAAAATTTCATACGGCTCGTCAATATCAAAGTCACAGTCACAGTCCTTAAGAAGCTCAAGCGGCGCGCCTGCCGAAGCCAGAAAACCATCCTTAAGTGAGCTTCCGATAGTCCCTCCTGTAAAAATAACCTTTATTTTCATAGCCATAAGCCTTTCAAATTATTTTGAGGAAGCGAAGCCCTGAAGTCTGCGCTTTTTTTGCTGTTTATCACTGTACATAATCTTGTCAGCCTCGCTGATAAGCTCGTCTATATCGGAGCTTTCCTTTATATAGCCGCAGACTGCTCCTATGCTTGCGGAAACGCTGTACTCATTGGCACTTATTTCATTATAACGTGCAAGATAGCTTTCGATCCCATTCTTAATCTGCTCTATTTTTTCAGCAGTATACACTCCCTCGCCGACAATCATATATTCATCGCCGCCGAAACGAAAGCTCTTTTCGTTTTCACCGCAGACGCTCTTAACCGCCTTTGCGGCAATTCTTATCGCTTCGTCTCCTGACAAATGACCATAATTATCATTTATAGTCTTGAGAAAATTTAAATCAGTCATCAAAATCAGTACGCTTACCTGCTCTTTCTGCGCTTTATTAACCAAATCTACCACACAGCGGTTAAACGCATTGCGGTTATAAAGTCCTGTCAGACTATCCTTATCGGCAATGTTTTTAAGTCTGTCGTACATTATTTTTATATGTAAATTTCGGCGCATAGATTCCAAACCATTAGAAACGCTTCTCGTCCAGAGCCGATAATACGGTGCTGGAACGCTCGGCGTCCCCTTGTACGACAAAATCGAATAGCCAAAGCAACGGTCAAAGAAATGAAGCGGATAGAAATAATACACTGACGGCTTATCCTTTATAATCTGCTCAGGAGGAATCATCTGAACGCTGTAAAATGTACTTTCCTCAAATTTTTCTTCAAAAATTTCACTTTCACGCTTATACTCGGCTTCTCCATATCTCACAAGGCGCAAATGAATCTTTTTATCAAAGCCCCTGCGCCGATAGTCGTCATCGTCCTCACCTATTTTATTCCAGTCGTCGTTAAGGCAAAGCATAAAGGAGAAAAACGGCGTTATCTGAAAGGTGTACCAATTGATATATGACAAAAAGCTCGTGCATATTGTTCACGCCGATAAGCTTGCTCATTATCTCATTTGAATTGTCGTTAAAAAGGTAGCTGTCCTTTATGTTGTCATAATAATTCTTTGCGTTTTTAAGACTTTTATCCTTTGAATGGTATCCGCAGCTTCTGTGCAGAATAAGCGTGGATTTGTATTTTTTCTCAACGTATTCCTCATTGGCAAGACTGCTGTAAATATACTCGACTATCCTCATTCCAAGCTGTTTTGCGGGAAGCTCTGCGGAGGCAATCGGCGGATTATGCGACTGTGCCTCCTCAATATTATCATAGCCCATAACCGCAATATCCTCTGGCACGGCAAAGCCCTTTTTCATGAATGCGTCGCAAAGACTTATCGCCATAGAATCGGATGCACATAGAACCGCCTGCGGACGCTCCAGCGGTGAATTTAAAATTTCATCGGCAACCGCTTCGCCTCTGTTATACCAAAAATCGCCTTCATGTATTCTTCTCTCGTCAAAAGCAATGCCGTGCTTTTCAAGAGAGCGTCTATATCCGTTCTCTCTCCTGACAGAATGAGGATGTCCGAGAATACCGCTCATAAAATCAATAACCGTATACCCGTGTTCCTCAATAAGATGATCACATTCAGCTTCTATTACCGAAAAGTCGTCCGTATCCATTGATTTAAAGCCGTCTATAAACATATCCGCACTGACTACAGGTCCGTCAAAGCGTTCCTTTATCATATCTACCAGCATATTACGCATAGATTCATATTTAATAGTATCAGGAACCAGAACGACCGCATCAAGCATGTCAAAATTAACAAGCTCAAAAATATTCATTGAGCCGTTCAGAGAACGCGTGGCAAAATCCTGCTTATACTCTGACGCAAATACCAAGCAGTCAAAATCATATTCAAAAGCCTGCTGTATTATCCCCTCGAGAAGCTTTTTCTGATAGCTCTCCTCAGGCTGAGCAAGCAATATACCTATATTTTTACGTCTGTCCATCTTTAAAGCCGCCCTTTTATGATATTTTCAATATCTTCCCATTTTAATTATACCACGTTTATTTTTATTTTTCAAGTGCATTTGTGAAATTTAATAAATTTTTTTTGTACACCAGTCAAATGATAGTTGACACTCAAGCTCAAAAAAATAAAAATTTACACCTAGCTCAGCAAGACGAACGCTGAGAAACTAGTTCAGAGTTCGGAAATCAAGGCATACTTTTGAATGTTATTTGATTTTTTGTTATATTCAGCAAAGCAATTGGCTTATTTTATCCCTGACAAGGAATGTGTAGTCCATGCAATCCCATTATCAGTTTGAATTTTTATCGGAAATAGAAAAGCCTTTATCACCCTTTTAGCTTTCCAGAAATTTAAAACATGAGAGAACAAGAAGATCATGCCTATGTAAAGTCAGCTTGAATTTTGCTTTTTTTACCATAATAAAATTTAATGGTATGAAGCAATAAAAACCCCAAGCCAAGAAAAGCACGACCTCAGGATTTGCACCGATCCTTCCATGATATTTTTTCTATTCAAAAGCAAAGTTATTCCTGCTCTGAATCCTCATTGATTTTATCTTTCTCCTGATTCATTGCGTTGCATTTTCTTGAAATATTCTCCGCTAAAATCAGAATAAATTCCTTGTTTGAAAAAGCAAGCTGACTATTAACTGACCAACTGCAAAGATTCGCTCTCTTTTCTTCATCAGAAGTCGTATACCAGCTTTGTAAGATAATCATTCTCAAACAACGCTCGATGCTAGCATTGTTAGTTTCAAATTTCTCCGCTATGTATGGAAAAACAACCTTGTGAAAATTATCTTTCCTGCTGAATTTCCCAGCGCAAATACACGTAATAATTTCCCGAAGATACTTAATTCCCTCCATATCACCTTTGATTCCGAGATTTTCAAACGCCTGATTTATTAAATCAGTTTTAGTTGATAATACTTTTTCCATGATGATTCGCCCTTTCAAATTTTTTGTCGAAGCTTAAAGCTTTGTATATACTTTATCACAAATTAGTCATTTTGTCAAGTTGTTTGAGCAAATTTCAGAT
>JAJQCE010000025.1 GCA_021202895.1 Ruminococcus sp. | reverse complement strand
CAGAGAGCCTTATGGCAAATAAAGTGCCGACAACAACCATTTTTATAGGAGGTAATTTTTATGAAAAAGGTAAAAATCAAACTCGAATCTATCGCAGACGTTAAGGAATTTGTGAGCATTGTTATGCTGTACAACTTTGACATTGATCTCGTTTCGGGAAGATATGCAGTTGATGCAAAATCCATCATGGGTATTTTCAGCCTTGACCTCTCAAACCCGATTCAGCTCATTGCACGCACCGATGATTTAGGTGATTTTCTTGAGAAAATTGACAGCTTTATTGTTGAGTAATTTTTTCATTTTGTCAAAGTAAAAAAGCAGGTGAAAAGTCCGAAATTTTTTCGGACTTTTTTATTTCCTGATAAATTATAGAAAATGGAGAATGTTATATTTTTATCATCAATAAAAATATTGCTGGGGATTATCAAATTTCTCATTGAAAATCTATTTTTCAAAACTCTGATTTTTATTTTTCGGAGAATTTAAATGTTTTTTGGAGAATGATTTTTACCCGAAATAACGCAAAATTATAGCTATAAACAACAAAATTTCAGAGTTTTTTGCTGGTTTTTTGTTATAGTATACAAAATTTATTTTTTTTGAAAAAAAGCTGAATTTTTATTTGACAAATCCAAAAAAAAGGTATATAATACAGTTATAAAATAAATTTCATCATAACAATATTGGCTTTTAAAGTCATAAATGATTTTTCGGAGGAATTAAGTATGAAAAAATCAGAGCTTATTGCAACTATCGCCGATAGAGGCGGCTACAAAAAGAAGGATGCCGAAAAAATGTTGAATCTTTTTACGGAGATTGTTGCTGAGAACCTTGCAAAAGGCGAAAAGGTTACAGTTTCAGGATTTGGGATTTTTAGCATTTCAGAGCGTGCTGCAAGAGATGTTGTAAATCCTAACACGAAAAAGATTTCTCATATTGAGGCAAGAAAATCACCCGTATTCAGAGCTTCAAAGGTTTTGAAGGAAACAGTAAACAGTAAATAAAGCGTTAAATCATTTTGACGCTTAAGGAAAAAAGATGCGCATAAATGTGCATCGATAATTTGAACAACTTTTTATTAGGAGGAAATTACAATGGCAACAAAGGCAACAAAGAAAACAACTGAGGAAGTTGTAAAGACACCCGAAGTAAAGACAGAAGCAAAGGCAAAGGCTGCTCCAAAGGCTGAAACCAAGGCGGCACCTAAGGCTGAGACGAAAGCTGAGACTCCTAAGGCAGAGGCTAAGCCAGCTGCAAAGAAGGCTCCTGCAAAGAAAGCACCTGCTAAGAAGTCGGCAACAAAATCGCCTGAAAAGAAGGTTATTACCAAGATTCAGTTTGCTGGAGATGAGTTTGACGCAGATGAGATTGCAGAGCTTTGCAAGGCTGATTATAAGGCAAAGACAAACGGTCATGTTAGAGCTCTTACGGTTTACATCAAGCCTGAGGAAAGAACAGCTTACTATGTTGTAAACGGTAAGGTTACTGACAAGGTTGTATTTTAATTGATGATCACTTTATAAAGTTTAGCCATACTGTCGCTTTCTGGCAGTATGGTTTTCTTTTAAAAATGCTTGCTTTAAAATCACTTGATGCTAAAGGTAACAAACATATTACAAATTCAGAGTTTTAGGCAATTTCACAAAATATCACTTGATTTTTCAGACAAAATGTGCTAATATTATTTCTATAAATAATACTGTGCTTCATTTTTTTATCGGAAGATTTTGATTTTCATTGAGTTAGAGCTTAATACATATATATAAAAAGATACATGGGCATAAAAGGAGGAGATTTTTATGTGCGGAATTGTAGGCTATGTAGGTAAAAGAGACTGCACAAAGGTTCTGCTTGATTCTTTGGCAAAGCTTGAATATCGCGGTTATGATTCGGCTGGAGTTGCCGTTTTTGAGAATTCAGAGATTAAGGTTTCAAAGTCAAAGGGCAGACTTTTAGAGCTTAAAAATAAGCTTGAAAATGAGGGCTGGATAGACGGTTGCTGCGGAATAGGACATACCAGATGGGCAACTCATGGAGAACCATCTGATATAAATTCACATCCTCACGGCAATAGAAGAGTGAGCATAGTTCATAATGGCATAATTGAGAATTATCAGAAGATAAAGAAATTTCTTGAGAAAAAAGGATATACCTTTGAGAGTCAGACTGATACCGAAACGGTTGCTAAACTGCTTGATTACTATTATGACGGCGACCCTATGTATGCAATAAGGCGTGTTGTTGCTGAAATTGAGGGCTCTTATGCGCTCGGTATGGTTTTCAAGGAGTTTCCAAATGCGGTTTATGCTGTAAGAAAGGATTCGCCGCTTATAGTTGGAGTTGGAAAGGACGAGGCTTTTGTCGCTTCTGATGTTCCTGCTATTTTGGAATATACCAAAGACTATTACCTTTTAGAGAGAGATGAGGTTGTTGTTCTTAAAAACGGCAAAGCAGAGATTTTTGATATTCACGGAATGAAAATTGAAAAGGAGCTTCAAACTGCCGATTTTGATCTGGAGGCTGCTGAAAAGGGCGGGTATCCACATTTTATGCTCAAAGAGATAAATGAGCAGCCTAACGCTGTAAAAACCACGGTCACACCCAGAATAACCGACGGTATGCCTGATCTTTCTGAATGTGGTCTTACACCTGAAAGGCTTACCAGGTATAAGAATATTTTTGTTGTCGCCTGCGGTACGGCAATGCACGCAGGGCTTGTGGGAAAATATGTTATTGAACAGCTTGCACGTGTTCCAGTAACAGTAGACGTTGCCAGCGAATTCAGATACAGAGATCCTATTTTGTGCGATGAGGATCTGGTGATACTTGTTTCCCAGTCGGGAGAAACTGCCGATACAAGAGAAGCGCTTCGCTTATCTAAGGAAAGGGGAGCGGATACCTTGGCGATTGTGAACGTTAAAGGCTCGTCAATCGCAAGAGCCGCTGACATGGTTATATATACCCATGCAGGACCTGAAATAAGCGTTGCTTCGACTAAGGCTTATATGGTGCAGATTTCTGTATTCTATCTTTTGGCATTTGAGCTTGCGTATGCAAAAGAAAAAATTGATAGAGAAGAATGTATGCGCCTTACCAAGCAGCTTTTACGTATGCCCGATACAATCAATGAGGTTTTGCAGAAATCAGAGCAGTGCAAATATATAGCTTCAAAGCTTGTAAATGCAGGTAATTTGCTTTATATCGGCAGGGGACTTGACTATGCGCTTTCTATGGAGGGCTCCTTGAAATTAAAGGAAATATCCTACATTCATTCTGAATCCTATGCGGCAGGCGAGCTAAAACACGGCACAATTTCACTTGTGACTGACGGTATGCCAGTGATAGCGGTTGCTACGCAAAGAAAATTGTATGAAAAGACCTTCAGCAATGTAGAAGAGGTAAAATCAAGAGGAGCAATGGTGATTTTTGTTACTCATGAAAATATCAAGGCTGACAGCAAGACTGTAGATTATGTTATAGGACTTCCAAGTGTAGATGATATTTTGATGCCTATGCCTGCGGTCGTTCCGCTCCAGCTTATAGCATACTACACCTCTGTTTTAAAGGGAAATGATGTTGATAAACCCAGAAACCTAGCCAAATCTGTTACGGTGGAGTAGATTTTGATGAAGTACAAAGCCTGTATTTTTGATTTTGATTTAACCTTAGCTGATTCCTCTAAAGGTATACTCATTTGCTTTAAGCACACACTTAACAGGTTCGGATATAAAATCCCTGATGACAAAACGATATATAATACCATTGGAATGACGCTTGTTGACGCTTTAGATTTGCTTAGCGGAATACCGAACAACCCACAGCGTGAGCAAATGCGTGTTGAATATGTCAAAAAAGCGGATGAAGAGATGGTAAAGAATACGCTTTTTTATGAGGGTGTTATTGCTTCGCTAGAAAAGCTGCAAAGCCAAGGAATTAAGGTAGGAATTTGTTCGTCTAAATTTCGTTACCGTATTGTGGACAGCTTTCTTGTTCAGGCAGGTAAGCTGCCAGTGGATTTGATAATCGGCATGGAGGATATTGAGAAAGCAAAGCCTGATCCGCAGGGCTTGCTCAAATGTATTGAAGCGTTTGAAATTTCACGCAACGAGGTGCTGTATGTCGGCGATAATATAATAGACGCCAAATGTGCTGAAAATGCCAACGTTAATTTTGGCGCAGTACTTACAGGTTCAACCACAAAGGACGAATTTTTGAAACACCCTTGCGTTGGAATTGCTGAAAATATGCCTGAGTTGCTGAAGAATATAAATTTGTTGTAAACATAAACACAATATTCTATTAACAGCTGTTGAAATACAGACGGAAAAATGGTATAATAAAATGATAGCAGGAATGGTGTCACTGTTTCTAGTGCAGCTGTAAAAATACATATAGGAGGAAGCTTCATATGCTTAAATCCATGACAGGCTTTGGCAGAGCCAGAATCGAATTTGAGGAAAGAGAAATTATTGTTGAAATTCGTTCGGTGAATCACCGCTTCTATGAATTTTCCTCTCGCACACCGAGAGCCTATGGCTATCTTGACGAAAAGCTCAAAGCGCTTTTGAGCGAAAAAATAACAAGAGGAAAAACTGAAGTTTCTGTATTTCTATATAACAAAGAGGGCACAAACGCCGATATTTCGGTAAATATGGATATAGCTAGAAGCTATGTAGATGCGCTCAGACAAGCGGCAGAACCTCTTGATTTAACTGACGATCTCCAGCTCTCGAATATTATGCGCCTGCCTGATCTTTTCACAGTGGTTAAAACTCAGGAGAATGAGGAAGCGATCTGGGAGCAGGTTGAGCAGACGGCTCAGCAGGCGCTTGAACAGTTTATTGAGATGCGAAAGACCGAAGGGGTCAAAATGTACGAAGATATTTCATCTCGGCTTGATACAATCGAAAAGTTTGTAAATTTTGTTGAAGAAAGATCTCCGCAGGTTAATAAGGAGTATCACGATAAGCTGTATTCTAAAATTTCTGAAATTGTAGCAGACAGGAATATTGACGAAGCCAGAGTGCTTACAGAAGCGGCTGTTTTTTCTGAAAAAACAGCGGTTGATGAGGAAACGGTGCGACTTCATAGTCATTTGTCGCAGTTCAGAACAATGATAAACGCTGATGAACCTGTTGGAAGAAAGCTTGACTTTCTTGTGCAGGAATTAAATAGAGAGGTGAACACCATCGGCTCTAAGTGTAATGATTTAGAAATAACAAAGATTATGGTTGACCTTAAGAGCGAGATTGAAAAGATAAGAGAGCAGATTCAGAATATCGAGTAGGAAACGGAGTGGACGTAAAAATGCAGCTTTTAAATGTAGGCTTCGGAAATTTAGTTATGGCTGACAGACTTGTTTCTGTTGTTTCACCTGACGCCGCACCGATAAAAAGGCTTGTTCAGGACGCAAGGGACAGAGCAACGCTTATAGACGCCTCCTGCGGCAGAAAAACTAAGTCTGTTCTCATAATGGACAGTGATCATGTTGTACTTTCCGCTGTATCTACAGAAACTCTTGCAGCAAGACTTGAATCTGAAAATTCAGGAGCTGATGAAAATGAGTAGTGCTAGACTTTTTGTAATCAGCGCACCATCAGGCTGTGGCAAGGGAACGCTTATTGCCGAGCTTAATAAGGATTTTAGTATATATAATTCAATTTCCTGCACGACGAGAAAGCCTAGAGATGGCGAGATTGACGGAGTTCACTATCACTTTGTTACAAGGAAACGCTTTGAACAGCTGATTGAAAGCGATGGTTTTTTGGAATATGCCTCCTTTGCGGGAAATTATTACGGAACGCCACGTTCAGCTGTAGAAGAAAGCTTATCAAACGGGAAAGATGTAATTTTGGAAATAGAGCCGCAGGGCGCTTTTCAGGTTAAGAAAAAATGTCCTGATGCGGTTATGCTTTTTATCTTGCCGACTTCTGTAGCCTCTCTTGACAGACGGCTTCACCGCAGGGCGAAGGATTCAGGCGAGACCGAAGAAATGATACAAAAACGCTTGGCGACTGCAAAGGGCGACATTAAATGTGCGTACAAATATGATTACGTCATGATTAACGGCGAGCTTAATGCGGCTGTGAGCGATATAAAGAAAATTTATAAAGCAGCTAAAGAGGGCGGCGAGCTTTCAGATTTTGCCGCAGAAAATATGAAAGATAGGATAGACGAGGTGCTTAAAAATGCTTAGACCGGCAGCGGTACAAATTTTAAAAAATGATGAAAGCTATTATTCTCTTGTAATAGCTGTGGCAAAACGTGCAAGGGAGATTACTTCTGATGCTTTTGAGAAAAAAAAGATTTTGGATGAGCGTCCTGTAAAAACTGCGGTTGACGAGTTTGCAGCGGGCGAATATAAGCTTATTGAAGATCCGTTCCTCAAAGACTAATGTTTTACACAGCACAGCTTGCTCTTAGCACGGCAACATTTGCCTTTGACAAACCTTACAGCTATATAATTTCCGAAAGGCTAAAGGGAAAAGCGGTTAAGGGAGCTAGAGCTATAGTTCCGTTCGGCAGGGCAAATAAGCGCACTGTTGCGCTGATACTTTCAGTAAACCGCAGCGAGCAGCTTTCGGAGGAAATAGAGCTTAAAGAAATAATTTCTGTTATAGATTCGTCACCGCTTATAGGCGAGGAAATGCTGGAAATGATTTTCTGGCTTAAGGAAACCACTTTCTGCACCTACTTTGATGCATTCAGAGCGGTTGTTCCAAGCGGCTTTTCAGTAAGGCTGAAGGAAAGCTATAGCCTCGCAAATGTTGAATTTGATAAGGCGGATTTCACTGAAGCTGAGCTTGAGCTGATAGATAAGCTTAAGCTAGCTGAAAATCAAAAGGAAATTGACAATCTGCTGCTTCCAAAGAACAACATTAGCGAAAGTGAAAAAAAACGCCTCAAGGCTCTTACAGCTTCGCTTTTGGACAAGGGCGTGCTTGAGCTTAACGACCTTGTAAAGAGGGGAATCGGGGATAAGAGCGAGCTTAACGCTCAGCTTACCGAGCGTTATTTGAGCGGCGGCTTTACAGAAAAGCTTAGCGCAAAGCAATTGGCGGTTGTTAAAAATCTTGAACAGGTTGGCTCTGCGTCCGTTGAGGAGCTTTGCTACATGACGGGCTGTACAAAGGCAGTCGTCAAAAGGCTGGAGCAAAAGCAGGCAGTTCGGCTTTACAAGGTTGAAATAATGAGAAAAGCGACGGCTGACGCAGATAAGCGTCTGAGCGTTGACGATATAGAGCTTAACGAGCAGCAGCAAAGTGCTTTTGACGGCATTATGCAGCTTGTTAAGGAGAACAAGCCCGCAGGAGCTTTGCTTTACGGAGTTACTGGCAGCGGCAAAACGGCGGTTTTCTTTAAGCTGATTAACGAAGCGATAAGAAGCGGTAAGACGGCTCTTATGATGGTGCCTGAAATTTCGCTTACTCCGCAGATGGTGCATAATTTTAAAATCTACTTCGGAGATGAGATTGCGCTTTTACATTCGTCGCTTTCACTTGGGCAGAGAGCGGACGAGTTCAAGAGGATCCGTTCAGGCGAAGCGAAAATTGTAATAGGTACTCGAAGCGCAGTTTTTGCTCCTCTTGAAAATATAGGTATAATTATAATGGACGAGGAGGGCGAACGGACATATAAATCGGACAATCCGCCGAGATACCATGCCCGTGACGCCGCTATAAGACGCTGTGGTTATCACAATTGCGTGCTTGTAATGGCATCTGCAACTCCGTCAATTGAAAGCTTTTACTATGCTAAAAATGGCAGATTTCATTTGTTTGAAATGCCTTCAAGATATAATCAGACAAGGCTTCCAGAGGTTGAAATTGTCGATATGCAAATCGAGGAAGCTGAATGTACAGGCAGCTTGTTCAGTCATAAATTGGCGCAGGCGATCAGAGAAGCCTTGGATAAAAAAGAGCAGGTACTGCTTTTGCTCAACAGGAGAGGGTTTACAACATATGTTTCCTGTGCAGGCTGTAGAGAGCCTATAAGCTGTCCTAACTGTTCGATTCCACTTACCTACCATAAAAAGAATGAAAGGCTTATGTGCCACTACTGTGGGTATTCAATGGCTTTTCCGAAGCAGTGTCCTCAATGTGGCAGTGATAAGCTTAGGCAAAGCGGAGTTGGAACGCAGAAAATAGAGGACGAGCTGTCAGGGCTTTATCCTGACGCAAGGCTTTTGCGCATGGATGCCGATACGACATTTTCAAGATGCTCATATGAAGAAAGCTTTTCGGCTTTTGAAAATCATGAGTATGATATTATGCTCGGCACACAGATGATTGCTAAAGGACTTAATTTCCCTGATGTAACGTTGGTTGGAGTTGTGTCAGTTGACAAAGCTTTGTTTACAGGCGATTACAGAAGCTACGAACGCACCTTTTCGCTTATAACACAGGTTGCAGGACGTTCCGGACGCGGAGAAAAGGCAGGAAAAGCTTTTATTCAGACCTTTGTGCCTGATCACTATGTTATAAATCTTGCCGCACAGCAAAATTACACGGAATTTTATGAGCAGGAATCTGCGCTTAGAAAAGCGTTGCTTTATCCGCCGTTTTGCGATATTTGCGCAGTGAATTTTTCATCTGTTATGGAAAGCAGAGCCATTGAGGCTTCAAATGAATTTGCAAAGCTTTTACAGCGGCATGTGAATGATAATAAGCTTCATATTCCATTAAAGCTGTTAGGACCCTCACAATGTACCTTTGGCAGGATAAATAATAGATATAGATACCGCCTTTTGCTGAAATGCCGTGTGTCAAAGCAGTTCAGAGAAATGATAAGCAGCTGCATGACTAAATTTTTAAAAAACAGAAAATTCAGCGAGGTGCGGATTAACGCCGATGTAAACGGCGATATAGGACTATGAATATTTGAAAGGAACTTTTACTATGGCGATACGCTCAATTATAAAAAACGGTGACCCGATTTTGAGAAAGGTTTGCCGTCCTGTTACAGATTTTAATGAAAAGCTGTGGATGACTCTCGATGATATGGCAGAAACTATACACCATGCGGAAGGAGTCGGACTTGCAGGACCGCAGGTTAGCTATCTTAGACGAGTTGTTGTCATAGATGTGGGCGATGGTGTCGTTGAAATGGTAAATCCTGAGATAATAAAGAAATCTAAAAAGGTTCAGCGAGTTCAGGAGGGTTGTCTTTCCTGTCCGAATCAGTGGGGAATGACTACACGACCGCTCAAGGTGAGGTTCAAAGCGCAGGACAGATACGGAGAATGGTTTGAAATGGACGCCGAGGAGCTTTTTGCACAGGCAGTTTGTCACGAGGTTGATCACCTTGACGGAAAGCTTTTTATAGATATAGTAGAGGAATGGGTTAAGCCTGAGGATTTGCAGGAGAGCAGTGATGGCAAAAAGGAGAGCGGAAAATGAAAATAGTTTTCATGGGAACTCCTGATTTTGCAGTAACGGCATTGGATAAACTCTATCAGAGCGAGCATGAGGTTCTGGCTGTTTTCACTCAGCCTGACAAGCCTAAAGGCAGAGGCTACAAGCTTGTTCCACCACCTGTAAAGCAGTTTGCCATTACACACGACACACCTGTTTTTCAGCCTGCAAGCCTAAAAAAAGATGCTGACGAGGTTATCGAAAAGTTGAAATCCTTTACACCTGACTGCATAGTTGTGGCGGCATATGGAAAAATCCTGCCAAAAGAGGTTTTAGATATTCCAAGGCTTGGCTGTGTAAATATTCACGCTTCACTTTTGCCAAGGTATAGGGGTGCGGCGCCTATTCAGCGTGCAATTTTAAACGGCGAAAAGGTTACTGGGATAACTCTGATGAAGATGGACGAGGGTCTTGATACGGGAGATATTCTCCTGCAAAAGGAAATTGAAATTGGTGAAAACGACACTTCTTCGGATATGTTTGTTAAGCTTGCTTTGCTAGGCGCAGATATGCTTTCAGAGCTACTTCCAAAGCTTGAAAACGGCGAAATAACGCTGAAAAAGCAGATTAAAGCTAGTGCAAGCTATGCTCAGATGATAACCAAGGATATGTGTCCTATCAACTTTTCAGATTCTGTTTTTAAGATTCATAGACAGGTTTGCGCTTTGTCAGATTCTCCCTGCGCATACTGCTTTTTAAACGGCAAAAGGCTTAAGGTGTATCGCTCTGAAATTGCTTTAACGGACAAAGTGAATGCAAAAGTAGGCGAGTTTGTCGGTGAGAAGAATTTTGATGTTGCTTGCTCTGACGGTGTTATAAGGTTTGTTGAGATTCAAGCTGAAGGCGGAAAAAGAATGAATGCAGCTGCATACCTTAATGGCAAGCCTGTTGAACAAGGCACTGTACTTGAATAATTGTAAAGCAATTCCATTTTGCTGATACATTTTCTTTGGGTACAACACAAAGCGACATCACTTTATAAAAATGAATTTCACGAGGTTTGTTATGACGAATGAAAGTGCAAGGGAAACTGCTGTCAAGCTTTTAGGAAGAATTGAAAATGGCGGAGCCTATTCAAATATTCTGCTTGATGAATATTTCAAAAAAAGCAACATGAATTTGCTTGACAAGAGATTCTGTACGGCACTTTTTTACGGAACTCTTGAGCTCAGATATAAGCTTGATAAAATCATCAGCTTTTACTCTTTAAAGCCTGCGGAGAAGCTAAATTCTGACGTCAGAAACATTTTGAGGACGGCTCTTTATCAGATACTATTTATGAATAGCGTGCCTGAATCCGCCGCTGTAAACGAGGCTGTTAAGCTTGTAAAAAGCTCAGCTGTCAAGGGCTATGTCAATGCACTTCTGAGGAATTTTCTTCGCAGTGAAAAGAAGCTGCCAAGCTTTGAAAATAAGCTTGAGCAAATAGCTTTTGACTGCTCTTGCCCGCCTTGTCTAGTAGATAAGCTTTGCAGAGAATGCGGCGAAGATGATGCGATGGATTTGCTTGAAGATTCCCTTGAGGTTCCGCCTGTTACTGTAAAGGCAAATACCTTTAAGACAACTGTAGAAGACCTGAAAACGCTTCTTGAAAGCGAAGGCTTTGCTGTAAAGCAAAACGAATTTATCGAAAACTATTTGGAAATTTCGGGAGGCTCTCCTGAAGCTTCAAGAGCTTTTAAAAATGGACTTTTTCATGTGCAGGATTTGGCAAGCGGACTTTGCTGTAAGGCTCTTAATCCAAAGGCTGGAATGACTGTGCTTGATATGTGCGCAGCTCCAGGCGGAAAAACCTTTACAATTGCAGAGATGATGGATAATAAGGGTTGTGTCAAGGCTTTTGACTTGCACGAAAATCGAGTTAGGCTTATAACTAGCGGTGCAAAGCGTCTTGGACTTTCGTCCGTTACAGCAGCTGTCAACAATGCAAAGGTTTATAATTCTGAGATTGGATTTGCCGATGCGGTTCTTTGTGATGTGCCATGCTCTGGGTTTGGTGTAATCAGACACAAGCCTGAGATTAAATATAAGAGCTTTGACGAGCTTGATAAGCTTGCTGAAATTCAGTACAAAATTTTGGACTGTTCAGCTTCATATCTTAAAGCTGGCGGAACGCTTATTTATTCAACCTGTACGCTTTCTAAAGTTGAAAACGACCGAAATACCGAGAGATTTTTAAAGGAACACACTGAATTTGCCCCTGCGGCACTTTGGAATGACTTCGGATATTTTGACGGTGAAACAAGCTTGTCAGTCTTTCCAAGCTATTTTGGTTCGGACGGTTTCTATATCTCAAAATTTGTCAGAATGAGGTGATGGCTTGATTATTACTATTACTGATAATGACGTTGAGAAGATTGATATTCTGAGCTTGACATTTGATGAGCTTGCTGTGCAGATAGAGCGTATGGGTGAAAAAAGCTTTCGCACTAAACAGATTTTTGATTGGCTTCATGTTAAAAAGGTTACCTCTTTTGATCTGATGACTAACCTTTCTGCACAATTAAGAGAGCGTTTAGAGGAGAAATTTTGGTTAAAATCACTATTTATCTCGAAAAGACTTGATTCTTTGGCTGATAATACGGTAAAATACTTATATAAGCTTTCTGATGGAACGCATATAGAATCGGTTTTGATGGAATATGACTACGGGAATACGATTTGTGTTTCAACGCAGGTCGGCTGCAAAATGGGCTGCAAATTCTGCGCTTCGACAATTGCAGGCTTTGTGAGAAATCTCAGACCGGGCGAAATTTTGCAGCAGATATATACCGCTTCAGCAGACAGCGGACGTAAAATTTCAAGCGTAGTTCTTATGGGAATAGGCGAGCCGCTTGATAATTTTGATAATGTGGTTGAGTTTCTCAGACTGCTAAACGATCCAAGAGGCTTCGGAATGTCGCTTCGACATGTTACACTTTCAACCTGCGGAATTGTTCCTAAAATTTATCAGCTAGCACAGCTTGACTTGGGACTTACGCTTACAGTTTCACTTCATGCGGCTGATGATAAAACTCGCAGTGAGATAATGCCGATAAATAAAGCGTATTCTATAGAGAAACTTATGAAAGCCTGCCGAAGCTATTTTGATAAAACTAGTCGGCGAGTCAGTTTTGAATATGCGCTGATAAATTCACATAACGATTCAATTTCAGATGCAAAAAAATTGGCAAAGCTGCTTGAGGGATTCCCTTGCCATATTAACATAATCCCAGTGAACAGCATAAAGGAGTGCGATTTTGTTTCCGACAGAAAATCTGCGCAAAGATTTAAGCGTTATTTGTCAGATTTGGGTATAAACGCCACTGTAAGGCGCACGCTCGGAACTGATATAGAGGCTGCCTGCGGACAGCTTAGAAGAGAATATGAAATGAAATAAATTTTAAGAGGGAAAATTAAGTATAAAGGACGGTGATTAGTTTGTATTTGTCGTATAATTCAGATATAGGCAGCGTCAGAGAAGAAAATCAGGATAAAATATGCGCAGGATTTCTTGCGGACGATGTTTCTTTGGCAGTAGTCTGCGATGGAATGGGCGGAGCTGCATCTGGTGCAGTTGCGAGCGATATAGCGGCAAATGAAATTTATCGCCGTATATCTGAAGGCTACAAACGAGGAATGAAGCCTTCTACCATTCAGAATTTGCTTGAAACCGCTGTGTCTGCCGCTAATGCGATTGTATATGAGAAAAGCAGTGAGGATATAGAGAAAAATGGTATGGGAACCACCTGTGTTCTTGCTCTGGTTGAGGGAAAGAGAGCATATGTCATGAACGTAGGCGACAGCAGGGCATATTTGATGAATGATTTGGGAGTTAATCAAATCACCGAGGATCATACCTATGTTTATATGCTGTATAAGCATGGCGAAATTTCATTTGAAGAAATGGAAAATCATAAAATGAAAAATATAATCACTCGTGCTATTGGAGTAGAAGAAAAGGTTGAACCCGATTATTATGAGCTTGAGGAAACAGGAAATTTTGCCATTTTCCTTTGCACAGATGGCTTGACTGCATATTGTCATCCGCAGATTATATACGAAAGTGTCTTTAACAAAAATTTAGACAAGGGCGTATCTGATTTAATAGAATACTGTAACGCCTGCGGCGGAAAAGATAATATATCCGCAGCAGTAATTGCAAATTAACAGAAAAAAGAACAGGAGTTGAATTTTATGAATTATATCGGCAAGAGACTTGACGATCGCTATGAAATTACCGAGCAAATAGGCTCTGGCGGAATGGCGGATGTCTACAAAGCGCAGGATCTTGCAGACGATCGAACGGTAGCTGTTAAAATTCTTAGGGATGAGTATTCTCAAAACGAGGAATTTTTAAGAAGATTCCGTAATGAAAGCAAGGCTATTGCTGTGCTGTCACATCCGAATATAGTAAAGATTTATGACGTAGGACTTACCGATGATACCAAATTTATAGTGATGGAGTACGTCAATGGAATCACTATGAAAGATTACATTGAGCAAGAGGGAGTTTTGCGGTGGAAGTATGCTTTGTTTTTCCTCACACAAATTCTCAGAGCTTTGCAGCATGCGCATGACAAGGGTATAGTTCACCGTGATATTAAGCCACAGAATATAATGCTGCTTGATGATGGCACTATAAAGGTGATGGATTTTGGAATTGCCAGATTTTCCCGCGTTGACGGAAAAACGCTTTCAGACAAGACTGTAGGTTCGGTGCATTATATATCTCCCGAACAGGCAAGGGGAGACATGACTGATGAAAGAAGCGATATTTATTCTGTCGGAGTAATGATGTATGAAATGCTTACAGGAAAGAAACCGTATGACGGTGAATCACCTGTGGCAATTGCACTTAAGCATATGCAGGAGAATTGTCCTCTTGCAAGGGAAATAATGCCATCTATACCTGAAGCACTTGAGGAAATCACCTATCATGCGATGGAAAAGGATCCCTCGAGGCGTTATCAGTCTGCGGCGGATATGATTAAGGATTTAGATACCTTCAAGCTTGATCCGACAGTCGAGTTCGGATATACAGACCCTAACTATACTCCTGAGGTTGTAAATTCAAACCCATATCCTAACCCATACATTGGCAGCACATCACAGCTTGCGTCAGAGCTTGAAGAGCAGTTTGCTGATGATGAGGACGATGACTATGAGGACTATGAAGAGGAGGAAGAGGTTGCGCACAGAAGCTATGTTGTACCTATTATGCTTGCGGTTACAGTTGCAGTTGTAATTATTGCCGCTTTGGTAATAGCTTATTACGCAATATCCAATTTTGGCATAAGCTCCACACATACGGGAAGCGTGGAAATTCCGAACTTTGTAGGGCAAAATATAGTTCAGGTTGAGCAGGAATACGGTGATGTTCTTAACTTTGAAAAGGAAGAGGAATATTCAAGCGAGTATGATGAGGGAATTATCATAGCGCAGGATCAGACTGGCAAGACGGTAAAAGAGGGATATACTCTTAAGGTTACAGTCAGCAAGGGGCAGAAGCTGATAACTGTTCCTGATTTAGCAAACAAAGATGAAGATATAGTACGAAGCGAGCTTACAAGTGCAGGCTTTGTTCCAGTAAGAATGGAAGCCTATGACGATGATGTTCCAGAGGGAACGGTAATAAAGACCGAGCCTGAAGCGGGTACGGAGTATCCTGAGGGTAAAGAGGTACAGTACTATGTAAGTCAGGGACCGCTTGAAACACAGGTTAAGGTTCCGGATGTCACAGGTCTTACAGAATCAAAGGCTATAGCGGCTCTTAAGGAAAACAAGCTTAGCTATGAGGTTGAAGAGGTTAAGCAGGACGGCGACAAGGGCAAGGTAGTAGACCAGAGCATAGATCCCGACACCTATGTTGACAAGGAAACGGTTGTTACAATTTATGTTTCAACAGGCGAAGCTGATCCGATTGATTTAACTCTTGTTATACAGCTGCCGACAGGAATCAGAGGCTCATATACAATTGATGTTTACAGAGAGGGAAGCGTAGCGTATACCAAGACAATTTCAAACGGTGAAGCCGTTGCGGGCGGTACTGTAAGCTTTGATATTTCAGGTAAGAATACCGAAACGCTTACGGTTTATATCAAGAGCAACGACTTAGGCGAGGAAAATCTTATTCGATACGCAACCTACAAAATAGACTATGATAATGAAACTATAACGCTTGACGGCGAGCTTAACGAGGACGATTTGCTTAAGATTACGCCTGCTGAATCCACTACTACTACAACAACAGCAGCAGAGGAATCTTCAGAGGAAACAACGGCAGCTACAACAACTGCAACGGATGAAGCTGCAACTACTGCTGAAACTGATGCGGCAGCGTAAAGCAAATATTTGGATATGACAGGACTAATAGTTAAGGCTGTCGGGGGCATCTACACAGTAGAAGCCTCCGATGGCATATATGAATGCAGTGCAAGAGGGATTTTCCGTAAAAAAGGAATTTCGCCGATGGCAGGAGATGTTGCGGAGCTTTCATATTGTGACGGCTCATATGTGATTGAAGAAATCAGAGAACGTAAAAGTGAGATTATTCGCCCTCCGCTTGCTAATTTGGATATTATGATGTTTGTAGTGTCAGTTTGTGAACCTGAGCCGAATTTGACTCTTGTTGATAAATTTATAGCGGTTTGCGAATACAAGAAAATTGAGCCTGCGGTCGTTATTACTAAAATAGATAAAAGCAGTGCGGATAAAATTGAATGTATTTACAATCAAGCAGGCATTTGTGTTTTTAAGGCTGATAATACAACGGGTGAGGGCAGCGAGGAAATAAGAGATTTTATCAGCGGAAAGCTTTGTGCCTTTACAGGTAACACGGGAGTAGGAAAGTCATCGCTTCTTAATTGCATTTTTCCATCACTTGAGCTTTCTACAAATGAGATAAGCAAAAAGCTTGGCAGAGGCAGGCACACGACAAGGCAGGTTGAGCTTTTCAAGCTTCCTGACGGCGGATATATAGCGGATACTCCAGGCTTTTCAAGCTTTGACACTGCTAGATATGACGATATTTCTAAGGACGAGCTTGCAGGGTGCTTTAGAGAATTTGCAAAATATTCTGACAAATGCCAATTTTCCGATTGCAGTCACACATATGACAAGGGCTGTGCGGTTCTTAAAGCGCTTGAATCTGGTGAAATTGCACAATCACGTCATGAAAGCTATTTGGTAATGTATGAAGAGGCTAAATTTAGCGAAGCAAATAAGTACCAAAAGCATTAAAACAAGAACATATAAAAAGGGCAGAATTTGCCCTTTTATATTGCAAAAATTTTCATTGATTTAAGCTTAAGTTGTTAAATAAATGTGAAAATTACAACAGTGAGCTTTACTTGCACACTTTAATGTGGTAAAATAATAAGAGGAGATTTTAATAAAGAAAGGCAAGTGTATTAAAATGAATGAAAAGCCCGATTTAAACAGCTTAAATGAGCTTTACGACGCAATACTTATGCTTGAAAGTCAGGAAGAATGTTCAGCTTTTTTCAAGGACTTATGTACCGTGCCAGAGCTCAAGGCACTATCACAGCGTTTTCAGGTTGCCAAGCTTCTTAATGAAAATAAAGTTTACAGTGATATAGTTAAGCAAACAGGAGCTTCTACTGCTACGATTAGCCGTGTTAAGCGATCGCTTTCTTATGACGGCGACGGCGGCTACCAAATAGTTTTTGACAGAATTGCAGAGGAAGAAAAATGAGCGGATACGCTGATTTTGCGCTGTTTTACGACAGACTGACTGAAAATGTGGACTACAAGAGCATTGCTTCGGCGATTGACAATTATGTTTTACTCTTTGGCGGCAAAAGGGGAGTGCTGCTTGAGGTCTATCTGCATCTTTTCAAACTGGGAATGTCTTTTTCAATGAACAGGGGGAGAATTGAACTGACTGTCAAGAGAGAAGCAGAATTTATGTCTGGACCCAAGGATGTGCCAGGCACTAATTATGCGATTGAAACAAATATTAGCGCAACAAATATTGTACGAAAGATGAAATATCTGTTGGATTTTTGCTCTGTGGATTATGAGAATGTAGTGATCAAATATCGCTAGAAAGCACCTGCAAGCGAGGCAATAGACACTGTTACAGAAATTAGGGTAACAACTGCCAATACGCCCGTATGAGATTTCAATTATAGGAATGAACCTTATGAAAAGGTTATTAAAGAGAAATTGCGGTGCAGGTTCCGCTTAGATTCTCCTATTGAGCTTTGCAGGTTCAGAAAATCCTATGCAGATATACAAGGAGAAGATGTAAATGACAACGATGACGAAATCATTAGTACCCTTGACGGCTTTGTATTCTCTGTGACGACAGAGCATATCATCTGGACGTGATGCTGAGTTTGGAATTAAAAACGAAGCTTCTTGGCTAAATTGAAAAATGTTTTGATGATGGATGCTTTTGGCATGGATATGATTGTAGAAATACTCGACCTGCGGACAACGCATTGATCCCGATTGTGTTTTGGCTGCACCAAACTATAACTCGGAGACCAGTGAGCAGATTATAGAATTATAATGATAAATCGGAATTGGGGAAATATTTATGGATAAGGTTTTGGTTGTCGGATGCCCAGGAGCCGGAAAGAGTTCCTTTGCACGTAGTTTAAAAAAAACAGAATTACCGTTATTTTATCTTGATATTCTTTGGCACCGTGCTGATAAAACCACTGTTTCAATAGAGCAGTTTGATTCTGAATTGAGTAAAATCATGATGAATAGCCGATGGATTATATATGGAAATTATCTCAGGACGATGCCTGAACGTCTGCAGTAATGTGATACTGTTTTTTTACTGGATTATCCATTGGATATCTGTATTGCAGGAGTGGAGAACCGCATTGGAAAGACGCGGGAGGATATGCCATGGGTAGAGATGGAATTTGACCAGGATTTCAGGCAATGGATTTTGGATTTTCCGAAAACTCAGCTGCCGCAGATATATGATTTGCTTCGGGAATATCAGGACAAGGAAATAATCATTTTTAAATCCAGAAAAGAAGCAGATGAATTTTTGGAACAGCTTTAGATTACAGTTTATCAAAGCGGAGGTGCTGATTGGGACAATATGTTCTTGATTTAGTTGTGAATTTCTCAATTTTTTAACACAGCTCTGGCTTTCCTAATTACTGGTTTTTCGCACATCGTTTATAAATCTCCGCTGAATCTCTCGCACAAAAAAAACAAGGCTCTCAGCAGTCAAAAAGACTACTGAAAGCCTTTTTGGACTCGGAAAGCCTGATGGCGCAGCTGGATTTCCTTCAGATGGAACGCCAGAGGATTCTGGAATGCCTGGCAAAGCTGGTCTTAAACACCCGCACGGAGGCTGCTGCTTTAAAGGAGGAAAAAACCACTTAAAAAAACGCCGCAACAGGCTCGAAAAGAAAGAGGGACAGCTGATGGCAATCCTCGACCGTGAATGCAGCGGCGAAAAGACAGACATTGGCATAGCTACTTTAAGCCTCGAAATCATTATTTACAAACGCATCAAAGACATTTTCATCCACATGAAACAGTTTCCATGCCAGCCCTGATAAAACAGCCTTACTTTTTTATTTAAATAGATCCATTTACTTTTTACATATACCATCTTTTTTGTTTCTCGTATAAATCACTGTAATACTTACAAGTTTTCATTAATTCATTATGGGAGCCGATTCCTATAATGCTTCCTTCCTTTAATACTACGATTTTATCGACTATTTTTGTTGCCCCTAACCGATGTGTGATAAGAACTCCTGTTAAATCTGAAATTATCTGTTTAAATTTAGTATAAATATAAGTTTCCTCAACAGTATCGATCGCCGCTGTTGGTTCATCTAAAACGATAAGATCAGAATTTCTGTACAGACCTCTTGCAATCGCAACTCTTTGCCATTGTCCGCCTGAAAGATCTTGTCCTCCGAATTCGGTCGAAAGATTCTGCATCAGATCACTTTGTTTAAAATCAAGATCAACTTCATTACAAATCTTTAATATTTGACCATCTTTATTTTCTACACCATTACATACATTTGATAAACAGATATTTTCTTTCAATGTCATTTTATATCTTTTATAATTTTGTGAAACATAAGAAATACTGCTGTTTTTATTATACCCGACATAATCACAGAAATCATTTTCGTTCCCATATATGATCTGACCTTTACTAGGTTCATAAATGCCTAAAATGATCTTGGCAAGAGTAGTTTTTCCTGAGCCGTTTTCACCAATGATAGCTATTTTTTCGCCATGTAAAATGTCCAGATCAATGTTCTGTAATACATTGTTGGAGCTTGATGGATAAGAAAAGCTGACATTTTTCAAATGTATGTCACACTTACCAACCTTGCGATCATTATCCTTGACTTCATCGAGTTCCATGAAATTTATGAAATTTGAAATATTACCCATTCCAGACGCCATATTGCTGATATGATATTTGATCATCTCTTCCATCATAGAAAACATAGTCCTTACTGATGCAAAAATAGCTGCAAAAGCACCTATTGAAATATTACTTTTCATCAGTAAATATATCAGCATACCAACGATCATTACATAACCTGCAATTGTTATCAAGCTGACTTTTAATTCAAAATTGTTTATTTTTTTGTTTGTTTCAGTGATCTTATCATGTAACTGTTTTAAGGAGATACCATGTTTATTCAGAAAGAAAGGAACTGCACCTAAATGTCGTGTTTCCTTGTAGTTTTCTCTTCCTGTTATGCACTCATCATAATACTCGAATTTACGCCTTATTGGCGCTGTAACTTCTTCAAGATTTATATGTTCGTTCATTTTCATATACTGAGTCAGCACAACAGGGATGAAAACAAATATCAAGGTCAAAGGAAGAAAGACAGATACCCTCAGGAGATAAACAAACATAAAGATAAAATATGGAATATAGAAAACAATCAGATTAGCAAATAGCGATGCAAAAACAACAGCGTTATTTTTTCCCTCTACTGGTTTGTTTATAAAGTCCAGATTATTGCTGTCCTCAAATTTTACAGCTGATATTGATCTTATTATGTATAGCTCTGTCTAATCTGCCTGTTGTCTTATCTATAACCACTTCAATAATAAAATTTGATAAAGCGTTAAGAATTTCCGAAGTTATATATGCCAGTGCAAAAAGTATCAACGTTATGATCAGTCTTTTGATGGTACTTTAGTCTTTGAAATACATACTGACTGAATCAAAGAAATTCTGTTCGGTCAGAGTAATAAATCCGTATGATAAGCCGTGAAATAAGTTTAATACAACTGAAAAAATAAATAAGAACGGAGTGCATTTTAGTATGAGCTTCAATATTTTGGTTATTACTTTGCTATTCTTCTTAATTTTCATACCAGCCCTTCTGGTTTTCAAACATATTCATATATAATCCTTTGTTTCCCATAAGCTCATCATGACTCCCTTGTTCTGCAACTGCTCCGTTTTTCAAAACAACGATTTGATCTGCAAGTTTTGCAGCTCCTAATCTATGAGTGACCGTTATTGTAGTTTTTGATTTTGATGCTTTGGAAAACAGATCATATAGTTTGCTTTCAGCAACAGGATCCAGTGCGGCAGTCGGTTCATCAAGGATACGAACAGGATGGTCTGATAAAATAACTCTTGCTATTGCGATTTTTTGCCATTGACCACCTGAGAGATCACCTGAATCTTTTTCAACTAAACCAAGACCTGTATCTAAACCATGAACGCTTTTTCTTACATCATCATCTAGTTTAACTTGCTCAAGTACAGCATAACATTCTTCGTCTGAAATTGAACGATTTAGATCACTTATACATAAATTCTCGCGTATTGTTGTTGAGTATTTTGCAAAATCCTGAAACGCAACTGAAAATGTACCTCTGATTTCTGATAATTTGTAGGTTCTTAATTCTTTGGAGTTTATGTAAATATTACCTTCATAATTATCATATAAACCAAGCAGCAGTTTCATAAGTGTAGTTTTGCTGCAACCGTTTTCTCCGACTAAAGCATAATGTTGGTTCTTTTTGATAATAAGATTCAGGTCATTTAGCACATATTTTTCTTGATTGGGATACTTAAATGAAATATGCTCAAATCTTATTTCGTTGATATCTATAGCTTCTGCATTAGGAACACAGGCATTTTCTTTTTCTTTCAGATCAAAAAAATCCTTTAGATTTTTAATATACTCTCGGTCAATCGCAATCTCTCTCATGGTATTACTGAAATTCCACGACATGATCTCAACCAACTGCAGCAATGCCATCGTAAAAGATGAGAAAAATCCGACAGTCATAATCTTATCGTTGTTAATTATCATCTGACTTAAAATGACAAATATGATGATCAATGTAACTATGCTGGAAACTTTCATCCGAAGAAAATACTTTAATCTCATTTTAAGATTGATTTTTCTGGCTATTTCGTTCTTTTGGAACCACTTTTCATTAATGTAGTCACCATATTGAAACGCAGCTTTTTCATCAACATAATTTCTGTCTGCCAAAATCTGATGATAATAGTCAGCTTCTCGTCTGTATCTGTCGCTCTCCATTTCGGCATCAAATGTTTCTTTACCGCCATGGAAGGATAGGATCAGTAATGGAATGATAATAATACTCATAAATGTTGCGATCAATATGTTATAACTAGCTACTACAGACATTAATGATGCTATTTCGACAAATACAGATATAACACCTATCAGGTTGCTAAAACCTTTTGTCAGACTGCCGCAGCTTGAATTTTTTACTCTGTGGATCTGATTCCAAACAGTTTCATTTTCAATATATTCGTATTTCAATGAAGCGCATTTTTTCAGCACATGATTTTTATAGTAAATTTCATTTGAACATATCTGTTTATAAGAATTTCATGCATCTGACTGTATAGCATTATCAAAGCGAGCAAAATTATATTAGTAAAAGCTTGTCTTTTCCTGCGCTGTTAATATAAAACTCATTTACAGAATCAATAAATGAAGCAATTACATATACAGAAAAGAGTGGTACTAACGCATTGATAAGACTATCTACCATTATTATTACAGAATATATATTAGCGGCTTTAACAGCGATCACAATATATTCAAATATATTACCTTTTATATTCATCTTATCCATAATTAGAATCTCCTAATATAATCTTATTATGTTCATAGGACTCATCGCCGCCATAGGAATATACTTTTAATGAATTCAGTCTATGCAGTTTTTTATCATTGGATTTTCGTATTTGCGTATATCCAACGGTTCGCATTTGTAATTTGCATTTTCACCGATAATGATCTCTGTTTTTTTATATGCCAAATATTTTTTATATTCTGATATGGAAAGTAATCTGCCTTTGTTATCTCTGAAAAAAAGATTATAACTCGGATCAAGCATTATCCATTTATTTTCTTCGTATTTGCCTTGTATGAAAGCAAGGCGAGAATCGGCTAAAAGCTGTGAGACTTTTCTTGGTTGGTCGGCATTTTTTTTACACCTCATTAAGACCGTCATCCATGCTTTCATTGTAGCGTTTGTTATTGCAGGTTGAGCCACTATATGTGCATTCGTATCACCAAACAGATTGAATAGGCAATGAGTAAAAGCGTGGTTTACCGATTACAAATTTTTCTTTTCAGGAGATTGTTTTTATGAACGCAATTGGTATTGATGTTTCCAAAGGCAAAAGCACTGTAGCAGTGCTCAGACCGTTCGGAGAAGTGGTGGCTCAGCCGTTTGAGATCATTCACTGTGACAGCGATTTCAGCAAGCTTGTCGCTTTCATCAAACAGCTGCCAGGTGAATCAAAGGTTGTCATGGAGGCAACAGGCACGTATCATGAACCACTGGCTCGTTACCTCCACAGCAACGGTATATTTGTTTCCGTTGTCAACGCATCGTCCATCTTTAAGCCACCTGCGTTTAGGCATTGGGAAAAAAGTTCGTACAATCATTATCATAGCAATAATAAAATGAATTATATTTATCATACCATTTTGACGCATAATCAATAGCCTTATCTCTATGATACGTTTGGGTTTAATTTTCTTTTAATTTATAAGGATCATTCCCATCAAGTAACCCGTCTCCATCAGAATCCTCATTATGCAGATTAGCATAATATCCAAATGTAACACAGGTGATAGTTTCTTGAGTGAGTAAATCTTCTTTTATAGTGATTTTTGCATTTGCCGATGTGATTTCTTCTCCATCAAGCAGTCCATCATTGTCGCAATCGGAAATTTTAGTGTCTGTATAAATGATATTTACGTTTGACAAAACAAGTCCAGAAACCTCAAATTCATCAAGCAATCTGCTACATCTAATCCGCTTGTCGACCAGCTTGAAAAATTCGTCAGATTGGTTGAATCTCATATCCCTACTCAACAGAATTTACGCCAATAAGATATCGATACTCGTCATCATTTGGGTCCACTTCATCTTCCCCATAAAGTTCAACAGCTGATTCATATGCTGACCAGTTATGTATAGCTATGAATGTAACACCAACTTTTTCTGGATGTTCTTCATTAACTGTATAAATTCCCGCTTGAATCACGTATTCAGTACCTGCATCCGTTTCTACCTTTAAAATCTCTACAGAAGTACTATATCTTGTCATTTTAAAATGACGCCAACTTTCTCCTTCAGAATAAGATCTATATCACCATGAGAAACAATTTCTCCATCAAAAAACTCATATGCTCCCTCAATTTCTGTATTTAAATCATTAAGCCAATCAGCTTTTTCACAGAAAAGATTTTTTAGATATTTGTATATCTGCTTCATTTCATCTCTGGCTTCTGAAGATTCAGTAAAGCTGTTAGTGGTAATGATATTGTTACAGCTTGTGAGAGTAAGAGTTGTTACTAACATTATTAAGATAAGAAAGAATAGTCTAGGTTTTTTCATACTTGATCCCCCCAGCAAATCCAAAAACAATGTGAGATTTCATCTATATATACGTTTTGCCAATCAAGTTCATGATCTACATTTGTATTTTGATATCGTTTGACAAAGTAATTAAACAATTCTTCATTTCCCGACATATCAATGCACCCCACCATGGTCAAATCGTGAACATCAACCTCGCCAGCATACTCAGGATTAAACCTTGTTATCCACCATTGCTTTGTGGTAGGCTCCCATGAAAAGACGTTTTCTACGCTGCCATCATCTTCGGTGTTGTAAAGATATAGCATGGGAATTAATGAGCGTTCTTTTCGTATACTTTTCACCATAATCTCTATTCCTTCTCTTTTGCTTTTTGATAAACCTATCTGGTACTAAATACTATAACTATTCAAAATCAAAAAAATCGAAAATACGATTTATAATTCCAGGAGTGATATATTCGTGTTTGTCTTCAATTACAGTTCCGACCTTGAAATTAATTCATTGTTTTTGCTGAAATGACAAACAACAACATTATCACCATAATAGAGCACTTCCGAATACGACAAATCATTTCTTTTCGCTAATGCAATGTCATATAAAGATGAAACATAAATATTATATGCGTTTTCGTTTTTTCGAATTATAGCGTTTCTATATCCTGCAACTCTTTTACTAATGCCTTCCTCGTAGTTCACTTTGTATATAATGCTATCATCAATATTTGCAAATATGGTGATAAGAATACTGTAATACTTACCATCTGTTTCGTATTCTCTGAAAAATTGAAATTCAGCAGTGCCGGAAGTTTCACTTTCAAATTGATATCGAACAAATGTCAGTGTAACATCGTCATCATATTCTGCAGCTAATTTCAAAAGCTCGGATTCAATTTCTGAAATTACAAATATATTCCCTTTAACTTCATAATGAACACTATAATCTGTGTTTTCATAAGGCATCCAATCATCTGTACATGATGTTAACAAGAGCAATATAAAAAACGATAACATACAAGACAGAATCTTTTCCACTATATCTCACCCCCTACTTGACTAGTACTTCATTGATGTTATTTTTAGTTGTATTTATCAAAAATAAGATAACAGTTATACACTTCAGCACCATAATTATCATCGCCATTATATATGGATAACATTTTTTTCGTTTGTGCTTCATCGTATTTCCAATACTTATCTCCAAAGCCTCTGTCGCTAACGCCATACATCAATACTAGAGTGGTCATCTCTATATTATAGTCGTTGTCATCCTTTAATTTTGTCCAAATATATTCTCGCTCGGTCCAGATATTATAATCGTAAATTACCCCCTCTAAAATACCTGCCATAACAGCCCAATTATTTGCGTTTATTGCCGTATTAGCAAATATTTGACCATATCCCACACTTGAATCTTCTTTATATGGAATTGGCATATCAGGGTATTTCATTAATGATTGCTCCCACCATTCAGCATTATTATATATATCGACAAGATATTGATATGTAAACTGTTGCATAACTAACAAGTCCGCTATATCATCTCTAATATCATAGCAACGTAATTCTCGAAGTAAAATCGATTGGATAGCAGCTTTAGGAATGAGATATTGATTGCTAAGTTGCGTTATTAGTTCGTCATATTCATACAAGATGTTTATGCAGTCCAATGTGGAGTAATAGCCAATATTTTTATTCTGCATAATCCAACTAAAATCAATTTTGATTTGATTATCAATTTCATCGTAAATAGTTTCCTTATAGCAAAGGGACAGTTTTTTGCTGATTCCATATTCTAATTTTAAAGGATCCTCATAATCATTAACCGTATCCCCATCAGAATCAACATCTTTAGGATTAGATTTCATAACAAAATAATATTCAACATCACCATGTATATAGTTAT
>JAJQCE010000010.1:14584-122919 GCA_021202895.1 Ruminococcus sp. | reverse complement strand
AAAGATATGAATTATCCTCATCTGTTTTCTCAAAAAAGCGTTGGAGCATACTGATGTTCAGTGTTTTGCCGAAGCGTCTTGGACGGGTGAAAAGATTCACTGCTCCTTTTCGATCTAAAATTTCTTTTATGAAAAGCGTCTTGTCTACAAAATAGTAGCCGTCGTCTACCAAGCGCTTGAAATCCTCAACGCCGATTGGGATTGGTTTATATTGGTTCATGGCTGCCTCCTTTTATTTGAGGTATACTTGCTTTCTTGTTTTATATTATATCACTAAACATAAGCTTTGTCAATATCTATTTTGGTTCATGCACGAAAATCAATTTTAGTAAATGATTTGTAACAATTTATCAAGAGAAGCCAAACAATCAAGCATGATGTTAGATTTTGCCTTTGGCTCATGTATGATTTTCGTCTTTTTTTGTCAGTTCAATCATCTCCTATCTTGCAGTAATATCCGTTATATTCGCTTTTTCAATTTCTTAATATAGCTTGTAATTTATATAGATCTTTCCATTCTTCTATTATATCACGTTTTTTTGTTTTGTGAATGTTTGTTATTATTAATTTTCATGGAAAATTTTTGTTGAGATTTAACAATTTTACTTTTCAACCAGCAACGTACCGCTGAAATAATGTAGCAAAATCTCCTCGCAGCTTTTGCCGTCCTGCGCCATAGAATTAGCTCCGTACTGACTCATTCCAACCAAATGACCGCAGCCTGACACCTCAAATTCAAATACTCCGTCAACGTATGTAAGCTCAAAATGCTGTGAATTAAGCCCTATAGCTTCGCAAAACTCACCTGCGTCATACACCCCATCGCCTATTTTCACCTGCAAAACCGTGCCAAGCTGTGACTGTGATGCTGTGCTAATCCAGTTTTCAGCGCTGTCACTAAGCTCCTCATCAGAATATTTTTCTTCCAAAAGCACTTTCATTTCAGACTCTGTAAAAGCGTTTTGCGAAATACATTCCTCCATCTTAGCGTCCACTTCGCTTTCAACCGACTGCAAATACTCAATCTTCTCTCCCCACATAGTCTTCGCCGATTCGGTAAATCCGAACGAAATCCCGTGAAAAGCCACCAAAATCGGCTCATCATCATATGTCAGCATTAAATTCTCAGCGTACTCAGCCGCAGATGAAATTTTCTCATACGCTTCATCGTACTCATTACCATAAACCTCCTTAGCCTGCTCCTCAGTAAAATATGCCTGATAAAGACTGCTGTCGTCGCTAAGATATGCTCCGTCAAGCTCCTCTGTCGGGTTTTCACTTTCGGCAATTTTTCGCCGCTCGGCATAGGTTGACGCAAGTACAGCCTGCGCCTTCAGCGCCTCCTCTTCAAATTCAGCAGGCATCTGCGCAAAAACCGCACCGATAATATATTCTTGCATACTAAGAGAAAGAATTTCCCCTGTGTCCTCAATTAACAGCTTGACAGTATCACTGTCAGCCTCTGAATCAGAACTTACGACCGTCCTTTTTACATATCCTACACACGGAATAAGCGCTAAAATTATAGCCATAGCTATCATCATCTGTAAATAATCCTTCATAAAAGCATTTTCCTTTCTTTTTTCTTTCTGATTTTTTAACTAAAAGTGTTTATTTTCTAAGCTTTTTTCAGCGCACTTGACAAAATTGCAAAAATGATGTAAAATAAAAATATAATACTGCGAATAAGCAGGGAAAGCGAGATGAAGTATATTATGTCAAACAAAGCAGCTAGAAATATGCTCTATAAGCAGTTTGTGGCAAATAACGCCATAGACCCTAAGCTTTACGACAAATATGTCGTTAAAAGAGGTCTGAGAAACGCAGATGGAACAGGTGTCATGACAGGTCTTACCAACATATGCAACGTACACGGATATGTCATTAACGAGGGCGAAAAATCACCGATTCAGGGAAAGCTGTTTTACCGCGGCTACAACATTCAGGACCTTGTAAACAATGCTGTAAAGGAAAACCGCTTTGCATATGAAGAGATAGTATATCTTTTACTGATGGGAAGCCTGCCGAATCGTGAGGAGCTAAAGGCGTTTTTTGATCTTATTGACGATAGCAGAGCGCTCCCTAATAACTTTTTTGAGGATATGATTTTAAAAGCTCCATCGAAAAATATCATGAACAAGATGGGACGAGCCCTGCTTACTCTATATTCATATGATGAAAATCCTGAAAACAGAAGTCCGGAATACGAAATGGCTACGGCAATTTCAATTATTTCAAAGCTTCCCAACATAATGACTTTGGCTTATCAGGTTAAGAGAAGATTTTACGACGGCGAAAGTATGATTATGCACCCGCTCATCAAGGGACATTCTACAGCCGAAATGATTCTTTCGGCAATTCGCCCCGACAGGCAGTTTACCGATGAGGAGGCAAAGCTGCTTGACATTATGCTTGTGCTTCATGCCGAGCACGGCGGCGGTAACAACTCCACCTTTACCTGCCGAGTACTCACCTCATCAGGCACAGATCCCTATGCGGCATATTCTGCGGCAATCGGCTCGCTAAAAGGACCTAAGCACGGCGGCGCAAACATAAAGGTAATTGAAATGTTTGAATGTGTGAAGGAAAATGTCAAAAACTGGAGCAACGAGGGCGAGGTTGCGGATTTTCTAAGAAAAATTCTCAACAAGGAGGCGTTCGACCACTCTGGGCTTATCTACGGAATGGGACACGCAGTTTACACCTTGTCCGATCCGAGAGCGGTTATACTGAAAGCTAATGCTAAAAAGCTTGCTGACGGAACTGAATACGAGGATGAGTTTAAGCTTTTAGAGAGCATAGAACGCCTTACGCCGCAGCTTTTTGCCGAAAAGAAAGGCGATGTAAAGGCAATGTGCGCAAATGTAGATATGTATTCAGGACTTGTATATAGAATGTTGGGAATCCCAAGCGAAATGTTCACTCCGCTCTTTGCCGTTTCAAGAATGGCAGGCTGGTGCGCTCACCGCTTTGAGGAGCTTGTAACAGGCAAGAGGATTATCCGCCCTGCGTATAAGGCAGTGATGAGAGAACGCAATTACGTTCCGATTGACGAGAGATGATTTCTTGATTTTATTTTACCACATGAAATTATTGTAAAATGTCGAAACAACAGCATAACAAAAAATCCACAGCGTTTTTATTCGCTGTGGATTATTTTATTCAATCTGAGACTTATTTCTTAGCCTTCTTAACTGCGACAAATACTCCCACCGCTAAAACTGCCGCTGCACAAGCTGCGCCTGCCGCACCAGTTACAGGGTTTGAGTCATTGCTAGAAGATGAACTTGAAGAAGTCGTTGAAGAAGCAGAGCTGCTTGTCGAAGCAGAAGCGGTTGATGAATCCTCATCAGATTCCTCATCAGATTCCTCATCTGAAGCTTCATCTTCCTCAGAATCTTCATCTTCTGATGTATCTTCGTCATCTGAAGCTATATCCTCATCATCGCTACTCTCATCATCTTCTAAATTCTCATCAGTTTTGTCACTGTCATCATCTTCATCAGCGTCCATTATACCAGTAAGAGGAGTAAGCTTTTCTTCTGAAGCCGTTATATCAACAGTTTCATCAATTTCCCAACCGTAAAGCTCGTTTATTTTTTCAGCAAGAGTATACGCTGCTTTCTCATGAGTAAGCTCTGTAGGGTGATAATCCGAGCCATAGCCCTCTGTTGATGAATCAATAGTGTCAAACTCAAGAGTATTAACCTTTGTATCGCCAGTTTCCTCAATGTAATTTGCTACAGCCGTTTCCATTGCAGAATAAAGCTGCTGTCCCATAATTCCAAGCGTGCAAAGAATCTCGCTGTCAGGATTGTTTTCTCTTACCTGCTTTAAGAACTCAACATAGCCGTCAGTGTACTCCTGTATTAAATCCTCATCGCTGCCTGTATAAGAATAATCATTTGTGCCAAGATTTATAACAATTAAGTCAGGTACATATTCATCAAAATCCCATTCAATTGCATCTACATATGTATCATGAAACCAACCCCATGCATGTCCAAGATTCTCATAAAAATCAGTCATAAGATTTGCTGTATTTGCAGTTCCTGCACTGCCTGTATAACCTGAAACAATTCCACAGCCGCTTACGCTAACCATACTGTAATCCGCATTAAAAAGCTGTGCTGTCTTATATGCATATGTTCTTGCTCCATCCTCTGTAGTGGTCGAAAAGCTCTCGCTTGCGCTTGCGCCATCAATTCCGTATCCACAGGTGATTGAATCGCCGATAAATTCGATTTTTTTGCTCTTTGCAGATGTCGGAGAAATTCCCTCATCGCTGTCAACAGAAATGCTGTCAATAAGAACAGTTGACTGCATAGCCTCCGAAAGTTTAAGTATACTTATCGTATGCTCGCCCTCTTCAAGCTCAACAGTGACAGTGCCAGGCATAGATGATGTCATAAAATCAAGTACTCTTTCACCGTCTGAATAAATTGCCATTCTTGTGCCGTTTTCGCCAGTGAGCGTTGCTGTAACTGTAGAGCCTGTGAATGTAAATTCCACTCCCGTTGCTGAATGTGAAAGCCAAAGCGATTCACCGTCATAGTATGTGCGTCCTAAAGTCTTTACATTGTCAGTAGTCGCCTCGTAAGCGGTAAGCTCGGTAGTGTCATCATCAGCATAAACTGCACCTGAACAGGTGAATGCTATTGCCGCCGCACAAACAGTAGCAAGTGAAGATCTAAATATTTTCATTGTTTTTACCTCCTATGAATTTTATATAATTCCTTACTTTTATATTAACACAAAACGTCATTATATGCAAATAGTTATTTTCGGATAAATGATATAGTCAAACGCCTATATGATTTACAAAAAAGTCGGCAGCTGTAACACTGCCGACATAAAGCTATTCGTCATTGCTCTTGTTCTGCTGTGTTCCAAAATAAAAGGCTATAACTGTTGTAAAAATGGTAACAAACTGCTCGCTAGAAACAATTCCTTTCCATGACATTAGGCTAAAAACTATAGTCATCAAAATTGTTACGATTGATTTAACATTTATAAGCTTAACTAGCTTTGCTTTCACTAAAATTCACCTCCGAATTTCAAATTAAATTTATTAAAAAGTAAGTCAGAAAAATTCTATGTGAATAAATATAACAAGTGCGGCTTTTACATATTATGCTTTAAATCGTTATTTTGCATTTGTATTTCCAAATCCGAAATTCTATGGTCGGCGACAGTAATTTTGTTTTCCACAACCGCCATTCTTTCAACCACATTGTTGTGCTTTTCAACCTTTTTCTCAAGCTGCTCTATGCGGTAGCTCATCAGCTTTATGCCTGAAAAAGTGCCAAAAAAAGTCCCTGCCAAAGAGCAAAGCGCAACAATAATTTCACTAGTCATACCAGCCCTCCGTTCCTTTTAAATACATCTGTAAAAATACTATTTCTCTTCTCACCTTTAATCATATCCAAAAGCTCAAAAATGTCAACGGTTAAAATTCACAAATTTTTTGAGCATAAAAATACAGCTATGTTGCATTGAATTTTAAAAACAAAGCGCAAAAAACGCCGAATTGACTATTTTAAATCAATTCGGCTTCATTTTATAAGAAAAACAATGATTTTTTCTGTTTTTTTTATTCGTCAAAATTACTCAAGCCATACAAAATTTTTATCCTCATTTATAAAATCAACGTTATAAAGCATCAGCACTCTGTCAATCCCCTGTTCTTCAACCAGCTTGCTTACGCTTTCAAAATGAAAATATCTCAGGTCGATTATATATATCTCGCTAAAGTAATTTGCCAATATCGGGACTACGGCATTTGCATATGAATCCTTTAAAAGGAGCAGCTTCTCGTCACTTTCACATTCTGATGTTATTTTTATCTGTGAAAAGTTTCCGCCTAAAAGCGACGAATACTTATCCTTTTTATCAAGATAGCTTTCGTCAATCAGAGAATCGCTTCTGCTTGACTCGCTGACATATTCAACTGTCACGTTAAGCGTTGGATTTTCATAATAATCAAAGGTGTCAGGCTTTACAAATGCGGCGGGTGCTTTTGAATAGAGCGAGCCGTAGAAATTTTCAGTCTGATTATAGCTATAATCTATATCCTTGAGCTGAAAGCCAGCCGACAAAAGCCACTGCTCAATCGTTGTCTTTGCCGCAGCCGCCGTCCAGTGATGGTCTGTGCGGTAGTAAGCCTGCTCAAGCTCACAAAGAATCTCATACGGATTAAAGAAAGCTATATTTTCGTCCAGTGAATTTTCAATCAAGGAAACAGTTTCAAGCTGGTCATCAGTAAAGGCGCCTATGGGGAGCTTATCGGAATTTACAGCTATGCTATTTGGCACAAGCAATAAATCCACGTCCACGTCAAGCTTTTTTGCAAAATCATTCAGATAGGAAATATTAGCTTCTACATTTTCAGTATCTTCAATATACTGCTGAAGCATATAGCCGTCAGAGCCGAAGAAAACGCCGTTCTGACAGGTTTTGCCCACTGCGTAATCGCAAGTGGTTTTCATCGCCATAAGTGCGTCCTTAAGAAAAATCTGGTCGCTGTAGTACTCTTCAAAATCATCGTCAAGCTTGCCTGACGACACAGCTTCCTTACTAATCTCAGGCTTTTGCGCAAGCGTGCGGTTTTCCATTTCAGAAAAATCTCTGTCCTCGCTTAAAATAGTTCCAACTACAAAAGCAAGCAGAAACACTGCAAACACGCATATTAAAATTATGCAGGAAAGTCTGCTGCGCTGTTTGTCGTCAAGCTTCAAGAAAATCCCCTCCCATCAGAATCTAAAGTAAATGAACGGATTATAAGAGCTGCTCGCAAGGTACGCCGCCGAAAGAAGCAGCATTGCGGCTGTGGAAAGCGGTTCTAAAACGCACTGATAAAGCGAAGTGTTCTTGCCTTCAATCCACTCGCCTATACTTTTAGCAAGCGGAGTTGAGCCTAAAATCAAAATGATTATAATCGGCAGATACTCTACAAACCACATAGTAGTTTGTCCATTCCACAAAGGCAGTCCGCCAAAGCCAAACATATTTTTGAAATTGCCGACAAGAGATGAAGTGTCCTCGTATGCGAAAATTCCCCAGCCAATTACTATAAAGAAAAGCGCATAGATATGTGTTATAACATTCGGCAGCTTTTCGAGTGGCTTTTTGAGCAGGAATTTTTCAATCATAAGCAGCACGCCAAAATAAACTCCCCAAAGGACAAAGTTCCAGCTTGCGCCGTGCCACAAGCCTGTAAGCGACCAGACTATCATTATGTTTAGGCACTGCCTTGCCTTGCCCTTGCGGTTTCCGCCGAGTGGGATATAGACATAATCTCTGAACCATGACGAAAGCGACATATGCCATCTGCGCCAAAAATCTGTGATTGATGTTGAGATGTAGGGATAATTAAAGTTTTCAAGAAAATCAAAGCCGAGCATTTTTCCAAGTCCGATTGCCATATCGGAATAGCCGCTAAAATCAAAATAAATTTCAAAAGTATAGGCTATTACGCCGAGCCATGACGCCGCAACGCTGAGCTGTGAATAGTCGGATGTTGAGATTGTATTGAAAAGCTCATAGATGCTATTGGCAAGTATAGCTTTTTTAGCAAGTCCGACCGAGAAGCGTTTTATTCCTGATGCAAACTGATTGTAATTAAACTGCGGCTTGTCACATTCGCCCTTTTTTCTCCTTGATAAATAAACAAAATAGTCCGATAAGGAAAAGCTGCTTCTGTTTTCAAGCTGCTTTTCAATATCGGCATAGCGAACAATAGGTCCTGCGACAAGCTGCGGAAAAAGCGCAACATAGGTGCCAAGGGTGATAAAGTTTTTCTGAGATTTGACGTTGCCTCTATAGACGTCAATAACGTAAGAGAGTGACTGGAAGGTATAGAATGAAATTCCAATCGGAAGCGAGTAATTTAAAAGAGAGATATTAGTTGAAAAAAGTGAGTTGATATTTTCAATAATAAAATCAGCGTACTTAAAAAGGAAAAGCAGACCTATACTCCATACAACGTCAAGTATAACCGCCGCCTTTGCGACTATAGGCTTGTTTTTTGATTTATCCGCAAAAAGTCCCGTCATGTAGGCGATTAAAATTGAGCCTATCATTAACAGCACGTAAAGCGGTTCGCCCCATGCGTAAAAAACAAGGCTTACGACAAAAAGCGTCAGATTTTTCAGCCTTTTTGGTACAACAAAATACAGCAGCAGAACTGCCGGCAAAAATGCAAACAAAAATACAAGGCTTGAAAAAACCATCTTTAAATTTCTCCGTTTATTTTAAAATTAGCCTTATTGTCCCAAAATATCCTTTGCGGCATCATTGTCATTGCTAAGGCACATATACACTGAATTGCCGCTTGTGACAAGCACGGGGTTGTTAAGCTTAACAAGCTCATCGGGATTATAGTCCTCGACTGCGGCAATCTGATCGGAAATTCTGTCCTCACACGCCTGTTTAATCTCCTGAGCCGCTGTTTCATCAGCTGCGTCAAAGCAGGCTATCTCCTCTGCTGTGGAAACTCCTCCTACGTAAACTCTTGCGCTCGTGTACTTATCCTCGCTGATTCCATAAAGCTTTTCTATCATCTCATTGCTTATAGTGTTAAGCTCATCGGTGTATTCTATACCGTTAAAAAGGTTGTCGGCAACCTCCTCAGCCGTCAAAGCTGTAACGTCCGTCTGCGTCTGTTCAGCATTTGACTGACTGCTTTCGTCACTTTCGTCACTGCCGCAGGAAACAAGCACCGCCGCAATCAAAGCCGCTGAAAATACACAGATAAGCCTTTTAAAATTCTCTTTCATTTTTTATCATTTCCTTTGCTAATTTTTATGATGGAGCAAGATATGCTAAAATATCTATCCACAGAAGATAATAATCTCTTGTAAAATGTATCCCGTCAGTCGCTGCGTCCTCAGGCAAGCTCCCGTCCTCGTCTTTAAAATATTGATTTATATCAAGATAAACAGTATCAGTTTCGTCAGCCGCCTGTTTTACATACTCATTGAAGGCGTCAACATTCTCATTAGTAAAAACCTCATTGGTTTCAACAGCCGTATCAGATACGGGAAGCACTGACTGTATGTAAATAGTAGCGTTCGGCGCAGCCTGCTCTATTTCTTCTACAAGCTCTATGTAATAGTCAACAAAATTATCAGGATAAGGCCAGCCAATCTCGTTAATTCCGAACATTATAAATATCCGCTTATAGTCCTTTTGAGAAACTCCGTCAATAACCGTTCCCGTACTGCCATCGTCGAGTGTGACAATTTCATCGGTGAGAGCTTTGTTTATGCTTAATCCCTGCGAAGCATAGAAATCCGCATCTGGTTTATCGCAGTTCATACCAAGTCCTACCGTGCGTGAATCTCCTATAAAGCAGGCGTCCGAAAAATCATCGTCATCTGCCGCTCCGGCATAGGGAGCTTCCGATTCATCTGTAGTCTGCGAATCCTCCGACTGTGAGCTTTCTTCCTCATTAATATCAGAGCTTAAGCCGTCCTCTAATTCGGCGGAGGAGTTATCAGACTGTGATGAGGATATATCAGCATTTGCGGCAAGTCCATGCTTTCTGCCTGAAACTGCCACTGTTATAAGCCACGTAAAAACAAACACAATAAGCGCAAGACAAATCACTGTAACCACAATTTCCTGTACTCTTATACGCTTATCTCTTTTTCTTTCTCCTTCGGTCTGCAATGCGCTGTCGCTCCCTTCAATTTCTATACCTTATTATCATAACACATTTTCACTTAAAAATCAAGTGGTAAAGGTAAATTTTTTTCGACCTTTTCACTTATTATTATGCCACTTATATCAAATTCATACAATTTCATTTTTTCAAGCTCAAGCTTTTTTCAATTTTCTCACCACAATTTTTCTAAAACAAATATTAACTCATATTTAACATTTAGGCAACATATAAAATACATTGCTTTTCTATATAATGTGGTATAATTTATATATAAGAATATGTTTTTAAAACAGCTATATTTAGCAGGGAGAGAAGGCTATGCTTGGAATAATTGCGGAGGGCGGTGCAAGCCGCACTGTATATACGGCAGGCGTAATGGACGCACTTTTGGATTTAGGCATTTATGCCGACTACTTTATAGGAGTATCAGCAGGAATTGCGTTCGGCGTTTCCTACTGTTCAAACCAATCGGGCAGAAACAAGGCTCTTGTGACAGACTATATGTGGACTAACGAATATTCAGGCATAAGGCATCTTTTCAGACCGTCAAACAGAAGCTTTTACAATCTTGACTATGTTTTCGGAAAAGTGCCAAACGAGCTTTTGCCGTTTGATTTTGATGCGTTTGCAAGCTTTAAGGGCAAGTGCATATCGGTTATGACAGACCTTGAAACTGGGCAGCCATACTATCCTGACACTCCAAGAAACGATCCCAAGCTCACCCATTTAAGAGCTAGCTGCGCTCTGCCGATTCTCTTTCCGCCTATTGAAATTGACGGACGGCTTTATATGGACGGGGGAATTTCAGATTCACTGCCGTTTAATCAGGCAATCATGGACGGCTGTGATAAAATTATAGTCATACTCACCAGAGAGCGAGGATTTCAAAAGACTGACGAACCGACTGAAAAGCTTATAAAGCGCGCATACAGACAATATCCAGAATTTGTAGAGATGTTCTGCTCAAGGGCCAAACGCTACAATGAAAGCATGGCAGAGCTTGAAAGGCTCAGAGCTTCTGGCAAGGCGTTTGTATTTAATCCTAAAAAGGAGCTGCTGGTAAAACGAACCGACAACGATCCCGACAAGCTTTTGCGGCTGTACGATTACGGATATAAGCATACGATGTGGGCTAAGGATGCACTAAACAGATATTTAAGCAGATAAAAACACGAAAGGAAGATATTGATGAGTATTAAAAGCAGCGAGGCAGGAGCGGCGGCACTTGCAGGAGCGGTGTGCGGTGCTTATCTTACCACACTAAAAAACGAACTGACCTTTTATCACTATGACATTGTAAGCTCTAAAATACCTGCGGGATTTGACGGCTTCAGGATTTTGCACCTTTCAGATCTGCACGGCAAAAGCTACGGCTCGGAGGGGTTCAGACTGGTTCATTCCTGCGAGGAATTTAATCCTGACATAATAGTATTTTCGGGGGATCTTTTCAGCAGAAGCGAGAATATTTTTACGATAAAGAAAAAGGTTCCGCTGATGAAAAGCCTTAATAAAATTGCGCATGTATACTATGTATGGGGCAATCACGAGGCGGCTGTGCCTGACAAGGCGAAGCTTTTAAACGACAGACTAAGGCACGAGGGTATTCATGTTCTCAGGAACGAAAGCGTTAAGCTGCGCAAAGGCTCTGATCATATAAATTTATACGGGCTGGAGCTTGAGGAGATGTACTACAAAAATCCTGACGGGAGCTACAAGAATTTACCGCCTGTAACAAGGAATGTATTAAACAAAAAGCTTGGTGCGCCTGATACAGACGAATTTAATCTGCTTATTGCGCATACACCTATGCCGTTTTTGACATATGCGGACTGGGGAGCGGATCTGACGCTTTCGGGGCACTGTCACGGCGGAATTATCAGAATAGGAAACGTTGGACTGTTTTCGCCTGAAAGAAAGCTTTTTCCAAAGTACACAAAGGGCTTATATTCCTGTGAAACGCAAAATGGCGATGTGCTTATGGAGGTTTCGGCAGGACTGGGAAAATTTAGAATAAACAACCCTGAGATGATTTCTATTTGCGTTTTGAGGAGAAAACACACCTCGAAAGACTAGGAGGCTTAGAACAAGATGATTAACGATAAAAGAGAGCTTCAAAAGCGGCTTGAGCATTACTTTGATGAGCATTTTGACGAGATTTTGGCGGATTTAAAGGAAATTATGTCTATTGATTCGTCCTATTCACAGCCAAAGGACGGTATGCCGTTCGGCGAGGGCTCTGCAAAGGCTTTAGCGTGGGGCGTAGAGCAGGGCGAAAAGCTGGGACTTAAGGTAAAAAGCTTTGATAACTATGTTGTTTCTTTGACTCATGGAGAAAATCCAGTACTGGGGATATTAAGTCACCTTGACGTTGTTCCTGCTGGGAGCGGCTGGAGCTATCCTCCCTTTGACTGCACGCTTTCAGATGGAAAAATTTATGGCAGAGGGGCGATTGACGACAAGGGTCCGTCTGTTGCGGTGCTCTGGGCTGTTAAGGCTCTCAAAGAGCTCGACGTCAAGCTTTCAAAGGGATTCCGAATCATCTTCGGAGGAAACGAGGAGGGCGGCTGTGAGGATATAGAGTACTATCAAAGGCTTGAAGCTTTTCCTGAAATGGTTTTCACCCCTGATGGCTCTTTTCCTGTGCTCAACTGTGAAAAGGGAATGCTGCACCTTAATTTCGGCTCGCCTTTTCAAGATAAGGAGATTGACCGCATAGCGGCAGGAACGGTCGTAAACGCCATTCCTGACAAGTGTTCAGTCAGCGGCGAATTTGAAAAAGAATATTTTGGAAAATCTTCGCACGGCTCGCGACCTGAAAACGGCGACAATGCGATAACAAAATTTCTAAGCGAATACAGCGGAGAAAATGCGGCGTTAAATGCTCTTGCCAAGCTTTTTCCTCACGGCGAATATGACGGAAAAAGCTGCGGACTTGGATTTTCAGACGCTCTCACAGGCTCAATGAGCTGTGCGCTGACAATGTTAAACACAGTTGAAAACAAGCTTTGCGGAGCAATTGACATACGTTATCCGATTGACAGAACGCTTGATGAAATTACAAAAATCATAACCTTGAAGCTTGAAGCGGCTGGATTTAATATAGATGAGGCTTCAGGAATGGAGCCGCACTATGTCAGCGAGGATTCACAGTTTGTCAGGACGCTGCTTGAGGTTTACGAGGATGTCAAGGGAGAAAAAGGCGAGCCGATTGCAGAGGGCGGAGTAACCTACGTTCACAACACGCCTGGCGGTGTTGCGTTCGGAGCGGAGTTTCCGTGGGAAAACAACAATATGCACGGTGCAGACGAGCATATTTCAGTTGAAACATTCAAATATAATTTAAATATGTATGCAAATGCTATAGCAAGACTATGTGAATAATCTATCTTACGTTTTAAAAAATATACAAATTGAAAAAATAATGCAAAAATATTAAAATCACTTGACAATGGTTTTGATTTATGATATAATAATTTTGGGATGGGTTATCGGCACACATTTACAGGAAACTGATTGATTTTCGCTGGTAAATTATGTGCAGATACAATATTTGTAGAAGGAAGTATCTCTTATGACTGAGCTTGAACGTATTGATCAAGCCGCTGAGTATTTCAGAAGATACCATGAAATGGAAGCGGCAATTGTACAAAACAGGGAAAATCAGGATTATCTTAAAACCTACATACACGATGAGGACTATGTTGTAAAAAACTTCGACCTTGTAAACAACAGCAAAAACGGCGTTATCATCAGTGCGGCGGTGGCTTTAGTTTTATTTTTAATTATATTTATCGCTGCGAGAACCTTTGTTGTTGCTTTAATCATTGCGCTTTTTGTGCTTATTGGAGGTTCAGTTTTCAGTGTTGCTTTACAGCACTATCGTCTTACGGCGCTTAAGCAAAAGCAGGTTGAAATCAACCAGGGAATCACAGAGCAGATTGAGATTTTAAAAGCTCGCGAGCCGCAGCTTATACAGACTAAGGACAATTACTATGCAGGACTTGAAAAACGCATAGACTTTATGTCGGTCAGCGATATGAAGTACATAGACGAGCTGCGCAGAATGATAGTTGACGGCGAGGCTGAAACCTGTGAGGATGCAGCAGGGCTTTTAGAGCAAAAGCTGCTGCTTGAGCAATTTAACACGATTATGGAGAGCAGTGAAATTGAAGTTAAGACCTACACTGCTGAAGAAAACAAGGAGCGTTTCGGAGATCCTCTTGAGCTTATCAAGAAAAAGCGCAAGCCGTTTTTCAAGAAAAAGAAAAAATGATTTGCTGCCGCACATTATTTGTGCGGTTTTTTTGTAATCTAATGTTATCAATAAGGCAACAGATAACACTGTAAAAAAGGAGCAAAAAGTTTATTTTGCAATTGGCAATCAGAAAAAAAAAATCACAAATAGGCAAATTCAGTTTTTCATTAACTCGCTTTTACAGCAGCAAATCTACAAGAAACAAAATAGCATTTCAAAAGCAAAAAAAGCTCAAAAGCGACGTGTTTACGCCACTTATGAGCCAATGTAGCTGGAGCATAGGGGATTCGAACCCCTGACCCCAACACTGCCAGTGTTGTGCGCTACCAACTGCGCTAATGCCCCTTACTATATTTAGTATATCACATTTAAAGTAATTTGTCAATGCCAATTTGAAAATTTTCAGCTTAAAACCAGTTTTTTTATTTCACTTGCCACGCTAAAATCCTCGTTGCTGCCCGTTATGAAATTCGCCGCCTTTTTTACAAGCGGATGAGCGTTTTCCATCGCAAAGCTGTAATAGGCATAGCCAAACATTTCAATATCGTTTACATAATCGCCGAAAGCCATTGTACTTTCATATGAAGCTCCAAGGCGCTGCTGGAGAATTTCTACTCCCCTGCCCTTTGAAATTCCTCTGTTCATAATGTCCGCCCAGTAGTATCCCGACAAAACCACCTCGCCAGTCTGCCCGAACTCTCTCTTTAAAAGCTCATAGCCGCCGTCCTCAATTCCGTCCTTCTGGAAAATCGCCACCTTTGTAACCTGTCCCTCGTAATTTCTTAAATCGCTCAGTATCTCGTGTTTTTTGTAGTACAGCTGTACCTCATCCAAAAAGGCGGTGTCCGCATTCGGCATATAGGTTGTATAGGGCGTACAAAGCAATGGAACCATGCCGTTTTGCTCGCATACGTCTATTATCCTTATGACGCTCTCACGAGGCATAACCGAACAGCTCAACATCTTCCCCTTGTCCATAATCACTGCGCCGTTGTCACAGATAATTGAAATTTTGCTCATATATCCGCCGAACTGCTCCTGCAAAGCGACAAGGCTTCTGCCGCTCGATACGGCAAACGAAACCTTTCTCCTTTCAAGCTCTTCCATAATATCCTCAAAATCACTCGGGAGCTGCTTTTTTGAATTAACGAGAGTACCGTCAATGTCGGTTGCTATAAGCTTTATCATTTTTTATGTTCCTTTCAGAATTTTTCTACACAGTATATCATAACCTAATTTTATGAACATTTTAAATAATATCTTGAAAAACAAAATAAATCTTATTCCGAGCCTGCCAAAAATATTCAAGTATTAAAAAAACTATTTGTGCATTATGACATAATCCTTAGCTTTAAACAAAAAATACCTCAGCACTGCCTGCTCAAAGTTACAGTATAGTGCGAACCCTTTACATCCTTGCTGTCCATTCCCTCTCCGTAATCCACAACAGACACAGAAATTTTCCTCTTCGCTCTCCTCTATCATAACGCTGATAGTTTCGACAAAGCAATAAATGGACGCCGACTTGGATTATTACCGCAACAATTCTATAAGCTTTTTTTCAAAGCTATAATCTGATACCTCATCAGACTATGCTGGCAAATGTTGAAATGGCACTGACGCTTGCGGGAGTTTTAAAAAAGGAGCGCAGAGAGCGTGCGCTGTTATAAACAATCCCGATGTTATACTTGCTGACTAGCCTACAGATGCGCTTGATACCAAAACCTCGGTTGAAATCATGGAGCTTTTCAAATCGCTTAACGAACAGGGAACGAATGTTATAATCGTAACTCACGACCCCAAAGTCGCCAGGAAATGCAGCAGATTTGTAGAAATTTCTGACAGAAAAATTATAGAGTAAATAAAATCTCAAGCTTTACTATTATTATATAAATAAGATTTTTTTGTCACATTTTTTATCAGCTAAATTTGTCCGAATTTGCATTGTAGTTATAGGATACTTTTTATTGCTTTATTTCTGATTTTTCTGCCATTTTACTTAACATTCTTTCTGTGGTGCTGCATTAACCTCCAAATCTCGATAGATTTGGGATCTTTAGCAGATGGTGAACAAAATCTTTTCTTGATCACTTTATGTAGTTTTTAAAAATTTGTCTAGCCTTTTGAGTGATTTCAGTTCATAATGATATTCACTTTTATTTTTTCGTTATACCATCACACAATACTCAACAACACCTAAAAAAAATGTGCAAAAATATTACTATATAAAACAAAAGGAGGCAACTAATTTGCAGCAGTCAACAACAGTCACAGCCAATGGAATTTCAAAAAATGCGTCAAGCAAAGAAGCAGTCACAGCCTTTTTTGAAGAGGAAGACTACGAGCGGGCAAGGAAGTATCTGACTAGATTTCAGACGCTTATGACTTATTACAAGTGTGCGATGTACGAGATAGAAACAAAGTTCAAGGTTTTAAACGAAGCCTTTTCTCCGCAGCTGGACAGAAATCCTATCAGCAGCATAAAGTGCAGACTTAAAACTCCTGAAAGCATACAGGAAAAGCTTCACTCAAAGGGCTATCATATTTCACTTGACACGATTGAGGAAAAGCTTAACGATATAGCGGGTGTGAGAGTAACCTGTTCGTTTATAGACGATGTGTATATGCTTGCGGACGCGCTTTTGATGCAGGACGACATCACGCTGATTGACAGAAAGGACTACATCAAAAATCCAAAGCCGAACGGCTACAGAAGTCTGCACCTAATTGTTATCGTTCCGATTTTTCTGCCGAACGAAAAGCAATATGTAAAGGTGGAAATTCAGCTGAGAACGATAGCAATGGACTTCTGGGCAAGCCTTGAGCATCAGCTAAAATACAAAAAGGACGTAGAATTTACAGAGGCTATGGCAAAGGAGCTTTATACCTGCGCAGATATAAGCTCAAAGCTTGACGGACGAATGAATTGTCTGAGAAAATCGGTCATGAGCGACTATGACAGCTCCACAGATGAAGCTCAGGACGATTCTTTAGATTCAGAGGATTTAGATGCGCTCAGCAAAACGATTGAACGGATAAAAAATCAATAGCAAAAAGCTTCGGCATATTATTTGCCGAAGCTTTTTTATTGAAGCCATGCGGCAAAGCGGCGGATCGGTAAACGTTCATTATTTTGCAAGCCCGTTATAAGCTTTTTGAACCTTTTTATAAGTCGCTGCTGAAAAATTTTCCACTGAATGAACATCTCCATACAGACTTAATTTACAGCAGTCACTTATTTAATCTGATCCGCCGCTTTACCGCACGGCATGGAGGGTATTTGTGTGGTGTTGGCTTAAGAACGTGACTCCAGCAAATCCTGTTCTCTGAAGAACAATGAAATACACCAGATCGCACATATTCCCACTAAAGTATAAATTATTCTGCTTACTATCGCTGCCTGTCCTCCGAAAATAAACGCCACCAGATCAAACTGGAAAATGCCTATCAGACCCCAGTTGATTCCGCCGACTATCAGCAGCAGCAATGCTATTCTGTCAAGCATTTTTATCACCTGCTTTCTTTAAGGCAAAACCGCAAAAATACCGCCTGAGGGCTTTGCGTGGTTTTGTCTTAACTGAGATTATTATAGACCTTTTTAAAAATAATATTCGCTTTCACAAAAAAATTTTTTTCGCATATTATGGTAAAAAACTTAAGGGCATATCTCAAAAATTCTTGTCGTGTTTATGCAGCAATGATTTTTGCGCCATGCACGGTTTTGAGTTATGCTCTATACGCGAAGGGATTTTACTTTTATGAACGCTGTTTTACTTGCCTCATTAGGCACGGGCTTTACCTTTTTTATGACGGCACTTGGTGCGGCGACGGTTTTTCTTTTTGGCAAAAAAGCTCTGTCAGACCGCCTTTTTCGCTGCTCACTCGGCTTTGCGGCAGGTGTTATGATCGCGGCTAGCGTATGGAGCTTGCTGATACCTGCGATTGACAAAGCTGAAGAGCTTGGAAAAATCGGCTGGATTCCTGCGTCGGGAGGATTTGCGCTAGGCGTGTTCTTTCTCATGGCTCTCGACAAGCTGCTGCCTGCTTTTCATCCAGGCGAGGACAGACCTGAGGGTGTCAAAAAAAGTCTTGGTCACAGCACGATGCTTGTCTTTGCGATAACACTCCACAACATTCCAGAGGGCATGGCGCAAGGTCTTGCGTTTGCGCTTGCAGCGCAGGACAATTCTAAGGTTCTGCTTGCGGCTGCTATTGCGCTTGCGATTGGAATGGGAATACAAAACTTTCCTGAAGGGGCGGCAATTTCTCTGCCGCTGATTCAATCGGGAATGAGCAAAAAGCGAGCTTTTCTTTATGGCGCACTTTCGGGAATACTTGAACCGATTTTCGGTATTATAACTGTATTTATCGCAGGAGCGACTATGGAGCTTCTGCCGTGGCTTTTGTCATTCGCCGCAGGAGCAATGCTCTATGTTGTAGTCGAAGAGCTAATTCCCGAAGCAAAGCTTTCAGGCTCGCACATCGGGACATTTGGAACAATGGCGGGATTTTTAATCATGATGATTTTAGATGTAGCACTTGGATAAAATAAAAAAAGACTCGGTATGTCAAAGCAAGGCTTCAACAAAAACCGAATCTATTTTTATGAAAAGGCATACGTTTTTTAGAGCGTCTAAAAGGGGAAAAGACAGCTCTCGTACGGCATTGCCGCACCAAACGCACACCTTAACATAAAATATCTCCATATCTTTCCCCTTTATATATTAAATTCTATCATATTTATTGTTTCTCGTCAATTAAAATATCGTAGAAAAAAGTAAAGGAGTGTATAAAAACACTCCTTAAGCATTAATTATTATCCCTGAGCAAAACTCAAAAGCACACATAAAATCAAGAATTGCAGAACAAAATTTCTGAACGAAGATACTGCTTGTAAAACCAGACCTGTATGTTTAAGGATGGTAAATCAAAGTTCAGTCTTTTTATGCCTTTTTTGGCTTGGCTTCATTTCACCCTCGTTTTGCAGATTTTTCTCTCAGTGTTTTATGTGTTTTGCTCTTGACTAATTAATTAATATTAATATGCTGTCCTTTCTATTTATTAAACTTAGTAATAATCTCCCTTTGATCCAAAATACGATTTTTTATTTCTTTGCAAATTTTATCATTCTTATTATCAAAATAAATATAAGCTCCATAGCCCATAAGTCTTATGGTTATTTCAGTTATATCGCTCTTTTGATAATAAATTTTTAGTCTGTAAATTCCTTTTTCCTTGTCGTATGTACACTCTTTTTTCCATGGTGAAAATTCAGTCAAAATTCTGTCAGCCATATTATTTTCATCAAAAAAAGCAACCTCGACAAACTCAGATTCTGCTTTTCTATAATCATCAAATGCTTTCTCAGCTTCAAGATAGTCAAAAATAATCTGTGTCTCACTGATTTTTTCAATCCTAGAAATTATCATTGTATAAATTCTTTCATTTTTTATGGACTGCATTTTTGCTCTAAACGTATTATCACGCAATGAAAATTCAAGCTTTATTGGTTTAAATAAACCATCCATTGTGGTTTTTCTATGCAATGTAACATAGGTTATATTCACAAGCTTTCTATTATATACAGCTTTGACAAGCGTTTTGAAAATATCGGCGTCTACACGTTCATCGGTAACATACAGCTTATCATAATGAATGATTTTTTCCATATCTAAAGGCTTTAAATCTATTTTTGCACTGTTAAGCGAAAGGCGAAGCGAATTTACTTCCTCTTTGCTTAGAAAAAGCTTGATTTTGTCATCTTCAATTATAATTTTCAGCCAGCGAAGCTCTGCTTCTGACAAGGGAACAATATCCCTGTACATATTGTCGTTTTTACCACATTTAAAGCGTGAAATATTTGAATCAACTATTTTTTTTCGCTTAAAAATACTGCCGCTGTTCTCCTCAACCTCAAGCTTCTGTGTTTCCTTGAGAAAGCCTTTTGAAAGCAAAAGCTCTTTTATTTCATCAGGCAAAATATGTTCGGTTTTTTCACCAATTTGAAGCGAGTATAAGCTCATAGATTTAAATATCGCCTTTTCAAACTCATCTGATGTAAAGGATTCTTCTCTAGCACTTAATTGTGTAAAAACATTTGCAATGATAAAGTAATAAACACTAAAAGCCTCGTTATACAGCTTATCATGCTCTGCTGCTTTTTTCGCTTTTTTTATTTCAATTTCACTGGGAATCCCCCATTTTGAAGCTTCGGAATTTGAAAGCCTATTATTGCTGACAATTTTTTTATCATTTAAATTATCCGAATTTAAAGCGGCAAGCATATTATCAACGTCCGAGGGAATTGAAAAATCTTCTCTCTCCATTCCTTTACAGGAAATTATTCTACCGTAAAAGCTTCTTATCCAAGGTCTTAGCTCTCGTTCGTCTATTACCGAAATGCAAAATTCCAAATTACCATAAATATCTTCCTTTACCTCTCCTATTCTTTTTTCTTTAAGCAAACGGCTCTTAATATAAGACTCTTTTTGTCTGTCGTAACGTATTTTTAATCTGACATCTCTCGTTTTGATTTTATCGTTATAAATAGCTTTGTTAGAGCAGGAAACGCCCCATGATTTTTTTATAACTGAAGCGCAATTTTCTAAGTCAGACTTCAATTCGTTCTCATCTATAAGATTGTATTTTGTAACAATATTTATAATTTCGTCACTATCTAAATACTCAATCGGATCTATTATAAATTCAAGACGCAAGGAGGAACAAACACGCTTAAACGGCTCATAATACATAAGATACTCTCTGCCATGTATACTGCTGACTCTTATCTCAATAGGAAAGCATACAAACTCGGCTTCAAAATCATCAGTTATATGGCTATATTTAATTTTGCACCATTTTTTATTTTCAATTGCGTAAAGCAAATCAAACAGAGTGAAATCATTGAGCGACTGCATAAAATATTCATGTTTAAATGCAAACGGATTAAAGCTATAAGAATTTAAGCTGTCGTTCCCCACTCTTTCAATCAAATATGTTCCAATTTCGCCCAAAGGAAAATAATGAGAGAAAAATATCAATGCGCAGACAAAATGCGTTTCAAAGCTTTCATCTGCTTTCTTTCCAATAGAAATTATTTCTTTTACTGTGATTTCAGGCAAGCTCCAATAGCGATCTCCAACACCGCCATTTTCGCCTTCTCTTTGTATACATTTAAGAAACCCTATATGAGCTAAATCGCCAAGTCTGTCATTTGGCGTTTTATTCCTGTTGCTATTATCTGTTTCTAAAGAAACAAGCTTATCAGTATAAAATTCAATCAAATCTGATGTTTTAAGCTCGCCAGCAATATATCTTTTTCTAAAGCTTTCTGATTCAAATCTATTGAAAAATTCATCAGTTTCACGAAGCTCTATTATGCCTTTGCTCAATGCCGACATGGCAAGAATGAAATATGCGGGATAATCCGATTTAAATCTGCAAAAACGGTAAAGTCTATGAAAAGGGTTTACATACATTGCTAATGAATCTGCACAAGCAAAGTTGACATTAGAGTTTTTTTCAGACCATTCAAGATAATCATAGATTATGCTGTTGAGGCGCTTCCAATCCTTTTTCTGCGTTTCACCGTATGAGCTTGCTTCTCTAAATCCATAGCTGTAATAATTCAAAAGAGCACGTTTAAATTTAGAAGAAAAATTATTTGCGGAAACCAATTCGGGATGGTCTGCCATTTTGCTCTTCTCCTTTCAACACGAATTTTTTCCAAACAAAGAGGATATATATATTTTTTCTTTATTTTATTAAAGGGCTCAAGCGTTTTGCCAAAGCCCTTTAATTTTTAGTTGTAAATAACCTCTTTAATTGTCTGCTGACAAGCGTCAAAATCCAAATCAAGCGTGCTTTGACCATCGTGTGTGCCATAAGTGTACTCATCGTCCTGTGGAATCCTAAGCTCCTCGGTTTCATAATTCATATAGAACAAAAGCTGATAAACCAAAACATACATCTGCACCTTTGTCATATTTGTAGTAAGCTCCGAAGCGCAAACCTTGATAAAGTTATCAAGACTAAGCAAATCCAAGGTTTTTGCCTGCTCTATAATTTTAAGAATAACCGTCCTCTGACGCTCTGTTCTTTCAAAATCAGCATTGCCGACATATCTCAAACGTGCGTAAGCAAGTGCCTGATTTCCGTTAAGCGTAAGGTCGCCGCCCTCTGTAAGATAATCGGTTCCGCTTTCATTTTCAAGATATTTATTCTGCTCCGCCAATGGATCAGTCATACCCTCTGCTTCCTCATCAGAAACCTCAATCTCAATTCCGCCCACAGCGTCAACTATATCTATAAAAGAATAAAAGTTTACAAAGACATAATAATTAACTTCAACGTCAAAGTTATACTCTATCGTATCCATAAGCAGCTCCGCTCCGCCGTAGGCGTATGCGGCATTGAGCTTTGCCCAGCCGTAATCGGGAATTTCAACATAGCTGTCACGCATAAACGATGTCATCGTAGTCTGCTTTGTAGTGCTATTAAAGGAAAGCAAAATCATCGAGTCTGTTCTTCCGCTCTCGCTCACATCACGAGTATCACTGCCTATAAGCAAAATATTCTTAACATGAGAATCATCCATTGAAGCGTTTGTAACAAGTCTATCTCCTGTTTCCACGCTGTTTACCATATTTATATACCTAAAAATAAGTAGCTGCAAAAGAATCACAAGCACTAAAATTATGATAAACAATCCCTTAAAAAAACTGCCGACAACTGCGCCGCCCGATTTTTTTTTCTTTTTTGAATTTTTATACTCGTTTTTATTTCCAAATTCCATTTGCTCACTCTGATGTTTTTTTCGCGCAGCATTTCCATAACGCTGAGATGATGATCTAACCTGCTTTGAATTTTGCTGAGCTCGCTGCTTAGATTGACCTTGAGAATGCTTCTGCGAGCCGTTCATATTGGCTCTGCTTTGGTTGTACTGCTCTAAGTAAGCATCCTGATAAGCTTGCCTTGCGGCATCTCGCTTTGCTTGTTCAATAGCCTCAAGCTCTTCCTCACTGTAAAATTTCAAATCATTCTCGTTCTCATTATAATTGCCGCCGTCCATGCTTTCAAAATATTCAAACTGGCGGTCGTACATCTGTTTGTAAACATCAGATTGAGAACCGTCTTTGTTTCTCTTATTAGCCATATATTTTACCTCTAAATTTTTTTACACAATTTTTCTATTCTAAGCTTCTAAATCCTGACTGAAAATACATAAATAAATGTTCAGATTGTAAAAACTCCTATGCCAAAAAAAGCTCTTACAATTCCCACTAAAGCTAGATTTAACCTAAGTGCTTTATAAAAGACTAGTGTTCAGTTTTCTAAAAACAAAAAATAGCCTACACTTATTATAACGTAAAATGTCGAAAAAGTCAAATGGTTTAGATGAATTATCAGAATTTCATCACATAAGACTATAACTTTAAGCTCATTCGCCAAACGTATATCTGAATAATTTGTTTTAAAAGCGCCCATACTATTTTAAAACGAAAGGCGTACTTTTATTATGGAAATTTTAGCGGCAGTTTTACGCACTGTTCTCACAGCGGCAATATCTATTGCCGTCATGCTTGTTCTTACTAAAATAATGGGCAACAAGCAGATTTCACAGCTAAATTTATTTGACTACATCAACGGTATAACTATAGGCTCAATTGCCGCAGAGATGGCACTTTCAAATGACGTTAATGACTTGTCAGTCACAGGAACCGCTATGATAATCTACGGTCTTACAGGATTTTTTATTTCTATGGCTACTATGAACTCGATGAAAGCCAGAAAATTTTTCTCGGGCGAGCCGCTGATTCTAGTTGAGGACGGTCAGATTTATCAAAACAACATCAAAAAAGCCAAGCTTGATTTAAGTGACCTCCTTATTGCCGCAAGGTGTGAGGGTATTTTCAGCGTTGATGAAATTTCACTTGCAGTGATGGAAACCAACGGCAGAATATCCTTTCGCCAGACTGAGGATTCCCGTCCTGTGAATCTTTCTGATTTAGGTCAGATTCCATGCGAAAAGCAGCCTCCCGTACACTTAATCATGGACGGCATAATAATGGAAAAAAACATCGAACAGGCAGGGCTTAGCGTCAAGCAGGTAAGCGATGAGCTTCTCACTCGAGGCTACACATCGCCTGATCAGATTTTTCTAGCCGTGCTTGACAATGACAAATTTCTTTTCTATGCCAAAAATGACAGCGGCGGCAAATTTGAAAACTACTCATAAAGCAAGCGGCACAGAAATAATCTGCGCCGCAAAATATTCAAGTCAAACTGTATGAACCTTGGCATCCTTATCTGAATGAGCACCGTCTACACCGTACTTTTTGTTTCTTCTGTTCTCAAAGAACTTAGGCGCAACCTTGGGGAACATAGCATAAGTGAGAACATCCTCCTCCTGCTCAATCCACTCTGCGCATTCCTCTCTAAGCTTATCAAGCTCAGGTTCAAGCAAATCAGCGGGACGGCAGGTTATCGGCTCTTCGCCCTTTAAAATCATTTTCTGAAACTCAGGATCAATCTCAACCGGCGTCTTGCCGTACTCACCCTTGACAACTCCCTTAAACTCCTTTGTTACCGTTTTATAGCGTTCGCCTGTGATTACGTTAAACACAGCCTGAGTGCCGACAATCTGTGAGGTAGGCGTTACAAGCGGCGGATAGCCTGAATCCTTTCTTACTCTTGGAACTTCAGCTAAAACATCATTGAGCTGATCCTCCTTGCCTGCCTGTTTAAGCTGTGAAAGCAGGTTTGAAAGCATACCGCCGGGAACCTGATAGATAAGCGCATTAGCGTCTGTCGCAAGCATCTTAGGATCTAAAAGACCGCTGTCAATATATTTCTGTCTGAGTCCCATAAAGTACTCTCTGATTTCGCCAAGCTTTACAAGGTCAAGACCTGTATCGTACTCTGTACCTTGGAAAGCGGCTACAACTGATTCTGTCGGCGCATGAGATGTACCCAGCGCAAGCGGCGACATCGCCGTATCAACAATGTCAACTCCAGCTTCCGCCGCTTTTATGATACACATAGAAGCAAGTCCCGTAGTGTAGTGAGTGTGAAGCTGAATCGGAAGCTTGACAGCCTTTTTAAGCTCCTTAATAAGCGAGCTTGCCTCGTAAGGTGTAAGCAGAGCCGCCATATCCTTAATGCAGATTGAATCTGCTCCTAAAGCTTCAATCTGTTTTGCGTAATTTACATAATATTCATGCGTGAACACATCGCCCAGCGTATAAGAAATCGCAATCTGAGCGTGACCGCCTTCCTTCTTTGCTGCCTTAACGGCAGTTTCAAGGTTGCGAATGTCGTTGAGCGCATCAAAAATACGAATAATGTCAATACCGTTTGCAATAGATTTCTGAACAAAATACTCAACGCAGTCGTCCGCATAGTGACGGTAACCAAGCATATTCTGTCCTCTGAAAAGCATTTGCAGCTTAGTGTTAGGCATCTGCTGTCTTATAACACGCAGTCTTTCCCATGGATCCTCATCAAGAAAGCGTATACATGAATCGAACGTTGCGCCGCCCCAGACTTCAGCTGAGTGAAAGCCTATTTTATCCATTTCGCTCATGATAGGTTTCATCTCATCAAGCGACATTCTTGTTGCGATAAGCGACTGATGAGCGTCACGCAAAACGGTTTCGGTTATCTTAAGTTTGCCCATTTATATCAATCCTTTCAAGCAATATTTCAAATGTGCGCTTCTCTATCCGATTACGCATACAAGAGTGCCTGTTTCAACAGCGGCTCCCTTTGTGACATTAACGCTCAGAACCTTGCCGTCGCAGGGTGCGTTTATATCGTTTTCCATCTTCATTGCTTCTAAAATTGCAACTGCCTGTCCAGATGAAATCGTATCGCCGACATTAACCTTAATGTCAAGAATTGTTCCAGGCATAGGCGCAGTCACCTTTGTTCCTTCCGCAACAGGAGCAGCAGGCGCAGATGCAGCAGCCGCAGGAGCAGTGGGAGCAGGTGCGGCGGCAGCGACAGGAGCTTCCCCCTCGCCGATTTCTTCAACTGCTACATCGTAAGCCTTTCCGTTTACTGTAATATTGTATCTTTTCATATGAATTACCACCTATCTATGTTTAATTTATCAAAGCTGTATGTTGCTGTGCTTCTTGGGCAGTCTGGAAATTCTCTTTCCTGTGAGAATATCAGCCGCATTTGTGAGCGTCAGGCGAAGCTCGCTCTTTGAAATAACTCCGTCAACGCAGTTCTTTGAAGCTGCCAGTACGGGACTTCCCTCCTCTGACGCATATCTCTGCGCAAGCTCGCTTCTCTTAGCCTTCACGTCCTGCGCACCCTTTAGCTCATCGTGATACAAAAATTCCGCAGCTGTAACAGGATTAAGCGATGTAATTACTGCACTGTCAAGCGCATAAACCAAGTCCGCATTCGCTCCCTTTCCTGCAAACGCAATAAATGCCGCTCCGTATGCCTTTCCAGTTACCACAGAAATCTTCGCAGTTGTAGCCTCCGCATAGGCATGAGCAAGCTTAGCCATGCTCTTTACCGCTCCAGCCGCTTCTGTTTCAGTGTTCCCCTCAAAGCCCTCTGTGTCAACAAGAGTAATTACAGGAATACCAAAGCTGTCGCAGAATCTTACAAATCTAGCTATCTTAGAGCAGTCGTCCGCACCAAGCTTATCATCTGTTTTGTTAGTTAAAACCACTCCGACAGTCGCTCCTGAAAGAGCCGCAAGTGCAGTATACGAAGCCCTGCCGTAGTCCTTATAAAGCTCAATAACGCTTCCTCCGTCAAACACGCTCTCCACAATATCGTCGGAGGTGTCAGGTGAATCATATTCGTAAATGGGTACAGGTGAAAGATTGTTCACAGGAAGCATAACGAGAATATCCCTGACCGCCTTTGCCGCCTCCTCTGCTGTATCGCACAAAAGCGCAGCCGTTCCGTTTTGAGCAGCGTTTTCAGCGTTTGCTTTTATATCAGCGTTCGGCGAATAATAAAGCTCTGCGTCCTTTGCAATAACCGTAAAGTCCGCCGACTGTGCCAAAAGTGCTGATGTGCCTGAGCATACGCCTGCAACAATTGAAATCTGCGGGACAACTCCTGAAAGATTCGATACCCACATCAGGAGCTCACCATACGCTGAAAGCGCCTCGCAACCATCGTTAAGATCCGCTCCGCAGGAATCATAAATCCCCACTACAGGCGTACCTGTTTTTGCCGCAAGGTCATAGATTTTTACAATTTTTTCTGCCTGAACCTTGTTAAGCGCACCTTTGTTTACAGACACATCCTGCGAAAACGCATAGCAGGGATTGCCCTGAACATATCCGAATGCGGCAACAACTCCGCACAGCGATGCTCCGTTTGCAGCTAATGCATCAAGTTCAGTATATTTTCCCTCGTCAAACAAATATGTAAGACGAGTCTTAGCCTCGCTTTGAGCAGCCGCAGCCGTCTTAAGCTCAGCCAAATTCGACTTAATTTCAGCCATACCATTTCCTCCATTCAAGAAAATTTTGCCGTCAAACGCTTTTTGTACTTCGTCATTATAGCTTTTAACTCAGTACAAAAAACCATACAATATTATTATAATATAAATTCTGAAATTTTTCAAGTAGCTTTTCCAAAAAACAAATATCTTTTACGATTATATTTATTTTTTTTAACATTTCATCAACATTTATTTTTATCTGTGCATTTTTAGCCGTTCCCCTTATTAGCCGCAGTTCTTATCGCTCTGAGCTCATCAGGCTTTAAATCTCTCCATTCGCTGGGCTTAAGCATACCAAGCTTGAGCGGACCTATCGCCGTCCTTTTCAGCCTTGCAACATCTACTCCCACCGCCTCGCACATCTTCCTTATCTGTCGGTTTCTGCCCTCTGAAATTGTCATCTGAATAACCGCTCTGTTAGGCTTTTTGTCAAGCACATAAACATTGCACGGCATGGTTTTTTTGCCGTCAATCATAACGCCCTCCGAAAGCTTAATCACCTGCTCCTCGGTTATATCGGGACGAATCGTCACACGATATGTCTTAGTAACGTGATTTGACGGGTGCATGATCTCATTAGCAAAATTTCCGTCATTTGTAAACAGCAAAAGTCCCTCGGAATTTTTATCCAAACGTCCGATGGGATATACTCTTTCGCCGACTCCCTTGAGAAGCTCTGTTACGCACTTGCGATCAAGCTCGTCCTTCATTGTCGTAACATAGCCTCTTGGCTTATACATCATAATATAGCGGTAACGCTTCCTGCGCTCTACCGTCAGATTTTTTCCGTCAACGCTGATTATATCCTTAACAGGATTCGCCTTGTCGCCAAGCTTGCAGGGTCTGCCATTTACTTTAACTCTGCCCTGCGCTATATACTCCTCAGCCTTTCTTCTCGAGCAAAGTCCTGCTTCAGATATGATTTTCTGTAGTCTTACCTTTTCCATTTGTCATCACTTTTCCTTTCAATTCCAACTCACGTCGGTATATCAGTTAAATCCCGTCAAGCAGACGCTTAAGCTTTTTATATATTCTGTCAAAACCGCTGTATTCGTACTCCTTTGCCGAAACGTCCTCATCAGCCGTTATATCTAATTCATAAATCAACTTATCGTCATAATAATATTTCACGCTTCCAACCTTGTCGCCCTCGGAAATCGGTGCGAATGCAAAAGGCTCAATGCAGACTGAGGCTTTCAAATGTTCCAAAGCGTCACTGGGCAAAGTCATCAACGCCTCCTTAGTCGAAGCAGTAATCAGACTTTTTTCTCCTCCCGCAACCTTAAACTTAAAGCTTTCGCCTGATTTAGGAAGCTGCTGTTCCTCCATTAGTTCAAAGGCATAGTCGTACAGTGCCGCATGATCCGCCCAGTCATCAGGGTCGTTAAGCGTCACACATATAAGCGTCGCTCCATCTCTTTCGCACGCTGAAACCAAACATCTTTTCGCCTTATCGGTGAAGCCTGTTTTGACGCCTATAACTCCGTCAACACTGTCAAGCAGCTTATTTGAGTTAGTAAGCCAGCGTTCATAAGGCGGATTGCCATAGCTAAGCTTTATATATCTTTGCGAGCAAATCTGCGCAAAGTCCTCGTTTTGCAAAGCATATGCCGCAAGGCAAGCCATATCATATGCGGTTGAGTAATGCTCGTCGGTATCGTCGTCAAGTCCTGACGGCGTAACAAAGTGAGTGTCCTCAAGTCCAATCTGCTGCGCACGCTCGTTCATAAGCTCTACAAAATCCTCAACACTTCCTGAAGCTCTAACTGCCGCCGCATTTGCCGCATCGTTTCCGCTCGGCAGCAGCATACCGCAGACAAGAGCCCTCATAGTCACTGTATCGCCCTCTTCAAGCCCCATTGACGAGCCTTCAACCTTAATCGCTTCGCTGTCAACTACAAATTCCTCATCAAGATTTCCGCTTTCAAGTGCCAGCAGCGCAGACATTATTTTAGTCGTACTCGCCATCGGCAGCCTTTCATAGGCGTTGGATTCATACAAAATCTCACCGCTGAAAGCGTCGATTACCACAGCGGATTTTGCCGAATCGCTTACCGCATTTGCATAAACGCTCTGCGACATAATCATCATAAACATCGCTATGACAAAAGCCACAAATATCGTAAAATTTCTTTTCATTTAATCTGCACTCTCCTTAGCAAAAAGAATTTCTTCAGAAATAGCCTTTAATTAGAATGTGCAGACATGAACTTAAAATTCACGCTTTTTCAGTGAAATTTATTCCTCTTCATCATCAGGTGCGGTTTTTTTATCGACAAAATCTATAATCTTGTCAACCACCTCTGGAACCACGTTGACAATAGCATTCTGATACGGAGTATTTGTCGTCATTTGCAAAAGCTTTGTTTCGCCGTTTCTTACAACGATAAATGCAACAGGTGAAATTGTAACTCCTGCGCCTGAACCGCCTCCGAATCCGTTTTTGTCAGCTCCTAAATCAGTTCCTCCGGAAGCAAGTCCGAACGAAACCTTGGATATTGGAATAACAGTTGTGCCGTCAGCGGTTTCAATCGGTTTTCCAACAATTGTTTCAGCGTCCGAAAGCTCCCTCACCTTTTCCATTGCCGACTTTACCAGAGCCTCAAGCTTTGTACTTTCACTCATTATTTTTCTCCTTTCATGCGCTTCGAGCGCCGATTTTTTCAGATTTTAAATTTGCAGCAGATTTATCCTGCCTGTGTTTTATAATTTTATAATTTACAAAAAAGCATACCGCCGCCGCAATAGCCGCCGATGGGCGAACCTTTACGCTCACTGTACCCTCGCCGTCGATTACATTTTCTGTAAACTGGCACTTCACATCACAGTGCGTCACCTTAACGGTGAAAAATTCTGACAAGAGGCTAAGAAGGCTTGTAAGCGTTCCCTGAACAGTGCCGTAATATATCGCCGCCTCGTGAGCGTCCTCTCTGCCGACAACAATCTCTATATTTTCAACATTGATTTTCACAGTTTTTAAAAAAACAACGACATATTTTTTCGTCATCGGCAAATAAGGCTTGTACTTTAAATACTTCCCCCTCAGATCCTTGATTTTAGAAATCAGTCCGCCGTCTGATTTATTATCTGCCTGTTTTTTGGTTTTTATTTGCTTTTCTTTTTTTGTATTGCTCTTTTTTTCATTTACAACTGTTTGACGCTTTTCAAAAGCACTCTGCTTCTCTTCTGCGCTATCAATTAGCTCCTGCTCCTGTTCACTTGAAAGCCCATGCATAAGCTCATCATCGCTGATGCTTTTCTCCGAAGCTTTCTCAGGCTCATTATTTTTCTCATGCTTTGGTTCAGACTTTTTCTCGGTCTTATCTTTTTTCTTTTTATCTCGAGAAGATTTTTTTCCGAAATTTCTTGGATCAATTTCCCTTCCGAAATACGTCATTTTAAGAGAAAATCCATCATCGTTCAAAACGGCGACAAACTTGACAGAAAAATGGAGCAAAATCACGACAAGCGCAATTATAGATAAAATCGCAACTAATACAACTATGATTCCCAGCTCCTTTTCTTTAAATTCATTGCATAGGATTTATTCCTTTTCCTCATCTGCTAACATATCGTCAAAGCTAAGCTGCTCCTTTTTTTCGGGCAAATCAGGCAAATCTCTGATAGATTCAAGCCCAAATGAGCGCAGAAAGTTGTCCGTAGTAGCATAAGCGACTGGACGTCCTGGAAGATTAAGTCTGCCCTTTTCACATAGCAAGTCCTTTTCAACAAGCGAATTTACCACGCTTGACGAATCAACTCCTCTAACGTGTTCTACAAAGGATTTTGTGACTGGCTGATTGTATGCGACAATTGTCAAAACCTCCATTGCGGCAGGTGAAAGAGCCATATTTTTCTTGATTTCAAGAGCAGTTTTTACGCTGTCTGAAAATTCCTTTTTCACTGCAAGCTGCAAGCTCTTTTCCAGTCTCAAAAGCTCAATTCCGCTGTCCTCTTTTCTGTATTTTTCGTTTAAACAGTCAGCCGCATTTTCAAGCTCCTCCTGCGAAACCATCAAAGCTGCGCAAAGCTTAAGCTTTTCAATCGGATCGCCGCCCGCAAACAGCACCGCCTCAAGTTTTGCGGCTAAATTTTCATTGTCCGTCATAATCTCTGCCTCCAACAGCTCCAGCAGTTTTCGCCGCAGTCAGGGCTGCCCCATCTGTATCTAAAAGAAAATCTATTGATTTTTATATGTGTACAGGCTTGCTCGCCTGCATCTTCAAAGCTTTCCGATTTAAGACCTTCAGGTTCAGCCGTAAAAGCTTTATAGACGCTCCTTATTGATTCAAGAGCATACTTTTCACGCTTTATCTGCAACGTTTTTTCTTCAGCGTCGAACCTTTGTTCATCATTGTTCAAAGCCTTCTGCGTATCCGCCATTTCCTCTTCCTTATAGTCTGACTCCAATGCGTCGTCATCGGAAAGCTTTAAATCGCTGTCAGTCTGCTCCCGAATATTCAAATCCTCTGTCTGCTCCTGCTCAGAACGGTGCTTCCTTGAATGATTTCGGTTAAATATGATTTCTGTATTGTCCTCGTTGAGAAAAATCCTGCCCGATTTTGTAAGCTCAAGCACAGCCAAAAATGTCGCAACCCTTGCGGATTTATCGCTTACTCCTTCATAAAGCTCCTCGACGCCGCAAAGCCCTGTTTTGTAAAGCTTTTTAAGCACAAAAATAATTTTAGACGTTACCGTAACTATTCTCTTTGAAACAATCGGCGAAAACTGCTGCGCCTTAATCGGCTTCATGCGCCTTGCTTTTTCTGTCATACCCATATATGCCTGCACCAGAAGCTCAGGCTGCATATTGCCGCTGAACGTTTTATTTACAGGTAGCTTCTCAGGAGGGCGGACAAAAACCTCGCCGTAAATGCACTGCTCTTTTAAAAGCTTTGCCATAGCCTTGCAGGCGGCGTATTCGATAAGCTCGCCCTCAAGCTCCTTCTTCATCTCCTGCGCTTCCTCCGCCTGCGGCAAAAGCGAACAGGTTTTTATATAGACAAGTCTTGCCGCCATCGCAAGAAAATCTCCTGCCGAATCATAATCGGCTTCATCGAGAGCGTCCATATATTCCATGTACTGACTGAGCAGCGTTGTAATTTCTATGTCGTAAATATTAAGCTTGTGCTTTGAAATAAGCGTCAGCAGCAAGTCCAGCGGACCTTCAAATGCTTCAAGCTTAAACGACAGCTTCTCTATACTTCTCATATCTTAAAAGATAATAGCCTTAGCTATCAAATCGACAAAATAAGTAATCTTATCCATAATCCAAAACATACCGCTCTGCAAATATCCAAGAGGAGTATCCAGAATACCGCTTATAATCACTACAAGGAAAATAATGCTTATCTGCCTTTGGTAGCGGTACATAATCTCATCCCATTTGCCGCCGACAAAATAGCTGAGAATTTTTGAACCGTCAAGCGGAGGAATAGGTATCAGATTGAACACTGCAAGTCCCAGATTTATTATTGTGAAATAATACATAATAAGATAAATCCAGTAAAATGCCTCAACGCCGCTTGAAATGTAAGCATAGCAAAAAATCTTGTAAACAATCATTCCTCCCGTGCCGACAATAAGGTTTGAAAGCGGTCCTGCCGCTGCGCAAAGCGCATTGCCCTTGCGGTACTGCCTGAAATTAAGCGGATTAACCTGCACAGGCTTTCCCCAGCCGAAGCCACCGATAAAAAGGCATATCGCTCCTAAAATATCTATATGAGCCAGCGGATTAAGCGTAAGCCTTCCCTGATATTTAGGTGTATCGTCGCCAAGCTTTACAGCTGCCCAAGCGTGTGCATATTCATGTATCGGCACTACTAAAAATATAATCATCAGCTTAACGCCAAACTGCACTATCGTTGTAGGGCTAAGCGATAAATTAAAAATCGACGAGGCGAGTGAATCCATTTTCATTTTTCCTTTCATGTGTGACCTCATTCAGCGACAAATAAAAGTGCCGAAAGGGTTAAGCTTTGTTTCTCTGTCTTTTTGTTCCTTTGCGCTATGCAAACGCAATGTAAAATTTATATACATAATTATTATATACCATTTTCAATTCAATTTCAAGCGTTAAATTGTAATTTTCATACTAATTTCATCTTATCTGAATCTTCGCTGCTAATTCACGAAAAATTAATATCTTTTTTTAAAAAATACTTGCTTTTTTATTCAGTTTATGTTATAATATTATTTGTCATGGTGGTTTTGTATGTTTTCAAAACCACCGAAGCACGAATACACAAGCTTTTGTATATATAAAAAAGGAGGTGCGTTGTAATGGCAAAATGCCAATACTGCGGCAAGCAGATAGTTTACGGAAAGAAGATTTCTCACTCGCACAGAAGAACTAACAGATCATGGAAGCCTAATGTAAGACGAGTTAAGGCAATAGTCAACGGATCTCCCTGCCACGTTTACGCCTGCACAAGATGCCTGCGTTCCGGCAAGGTTGAGAGAGCGTAAGCTTTTACTGCCGCTCAATACAGACCGCTTAATTGCGGTCTTTTTTACTATGAAAATCCCTCCCGAAGCGTTTTGCTCCGAGAGGGAAATTTTTATGCTGCAAATTCCTTTTTTCTTGTAATCGCATCAGGCGGTGAAAACAGCTCTGTATCAGATTCATTATCTGTAGCAGGTATCTCGGTATCAAAGCCTTCCTCAACCTTGTTGATTATATCATAATAGATAATCGAATTTGAAACATCTATTCGTTCAGAGGCATATTCCAGTCTGTCCTGAATATACTCCTCATCGACAACTCCATTATCTATTCGTGCGTCCACATTCGCCTGCGAATATTCGCTCTCCTCGAATTTAAACAAGCCTTCATCAGTGTCCGAATAGGTCGGTATCGGATCATCCTTGTACACCTGATTGCAAGAAGCGTATTTCGCAACGTTGTCATAGCCTGTCAAATCAAAGTATGTATCCGTCTGACTGTTGTAATAAACCGTATCCGTCACATAATTTCCATTCGGGAAAATTACGATATTCTCCTCGTCCTCAGCAATTGAAAAAATATCATGACCGAGCGCATATTCGTTTGTAAATCCGAACATATTTCCAAGCGTCGGCTGAACATCGTACATTCCCATTACCTTTGTAATTTCAGTCGGCTCATAGCCGCCGTCCTTAGACCAGATTATAAGCGGAACCTTGTGGTTTATGTTGTAGTAGAACTCGTCAACTGGAATATATCCATCATCGTCCTCTGTAAGCGTTTCGCCTGTAAAAGGATTGTAGTTGTAGTAATATTCGTACTGCTCCTCCTTTATTTTAGCATCGTGATCGCCATAAATAACCACCACCGTGTTATCAAGAAGCCCCTCCTCGTCAAGGTCGTCCATTAGCTGCCCTAAAGCCTCGTCCGCATAATGCACCGACTTAAAGTAGCTGCCCAGCTTAGTACCCTCAAGAAATGAGTCTGAAACCTCCTCATAGAGTCCTGTTTCCTCGTTGTAAACCTTGTACTTAAAGTCCACGTCAAAGCTGTAGTCCTCTACATTTTCAATATCAGTAAACGGAGTATGGTTAGTCAGCATAATCAGCGTACCGTAAAAGCTTTCGTTTTCCTCTGCAATCTGCTTAATCATCGGCACCGACTGTGCGAAAAAGGACTTATCGGAAAGTCCAAGTCCGATAACCTCGTCTATATCATAATCGGTAGTATAGTTATACAGCCTGTCATAGCCCAGCGATTCGTGCAGATTAAGTCTGTTCCAATAGGATCCGTTATTAGCGTGCATACTGAACACATAGTATCCCATATTCTTAAAGGCTTTCTGAATACTTGCGTAATCTCTGTCCCAGTAGTTTATAGCCACCGTACCACTTGACGCAGGCATAAGCGAGGTCGAGAAAGTAAACTCAGTATCAGAGCTTGTTCCCACGCTTTCCTGCGCATAGAAATTAGAAAAGTACAATCCTTCGCTTGCAAGCTTGTTGAGATTAGGCGTCAGCTCCTCACCGTTTATGTAGGTATCCATTGTAAACTGCTGTATGCTTTCAGCGTGTATAACAAGAACATTCTTGCCCTCAAATATATTTGTGTACTCGTTTGCGTCCTCGTCAGCATCCTCAGTTACAACATCGTTTTCGTCCTTTGTTTCATAGAACTCATCAAAGGTTTTCATTCCCTCGTCAGCGTCGATAAGCACATTGATTTTAGCTTTCAATGAGGATATGGTATCGCTTATCTGATACACATACATTCCAAAGCTGCTCATAACCGACTCACGGTTCCACTGCTTTACTAGACGCGAAAGATCGGTTGAAGTTACCATAGTAAAAAACAGCGCACCACATACAAGCGCAACGCCAAGCGCCGAGCCTGCATACTTTGCAAGCCTTGTACGAGGCTGCTTTTGCTTCATATATCCCTTTTCATGCTTGTGCTTTACAAGCAGATAGATAACAATCATAGCGGCTATAGGCCACAAAAGTATAAAATCCTTAGCTTCAAGTATATTCTCCGTTACCGCATCAATAACTCCGCCAAGCTGTGACGCTGTTGACAAAAGCGAAACCGATAAAAACGACTTATAGTTTGTATAATAAATCGAATTTCCCATCGCAAGAATTGAGAAAACAACCGTCCACACCATCAGATATACAAATCTGCTTCGCTGTTTTCTGAATAAAAATCCGAACGTTGCAATAATGACAACAGCTACAATATCCGCCAGCATAGGCTTTACTATAGCTTTAAACACATTTGATGAATCGCCAAGTCCGACAGTAAAGCACCTTAATATCAGAGAATTTATTACAAGTGACAGCACAAACGTTATAAACAACGAATTGTTTACAACTAACTCGCAAAAAGATGTGATAAACGGTATTCTTTTTTTATCCGCCTTCTTTTCTATATCATCAATATTCTCTGCGGCAGTAGCTTCTGTATTTTCCTCTTTGCCCTTTTTTTTGCTCTTTCTTTTTGACTTTTTGTCCTCTTTAATATAAATGCTAGTCTGCTCAGGTTCTGTCTGCTGTAGCTGTGAGGCTTTTTCTTTGTTTTCGTCTGTTACAGGCTTCAAAATCCTCGCTCCTTTTTCTTTCCTATTGTTAAAACTTAAAATAATTCTTTCTGTCTTATCTTGTCTACTATCTATTTTAACTTCTGTTACAAAAAAAGTCAAGTTAAATTCGATTTTTTCAGATTGCTTTCACATAAAACACAGAAAATTTACGAAAATGCGCTTCATCTATGAAAATTAAAGCAAAGCAGGCTGATTCCTTTTAAAAAACCAGCCTTAAATTTACAGAAAAAGCATCACATCTCCGCAAGCTTTTTCGTTATAATATCTCTCATCATTCCAGGATTAGCCTTGCCCTTTGACGCTTTCATGCACTGCCCGACAAGGTAACCGAGCGCATTGGTTTTGCCGTTCTTAAAATCGCTGACGCTCTTTTCATTTGAAGCTAAAACCTCGTCTGCAAGCTTTTCAAGAAATTCGGTATCGGAAACCTGTGAAAGTCCAAGCTCGTCAATAATATCCCTGACAGCCTTGTCCTCCTTAAGCAGCACTGCGAAAACCTTTTTTCCTCCTGCGTTTGAAATAGTTTTCTTATCTATCGCTTCAACAAGCTCTATAAGCTTGTCCGCTGTGATTTTAGTGTCGCTCACATCTGATCCCGTTTCATTCAGATACTTAGTCAAATCGCCGACTATCCACGAAACATAGGACTTAGGCGCACCGCTTCCCTTTTCCATGCACTCGTCAAAAAGTCCTGCTAATTCCACCGATTCGGAAACAAACGTCGCTTCCTTAAGCGTGATATTATATTCATTTACATAGCGCAGAAGCTTTGCGTTAGGAAGCTCAGGAATCTGCTCCTTAAGCTCGTCTACCCTGCTCTGCTCAACGACAATCGTAAGTAAATCAGGCTCAGGAAAATAGCGGTAATCCTGTGCGTCCTCCTTTGAACGCATAGACACGCTTATTCCCTTTACATCGTCCCAGCGGCGGGTTTCCTGCGTGATAGTTCCGCCCGCTTCAAGCACCTCAATTTGACGATTTATTTCGTACTCGATACCTCTCAATGCCGCAGAAAAGCTGTTTACATTTTTCATCTCGGTTCTTGTACCAAGCGGCTCTCCAGGCTTGTGAACCGAAACGTTGACATCGCATCGGATAGAGCCCTCCTGCATTTTGCAGTCGCAGATATCAAGGTATTTAAGTATTGATTTTAACGTTTCAAGATAAATCTTAGCCTCTGAGCTGCTCCTTAAATCGGGCTCGGATACAATCTCTATAAGCGGAACTCCGCACCTGTTCAAGTCCACAAGCGACGCTCCGTCAAACTTGTCCGAATGAAGCAGCTTTCCTGCGTCCTCCTCGATATGGATTCTTGTAATTCCGATTCTCCTTATTTCACCCTCAGACAAAATATCAACATACCCATTCTCACAAAGCGGCACGTCTGCCTGTGAAATCTGATAAGCCTTAGGGAGATCAGGATAGAAATAATTCTTTCTGTCCTGCTTGCAGATACGGTTTATCCTGCAATTGAGCGCATGCCCCATCTTTATAGCATAGTCAACTACCTTTTCATTCAGCGTCGGCAATGTTCCGGGCATACCCATACATATAGGGCAAACTTGCGAATTGACCTCCAAACCAAACTGATTTTTGCAGTCGCAGTATATTTTCGATTCAGTTGAAAGCTCAGCATGAGTTTCAAGTCCGATTACAGCCTCATAGCCCTTTACCATTTTCACTCACCCTTCCTTTCTTAAAGCTTCGGCGAAACAAAGCCGCCAGTCTGCTTTTCATATGCGTACGCTGTATTAAGCAGAATGTCCTCTGTGAATTTATTTGAAATAAGCTGCAAGCCTATAGGAAGCCTGTTCTCATCATGCACGCAGGGAACGCTTATCGCCGGCAAGCCTGCTATATTCACTGTAACCGTGCATATGTCTGTAGCGTACATCTTAAGCGGATCGTCCGTGTTCTCGCCAATCTTAAACGCCGTTGTCGGCACAGTCGGAGCGACTATAACGTCCACGCTCTCAAAAGCCTTTGAAAACTCAGCTGAAATACGCATTTGCAGCAGCTTCGCTTTTTTGTAATACGCATCGTAAAAACCTGAGCTAAGCACAAATGTGCCGAGCATAATTCTCCTCTTAACCTCTGCTCCAAAACCCTGCGAGCGCGTCTTTTCGTACATATCAACCAACCCGTCACTGTTTTCAGCTCTGAAGCCGTAGCGCACTCCGTCAAAACGTGCAAGATTTGACGAAGCCTCCGCAGATGAAATTATATAGTAGGACGAGAGCGCATAGTCGGTAGATTCAAGAGAAATTTCCTTTGCCGAAGCTCCAAGCCTTTCAAGCTCCTTAACTGCGTCAAGAACGGCAGCTTTAACCTCGTCCGAAACTCCCTCTCCGAAATATTCCTTTGGGATGCCTATTCTCAGTCCCTCAACATTTCCGTTAAGCGAAGAAGCAAAATCAGGATATTCTCTGAAAGCACTTGTTGCGTCCATGCTGTCATGCCCACAGATAGCAGAGTAAAGCATAGCCGCATCCTCTACAGTTCTCGCTACAGGTCCAATCTGATCAAGCGATGAAGCGAATGCAACAAGCCCGTATCTTGAAACTGCACCGTATGTCGGCTTAAGTCCGACTACTCCGCAGTACGAAGCAGGCTGACGAATCGAACCGCCTGTGTCCGAGCCTAAAGCCAGAACAGCCTCTCCTGCCGCAACAGCCGCCGCCGAACCGCCTGACGAGCCGCCTGGGATACGGTTTAAATCAAACGGATTTTTCGTTTTCTTAAAATACGAGGTTTCAGTTGACGAGCCCATCGCAAATTCGTCCATATTCACCTTACCTGTAACAACTGCGTCTGCACTGCGAAGCTTTTTCATTACAAAAGCGTCAAAGGGCGGAACGTAATTTTCAAGCATTTTAGAAGCGCAGGTTGTGCGAAGTCCCTTAGTTGAGATATTGTCCTTTACAGCCGTCGGTATTCCCGCAATCGGCGAAAGCTTTTCTCCCGCCATGCGCTTTTTGTCAACCTCAGCCGCTTTCGCAAGAGCGTTCTCCTCATCCAGCGTAAGATAAGCGCATACACTTTCTTCTGTTTGTTCAATTCGCTCAAACACTGATTTTGTCAGCTCAACCGAGCTTATCTCCTTGTTTTGCAGCATAGTGCTTAGCTGTGCCGCACTTTTTTCATACAAGCCCATAATTATTCACTCCTCACTCTACCGTCTTTGGAACTGCAAGGCAGCCCGCCTTTACGCTCGGCGCATTCTTCAAAAGCTCATCTCTTGTGAACTTATCCGTCTTAGCCTCGTCCTTGCGCAGAATCATAGGCGTATTTGGATCAGGCTTAAGCTCGTCTGAAATATCGGGAAGCTTCTCAACCATTTTAACTATGTCCTTCATCTGACTCTCAAACATTTCAAATTCATCGTCGCTTATTTCAAGCCGCGCAAGCCTTGCGATATGCTTAATGTCAATATTCATTTCATTCATAACATTTCCTCCGTTTCAATAGAAAACTTTACATTTTACTCTGTCATTTTTAGAAATTGCTGTTCGTCAATTATCTCAATACCAAGCTGACTAGCCTTATCAAGCTTGCTTCCTGCATTTTCTCCCGCAATCACATAGCTAGTCTTTTTGGAAACCGAGCCGCTCGCCTTGCCGCCGAAGCGTTCGATTATCGCTTTTGCCTCATCACGTTTAAGCGTCGGCAGAGTTCCCGTCAGTACAAAGGTTTTGCCCTCAAATCGGTTATCGATCTGCGCTTTCTGATACTCCATTCTTACGCCGTACTCCTTAAGCCTTCTGATGAGTTCCTTCATTTTAGGCTCGTTAAGCTCTCTCACAACGCTGTTTGCCATTATCTCGCCAAAGCCGTCAATTTCAAGAAGCTCCTCCTCGCTCGCTTCCATAATCCGCTCAATGCTTCCAAATTTGTCGCACAAAAGCTTAGCTGACGACTGCCCTATATTTCTTATTCCCAATGCGAAAACCACTCTGTCAAGCGGCTGCGCTTTGGAATTTTCAATTGCGTTAATAAGATTTGAAGCTGATTTTTCCTTGAAATTTTCAAGCTCAAGCAGCTGCTCGATTTTAATAGTGTAAAGATCCGCCGCAGATTTAATCACTCCGCTGTCTAGCAAAGCCTGAACAATTGCAGGACCAAGCCCGTCTATATCCATCGCTCCCCTTGAAGCAAAATGGGTAATCTGACTGAAAATCTTCGCTGGACACTCATCGTTCGGACAGCGAACCGCCGCTTCGTCTTCACTCTTTATAAGCTTTGCTCCGCACACAGGGCAGGCGTCTGGAAATTTAAAGCAGCTGTCGCTCCTTTTCTCGTTTACCGAAACGACCTCTGGGATTATATCCCCTGCTTTTCTTACCGTTATAACATCGCCTATATTGACGTTTTTTTCTCTGATAAAATCACGATTGTGAAGCGTCGCACGGGAAACCATCGTTCCCGCAAGCAAAACAGGATTAAAAACCGCAACGGGAGTTACCGCTCCTGTCCTACCGACATTAAGCTCAATATCCTCAACAACCGCCTGCTTTTCTTCTGGCGGAAACTTATACGCCACCGACCACTTAGGCGTTTTAGCGGTGTAGCCTAAAAGCTCTCTCTGTTCAAAATCGTCAACCTTTACTACAACTCCGTCAATATCAAACGGCAGCTCAAAACGATTTTCACCGATTTTTTCTATGCACTCAATTACTTCATCGGCTGTATGCACAAGAGTATAGCTTGGTATAGTCTTAAATCCCAACGTCTTTAAATAGTCAAGCGACTGCTTATGGCTATCAAGTGATTTACCTTGAATGTGCTGAACGTTAAAAACAAATATATCAAGTCTGCGCTGAGCGGTAACTGTGGGATTTTTCTGTCTTAAAGAACCTGCCGCCGCATTTCTGGGATTTTTAAACGGCTGTTCATCATTTTCACGCTGCTCTGCGACAAGGCTTTCAAATACGTCCTTAGGCATGAAAATTTCGCCTCTTACTTCAAGAAGCTCAAGCTGCTCAGGCAGACTCATAGGAATAGCTTTTACAGTTTTCAGATTAGCCGTAACATTCTCTCCGACAAAACCGTCGCCCCTCGTTGAGCCAAGTGCAAAGCTTCCGTTAAGATATTCAAGCGACACCGAAAGACCGTCTATCTTAGGCTCTACAACAAACGCAGGATTTTCAACCGTTTTCTTAACGTTAAAAACAAAATCCTTAACCTCGCCAAAAGAAAATACGTCCTGTATAGATCCCATCTGAACCGAATGGCTCACCTTTTCAAACTGATCCGCCGCCTCTCCTCCAACGCGCTGAGTAGGCGAATCAGGACGCACAAGCTGCGGATTTTGAGCTTCAAGCCGCTTAAGCTCCTGCTGCAAAGCGTCATATTCATAATCGGAAATTTCGTTTCTGTTTTCCACATAGTAAAGCCTGCTGTGATAATTAAGCAGCTGTACAAGCTCATCTATGCGTTTTTTTGCATCATTTTTCATAGATTTCTCCATTTCAGAGGATTAGTTTTTTCAACACATTTATTATTATATCATAAATCATCAAGAATTACAAGCATTTTTTATCAAAATCATCAAGCTTATTTTGTAGGACCGCATTTTGCGTACCTAAAACACTTGACAAACAAATGACAACCCGATATAATATAAGCAGAAGGAAAATTCCAGATAATTGTTTCTAGCTATAAAATATAACAACATTCTGCAAATAAAAATAAAACCTCCGCATCTGTTCGGAGGTTTCGCTATTTAATTTAGTCAGCTACATAAGGCAGAAGTGCCAGATGACGCGCTCTCTTTATAGCACTCGTAAGCTCTCTCTGATGATATGCACAGGTTCCTGTTACTCTGCGGGGTAGAATCTTCCCTCTCTCAGTCGTGCATTTTCTAAGCTTAGCTATATCCTTGTAGTCAATCTTTTCAGCTCTGTCTACACAGAACATACATACCTTTTTACGACCTCTCTTCATAGGTCTTGCGGTTCTTTCCATGTTAATCCTCCTAACACTTAAACTAATCAAAATTCATTTTTAAAATGGAACTCCATCATCGCTGAAAACTTCAAAATCCTGAAACTTATCCGAATTTTCCACATCGTTAGACTTAGCAGGCTCACCTTCAACAGGTTCAGGCTGCTGATATGCTACCGTTTTCTGCTGATATGAATTTTGAGCGTAGCTGTTCTGAGCGTATCCGACCTGAGCTTTAGGCTCACCTGTAAACGAAGCCTCATCTACATAAACCTCTGTAACATAGTGCCTAACGCCGTTCTTATCGTCATAATTGCGGGTTCTAATATTTCCAACAATCGCTATCATTCTGCCCTTTGAAAAATATCGGCTTATAAACTCCGCCTGATTGCGCCACGCAACACAAGTTATAAAATCAGCCTGACGCTCCTCACCCTGACGCACAAAGCTGCGATCTACAGCAATCGAAAAGGTTAGCACTGGTACACCCTGCGGCGTCTGTTTCAGCTCTAAATCACGAGTGATTCTTCCCATTAGAATTACTTTGTTCAGCATAATTTCGTCCTTTCAAATTCCACTTATTTCTTCATAACAAGAAAACGTAAAACACCCTCAGTAATGCCGAAAACTCTGTTCAGCTCAGCAGGGAAAGCTGTGTCCGATGTGAATGTCCAAAACACATAATTGCCCTCTGTTTCATAATTGATGGCATAAGCAAGCTTTCTCTTGCCCCAATCATTCATCTCAACATCTGTGGCATTGGCATTTATAAGCTCGTTAAACTTATCTGTCAGAGCCTTTACATTGTCCTCACCGTTCTTCACGCTAAAGACCGCCATAACCTCATAATTTTCATTAATCTTTGCCATTTTTCAATGCACCTCCTTATGGATATTAAGCCCAAGCCGTCTGCTTGAGCAAGGATTGTTGTGTCAAAACACATATACTATTATAGCACAAACCGCCTGCTCGGTCAAGACAAACAAGCGGTTATAATTTGTAAATTTTATCTTAACAAAGCCTTTAAAAAATTACAGCTAACAAAAGCATAAGACCCAAAGACAGAACAAGCTCTCCGACAATAACACAAATCACCGTAGCCCAGGATGTTCCACCTGTTTTTTGAATACGCATTACCGCTTCTGATTCAGGCAGTTGCTGATCAACGCAATCCGAACGTATCTTAAGTATATCCTCTCTAGCCCGCTTGTAATACCAATAATTCGCATACACTCCCGCAAGAACATTTATAACTGTACTTATCACAGAGCAAATGTTATATATTATAACAAAAGCGTTAGAATCAAGGTTAAACGGCATAGTAAAGAAAACCATCCCATAAGCTCCCGACTGACCAGCATAAATCAGGTTCGGTATCATGAGTAAAAATGAAAGTGCCAAAAACAAAGCTCCCGTCTTGTTCATCTTGCGGTAAAAGAAATAGTACTCAGGAAAAAATAATGCGCCTATATTTATTGAAATCCTGACATTTGACTTTGCAAATCTCACAAAATTCGCAATCATCATAGATTTATGTCCTGCATATTCAAAGAAATCGCCAAGCTTTATTCCATTAATATCAGAATCCTTTGTAAGCTTAACCATCTGAACTCCAGCTCCGCCGAAATTGAAGCCGTCCGTACCCTGCTGATTAAAGCCGTTCTGGTTTGAGCTGAAAAAGCCGTCATTCTGAGAATTATTAAAGCCTGTTCCAGCAGCTCCCTGGTTTTGATTAAAGCCATTTGAATTGCCGTAATTGTTAAATGGTCGCTCACTGTTGCGGTTTGAATTAAGCGGCATACCACATTCTGAGCAAAACATCTGCCCAGGCTGATTCTCCTTGCCGCAGCGTATGCAGCGAAGATCATTTTCCGTCTGAGGATCCGCAGTACCGCCCTTTTCGCTCTTTGTCCAAACTCCGCCGCTAGCATGAAGCTCGTCATTAACACAGCGCTTCTCTATGTTCCAGCAATCCCTGTGATAAGGAGTTCCGCAGTCAGGGCAAACAACAATATCGTCCGCTTCATTAAACTTTTCTTTGCAGACAATACATTCCTGATCTAAAAATTTTTCGTTCATATGCTCACTTTCCTTTCTTTTGTTTTTGAATTATGTATATTTATATATTATATCACATTCTTTAGAAAAAGAAAAGAGCTTTTTAAAAAAAATCTCCTTTTTTCTGAAAATATGATAATCGTATGATGAAAACTTTGTGTTTATGCCTTTTCAAGGCTCATATTTACACTTTTAAAAAGCGCAGCAGCCCTTAAAGCTGTTGCGCATTAAAATCAATTCGCCTTGTCTGGTACTTTCAGACTCTTAACCATTTTTCTAAGGTAAATCACCACCAGAATAGCAGTGGCAGTATCTGCGGCAGGCATAAAGAACGGCACTGCATAAAGTCCTCCGAAAAGTATCGGCAGCAGAATAGTAAACCCTACTCCAAAAACAAATTCACGCAGGACGGACAAAACCGACGATGCCTGAGATTTGCCAATAGACTGAAGAAAGATAAATCCAGCCTTGTTAAAGCAAGCGAGTGGAAGCAGACAAAGCTGTCCTCTGATAAACCAAACCGCAAATTCGTTATAATATTCGCTCTCGTTGCTCGAACCGAAAATAAGCATAAGCTGGTTAGGGAAAATTAGAAAAATTATTGAAGCCGCAAGACCTAAAATCAGTTCAGTAACCATCAGCTTCTTTAAAAGCTCTATTACTCTGTCATTTCTGCCCGCACCAATGTTGTAGCCTCCGATAGGTATGCACCCTGCGGCAATTCCAATTGAGCAGGAAATTATAATCTGAAAGAATTTTGAAACTATTCCAGCTATAGCAGTCGGTATCTGAGTATACTGCTCCTGTGAGAAAATCGGATCGTAAGCCTCGTATTTAACAACCACATTGAGCGTCGCCGCCATAGATATAACTATCGAAAACTGTGACAAAAAGCTAGTTATTCCAAGAATTGTAATTTTCTTGACAAGAGACAACCTGTACTTAAAGCAGTCCCTGTTAAGCGGCGTCTGCTTCATTTTTAGCAGATACAAAGCCGAAACAATCGCCGAAACAATCTGCCCCAGTATAGTAGCAATCGCCGCACCTTTCATTCCCCAGCGAAAAACGTAAATAAATATCGGGTCAAGTATTATATTGATAACTGCACCAGTAAGAAGCGTAGCCATCGCAAATTTAGGGCTTCCATCGGATCTTATTATAGGATTAAGCGCCTGACCTACCATGTAAAATGGAATACCGATTGAAATCCAAAAGAAATACTCCTTAGAAAGCTTCATTGTCTGAGCGTTTACATCCGCACCGAAAAGCTTAAGTATCTGCTCGTCAAACACAAGATAGATAATCATAAGCAATATGCTTATCCACACAACGCTGATAACCGCACTGCCTACTCCTCGTCCTGCGCTGTCGCGATCCTTTGCTCCAAGCCGTATGCTCACATATGTGCAGCAGCCGTCGCCAAACGTTACCGCAATTGCAAGTGCGACAACTGTCATAGGAAATACCGCCGTATTAGCTGCGTTTCCGTATGAGCCCAAATATGAGGCGTTCGCTATAAATATTTGGTCAACAATATTGTAAAGCGCAGCCACCAGCATTGAAATCACACACGGAATGGCATATTTTCTCATCAGCTTGCCGAGCTTCTCTGTTTCCAGATAATTGTTTTCCATTTTTATTATATCAACCTCACTTCAAAAATTGCCGCAATAAAAAGAACGTCAGCATCATACCTTTATACTCTTTTTTACCTAAATAATTTTAAACCATTTCAAAAAAATCTGCAATCGGTTTTTGTGAAAATAAAATGAATTTTTTTACTACATAAATGATATAAGTTTATTAAATAGATTTCAAACACAGCAAATTAGGTATTAATTTTTTTAAATTGAATTGACAAGAAAGACATTTGATGCTATAATAGTGTATATAAAATGGAAAGGAAAATGCATATGAAAATAATGGCTGTTGATTACGGCGATGCCAGAACGGGGCTTGCCGTATGTGATAAAACCGAATTTTTAGCTTCGCCTGTCGGAGTAATTGAAGAAAGAAACGCTCAGATTTTAGCAATGAAGGTTGCGCATATGGCCGAGCAGTACGAGGTCTGTGAAATTGTCATCGGTCTGCCGATAAATATGAACGGCTCAGAGGGTCCAAGAGCGCAAAAATGCCGTGCGTTTGCCGAAACGGTAGGCTGTGTCACAGAAATTCCCATAGTCATGTGGGACGAGCGTTCAACTACCGTCACAGCGCACCAGATTCTCAATGAAACAAATGTCAGGGGTCTGAACAGAAAAAAGGTTGTAGACGAGGTAGCAGCCGTAGTTATTCTTGAAAGTTATCTTGACAAGAGAAGAAAATCGAAGGAGTCTTAAAGCCTGAAAAAATCGCCCGAAGCATAAGCTAAGTGCTTCGGGCGAAAATGTATCATTTTAATTTTTTATATCCAGCAACTGGACCTGTAGATTCTCTCAAGATAACCTTGTGCGGAACTGTATAGCTGCGGTTATCCTTACTTCCGACAGGAGCAGTGATATTCGCAATAAGCTTGCGCACCACCATTTCTCCAAGCTTTTCACACGGCTGTTCAACCGTAGAAACCTTTGGTATCATCATTTCACACATGCTTATATTGTCAAATCCCATTATAGAGATATCCTTGCCAATCGCAAGACCAAGCTCATGAGCCTTGTTAATCGCTGAGATCGCAAGCAAATCGGAAACGCAGAACACCGCTGTAGGCGGGTTCTCAAAAGAGGCGAATTTTTCCATCGCCAAAGCACCATTTTCATATTCAAACGTTCCGCAATAAACATAATCAGGATTTATATCTAAAGAGCATTCCTTAAGCGCACGGTAATAGCCCTCTCGTCTTTTGTTGTTAGACTCGGCAGTTTCATTTGCGCCTAAAAATGCTATTTTTCTATGACCAAGCTTTATAAGCTCTTTTACTGCATCGTATGCCGCCGCTTCATCATCTACTACTACCGTCAGAACCTCTGCTCCATCTACCCCTTCACAGCAAAGCGCAATGTTGTAATTACGCACAAGATTGTTAAGGGTATCGGCATCGTACTGCGTTCCAAGCATAATCGCTCCGTCAACGGTACGATTAAAAAGCATATTCATCTGACGTATTTCCGTTTCAGAGGTGGAATTAGATGATGCGTAAATTATATCATAGCCTCTCGTTTCAGCATAACGCTGAATGCCTGAAACTATTTTCATATAAAGAGAATGTTCAGACGCAGGCATAATCACAAGTATAACGTTAGTTTCACGCTTGCGGAGATTTCTTCCCAAAAAATTAGGCGAATATCCAAGCTTTTCAATAGCGGCGTTGACACGCGCAGAGGCATCCTCTGAAATATTTGCGCTGTTGTTAAGCACTCTTGAAACTGTAGCGACAGAGAGACCCGCTTCACTTGCCACATCTTTAATCGTTGCGCTCATATAGATTCCTGTCCTTTCAAGCTTATTTGTGTTATTTATTATAGCACACTTTCTTTTCACTGTCAAACCCTAAAAGGGTATTTCTCTGCAAAAAATCAAACTAAAAGCTAAAAATTACTATACAAAAGCCTAGACAAGTCAGGGCTTTCCTCTCCTTGTTATCATACAAACGCTTTGACCTCTTGTCCTTATCTAGTAGAAAAAATCTCAAAAATGTTCATTAAAAACGAACCGAGAAATTTCTCGGTTCGCACATTGTTTATTTTTACAAAACATTTTCTAAAAACGCAATTGTCTTATGATCGAATTTTAAATCCTGAGCCTGCATATTTTCCTCAATCTGCACGGCTTTTGAGGCTGAAATTACCGAGCAGACAAAAAATGGCTGACTGTTTAAATATCCAAGCGGAATTACGGCAGGTGAAATACCGTCACGCTCGCTTAGCTGCTTTACTCTTGCAAGCCTTGCTAAATTTGCTGTGCTTGTAAACTGCCCCTCAGCCATGCGCTTCATACTTTCGCCCCTTGCAAGCTTGACAAAAAAGCCCTTTGCCTGCGGACAATATGCCATAACGGGAAATTCATTTCTCTGATACCACTTGAACTCACGCAAATTCATACATACAACGGTAGGATCTCCAAAGGTATCCGTGCTGCAATGCGCAAGACTGTAGTTTATCTCACTTACTCTGAACGGCTCCATACCGTTTTCAAGCGCAAACCTGTTCGCCTCTTCAATTCTTGCCGATGTCCAGTTTGACGCACCTAAAAAATGAACCCTGCCGCTCTGATAAAAATCATTCAATATAGGCATTATTTCGCTTACAGGAATACGCTCATCGTCACGGTGCAGAAAGTAAACGTCAACGTAATCAACGTCCAGACACTTTAACGAACGCTCAAGGTCGTATTCCAAATCCTCACGGCTAAGACGCGACATATCCATATGCCCCATCACTGGGTGTCCGCCCTTGGTGCAGATAAGCATTTCATCACGGCATTTTCTTTCGTTAAGCCATCTTCCTATAACCGTTTCAGAAGCGTCCTTTCCGCCGTCAATCCAATCGCAGTAAACCCTTGCGGTGTCTAAGCATCTGCCGCCGTTGTCAAAGTATGCGTCAAGAAGCTCAAAATAATGCTCGTCATTGTCCATACGTTCAATTCCTGCCGTTCCGAAAGCTATAGCTGGCAGCTTAGCGGAGTATTTATCATTCTTTAAGTTAAATTCTATCATATTAACCCCCATCAAAATATTATCTTTTCCCACTTGCAGATTTTAATAAACCTATCTTATCATATATTTATATCGACTTTCAATGCAAATTGTAAATTTTTTATTTTAATTGTTTGAAAATCGAACCGAAGCTGTACTCCGATATTTGTAATCTCTATAGGGCTTCACAAAATTTTAGCCTGTAAAATGCAAAATCAACAGACGAATTGTAAATTTTTTATGTGTTTTGTCAAAAGGACTTGACAAGTCTTTTTGCTTGATGTATAATAAATTATTGTAAAGAGCTTGCGCTTTACGTTGAAAGAGGTGAACGCAGTGGAAATAGCAAAAAATCTTTATATAAGCACCCTGCTCGATATTTACGGCGATCTTTTGACTGAACGTCAGCGTGAAATGATGTCAATGTACTATTATGATGACCTTTCACTTACGGAAATTGCCGAGCAGTACAATGTCACTCGTCAGGGAGTACACGACGCTCTCAAGCACGGAGAAGATGCGCTTGAGCATTACGACGATGTTCTCGGACTTGCGCAGCAGAACGAGCAGTACAAAAAGGATCTTTACGAATTTAAAGCTCAGGCATACGAGGCTTTAGAAGAATGCCGCAAAGTCAGCTTTGCGAAAAACATTGCCGACAAGGTTATAGTGTTGCTTGAAAATTTAGACAGCAAAATTGAAGAATATGAAAACAAGGATTATGAATAAAATATAAGTTCATGCAAGGGAGGGAAAGCTGTGGCATTTGAAGGATTATCTCAAAAGCTTGGCGGCGTATTTAAAAAGCTTAAAAACCGCGGAAAGCTTACCGAAGACGATGTTAAGGAGGCTATGCGCGAGGTTAAGATGGCTCTCCTTGAAGCGGATGTAAGCTACAAGGTTGTCAAGGAATTTGTAAACAAGGTCACAGAGCGAAGCATAGGCGAAGAGGTACTTTCCAGCCTCACTCCAGCTCAGCAGGTTATAAAGATAGTAAACGAAGAGCTTATCGCTCTCATGGGCGAGTCGAACGCTAAGATAAATTTCCCTAACAGACCGCCGTGCATTATAATGATGTGCGGACTTCAGGGCGCAGGAAAAACCACTCATGCCGCAAAGCTTGCGAGGTATTTTAAAAACAAAGAGCAGAAAAGACCGCTTCTGATTGCGGCGGACGTATACCGTCCTGCGGCTATCGAACAGCTTAAAATAGTAGGCGAAAAAGCCGAGGTTCCCGTGTTTGAAATGGGGCAGATTGATCCCAGAGATATTGTCAAAGAGGGCTTGAAGCACGCTTCCGACTATGGCAACGACCTTGTTATTATCGACACAGCAGGACGTCTGCACATTGACAAGGAGCTTATGCAGGAGCTTGTAGACATCAAGGAAATTGCTCAGCCTCATGAGATTATGCTTGTAGTTGACGCTATGATAGGTCAAGACGCAGTTAAGGTTGCGTCAAGCTTTGACGAGGCGCTTGGAATTGACAGCATACTGCTTTCAAAGCTTGATTCAGACACAAGAGGCGGAGCGGCTCTGTCGGTGCTTTCGGTTACGGGAAAGCCTATAAAATTTGTCGGAATGGGAGAAAAGCTTGACGACTTTGAGTTGTTCCACCCTGAACGAATGGCTTCAAGAATTTTAGGCATGGGCGATATGCTCACGCTTATTGAAAAGGCATCTGCGACTATTGACGAAAAGGATGCCGAGCGAATGGCTAAAAAGGTTTCGCAGGAAGGCTTTGACATGAACGATTTGCTTGAAAATATGGAGCAGATTAACAAAATGGGTTCGGTGCGCTCTATTGTCGGCATGATTCCTGGAGCAGGCAATATGACGGACGAGCAGGTTGAGCAGGGCGAGGTTCAGCTTAAAAAGACTAGAGCGATGATTCAGTCTATGACAAAGCTTGAGCGGCTGAAGCCCTCGATTATAGACCCTAAGCGAAAGAGAAGAATTGCCGCAGGCAGCGGCACGCAGGTTTCGGACGTCAATCAGCTTTTAAGACAGTTTGAGCAGATGAAAAAGATGATGAAGCAGTTTGGAATCGGAAATGGCAAGCTTCACGGCAAAAAGCAGAGAATGAACCGTGCCGAGCTTATGAAGCTCATGAACTCAAACGGCGGAAACGGAATAAAATAACGTGCGCCTTTTGACATAAACGGCTTAAGCTTTAAAGCTTTTTGACACAGTAGCTTTAAAATTTGATTTATTCCATATTTTCAACAAATGGTTTAAATATAACGTTCGCTCTTAATCAGGCGATTAAAGCATGGAGGTGAATTAGGAAATGGCAGTTAAAATCAGACTGAGAAGAATGGGTGCAAAAAAAGCTCCTTTTTATAGAATCGTAGTTGCCGACTCGAGATCCGCAAGAGATGGTCGTTGCATCGAGGAAATCGGATACTATGATCCTACAAAGAATCCAAAGGTTTTCAAGGTTGACGAGGAAAAGGTTAAGTCTTGGATAGCCAACGGAGCGCAGCCTACAGACCGTGTTAAGACTCTTCTCAAGAACAGCGGTACTATATGACGCTTTACTTTTACGCTTAATTTATAATGAAAGGATGACTATGTATGGAGGAATTACTGAAAACCATTGCCACAGAGCTTGTTGAGGACAAGGACGCAGTAAGTGTTACTGTTGACGATGAAAACGAAGAGGGCATTATTGTTTACCATCTCCACGTTGCAGAGTCCGACATGGGCAGAGTAATCGGAAAGCAAGGCAGAATTGCCAAGGCTATCCGTGTTATTATGAGAGCAGGCGCAACAAGAGTAGACCAGAAGATCATGGTTGAAATTGACTAAAACAGTACCCTTTGCTTCGCACCGTAAAAAGCGGTGCGATTTTTTTGTTTAAGCGAATAAAACCGCCTGTTTAAGTCAATGCTTTTTTAATAAAGGGCGTTTCTGAAGCCTTTATTTCAGGGAGAGTGAATTAAAATGAGCGATTTCTCAAGAACAAAATCTGCTTTGACAGGAGCGGCTTGTGGAGCGGCGAACGGACTTTTTGGCTCTGGAGGAGGTATGCTTGCCGTTCCGATGCTTGAAAACGAAGGACTTGAAACTAAAAAAGCGCACGCAACCTCACTTGCGCTAACTCTTCCGCTGACCATAGTAAGCGCATTTGTATACTTTCAGCAAGGAAGTATAGACCTTTCAGAGGCGGCAAAGTACATTCCCGGAGGAATTATCGGCGTCTGTCTGGGCAGTGTTCTGATGAAAAAATTATCCCCTCAAAATCTCAAACGCTTATTTGGCGCAGTAATGATTTACTTCGGTATCAGAATGATTTTGTAGGAGGAACGGCTGTGGCGGCAACAATAATAATTTCAACAGCGGCAGGTGCGGCGGCGGCTATGGGACTTGGCGGCGGCAGCTTTTTAATTTTATATCTTACCGTTTTTCTTGGAATGGCGCAAAATGAAGCGCAGGGAATCAATCTAATTTTCTTTATCCCCTGTGCGGCTATCGCTCTCTGGCTTCACAGCAGGCAAAAGCTGGTATGCTGGAAAGATATTATTCCTGCGCTTATAGCAGGAACTTTCACTGCCGCTCTCGGAGCTTTTTTGTTCAATAAAATAGATTCGGAAATCTCCAAAAAGATCTTTGGCGCATTTATTATAATCATGGGAATGAAAGCTCTTTCGGAGAAAAAAACTCTTTGAACAGACTCAAAAGGCAAGATTTTATTGTCTTTAGGCACAAATTTTAAGGTTGTAATTTGTGCAAGTTTAACAAAAAAATTTGTTTATGTCAATAACGTTAAACGTTTTCATTGACAAATTGAAAAGAATGTGATATAATAAAATTAGAGAAAGGATGATTGTAAAATTTTATCCTTTGGTAGTTTGTAAAAATAATAATTTTGTTAGATATTTACGGAGGTAAATTGTTATGCAAACGTTAAAAAGAATTTTAGCAGGCACATTTGCTGTAACTATGGCATTTGGCGCAGCGGCGTGCGGAAGCAGCTCGACTGATGATTCAAGCGAATACGAACAGCAGGTTGAGGTTGAAGATACAGATGTTATCGAAGCGATTCCTGAAGGTGCAGAATCTGAGCTTCTCTGGCTGTCATACTTTGACTTAAACCCTGCGTCAGGCTCTGAGGAAAAGAGTACTGAGCTTGAGCTCTTTGAGAAAAAGGGGGGGACTATCACATATGAGCAGACAACATCTATGACAAAGTTTGACACTCTTGCGGAGCGTGTTTTGGCAAACGATGTTCCCGATATGTTCTGGTATGAAGCGTCAATGTGCTATCCGAGCTACTGCATTAAAGGAATGTTCCAGCCAATTGACAGTATAGTTGATTTTGAGGACGACCTATGGGCTGATGTTGCTGAAACGGCTGAGCAGTTCACTCTTAAGGGTGAGCATTATGTTGCCCCGATTACATATGTTGCGAACTCGGTTCTCACCTACGACAAAGACGTTATCGAAGCAAACGCTCTTGACGATCCGTATGAGCTTTATCTTGAAGGCGAATGGGACTGGGACGCATGGTACGACATGATGGAAGACTATGTAAACAATGCTGAGGGCGACGAGATTCGCTATGGTGTAAACGGTTGGTTCCAAGACTTCATTTTCTATTCAACAGGTGAAACAATTGTTGAGTACGATGAGGAAAACGACGAATATGTAAACAACATTACAAATGCAAACTTTGACCGCGCTTCAACTCTTCTTTACAACATTCAGAAGAACGGCTTATATCTCAGCGAGTGGATCGGTCAAACCTCTGACTGCTTCAAGGAAAACTGCCTGTTCTACGCAATGGGTCCGTGGGCTTCAAGCACAACTCATACACCTGACGAGGACGACAACTGGGGAATGGTTCCGATGCCGAGAGATCCTGAGGCAGACGCCGCCTACATCACAGTTGAAACCGACGCTTATTTGTGGATAGCAGGCTCTACAAAATCAGAAGCTATGAAGTGCTGGTTAGAGTGCGCAAAGCTTGCTAATACTGATGAATCCTATAAGGAAGTTGCAAAGGAAAAATTCTTTGTCACCAATCCATACTGGACAGAGGATATGTATCAGGTTGCATATGAAGAATATATGTCTGACAACTGGGTTCGCATTGTCGACCCTGGCTTCGGAATTTCAAACACACTTTCAAACGACAACGCTGCGACAAACGACACCAAGGAAGCTGTAATTTCCTACCTGTATGCGGCGGTTATGTACACCGACGAGGACGGCTCACAGTACACATGGACGCAGCTTAGAGAAAGCTATACAAGCACAATTGATTCTGAGCTTGCCGACTTCAACGAGGAGTATCATGAGTTTATAAATTCCGACTAAAAACACTTTTAGGTTCGGATAAATTTCGCAAAATGTTTATCCGACTTTATAAAGACCTTCGATAAATAAACACAAGTGCCTGCAAACCCCAGCAGGCGCTTGTGTTTATTAGAAAATAAAAAAATGCAAAAGCTGCAAGGCTCTTTCAAAGCCTGATTTCACACAGAGCAAGCTTAACGGCATAAAAAACGGCTACCCTACACGAGCAGCCGTCCATTTTATCAAATCATTGAAGCTTCCCAGCACTCCGGTGCTTCAAGACCAAGCAGCTTAGCCACAGTCGGAGCGATATTCGCAAGACCATACTTTTTGCTCTCGGAATCTATAATTTCATGACGCTCCTCCTTGTCCCAAATTACAAACGGAACACGGTTGAGCGAGTGGGCGGTTCTTACCTGAATCTCGCCCTTTTTGTTTTTCTCAAGCATTTCATCCGCATTTCCGTGGTCGGCAGTAACAAGAAGCGTGCAGTTGCACTCATCGCAAATCTTTATCAGACGTGCAAGACCCAGATCAACCGCTTCAACGCCTACAATAGTAGCGTCCATACTTCCCGTATGTCCAACCATGTCGCCGTTCGGATAGTTGCAGCGCAGGAAATCGTATTTACCCGACCTGATAGCCTCGATAAGATCATCTGTAATTTCCGCCGACTTCATCCACGGGCGCTCGTCAAAGGAAACCTTGTCTGACGGAATCTCTTTCCAAACCTCCAGATCCTCAGAGAATTTCTCGGACTTATTGCCGTTCCAGAAATATGTCACGTGTCCGTATTTCTGCGTTTCAGAAACAGCATAGCTTGCAAGACCGTTATTCACCAAAAGCTCTGAAAGCGTATTCGTGATTTCAGGCGGCTCTACAAGATAGCTCTTAGGAAGATTAAGATCTCCGTCATACTGAAGCATTCCCGCATACAAAACCTTAGGATCGTATCCACCCTTGTCAAAGCTGTCAAAGCCCTCAACATCAAACGCCATTGAAAGCTCGATTGCACGGTCGCCTCTGAAATTAAAGAGAATTACACTGTCATTATCAACTATCTTTCCAATGGGTTCTCCATCGCTTGCGATAACAAAAGGAGGCAAATCCTGATCTATCGCCTGCGTTTCCTCACGAAGCGTGGTATATGCTTCCTCTGCTGACGAGAACATTCTGCCCTCGCCTTTAACGTGAGTATCCCAGCCTAACTTAACCATGTTCCAATCAGCCTGATACCTGTCCATAGTCACTTTCATTCTGCCGCCGCCCGAAGCGATTTTGCCGTCAAAGCTCTCATCGTTAAGTGAAGCGAGGCAGTCCTCAAGCTCTTTAATATATGTCATTCCGGAGGTTGCGGGAACATCTCGTCCGTCAAGCAGAATGTGGCATCTGACCTTTGAAACTCCGCTTTCCTTTGCACGCTTAATCATTATCTTCAAATGAGAAATATTCGAGTGAACATTTCCATCTGAAAGGAGACCTATAAAGTGAAGCGTCGATGATTTTTCAATACAATTGCTTGTGAGATTTTTCCATGTCTGTGAGGAAAACATCTTTCCGCTTTCGATAGACTCGTTTACAAGCTTAGCTCCCTGCGAATAAATCTGTCCGCAGCCTAAAGCGTTATGCCCCACCTCTGAATTTCCCATATCATCGTCCGACGGCAAGCCTACAGCGTCGCCGTGCGCTTTGAGAGAGGTATGAGGATAGTCCTTTAAAAGCATATCAAGAGTAGGGGTATTAGCCTCTGTAACGGCGTCTCCCAAACCTGTCACTGAAAAGCCTACTCCATCCATTACTACCAATACAACAGGTTTTTTAGTTGCCATAGCTTTATACTCCTTTACAAATTAACAGCCGCCTGAACGATAGTGTTAAAATCGTTCGCCTTAAGAGAAGCTCCGCCGATAAGTCCGCCGTCTACATTTTCCTTACTGAGCAGCTCTGCGCAGTTTGTAGCATTCATCGAACCGCCGTACTGAATCGTCACCGCCTGTGCAGTTTGCTCATCATAAAGCTTAGCAAGAGTATTACGAATAAATGCGCAAACTTCCTCCGCCTGATCCGCAGTAGCGGTCTTGCCTGTGCCGATTGCCCATACAGGCTCGTAAGCGATAACCGTCTTTTTTACGTCCTCAGCAGCTACGTCAAACAAATCAAGCTTAATCTGCCTTGCGATTACCTCCTCAGTAATTGAGCACTCACGCTCCCAGAGCAGCTCGCCCACGCAAACTATCGGCTTTAAGCCCGCCGCCAAAGCAGCCTTTGTTCTCTTGTTCACAGTTTCATCGGTTTCACCGAAATACTGTCTGCGCTCGCTGTGTCCGATAACTACATACTCTACTCCAACCTCGACTAACATATCAGCCGAGATTTCGCCTGTATAAGCTCCACTCTTTTCAAAGTGTACATTTTCCGCTCCAACCTTTACGTTGCTGCCCTCGGTTGCCGCAACTGCGGTTTCAAGGTTTGTGAACGGAACACAGGCTATAACCTCAACCTTGCCGTTAGCATTTGCAACAAGCGGCTTTATTGCCTCCAGAAGCTCTTTAGCTTCGGGACGCGTTTTGTTCATCTTCCAGTTTCCAGCTATAATAGCCTTTCTGACATCTTTTTTCATCTTTAAAACTCCTTTTCTAAAGTAAATAAAAATCGTATAAAAATCCTGCTCCTAACGCAAGCAAAACAATTGAGAAAACAAGCATAGCTATAAAAGCCTTGTTCGGCGGCTCCTTAAGCTCCTCCACCTCTTTGCCGTCCTCATCATGGCTTGGTGCTTCGTCGTCCTCCTGAAGCTTGTCGGATATGTAAAATTCACTCGGATTTTCGGGATTGTATTCGATTTTAACGCTGCCCTCGCTGCCTAAATCAGGCGTCCATTTTTCGTAGGTTTCACCATCAAGCTCAAAGATAAGCTGCATTTCGCTGAAAGTCTTTCCTAGAATTTCGCTTGTTCTGCGCTCGCCAACTTTAGCTTCGCCCGGAAGATATCCTGTTTCCTTGATTATTGGATCATGGTTCTGAGATTCAAGATAAAAGCCGCCCATTTTTTTAAGCTTAAATGAAAAGTAGAGGAAAATAAGTCCGAACACTAAAATCACAAATCCGAAAATATTTCCGTACTTATCCAAAACTCCAGTTACTCCAAATGCGTTACCCGTTTCGTCCGCCGTCAAAAGCGCAAGAGCATATAACTCAATCTCTGTCATTTGTTTTGCAAATCTCCTTAATTATAAAAGCAATTTAAAGCGGGGTTAGCGTAAATTTAAGCAGACCCCGCCTAAAGTATTACTTGTCGGCAATAACGTCAATTCCAGGGAGAACCTTACCCTCAAGATACTCAAGAGAAGCTCCGCCGCCTGTTGAGATATGCGACATCTTGTCTGCAAAGCCAAGCTGAATTACCGCAGCCGCACTGTCACCGCCGCCGATTATAGTTGTAGCGTCAGTTTCAGCCAAAGACTTAGCTACCGCAATTGTTCCCTTTGCCAGAACAGGATTCTCAAACACTCCCATAGGACCGTTCCAAACTACAGTCTTTGCGTTCTTAACCGCTTCAGCGTAAAGCTGAGCTGTCTTTTCACCGATGTCAAGACCCATCTCATCAGCAGGAATTTCACTTACGCTTACATTCTTAACTTCAATTTCAGCGTCAATCGGGTCAGGGAAAGAGGGTGCAACGATAGTATCTACAGGCAAAAGCAGCTTCTTGCCGCTTGCAGCAGCCTTTTGAATCATCTCTTTGCAGTAGTCAAGCTTGGTATCGTCAACAAGCGATGAGCCTACCTCATAGCCCTGTGCCTTTAAAAATGTATATGCCATTCCTCCGCCGATAATCAGCGTGTCGCACTTTTCGATGAGATTGTTTATAACGTTAAGCTTATCGGCAACCTTTGCTCCGCCTAAAATCGCAACAAAAGGTCTTACAGGATTTTCAACTGCGTTTCCTAAGAAGTTAATCTCCTTCTGCATCAGGTAGCCTACAGCCGTATCCTTGATATGAGCGGTAACTCCCGCAGTTGAGCAGTGCGCTCTGTGAGCTGAACCGAAAGCGTCCATTACATAAACGTCAGCCAAGGAAGCAAGCTCCGATGAAAACGGCTCTAAATTCTTGGTTTCTTCCTTTCTGAACCTTGTGTTCTCAAGAACTACAATTTCTCCATCGTTCATCTCCGCAACTGCCTTTTTAGCGTTTGCTCCGACTACCTCGTCGTCCTTTGCAAACGTAACCTTGACATCAGGCAAAAGCTCAGCTAATCTGTTAGCCGCAGGCGCAAGCGAAAACTTGTCCTCTGGTCCATTCTTCGGCTTGCCTAAATGCGAGCAAAGTATAACCCTTCCACCGTCTGCCACCAGCTTCTTAATTGTAGGGAGAGCCGCTGTAATTCTGTTGTCGTTTGTGATTTTGCCGTCCTTAAGCGGAACGTTGAAATCAACCCTCACGAGAACCTTTTTGCCCTTGACATCAATGTCGTCAACCGTAACCTTGTTTAATCCTGCCATATTATTGACATCCTTTCATAAGAAATTTCCAGAGCCGTGCTAATGCAGTCCGCTCCATTTATTAACATAATTCGGATAAAAATTACCCACTTTATAGTATACCACATCACGAGAAAAAAATCAAGGGCTTTTAACTGATTTTTTACGTATTATCTATTTAGGTTACACAGTCTTATCCCTTGCGCTTAAAAATAGTACCTACAACCTTTGGCCCTGCGTTGATTGCAATAGCCGCACCGATCTGATACATTTCCACAGGCGGATAACCCATTTTCTTTGTCATTGCCGCAGCCATTTCATCACGAACACTGCTGTCACAGCCGTACACTAAAGAATACGGTGTATGCGGTATAATCTCGTTTGCGGTAAGCGAAACTATTTCAGGAATTATACTCTTGTCGCCCCTCACCTTACTGTTGGTAACAATTTTATTATCCTGAATACGCATTATAGGTCTTAGCCCCATAAGCTCGCCCGCAAACGCCGCCGCTGATGGAATCCTTCCTGATTTCTTTGCGTATTTAAGCGAATATGGTGCAAAAAACGTAGTGCAATTTTTAACCCAGTCCTCAATATACTCAACAATCTCCTTTGCGGACTCCCCTTTCGCCGCCTTAATCGCACCCTGAGTTACAGGATAACCGTAAGCACCCGTATAGCCTATTCCGTCAATATTGTAAATATGAAAGCTCTTTACCCTGTCGGGATGCTCGTCAAAAAACTGCTTTGCAGCCATAACCGCATTGCTGTGAGTAGCACTTCCCTCTTTATTTATAGAAACATTTATAACATCGCTGTAGCCCTGAGCAAAAAGCTGCTCGAAAATCTCTGTAAATTCAAATGCGGTTATCTGAGAATGAGTAGGCATACCGTCATACTCTTCCATCATTTTATAAAACTGCTCATTTGTAAAATCTACTCTGCTAAGATAGCTTTTATCGCCGATTGTCACCTTGAACGGAACTATCATTATATCCAGCTCCTTTTCGGTCTTTTCATCAATATCGGACGCTGAATCGGTTACCAATTTTATTTTTGACATATCATCGCTTCCTTTCGTTATTTAATCCCATTTGTACTTTGTCAGCTCGCCGACAAGCTCAAGCTCTGAAAAATCCCACTGCCTCAAAACCTCATATGCGGCAATCGCCGCAGAGTTTGAAAGATTAAGACTCCTCAACATATTCCTCATCGGTATTCTTGCGCATCTGTCAGGGTTTGCATAAAGCAGCTCCTCTGGCAAGCCCTTGTCCTCTCTGCCGAACAACAAATAAACATCGGCATTTTCAGGATAGCAAATATCACTGTAGAGCTTCCTTCCCTTTGTGGTGAAATAATAATACTCACCGCTTGTCAGCTCAAAAAAGCTGTCCAAATTATTGTACTCATAAATCTCAAGCTTATCCCAGTAATCAAGTCCAGAACGCTTTAAATTTCTATCGGTAATTTCAAAGCCGTAAGGCTTTACAAGATGCAGAGTCGCACCTGTCACAGCGCAGGTTCTTGAGATATTCCCTGTGTTCTGCGGTATTCTCGGTTCCACAAGAACTATATTAAGTTTCGCCATTAGCCACCTCGTCAAAAGCTTTCAAAATCGCTAAAATCATTATAGCCATTAAGCCACGGCAGCTGCGGTTCAAACAAAATACCGTCATACTTAGTCAAGCCATAGCTGTAGGTCGTTTTTACCGTAAGCTTTGTAAATCCCGAAGCACGGCTCATCGCAACTGGCAGGCTGTCACCTGACAAAAGTCCGCCCGTTAGCACAGCGGTATACAAATCTCCACAGCCTGAATAGCTTGCGGGAACATAATCGTTCACAACTCTCCAAAAGCTATTGCTCAAAGCGTCGTATCCAACAGACGAAATACCATTATCAGAAATATTAACGCTTGTAATAACCACCGTCTTAGGTCCTAACTGTGAAAGTCTGACAAGCCACGATTTAACTTCGCTTACGCTAAGCTTGCCATAGGGATAATCCTCGCCAAGCAAAATTGCCGCTTCGGTAAGATTAGGCGTGATAATATCCGCCGCACGCACAAGCTGAACCATTTTAGCGCACATCTCATTGGTGTAGGTTTTATAAGGCTTGCCGTTATCACCCATAACAGGATCTACCACCTTTAAAGCGTCCTGATAAGCCGAAAGAAAGTCAAGGCAATGGTCAATCTGCTGCTGAGAAGCCAAAAATCCGCTGTACACGCAGTCAAAATCCGTGCCAAGCTTATGATAATGCTCCAGCGCATCGCTTACAAAGTCTGTCAAATCACGCATGACAAATTCGCCGAAGCCAGTATGTGCTGAAAGCACCGCTGTAGGAACAGGACAAACCTGCACACCCATAGCCGAAAGAGTAGGAATTATAACAGTCAGCGAGCATTTTCCTATTCCAGAAATATCATGAATAGCCGCCACGCTTTTTATATGTTTCAAGCAAGTCACCTCTGATATACAATAAAATGTAGCCACGTATCAAAAATGCAGCTAGATATGTTTTTATTATATCACATTCTCCCTTAAAATGCAAGGGCTTTTCAATCAATCATATTAAAAAGGTGCAATGTAAGAAGAAAATCGGAAAAAACACAAGAAAATCGAGCCAAAGAAATGTTACTATATTCCAAAAGCATTATAACATAAAAAGAGGAAAATTTCAATACCTAACAAAAGAAAACCAACACAGCTTGAAATTCTGTTGTATATGAAGCTGGAATTCCAAAAATTTAGCGGCATAAAACTGATTTTCTAGTTTGTCTATATGAAAAATTGAAAAACAGTACAATTTACTATTGCAATTGACTAATTATTTTCTCTTTGTCACTTAACCTTTATTTTTCTCTCACTATAAAAATGTAAAATATTCTTTGATGTCATTTTTATTTGACACATTCAAACATTATTAGCATATATTCAAGGTGATCTCAATGGACGACAACATAGATTTTGAAGAGCTGAAGCAGCGAAGAGCGCAGGCTGACCAGCTTGCAAAGGATATACTTCACGCTAAAATAATTCTTGCGGCAGCTGCTTTGCTCATTGTCATTGTATTAATATTTGCACTTGTTAAACTTCTTTCTCCAAGCAGCACTGAAGTTTCTGCTTCTACTTCTTTGATTTCAGAGCAAAGCTCATCTCAGACGACTGATTCAGAGCAGGCACTAACAGAGCTTTCCTCCTCTCAAACTGATTCATCAGATACAGATTCCGATTTTTCACAGGAAGCTCTGCCCGACAGCTATCTTATAGACGGCTTTGATATAATATATCAGGAGCCTGAGCTTCCGACAGGCTGTGAAATAACTGCGCTTACGATGGCTATTAACTACTACGGCTTTGACGTTGACAAGGTGACAATGGCAGAGGACTATCTCCCCTGCGAGGAATACAACGTTTATACAGGCAGTGACGGCTTGCTTTACGGAAACGACTTAAACGAGGTTTTTGTCGGCGATCCTGCGGGAACAGGCTACATATGCGGAACAGGCGCAATCATCACAGCGGCGAACAGCTACTTTGCCGACCAAGGCTCTGAGCTTACAGCAGTTGATAAAACGGGCATAACCTTTGACAAACTGTACGGATATGTAAGCGAGGGTGCTCCCGTTGTCGTATGGGTGACAATTGGAATGGAAGACAGACGTGAAGCTGAGGGCTGGTACACCACCGACGGCGAATGGGTAGACTGGAGTACAAACAACCACGGTGCAGTGCTGATTGGCTACAGCGAGGACACGGTCACTATAGCAGACCCAATTTCAGGAATCATTGAATACGACAGAGCGCAGTTTGAATCGGTTTTTGAATCGAGAGGAAATCAATGCGTTATTATAGAGTGAAAGCTAAGCGGTACAGCTTAAACGTACCGCTTTAAATCTAATTATTTTCCGCATTTGTATCTCTGCAAATGCTTTTTTTATTTTCCTTTTCGCCATTAAAATCACTGCAATATTTAAACTCCTCTGAAAAAATGTTTTTTACCATTTCTCTTTCAAGCGAAGGTACTCTATCCGCAGTGCTAATCTTGTTGATAAAAAGAAAAGCATATCTTATGTCATAAATTTTACCTCCTTAATGCATAAAAAACGTTTTATACGAACTAAGCTTAGAAAAACAAAGGCTCTGAGAAATTTTCCCAGAGCCTTTTTGATTATTTTCCAAACGTTTCTAGTCAAAATATCAAGCGTATTAAACCCGTTCTCCCATCACCTTAACCATTACAGCCTTTTGAGCGTGCAGACGATTTTCAGCTTCGTCAAAAATCTCATCAGCATGAAGCTCAAATACCTTTTCAGTAATTTCCTCCTCACGGTGAGCAGGCAAGCAATGCTGAACCATTGCGTCAGATTTTGCATAGCTCATAACCTCATCGTTAATCTGGTAGCCTGCAAAATCCTTTTTGCGCTTTTGTGTTTCAGCTTCCTCGCCCATTGACGTCCATACATCAGTGTAAAGCACATCTGCGTCAGCCGCCGCTTCGAGGATATTACTGGTAAGCGTAAACTTGTCAGGATAGTCCTTCGCAAATTCAAGCACGCTCTTATGCGGGCGGTAGTCGTCAGGGCAGGCAATTGAAACGTTCATTCCTACCTTTAATCCGCCGACAATAAGCGAATTTGCCATGTTGTTTCCGTCGCCTATATAGCAGAGCTTTACGCCGTCAAGACGGTTTTTATGCTCCCTTATTGTCATAAGATCTGCAAGCACCTGACAGGGGTGGCAAAAATCTGTAAGCCCGTTTATCACAGGGATTGAGCCAAATTTCGCCAAGTCCTCAACCTCCTGCTGCTCAAAGGTGCGTATCATTATACCGTCAAGATAACGTGAAAGCACTCTCGCAGTGTCCTGAACAGGCTCTCCCCTGCCAATCTGCAAATCTCTGTTCGAGAGAAAAAGCGCTTGTCCGCCTAGCTGATACATTCCCGTTTCAAAGCTCACGCGAGTGCGGGTTGACGACTTCTGAAAAATCATTCCCAGCGTCTTGCCCTTGAGCAGCTTATGTTCAATGTCGTTCTTATTTTCATATTTAAGCTGGTCAGCCAAATTTAAAATATCAATAATCTCGTCCTTTGAAAGATCCAGCAGCTTTAATAAGTGTTCCATCTTAATTTTCCTTTCTTACTCTAATACCCTTTTGAGAATAGCAATTCCCTTGTCAATTTCATCTTTCGTTATGTTAAGCGGCGGTAAAAATCTAAGCTTGTCCTTTGCCGTAAGCGCAAGCAGTCCGTTGTCAAGACAAGCCTTGCAGACCTCTGACGCCTTTTTAGTCTTTAGCCTGATTCCAATCATAAGCGCAATTCCGTCAACGCCCTCAATCTCGTCAATCTCAACCAACTTTTCTCTTAAATACTCGCCCTTTTCAACAACCTCGCTGTCAAATCCGTCCGCAAGTACTGTTTCAAGCACTGCAAGACCGCCTGCGCAGGCAATGGGATTTCCGCCAAAGGTTGAGCCGTGCGTTCCTGCGCTTAAAACTGACGAACACTTTTCATTCGCAAGGCAGACGCCTATCGGAATACCGCCTGCAAGACCCTTTGCAAGCGTTGTAATATCGGGCTTTACGCCGTAAACCTGAGAAGTCAGAAGCTTTCCCGTTCTCATTACTCCGCTCTGAACCTCATCACAGATTGTCAGAATATCCCATTTTTGGCACTCTTCAAAAATCGCCTCAACAAAATCCTTTTCGAGCGGCACAACTCCGCCCTCGCCCTGCACAAGCTCAAACATCACTGCACAAACCTTGCCCTCGTTCTCCTTAAGCTTAAGCCTCAAATCGTCAATATCGTTAGCTTTTACATTTACAAAGCCGCCTAAGAATGGAAAAAAGTAGTTGTGAAAGCTCTCCTGTCCCGTAGCCGAAAGTGTTGCCATAGTTCTGCCGTGAAAGCTGTTTTCTAGGGTGATTATAACATTGCGCTGCGCATCGCCACCGTACCTGTCAAAGCTGTACTTTCTGGCAATTTTTATAGCGCACTCATTCGCCTCCGCTCCGCTGTTGCCGAAGAAAAGCTTGTCATATCCGCTTGCCTCGCAAAGCTTCTTTGCAAAATCCGCCTGAACCTTAGTGTAGTAATAATTAGAAGTATGCTGAATGGTTCTGACTTGTCCGCACACAGCATCCGCCCATTTTTCATTGCAAAATCCCAGACTGTTGACTCCTATTCCAGAGCCAAAATCTATGTACTCCTTGCCGCTTTCGTCTAGCGCAGTTGTACTTTCGCCCTTTTCAAGCACCAAACTGTAGCGACCGTAGGATGGCATTACATACTCGTTGAGCTGTTCAATTGTATTCATTTTTTCACCTCAAATAAATTCTGTTCCCGCACCCTCGTTTGAAAGCAGTTCGATAAGTATTGAATGTTCTATCCTGCCGTCAATAATAGATGTTCTCTTAACTCCACGTCTTACCGCTTCAACACAGCAGTCGATTTTCGGAATCATACCGCCGCTTATAATCCCCGTCTTTTTCAAAAACGGCACATCACTTATATTCACAGAGGGAATTAAAGTGTCGGGATTGTCCTTGTCTTTAAGTAAACCTGCAATATCAGTCATCAAAATCAGTGTTTCAGCTCTAAGACACGAGGCTATCCTTGCAGCCGCCGTATCGGCGTTAATGTTGTAGCACTGTCCGTCATCCGAAGTAGCAATTGTTGAAATTATCGGCACATAGCCGTTATTTATTGCGTCTAAAATCGGCTTTGTGGTAATCTTTTTAATTTCGCCGACATAGCCTAAATCCACATCGCCCTCAAGCTTCTGCGCAACAATCATCTGTCCGTCAACACCGCAAAGACCTAACGCCTTTGCTCCGTGAAGCTGTAAAGCGTTGACAAGCTCCTTGTTTACCTTTCCTGCCAAAACCATCTTGACAATGTCAATAGTTTCACTGTCGGTATACCTGAGTCCGCCGATGAATTTTGATTCCTTGCCCACCTTGTCAAGCATTGAATTGATCTCGGGACCGCCGCCATGAACAAGCACCACCTTGATTCCCACTTCGCTGAGCAGCACTATATCACGCATAACTGCATCCTTTAAGCCCTCGTTGGTCATAGCGTTGCCGCCGTATTTTACTACCACAATCTTGTTGTGATACTTCTGAATATACGGCAAAGCGTCAATCAGAATCTGTGAACGAACCTTATTATTTATTTCCATAAACACACTTTCCTTTTCATCAAAATAACTAGCAAAATCAGGTTCTGTATTCTCCGTTAATCTTAACATAGTCATATGTCAGATCACAGCCCCACGCAGAAGCTTTGCCGCTGCCGTTCCCTAATGAAATATTTATAATTATTTCCTCCTGCGCTAAAATTTCAGCCGCCTTTTCCTCGCTGAAAGCTACGCCTGAACCGTTCTCGCAAACTGTAATTTCTCCGCTTTCAGAGGAAATTGAAACAAACATCTTTTTAATATCAAATTCAGCGTCCGCATAGCCGATCGCGCACAAAATCCTGCCCCAGTTGGCGTCCTCGCCAAATATCGCCGTCTTTACAAGCGACGAGCTGATTACACTCTTTGCAATCGCCCTTGCGTCCTTTTCACTTTCAGCGCCGCTCACATTGCACTCGATAAGCTTTGTAGCTCCCTCTCCGTCAATCGCAAGCATTCTTGTTAAATTCATCATCACAATGTACAAAGCCTGCTTAAAAGCTTCAAAATCCGCTCCGTCAGAAGCTATCTCCTCGTTTTTAGCCATGCCGCTCGACATAAGCACCGCCATATCGTTAGTGGACTGATCGCCGTCAATCGACAGGCAGTTGTATGTCTTGTCAACCGTCTCATTCAACGCCTTTTGCAGCATTTCAACGCTTACCGCACAGTCTGTAGTTAAAAAGTTAAGAGTTGTTGCCATGTTAGGGTTAATCATTCCGCTTCCCTTTGACATTCCGCCCAAGTGACAAACCTTGCCGCCGACAATAAACTCAACCGCATTCTGCTTTGGAAAAGTGTCGGTCGTCATTATCGCCTCCGCCGCAGCGTCATTGTTAGATACGCACAGGCTCATAACCAGCATAGGCATAGCCTTTTCAATCGGCTCAATCGGCAATATTTCACCTATAACTCCAGTTGACGCAACAACAACCTCCTGCGGCTCACAGCCTAGCATTTTCGCCGTCAGTTCACACATTTTCTCCGCCTTTTGCTCACCGTCCGCATTGCAGGTATTTGCATTTTTTGAATTGACAATCACAGCTCTTGCTTTGCCACCCGTAGCTTCGAGATTAGCCCTTGTAACTAAAATCGGCGCACCCTTAACCTTGTTCTGCGTGTATACAGCCGCTGTATTGCACACCACGTCAGACTGAATCATTCCAAGATCGTTTTTGTGTTTAATGTCAGAATCGTTGCCGTCAGACTTCGGAGATTTTTTTATCCCAGCGTAAACTCCGCCTGCACGAAATCCAAATGCGGCGCAAACTCCGCCGTCAATGTACTTATATCCGTCAAAGCTTTTAAGCTTAATCTCTTTCATTAAAATTCCTCCAGACCCTTTCTCTCGTCAAGACCTAACATTATATTTAAATTCTGTACAGCCGCTCCGCTTGCGCCCTTGCCTAAATTATCAAGCCTTGCCGCAAGCAGAATCTGCTCGTCATTGCCGCAAACAAATAGCTGCATATCGTTAGTTCCGCCAAGCGTGTTCGCCGCCAAAAATCCTCCGTCAAGCGTCTGCTCACCGTTAATCTTCATAACCTTAACAAAGCGCTGTCCTGAATAATGCTCCGACAAAATCTCATGCACATTTTTAAGCGTACACCTCTTTGCAAGAAAACGGCTTAAAATCGGTACGCTAACCACCATGCCGCAGAAATAATCGTCTACTATCGGATTAAACATAGGCTTATTCTTAAGTCCGCACACCGCCTGCATTTCAGCTAAATGCTTGTGGTTCTGCTTAAGCGCATACTGTCTCGGTGAGAAGCACTCAAACGGCTTGTCCTCGCTCTCATATTCGGCAATCATTTTTTTACCGCCGCCGCTGTAGCCTGAAACCGCATGGCATGTAAGCGGATAATCATCTCCTAAAACTTTGGCACTGACAAGAGGGTAAACCAAAGCTATAAATCCGCTGGCATAGCATCCTGGATTAGCAACTCGCTTTGAAGCCGCTATCGCCTCTCTGTGCGCCAAAGACAGCTCCGCAAAGCCATAGTCCCAGTCGGAATTCGTCCTATGAGCAGTAGATGCGTCTATTATTTTAACCTTTTTATTCTCAACAAGCGTAAGCGCTTCTCTTGCCGCATCGTCAGGCAGGCAAAGAAACGTCACATCGCTTGAATTTATCGCTTCTTTTCTTGCAACCAAATCTTTTCGATTTTTCTCGTTAAGTTTAATAAGCTCCAGATCATCTCTCTTTTGCAAGCGATTTAAAAGCTGCAAGCCTGTAGTTCCCGCACTGCCATCTATAAAAATTCTGCTTTTGCTCATTTAGCCTAAGCTCCTTTTCCCTTGTTATTTTTCTTACCGTTTTCAGGATTAGCTTTCAAAATCGGTACATAGCTTCTCTCTTTTTCCATAGCTTTCTTTTTGCGCTCGTTATCAATGTCCTCCTGAACAGTGACAGCCGCCTCGTCCTTAAAAATATTACCTACTCCGAAGCCGAAAAATGCGCAGATTAAATTTTCCACCAAATAATTTGGACTAAGCTCATTAAATCCAAAGAAAAAGTAAAGAGCTAGCACACTCACTGTCAAATATCCAACAAGCCAGAGCTTTATGCCGTTTTTTCTCGTGTAGAAAAAAGTAACCAACAGCGTTGACAGCGGTGCAAAAATCATCACATAAGCCACGTGCAAAAGCAGTGAGTCAAGTACATTGTCCGCCAAAAGCTTAATCCCCACAACAGCCACAAGCCACACAAGCGTGTAAACAAGCGACTTTTGCCATGATTTTAAGGACAACCTAGCTGATTTCACCTAATCTCTCCTCCAGCTTTTCAATCTGCTCCTTTACAGCGTCAGGAGCAGGTCCGCCTTGAGATTTTCTCTGCATAACGCAGGCTTCAAGGCTTATTGCGTCAAAAACATCACTTTCAAAGCTTGCGCAGACCGCCTTATAGTCCTCAATCGGCAGAGCCTCAAGCGTCAAGCCCTTTTCAATGCAGATATGCACAAGCGTTCCCGTCGCCTTGTAAGCGTCTCTGAACGGCATACCCTTTTTAACAAGATAATCGGCGCAGTCTGTAGCGTTTATAAAGCCTTTAGCCGCAGCCGCTCTCATGTTTTCCTTATTAACTCTCATGGTTTTAAGCATCGGAATAAAGGTTTTCAGGCAAAGCTTAACGTTGTCAAGAGCATCAAAAATTGCTTCCTTATCCTCCTGCATATCCTTATTATACGCAAGCGGCAAGCCCTTCATCATCACAAGCAGAGTATTAAGATCGCCGTAAACTCTCCCAGTTTTTCCTCTGATAAGCTCGGTTACGTCAGGGTTCTTTTTCTGCGGCATAATCGATGAGCCTGTAGCATAGGCATCGTCAAGCTCGACAAATTTAAATTCCCACGAGCACCAAAGAATGATTTCCTCTGAAAACCTTGAAAGGTGCATCATCAGAATTGAAAGCGTACTCGCAAGCTCAATGCAAAAATCCCTGTCGCTGACTCCGTCTAGTGAATTTTCCATAACCTCGTCAAAGCCTAAAAGCTCGCACACTCTTTCTCGCTCAATCGGATAGGTAGTTCCCGCAAGCGCACATGAGCCAAGCGGCAAAGCATTCGTCCGCTTGTAGGTATCGTCAAGCCTGCCAATATCTCTGATCAGCATCTGCGCATATGCTAAAATGTGGTGAGCAAAGGTTATCGGCTGCGCTCTTTGCAAATGAGTATAGCCTGGCATAACGGTCAAGGTATGCTCCTTTGCAATTGAAATAATCGCTTCGGCAAGCTCTATACAGCAAGCCTTAACAGCTTTTATTTCATCACGCAGATAAAGTCTGATGTCGAGAGCAACCTGATCGTTTCTGCTCCGCGCAGTGTGAAGCCGCTTACCCGTATTGCCAAGCCTCTTTGTAAGCTCAGCCTCGATAAACATATGAATATCCTCTGCACTAGGTTCAAACTCCAGCTTCCCCGTTTCAATATCGTCAAGAATATCCTTAAGTCCTGCAATGATTTTCTCACTCTCACTAGACTCAATAATTCCGCATTCGCCCAGCATCTGCGCATGAGCGACAGAGCCGAAAATATCGCTCCTGTACATTCTCGAATCGAACTTGATAGACGAATTAAAGTCGTTTACCCTCTCGTCAATCTGCTTTGTAAAGCGTCCTGCCCACATCATATCCGACATAAAATTATCCCTTTCAAAAAAAGCTTGCGTCCGCTTCGCCCAGAGCTTACGGACGCATTTTATGCTATTTAATCCTGTTGTACACCCTTATGCTGCTCCAACAGCTTTGCAATGTCAATGCCGTCAATCTTAAGACCATCAATCCTGCAGTTGTTAATCTCGACATTAGACAAATCACACTGCACAAACTGCGAATTTTTTAAGTCGGGATTTTTAAACTCAACGTTGTTCATGATAGAGCAGCCGAATCGTGAGCCTGAAAGATTTACTCCCAGAAATTTGGAATTTACCATATAAATATCAGTAAAGCCTCCGCTGTCCATGCTCACATTATTAAACGTAACGTTTTCCATATTCACATCGTCAAAGGATGACTGCTTGAGATTGACATTTGAGAACTTAGCCGCTCCCAGATTAACATCCTCAAAGGTTGAATTTGGCAGGCTGTCATAGGTGATCTCCACCTTTTTTTCAATTGCCGGCTCAAAAACATTGTTATTGCTATTCTCAGACATCTTAAAGCCCCCTCATTTCTTAAATACTTAATTATTTTTCATTTCTTTTTTGCTCAAGCTTTGCTCTTACCTTAATCGGAAGTCCGAAAAGGTTAATAAAACCAGCGGAATCTGCCTGATTGTAAACCTCGTCCTCATCAAACGTTGCTACCTCTTCATCATAAAGTGTGTACGGCGAGGTAACTCCTGCATTTATAATATTTCCCTTGTAAAGCTTAAGCTTAACATCGCCTGTAACGGTCTTTTGCGTTTCAGTTACAAATGCGCTCAAAGCTTCGCGAAGCGGCGTGTACCACTGTCCATTATAAACTACGTCTGCAAACTTGATTGACAGATACTGCTTGATTCTTGCCGTTTCCTTATCAATTGTGATTGTTTCCAGAACCTCGTGAGCGTGATAGAGAATTGTACCTCCTGGAGTCTCATAAACGCCCCTTGACTTCATTCCAACAAGGCGGTTCTCTACCAAATCAGCGATTCCTATTCCATTTGCTCCGCCAAGCTCGTTAAGCTTTCCTACCAGTGCGGGACCGTCCATTTCAACACCGTCAACCGAAGTCGGAACACCCTTTTCAAAGTGAATCGTCACATATGCAGGCTCATCGGGCGCTTGCTCCGGTGAAACTCCAAGCTCTAAAAAGCCCTCCTTATTATAAAGCGGCTCATTTGCAGGATCCTCAAGGTCAAGTCCTTCATGTGAAAGATGCCACAAATTCTTGTCCTTAGAATAATTAGTTTCACGATTTATCTTAAGCGGAATATTGTGAGCCTCAGCGTATTCAATTTCCTGTTCACGGCTCTTTAAATCCCATATTCTCCAAGGAGCGATAATCTCCATATCAGGCGCAAATCTCTTTATCGCAAGCTCAAAACGAACCTGATCGTTTCCCTTGCCTGTGCATCCGTGACAAATGGCGTCCGCACCCTCTTTTATCGCAATTTCAGCAATTCTCTTAGCGATAATCGGACGAGCAAAGGACGTGCCAAGCAGGTATCTGTTCTCATAAACCGCTCCTGCCGCAACAGTCGGATAAACGTATTCCTCAATAAATTCTTTCTTCAAGTCCTCAATATAGAGCTTAGAAGCACCTGTCTTAATCGCCTTTTCCTCAAGTCCGTCAAGCTCGGTACCCTGACCGACATCGCCTGAAACGGCGATAACCTCGCAATTGTTATAGTTTTCCTTGAGCCAAGGGATAATGATAGAGGTGTCAAGCCCACCTGAATAAGCCAACACAACCTTTTTAATTTCCTTTGCCATAATTTTTCCTCCTTATATTTTTCGGTAAATAACATTTTAATTGTTCCCTCAATTACTATTATACACATATTTTTCTGAATGTCAAGCCCTTTTTATTTTTTTCAAATATGCAGTTTTATATGATGAATATTTTCGTAAATATGTGCATAATCAGAGCGGATAATCAGCAGATTAGATTCATTATTGAATCACCATATACTATTATACATCATTTTTTCAGTTTGTCAAGACTTTTTTCAATATTTTTTTGAAAATATACAAAAAAGTTGTGTATCTGTGAATATAACTGTATTTTATGCGCATAATTTGCATTTTGAAAAGATTCAGATAAAAATCCCATTTTATCACATTTCAGTCAAAAAGTCAATAGATTAAAAAATGAAAAGATTATCAAATTGCACAAATTTTCCCTTTCTGTTTTGTCAAATCTGACAAAAAATCCCCACTTAAAGCAAGTGGGGATTTGAATAAAAGCTTTTATTTGATAGCTTCCTTAACCTTTGCAGCCTTACCAACTCTGCCGCGCAGATAATAAAGCTTAGCACGGCGAACCTTGCCGCGTCTTACAATATCAACCTTTTCTACAACAGGCGAATGTACTGGGAAAACTCTCTCAACACCGCAACCGTGAGCTACGCGTCTTACTGTAAAGGTTTCGCTGATTCCACCGTGTTTTTTGGCGATAACAGTACCCTCAAAAACCTGTATTCTCGACTTGTCGCCTTCCTTGATTCTTACATGAACCCTTACAAGGTCTCCTACATTGACTTCAGGAACATTCTCTTTCATGCTGTCCTGAGCGATTAATTTTAAAGCGTCCACTTTAAATACCTCCTAAAATTTTCAGACATTCATTCACTCTACAGCATACATTCCTGCACGCCTAAGTCAGAGGACTGCCCGCTTTAATGTCATATGATCTATGCCACTAACTCCCGTCTACAAGCAATGCTATGCTTACCCTTTGACGGACAAATCAAATGCTTTATTATTATACCATATTTTCAGCCACATTTCAATAGTGATTTATGTAGAAATTTCAAGCGAATTTTGGCACTTATTTTGTGCAAATTGTACAAATCCTCATTATCCAAAAGTCATCCTCATTATTCCCAAAAACAGAATTTTCCAATCAGCCATATTACTCTTAATAGATGCTATACGAAGAGTTTTTGCTGGAAGCACTTCAAAATATCCTTCTCATCTGATACCATACAACATCTGCATGCTGAGAAACAGAAATGCCCTCGTTTTTAAAACCAAAGCATTCATAAAAGCTCACAAGCTCAGCTTTGCAGGTCAAAACCACGCCCTTGCGTCCATCGGCTTTTACATCCTCAAGCATCCTTTTCATCAAAAGAGAGGCATAACCCTTTCTTTGAAATTCAGGCAAAACGGCAACTGAAAAAATCATCTGCCACTCCCCTTCTTCATCATGTAAATAAGCGTTGTGATACATCTCGTCCTTTAAATCAGGCTCGTTTGTCACCATGCCGTTTATTTCACCTATTAAATCCGAATCATCGTTTTCAAGCAGCCAAAAATGCTTTGGAAAGCTTTTGATTCTATCAGACAAGGCTTTTTCAGTCGCCGCTTCCTCCTTTGAAAAGCATATCTTCTCTATAACTGCAACCATCTTTAAATCCTTTGACTGCGCATTTCTAATCTTCAAAATTACATCATTCCTTTTTTAAAAGCAGTCAGGGCTATGAATATACTGCTCTGAAAGCTCCTGCAAATTTTTAATCTTGCCGCTGCAAAGCTCACAGCTGTGACTGTTCATATTGCATTTTACAATTCTTGATTTCATAGTCAAAGCATCAAAAACAAAAATCCTGCCAGTCAGCAGCTCGCCTATATTCAGCAGATATTTTATCGCTTCAAGTGCCTGAATGCTGCCTAAAACTCCAGCGACTACGCCTATCACGCCTGCCTGAGAACAGTTAGGAATCTCGCCCCTTTGCGGCGGCTTTTCAAATATGCATCTGTAACATGGCGACTTATCAGGAACATAAGTCATAGCTTGTCCCTCAAAGCGCAGAATCCCCGCATGACAAAACGCTTTTTTCAGTAAAACGCAAGCATCGTTTATCAAAAACTTTGTTTCAAAATTATCCGCTCCATCTATAACAAAATCATATTTTGAAATAATCTCCTCAGCATTTTCAGCAGTTAAAGCAAACGGATAAGCCTCAGCTTTGATTTTATCATTCAGCAGCTGTAAGGCTTCCTTTGCGGAATCAGATTTATTCTGTCCAATTCTTCCGAATGTATGCAAAATCTGCCTTTGGAGATTGGAAACGCTCACTGAATCTGAATCAATAATTCCAATTCGTCCTACCCCTGCGCCTGCAAGGTAAAGTGCCGACGGGGAGCCAAGCCCGCCTGCTCCCACAACTAATACGCTTGAATTTTTCAAACGCTTTTGTCCATCAAGACCTATCTGCGGCAGGATAATCTGTCTGTCGTAACGTTCAATTTCAGATGCAGAAAGCTCATTTTCAACTGGATTTTTAAAGTAGTCAAGCAGCCATGCTCTGAACCCTCCACTAAGATTGCAGGCGTTAAATCCAAGCTCTGAAAGTCGTTTGACAAGTGAAACACTCTGCTCGCCATAGCCGCAATAAACCACAAGCAGCTTATCCTTCGGAAGCTTTTTAGCAGCCTCATCACTGCAATCCCAGAAACGAGCATTGGTTATATGTCCGTTTTCATATGAAATTTCACTTCGCACATCTACACAGCAATAGGAATCTAGCGGAAGACTTGAAAGCTCGTCAACAGTAATTTCTCTGATTTTTTTACACAAAATAATTTCCCTTTCACCGTTTACAAGTTTAAAAGCGCATCATAACGCAGACACACTTTGCTTTATTATTATAGCATATAATGGGCTAAAAGTCAATAACGCAAAAAGCATAATCACAAAAATCAATTTAAGTAAACAATTTGTAGAAATTTACCCAAGTTTATCAAATAACCAAGCATGATGTTAGAAATCTCCTTATTAGAAAAATATAAAATATTTTTCTTTGTCATCATACACAAGGTTTTCAACAAGCCTTTTCTCAGCTTTTTACTGTTCAAAACAATTTTAGAAAAAAACTTGTGATAATTATACCATGAAACAAGATTTTTCAAGTTGATTTTTTTATTTTGAAAAAATTTTCTGATTGAACAATTCATCCAACGAAAAAGAAAAATTCAATTTTCACTTGACTAAAGAAATGAATTATGATATAATATATTTAATGATAGATGATGAGGAAACAGTAGAAGCTTCTATTTTAACAATATACAATTCTTTTTCTTCATCCGTCTATAATTGTAGTCTAGGATCGCACTGCGTCATTTATAAAACGAATACGATTGTTAGCATCAACGACTGCGCTCGGGTTTATGATAATAACTATACATTCAGTGTTGATGAAAGCTTTAGGATGACTGTGCGAAATAAGTAATACTTATTTTTTGGATTTTTTGTCAAAGTATATAAATATCCTTTGCTACGCTTACTTATTTTTTTCTTTAGCAGCACGAGTTTTAATACAGGTTCTCATTAAATTACCTGTAAATATATTAAATTAGGAGAATATGATTATAGACATTTACTATATCATACAAATATCTAAAATGAACAACCAACTTTTACCGTTGATAAAGCTTTCTCAAAATAGCTTAAATGATGTATATATCTATAATGAAAAATTTGATTTGCAGTGGAGTAACACAGAAACAGCTCTTGACGATGAAATAATCGCCTCTCAAATGTTTGAAGATATTTCAAAAATAGAAAAAGAAAAAATAATTTCCTGTGAAAATGGTTCAGCACTAAGGATCATTCCGTTTAATGAATTTGAAAACGAAAGATACTATTATATTGAACTTTTCAAAAGCAGCAGCGCATTAGAGCTTGTTTCAAAAACAGGTGCATATAAAAAATTTATCGGAGATTTTTTTAGTGCGCAATACAGCTTTTATAATATAATTTCCTCTTTAAGAACAAATTCTGATAATTTCTTTCAAAGGGAAATCGATGAATATCTTTCAGACAACGCTAATAATCTTGCTCTTATAGAAATACTTTCGTCCAATTCCAAAACGCATATTGCCGATCTTAACAGATCGCTAAATTTTATAGGACAAATTTTGCACTCTCTTAAGAAATTTTCTGATAATTTTAAATTTTCAATTGAAGTGGACGATGATATTTTAGTAAAGGCGGATGCCGCTTCGCTCGAATTTGTGCTTATAAATCTTTTTACAAACGCATATATTCACAGCGGTGCAACGGATAGAGTCATTCTTATCAATGCGTATACACAAGACGATTGCGCCTTAATAGAAATCAATGATAATGGAATTGACGCTGATTTAAAAAGTATTGAAAGCTCAAGAGAGCTTAGCAAAGCAAATAATGACAATGATAAAAAAGGCATGGGTATTGCACTCGCACAAATTTTTTGCGATATATATGACGGCTCGCTTAATTTTAAAAAGCTGCCTGGCGGAGGATTAAGTGCATCAGTTAAAATTCCGCTTGCAGATATTTCCGAATGTGATTTTAATGCTAAGCAAGCTAAAAGCGAAGCTCAAATGGAGATAATTGAAGAGCTGATAAAAAAGTGTATTGATAATGACAGTTTAAACATATTTTGATTTTATGCTTTCCTGCTGTATAAAAAGCGCTGATGAAAGCTTGAAAATTCAATACTATTTTAATATTTGGAAAGGAGCTTTTTTATATGTCAAATTCAGTTTACAAAAAGCTTGAAAATGCCTATAACTGTGTCAGAAAGAAAACTAATTTTGTTCCTCAGACGGCAATTGTCTTAGGCTCAGGACTTGGCGCATTTGCAGAGGAAAAGGTTGACATCGATCAAACGATTGATTATTCGGAAATTGACGGATTCCCTGTTTCAACAGTTAAAGGACACAAGGGCAGATTCGTTTTCGGAACAGTAGGCGGAGTAAATGTTGTCATCATGCAGGGCAGGGTTCACTACTATGAGGGCTACCCTATGACAGATGTTGTTATGCCCGTCAGGCTAATGGGAATGCTTGGAGCTAAAGCTGTAATTCTTACAAATGCTTCGGGTGCTATCAACAGAAGCTTTTCGGCAGGTGATTTGATGATGGTGACAGACCACATAGCTTCTTTCGTTCCTAATCCGCTGATTGGAGAAAATATTGACGAGTTGGGAGTGCGTTTTCCCGATATGAGCAGCGTTTATGATAAAAATCTGCAAAAAATTCTTTTGAAAAGCGCACAGACTCTTGGAATATCTTTAAAGCAGGGCGTATACGCTCAGCTTACAGGTCCGTCATATGAAACTCCTGCGGAGATAAAAATGCTTGGAACTTTAGGAGCTGATGTTGTGGGTATGTCAACTGCCGTTGAAGCTATTGCCGCAAACCATGCAGGAATTAAAGTCTGCGCAATTTCCTGCATATCTAATCTTGCGGCAGGAATAAGCCCCGTCAAACTCACCCATGAGGAGGTTCAAAAAACAGCAGATGAAGTCGCACCTAAATTTAAAGCACTGATTTGCGAGGCTGTAGAAGAAATTTCAGATTTTCTTTCAACGCAGCAGCTTTCAGTTTAACCTTTAGTGTACAAAAAAACGTACAGAAACGGTGGTGAAAAGCTTGGCATTAAAAAACGACATATTAGCCCTTTTTGAGCTTAACAAGGGTGAAGTATTTTCAGGAACTGAGTTAGCTGAAAAATTCGGCGTTTCGAGAAATGCAGTTTGGAAAGCGATAAATTCTCTCAAGGATAGCGGCTACAGCATTGAAGCTGTCGGCAAAAAGGGATATAAATTAAGCGCAGACTGCAATCTTTTGAGCGTTGAGGGAATCAAAGCGTTTTTACCGTCAGAACTAAACGGCATCAAGCTTTTTGTCTACAAGCAAACAGCTTCTACAAACGACGAAGCAAAAAGCTTTTGTGTAAACTCAAACAGCAGAGCAGTTTTTGTCGCTGAACAGCAAACTGAAGGACGAGGAAGATTCGGTCGTTCCTTTTACTCCCCGCCTGAAACAGGCTTGTATCTTTCCGCTGTATTTCATCCGAACAAACCTATAGAAAGCTCTGCGCTTTACACAGCGGCGGCTGCCGTTGCGACAGCCAGAGCAATTGAAAATCAAGCGGGTGTTTTGCCTAAAATCAAATGGGTAAACGACTTGTATTTAGATAACAAAAAGATTTGCGGAATACTAACCGAAGCAATTACCGACTTTGAAACAGGTCAGGTACGGAGCATGATAATAGGAATCGGAATAAACATCACCACCGACTTTTTTCCAGGAGAGCTTGACAAAAAAGCCGCTTCAATTGGCGTTGACGTTCCAAGATGCGCACTTTCCGCTTCAATTATCAGCGAGCTTTACAGCCTTATTGACGGCGATGAAAATTTCATTGACGAATACCGAAAAAGGTGCTTTATAATCGGACGTGAAATTGAATTTTTTGACGGTAAAATAAGCTTTAACGGAGTAGCCAAGGGCATAGGCGAAAACTGCGAACTTATTCTTAAAACCGATTCTCAGACAAAAAGCTTTTCTCATGGAGAAATAACAAAATTTTAAAAGGTGAAATTTATGAAATATATTCTTTCGCTTGACCAGGGTACAACATCCTCCAGAGCAATAATTTTTGATGAAAATCAAAACATAGTTTCAACTGGTCAGCGTGAATTTACACAGCATTTTCCTAAGGAGGGCTGGGTTGAACACAACCCTGAAGAAATTTTGTCCTCACAATATTCGGCGATAAATGAAGCTCTCAGCGAATCAGGAATAAATCCGTTGGATATTGTCGCAGTTGGGATTACAAACCAGCGTGAAACCACTGTTATTTGGGATAAAAACACGGGCAAGCCGATTTACAATGCGATAGTATGGCAATGCAGGCGAACCGCTCCGTATATTGAAAGACTTGAAAAGCAGGGGCTTTGTGAAAAAATCCAGCAAAAGACGGGACTTATCCCAGACGCTTACTACAGCGCAACTAAAATCCGCTGGATTTTGGACAACGTTGACGGAGCTAATGAACGAGCTAAAAACGGCGAGCTGCTTTTCGGCACGATTGACAGCTGGCTTGTCTGGAATTTAACCAACGGTACCGTTCACTGCACAGACCGCACAAACGCTTCCAGAACAATGCTGTTTAACATTGACAGCTGCGACTGGGACGATGAACTGCTTGAGATTTTCGATATACCAAAGGCTGTGCTGCCTCAAATAAAATGCTCAGGCGATTATTATGGAAATGCTAAAATCTGCGGCGAACAGATTCCGATTTATTCTGTTGTCGGCGACCAGCAGGCGGCACTTTTCGGACAGTGCTGCTTTAAAGAGGGCATGGCGAAAAACACTTATGGCACAGGTTGCTTTTTGCTGATGAACACAGGTGAAAACAGACGTCAGAGCAAGAGCGGTCTTGTAAATTCAGTTGCCGCAGGTTTAAAGGACGAGGCTGTTCAGTATATTCTTGAAGGCAGCGTTTTTATCGGCGGCGCAGTTATCCAGTGGCTGCGTGATGAGATGAGATTTTTCTCAAGCAGCCGTGATGCTGAATATCTTGCGAAAAAGGTCGGCGACACGGGCGGAGTTTACTTCGTTCCAGCATTTACAGGCTTGGGTGCGCCATACTGGGATATGTACGCAAGAGGCGCAATTTTAGGACTGACAAGAGGTACAAAGCGCGAACATATAATCCGCGCCGCACAGGAATCAATCGCCTACCAGTCCGCAGATTTGTTTAGTGCAATGGAGTGCGATTACGGCGATAAAATTAAATCTCTCAACGTTGACGGCGGTGCTTGCAGAGATGAATTTTTAATGCAGTTTCAGTCCGATATTTTGGACAGAAAACTAATTAAGCCAAGCCGCATTGAATCAACTGCACTTGGTGCGGCGTATCTTGCAGGGCTAAGCTGTGGGCTTTGGGAAAGCAAGGATGAGCTTAATAAAATGCGGAGGATCGAAAGAGAATATTTACCTGACATGACTCAAGAGAAGCGTTCAATGCTTATAAAAGAATGGCACAAAGCTGTTAGCAGAAGTCAAGATTGGATAACGAAATAAAAAGAGCCTGCGAGAACTAATTTTCTCGCAGGCTTAAATTATTGATTTAATTTGTATCAATCGAGCTTTTTGCTTTTACTTTTTTTAGCTGAAGCAAGCACTCCTCCTGCCAATGCAAGAGCAATTAACAGAACATTTGCGCCGTCGCCTGTGTTAGGGGATGAATCAGTTGATGCCGTTGCTTCTGTTTCCGAATCGGAATCCGATGAAGAATCATCAGCTGTAGATGTACTTTCTGTTGACGAGCTATCAGATTCAGACGAATCCTCTGAGCTTTCCTCATCACTTGATGTATCCTCCTCGCTGTCAGATGTCGAATCGGATTGAGAATCATCACTGCCCGTAGCTGCGATTGTAACTGTTACCGAATCGCTATAAAGCTGACCGTCAAGCTCAACCATAACGGTATATACAATTGATCCATCCTCAGTTTCAGTAGCTTCGGTAGTAACAGATGTTGCATCCGCAGTTATCTCCTCGCTCTCGCCGCAGCTTTCGCAGGTGAGAACCGCTGTCGCTGTGCTGTAATCGTCTGCCCATGTCCATTTTATTTCACTATAGCTATGACCTGTAGCCGCTATCGCTTCACCTGTCGCCACCGTTTCACCGCAAACTGTGCAAACCTCATCGCCTGTATAGCCGTCCTCTGTGCAGGTAGCGTCCTTTGCGTTTTGAATTTCAGTTGTATGACCCAAAGCCTCAGTCTCGTCCGCTGTGTAGCTGTCGCCGCATACGGAGCAGGTGTAAGTGGTGTAGCCATTTTCCGTGCAGGTCGGGTCGGTTACAACGGCTTCGTAGCTATGTTCCGCTGCCGAAACTTCACTGTTGCTGTAAATCACCGTTCCTGCACAAGTACCTAAGTACACCGTACCATGCGTGCTGTCCAATACGGGATAGCTGTCCACAGTCTCGCCGTTGTCAAGGTTCTGATACCACGTTGTACCGCCCGAAACACTTCCGTTTAGCAAATATGCTACTTCGCCGCTTTCAAACTCATCGATTGTCGTGGCGGTCGTTCCGCTAATACTGCTGTCGCTGCCTACGCCGCTGTCAGCCGCAGAGTCCAAATAGTATGTGTTGGAAATAGTTACAGACTCTACATAGCCAATCACACCGCCTGCGCCGTCACTGCCGCTGACCTTACCGACGCTGTAACAGCTGGTCACTGTGTTGTTGTACGAATTTCCAACCACACCGCCTGCGTAACCGCCGTTGCAGATAACATCTCCGCTGTTGCAGCAGTCGCTGACTGTGCTACCGTTGGCACAACCGGCAACGCCTCCGACAAAGTAACCATCGCCTGTAACATCGCCGCTGTTGGTGCAGCCGCTGATCTCGCCTTTATACGCATAGCCAACAACGCCGCCAATGACTATTGTTCCGCTAACCACGCCGCTGTTGGTGCAGCCGCTGACCTCGCCGCTACTCGCATAGCCAACCACGCCGCCGCAACGTGCTTCGGCACTAACTGTGCCGCTGTTGCTGCAACCCATTACAGTACCAGAGTTGTAACTGACAACACCGCCTACATAGTATATGCCATAGACTGTAACGCTGCTGTCACAGTATGATACAGTACCTGCGTTGACTCCGACTACACCGCCGACATAAGTACTATAATCACTACTTCCTGTCACAGTGCCGTTGACAGTAATATTCTGTACTGTACCGCTGCTTCCTACATATCCAAACAGTCCCAGATAATCACTTATAGTATCATTGATGAACAAGTTGGCTACTGTATATCCCTGACCGTCAAACGTTCCATTGAATGGGTAAGACGAATATGTTCCGATCGGCGTCCATGCTTCGCTGTTCAGGTCGATATTACTTCCCAGCGTGATCGTCTTGCCGCTGAAATCATTTCCATCATTGACCAGACTTGCAAGTCCCGCAAGCTCTGCGGCGGTAGTAATGGTGAAGCTCGTGTCCGTGGTGTTATACCAGTCTGTATCAGCCGAAAGCGCCGTTACCGCCATATTCGGCGCCGCTAGGCATATCAGCATTGAAGCTGACAAGACAACACTCAATATTTTCTTTAATAAATTCTTTCTCATCATCATCTTCTTCCTCCTTTTGGATAGTGATTTAATTAAAAATTTCCTTTTGTTTCTCTTCAAGATACTTGAATATTCCGTCAAGCGTTTGCTTTGCAATAGATTCAAAATCAAACTGCTTGACAAATTCCTTTGCTTGTGCGATTTTCTCTTCGGGCATACAATAGATTCTAAGCGAGCATTCCAAAAATGCGTCAACCTTTTGCTCCATAGTAAACCACATACTGCAAGGCTCAATCATAAAGCCTCTCATCACTCCGCTTGAAGCAATTTCCAGCAGATAAAAATCCTTAGTTTCAAGCTGTGGCAGATGCTCGCTAAACACATACTCAACCTTTTCGGCAATCGATTTTTTCAAAATCTCCGACGGTTTATCAAACGAATAAGCGAACTTATACAGCTCACGCAAATTTTCATCAATCTCGGTAATATAAAGCTGCATAACCGTTTCAGCCGCATAAAGCAGAACCTTGTCGTAAGTAATCTCCTTAAGCAGCTGTCCCGCCTCATCAAATTGCCGTTCGATTACAAACGTCACAAGCTCGCACAAAATATCCTCTTTAGAGCCATAAATATTTGTTATCGAGCCGCTGCTAAGTCCACACTGCTCTGCAAGATCCCTCATTGTCGTATTTGTATAGCCGTTTTTCAAAAAATCCTGTGCCGCAACAAACAAAATCCTTTGCTTGAATAAATCATGATTTTTCCCCTGCTTGTTATTTGACATTTTAACCTCCTTTCCTGTTAAGCATCATTTGACACATTTTAATTTAGATAAATTTCTAAAAACAGAACGTGTTCTAATTTATGATCTCATTGTATCACACTTTCCTCATAATTGCAAGTGCTTTTCTTATGAAATCTAGTTTGTTTATAAAATATTTACATTTTATTTCATCAAAATAATGAAAAATCCCTTTGACATCTCTGCCAAAGGGGATAAATTTAAAGCTTATAAGCTTCAAGTCGGTAAATAGGCGCTCCCTCACTTGAAAAACGCTCCTCATATTCAGTCATGATATTGCCCTCAAAATCAGAATTATGCAGATCAAGCGAAACGTTTTTAATCGCCCATCCACACTGCGAAAGCTCCTCAATCGAAAACTCGAAAAGCTGCATATTGTCGGTTTTCATATGTATTTCTCCGACAGCTTCGCCTTTTTTTAAAAGCCGCTGATAAATTTCAAGAAATTGTCTGTGAGTCAAGCGATGAGAAGCATAGCTTTTTTTGGGATATGGGCAGCTAAAGTTGAGATAAATTCGCTCCACCGAATTTTTTGGAATGTAACAGTCAAGATACTCGGCAGCGCCACGCAGGAATTTCACATTTTCAATCCCCTGCTCCTGCACACTTTCAGCGGCAGTCACAAGCACATTTGACGCTTTTTCAACAGCAAGAAAATTGTACTCACTGTTTGCCTTCGCAGCCTCGCAGATAAATCTTCCCTTTCCACAGCCAATTTCCAGATAAAGCGGAGCACATCTGCCGAAAAGCTCGTCAATGTCCAGCAGATTTTTGTCGTCCTTAACGGAAAAGTCACGGTTTTCCCTATCCATATTTATAATCACATCCGAACAGGCGTCAAGCCTTTCTAAAAGATGCGTTTTTCTTCTCATTCTCATATGCTTTTACTTTTCCTTTGCCATAATTTTAGCAAGTCCGCCATGCTCGAAGAAATCCTTGTCCGATGTAGCGTCAAGCCACTCTGTAACAGTTCCCTCAATCGGGTTCGCAAGCGGATAAATATTGAGCATAAGCTCGCTTTCCTCTTTACCGTTATAATGAGGAGTGAAACGAAAAACAATCTGACTGTTTAAAGAATCCATGAACAGCTGTTCACGGTCTGATGAAGTGCCGTCTGAACATTCAGGTATGTTTATTTCAGTCAAAATACATCTGATGACAAGCTTACCGTCCTTTTTTTTGTACAGTTCAGGCTTTCGCTTGACAGACTTAACCTTATCCGCACAAGGGTAAGTGATTTCAAGCATATCAATAGAAAAGCTTCCGTCATTAACTGCATCACCTGATATGGTGAAAACCAAGCCTCTGTCTGACGCCGCACCATCGCTTTCAACTCCCACCGAAAACGGAAACGTATCAATAAGCACCCTGCCGCAGGCTGTTTTTCTAAGCGCAACTCTTGTTTTGACACGCTTTTGCATAGCTTTAGCTATTGCTTCCTTGTCAATCCTAACCATCAGAGCATTACCTCAGTTCCGCCGAAAGGTCTTATCGAAAGCACATAGCAGCTTTCCTTGCCAAAAACTCTCTCCATGCGTCTTTTAAATTCTAAGAGCTTGTATTCAGGTACAAAAGCCTGAATCGTTCCCGCAAAACCGCCGCCATGCACACGACAGGCACCCTCTCCGTTAAGAATATCACTGGCTAAGAAAAGTGCAAGTGAAAGCCCCTGCTCAGTCGGATTTGAAGTTGAATATATATTTTGCAAATACTTAAAGGACGAATCTCCCGACTCATTAACAAGCGACAAAAACCGCTTGAAATCGTGTGATTTAAGAGCCGCCGCTTCTTTGCCGACCCGCTCGCTGTCGCCGAAAAAGTGAAGTGCGCGCAGCAGCGCTCTGTCGCCGAATTTCTCACGAATCAAGGAAATATTAGCAATTATCTCCTCACGCTTTACGTTCCTGAGAACGTCGCTGTCAAAGAATTGAGCTATCTGCTTCATCTCATTCGGAATCGCAGCATATTCAGGCGTCAAGTCCGCATGATTTCCCTTTGTGTCAACAATACAGAGCTTGTGACCGCTTGCTTCAAAATCAAAATCAATAGCTTCAATCACAGGATTTGCAGGATCTGCAAAATCAATTGTTATAAAGCTCCCCACTGAGGACGCCATCTGATCCATAAGTCCGGACGGCTTGCCAAAGTAGATATTTTCAGCAAACTGTGAAATTTGCGCAATTTCAACAGGAGAAACCGCAAAATCATTGTAAAGCCCACTCAAAATCGTTCCAACAAGCACCTCAAATGCCGCCGAAGACGAAAGACCCGAGCCTTTAAGTACATTAGAGGTAGTATAAGCCGTAAAGCCGCCCGTATTGTACCCACGACGCTTCATTCCTGCAAGCACGCCTCTTATAAGTGCGGCGGAGGTATTCTCCTCCTCAAGCTTTATTTCATAATCTGTTGAATCTACAGTATCCATAGGAAAGCCCTGAGATTTAATTCTGACAATTCCATCATCTGTAGGAATCACAGCGGCAATAACATCAAGCGAAACTCCTGCCGCAAGAACACAGCCGTTGTTATGGTCTGTGTGATTTCCGCCGATTTCGGTTCTTCCCGGAGCTGAAAAAAACCTCTGCGGCTTTGTGCCGAACATAGCTTCAAACTCTGCCGCCGCCTCATGATAGCGCTGCTCTTGAGCCGAAGCCTGTTCTCCATATATTTCCTTTAAAGAATGTATCATTACTTTTACCTCCGTGTACAGTTGGTATATATAATTATACATTATTTCTCTATATTTTTCAATAGTCATCAACAAGAATTTATAACAAGTTTAGAATTTTTTTATTTATTTTCATAAAAATCGCTTTTTACGCAAAAAAATTCACAGCAAAAATTCGAGAGCTTAAGTTTCAGCTCCCGAATCTATAATTTTTAAACTATTTGCTGTTGCTGACAATCTCCGCTATAATCCTTGCGGCGCCCTCAAATCCAAGCCTGCCGCTGTTAAGACACAAATCGTAGCTAAGCATCGAGTCCCACGTCTTTTGAGTGTTCAGCTTGTAATAATCCGAACGCTTCTTATCCATTTTTTTCAGCGTAGTCTGCAAGCTTTCGTACTCAATCCCGTGACAGTCCATAGCGTGCTGCATACGGTTTTCTATACCCGAACAGACAAAAACCGAAAGTGTCGGAACGTTGTTTTTCAATATAAAGTCAGCACAGCGTCCGACTATTACGCAAGGCTCTTTTTTTACAAGGTTAGTTATAATATCCGCCTGAACCTCAAAAACAATCTCGCTCATGTTCTGCTTGCGGTCGATTCCGCTTTTGAATGAAATGGGAGAAAGAAAGGTGTTTATCAGCGTTTCCTCGTATTTTGTAATTTCCTCATATGTAACGCCGAGCCTTTCAGCGGTGAGCTGTGCTAGCTCCTTGTCATAGCAGACAATTCCAAGCTGCTCCGCCGCAAGCTTTGCAATTTCTCTTCCTCCGCTGCAATACTGTCTTTCAATTGCGACTGCTCTTATTTTAGCCATACTTGTCCGCTCCTTTCTCCAAATCATCACAAATAAACTCGGTAAGAATAACTCTTTGCACACTAAAGAAACAATAAATTATCCTACTATTTTATTATACAGTAAAATTCTTAATTTATCAATTACAGGCGCATTACAATATATTACAGTTTTAATTTTGCGTCAAGGTTTCTTACAGAGATATTACAATTATTAGAAATATCATCAATCCTCTTGCAATTTTAAAAATTATATGCTATAATATTATTGTACTGATAATTGTACAGATATATACTCAACAGCTTTTGACACAGTATGAAAAAGATAATAAAACCAATTGACTTTTAACAGAAAGGGAAGTGTGAATTATGCCTTCAAGAGAAGGGACCGAAAGACGACAAATGCCTGACATATCATTCGCATCAACAGTGCCTGCACAAAAAAGTGCGAACCGAAGCCGTTCGAGCAGTCCAAGCCGCTCAAAAAGCAGGAAAAGAAAATCCTCAAAGCTGCCGTTTGTTTTGCTGATAATACTGCTCGTGGTTGTAATTGCTTTGATTATAATCTATTTTGTAGGCTATAGCTATTACAAAGACAAATTTACCGCAAACACCTACATAAACGGAGTGAATGTCAGCGGAAAAACGCTTGACAGCGCTACTGCACTTTTTGTTCACGAGGAAATCCCTGATTCCTTCGTGGTAACTCGTCCTAACGGCGAAACAGTAGAGCTTGCGCTTGACGATATAAACTACAGCTACAGCTTTGACGAGGATATTGCGCAGATTTACAACGACATTGACAGAAAAAGCTGGTTTGCCTGCCTGCTTAAGGACACGAATTACACCTTTACAGACGTAGCCTCATATGATTCTGACAAGCTTGATTCTTTGATAGATTCCACCGACTGGGGAAGTGAGGAAAATCAAGATGCTAAAATAAAATCTGATGATGACAGCTACTACATTGCAGAAGAGGTTCAGGGCGATGTTTTTGATATTGACATATTAAAAGCATATATCGCTGAAAATCTTGACAATGCTGTTTATTCAATTGATGCGCTTGATTCAGATGCCTATACCGAGCCTGAAACAGTTTCGGCAGACTTAGAAGCTAAGGTTGAAACGCTCAATGCTCTGTGGAACACCGAGCTTAACTACGACTTTGACTATACCACAGAAACGCTCACAGGTAAAAAGCTCTGCAAAATGGTTAAGGTTTCCCGTGACGGCACATACACCGTTGACAGCGATGCCTGCATGAGCTATATTGAAGAGCTTGCCGAAAAGTACGACACCTATAACACCGAGCGTAAATTTACCGCAACGCTTCAGGGTGAAATCACCGTTCCGACAAGTGATGACGCTAAATACGGCTGGTGGCTTGATCAGGAGGAATGCTGCAATCAGCTTGTAGAGCTGATCGAAGCGGGAGAAACAACTGATATTGAACCTATTTACTACGAAACAGGCGGATATGTTTTCACAGGACTTGAATCCGCAAGAAGTACTGATGATGATATTGGAGATACATATGTAGAAATCGACCTGACCGCACAAACCTTCTGGTACTATGAGGACGGCGAAATGATTCGCACAGGCTATATAGTTTCAGGACAGACCACTTCAGAAGCAAGAACCACTCTGCCGGGAGTTTACAAGGTCTGGTACAAGGCTACAAATTACAGAATGAACGATACCAACGCAGACGGCGAAACATGGGACACCACCTGCAACTACTGGACAAGAGTTGCAATTGTTGGAATCGGACTTCACGACACTACTTCAAGAACTGCATTCGGAGGGACTATTTATAAATACAACGGCTCTCACGGCTGTATTAACATGACGCTTGAAGACGCAAAGTTCATTTACGAAGAGGTCGCCTATGACACACCAGTCGTAATGTACTATTAAAATATGAATGCACCCTTACATACTAGGGTGCATTTTTTTATCCTCTGCTATTTTTTCAAGCTCCTCATCTAAAAGCTCCTTGTCGTCCCCGCTGACTGTGCGAGGGTTTAAAGGATTTGGATTTTTGCACATTCCCTTGTATTCGCAGTATGTACATCTTATCACATCGTTTGACATAATTGGATCCGCCGCTATATCTCCCTGTGAAAGCCGATTTGCCATATCGGCAAGCTTTTCGAGTGCGAAAAGCTCCATAGCCTCCAGCTTTTCTTTGGAAATAGGCTTGACCGAGTTGCCGTGAAGCTCACCGTCCTTTTTAAATTTAAATATCGTGTAAACGCCCTCGTGGCTTTTGTTAAGTCCACGGAAAATTTCCTCTCCCAGCATCTCGCCGTCAGGCTTGTAGCTTTTAGCACGCTCAATTTCCATTCGCTGCTCAAGCTCTCCGCTTTCCTCAAGCCTCCTTGCTTCTTCAACCGTAAGAACAGGCGCAACATATTTAATATGCGAATACATTATTCCCGCAGGATCAAGACTTTGCTCCCTGCCAAGCCCGCTTTTTACCGCCGCTAAAAGATAGATCAGCATCTGCAAATCAAGCCCATGGTAAATTTCCGCCTCATCAAAGGTCTGCCTTCCAGTTTTGTAATCAACAATTCTGAGCCAGCTTCCGTACTCGGTTTTGTAAATGTCCGCACGGTCTATAATTCCGTGAATGTTTATTTTAACATCGTCAAGCTCAACGCTTATAACAGGCTTGCCGTCCTTATCATGCAGATCATATTCAAACGCCATAGGCAGAAAAAGCGAATCTTTCATTTCCTCTCTGAAATTTATCGCCATGTTAAGAATAGATTTTTTCAACCGCTCAAGAGTAAGTCCAAAACCAGAATTTTTTCCAAAATCGCCGCCCATCTCATTTTTAACATATTCATCTGCGCAATCGTTTATCATTTTAAAAAGCTGCTCGTTTGTTTTTTTCGTAAAGTCTGCGTCATATACTCTCTCGCCGTCCACTTCAACGCTCATAACTCTTTCAAGGCACTTGTGCGCTATATTTCCAGTATACCTCGAATCAATTTCAACGCTCTGGGTCGGATAAAGCTTAAGTCCGTGCCTGCAAAAATAGTAAAAGGGACAATTGTAAAAATCCGAAACTCTTGTGGCGGACAAATTAAGCTCCTGCGGAAAAAACAGCTTTTTTGCCGTCGCAGCTTCAAGCCTGTCACTAGTTTGTTTAACGCACTCGTTTATAAACTCAAGCCTTGCCGAATACTCGTCCGAGCTTTCCAAAGCCGCACGTAAATTTGCAGTTGACTGCGTTTTGTCCCTTGAATGCTCAAGATAATTGTAAAATGCTGTGCGAAAAGATGAACTGAAAAATTCCTCGTCAAGCTTTGACGCTTCAACAAAAACATTATCCGAAAACAATTTGCACACAGTTATCGGAAGCTGTGAGGGCGAGCTTGCAGAACCGCTGCGGTCGGAAATTTCATAGCTTACATAAAGCCGCTCAGTCGGCACTGTTATTGCAGAGTAAATATTATTACGCTCCTCGTCAAGCTGATTCAAAGCAGAAATTTCAAGCTCAATTCCAGATGCAGACAGCACAGAAATATCCTCCTCGCTTAAAACAGAGGAGCTTTTTATATCCTGCGGAAAAACTCCATCGTTAGCCTGCATAATGAACAGTGCTTTTACACCGTAAAGCCTTGATCTGCCCGCCTGCGCAAAACGAACGCAATCGCTCTTCTGCGGCGGCGAGGAAATTTTTATTTCACTGAGCATAAGCCCCAAAAGCTCTGAAAACGAACGAAGTGACAACAGAGAGCCTTTCATATTTTCATATATGCTTTTAACCGCCCCCACAAAACCGAGCCATACCTGCTTAAAGCTGCGTGTAATTTCATAATCAGTTTCATTGTCAAGAGAAGCAATTTTAACAGCAGAATAAATCTGCTCCGACATTTCAAGCTCGTCCAAAAGCTCAAAAAGCGCTTCGCAAAGCTCGTCTGCGTTCGCTTTATCACTGCGCTGTCTGAAACGCTCCAAAGGGTCAATTATCCTCTTTCTCGTCATCTCCAAACGTTTGTTCTCAGAAATTTTGTCAAAGGGAGATTTCCACATATCCCCCTCAACATTCCACTTGATGCAAAATTCCTCCAGATCGCAGGCATCATAATCAAAGAACGGTGAAAGTGGAGATTTGACTATTCTTAAAATATTTTCTGTCCTATACTTTTTTGTCATCACAGCGTCAAGCACAGCTGTAAGATACTTTGCAGGAACAGAATTTAAAGCGGTGTCGATTTTGTCCACATAGTACGGTATATCATACCTTTGAGCAGATGAGGAAAGCACCCTTGAACAGTCCTCAAAATTGCCGCAAATAACGGCAATATCGTTAAACGACATACCCTCCTCACGCACAAGCCGCAAAATTTCCGAGCAGACATAATCACTCTCGATATAAATATCATCTGTGGCAATTGTTTTAACTAATCCATCAGAGCCTACAGCACTAGGATTATAGGAAAAATATGAGCGGTTGATATGCTCAAGAGGCGGTGTCTGATAACAGCCGTCTGCATGGGTTATCCTCACTTCCCTGCCGAAATCCTGTGAAATACGCTTGATTCTGTCTAAAAGCTTTTGCGTCTGAGCAAATGGATTTTCACCACTGCACTCGTCAAAAACAAGCGAAAATACCACGCTTTTCGCAGATTTTACAGCAGCCTTTACAAGCTCCAGCTCATCGGCGGACAAGCTTGTAAAGCCGTCAAAGAACACTCTTTTACCGCTAAAAAAATCAAGCTCAAGCGCAAGCCTTGCCGCCTGCAAATTCTGCGAAAGCGTTTCTTCAAGCTGCATTTTTTCAAGCTCTTCACTGTACGCCTGATAAATTGCGGCGATGTCAAATAGCTTTAAAGATACATTATTTGAACGTTCAGCCGCCGCACGAAGCGTTTCAGGCGACGCATCTGCCTTCACAAGCTGTGAAATCAGCGTCAAACAATCTGAAACAAACGCTGGACATAGCAGGGACTTTTTATAAAATGTCATGCCGCCCTTGTTTCTAAGCCTTGACTGCGCACGGTACATAGCGATAAGCTGTGAATTTTCATCAGCACTGGCACGATTATTTCCGCCGAGCGAGCGGCAGATGTTTTCACAAAGTGCTGAAATTCCTGCGGTTTCTATTCTGTTAAAAAGTGCCGCTCCCAATGAAGCGTACAAACGGCTGTCAGTTTCAAAGGAATATTGGTCTGGAACTATAACGAGCGCATTTCCCTGCTGAGCCGCATTGATTATTCTGTCAACTAAAATATCATCACGGCTGCTGTGCGCCGCTCCAACTATAATTTCAGGCATATTTTCACTCCCCCTGCCGATTTCGTTTTCAATCGAAAAAACAATCTGCTTTCAATTTTATTATACCACACAAAAAAATTTTGTCAAGTGCGTCACAAACAAAAAAGTGCTCCCGAAACCGAAAGCACTTTTGAAGTCATTATTTTCACACCTTTGGCAGAGCCGCAAAACCAGGGGCTAAGTCCTCGTCAGTAGGAATATAGTCGTCCATAACTCCGTCATTGTACTTTTCATATGCCACCATATCAAAGTAGCCTGTACCAGTAAGACCGAACAAAATCGTCTTGTCCTCGCCCGTTTCCTTGCATTTCAAAGCCTCGTCAATCGCAACTCTGATAGCATGACTGCTTTCAGGCGCAGGGAGAATACCCTCAATTCTCGCAAACTGCGTCGCAGCGTCGAAAACACTTGTCTGCTCAACCGCAACAGCCTCCATCAGCTTGTCGTCGTAAAGCTGAGAAAGGATTGTACTCATACCGTGGAAACGAAGTCCTCCCGCATGGTTAGGAGACGGAATAAAGCTGCTTCCTAACGTGTACATCTTTGCAAGCGGACAAATCATACCTGTGTCACAGAAGTCGTAAGCGTACCTTCCTCTTGTAAAGCTCGGACAGGACGCAGGCTCAACCGCAACAATTCTGTAGTCAGCTTCATCTCTTAGCTTTTGCCCCATGAACGGAGCAATAAGTCCGCCTAAATTAGAGCCGCCGCCTGCACAGCCAATTATAATGTCAGGCTTCTGACCAATTTTGTCAAACGCCGCCTTGGTTTCAAGACCGATTACCGACTGGTGCAGCACTACCTGAGAAAGCACCGAGCCTAAAACATAGCGATAACCCTCATTAGTCGTAGCAACCTCAACAGCTTCAGAAATCGCACAGCCTAAGCTTCCTGTAGTATTAGGATGCTCCGCTAAAATCTTTTGGCCAACATTGGTGGTGTCTGACGGCGAAGGTGTCACAGACGCTCCGTAGGTTCTCATAACCTCACGGCGGAAGGGCTTCTGCTCATAGGAAACCTTAACCATGTAAACCTTGCAGTCAAGTCCGAAATAAGCGCAAGCCATAGAAAGCGCAGTTCCCCACTGCCCTGCTCCCGTTTCGGTGGTAACTCCCATAAGTCCCTGCTTTTTGGCATAATATGCCTGTGCAATCGCACTGTTAAGCTTGTGACTTCCAGAGGTGTTGTTCCCCTCAAACTTGTAATAAATTTTCGCAGGCGTGCCAAGTGCCTCCTCAAGACGATATGCACGCATGAGCGGCGATGGGCGGTACATTTTGTAGAATCCTAAAATCTCTTCAGGAATATCAATATACGGTGTGGTATCGTCAAGCTCCTGCTGCACAAGCTCCTCGCAGAACACAGGTGCAAGCTCCTCAGCCGAAAGTGGCTGGAGAGTTCCAGGATTGAGCAGCGGCGCAGGCTTATTTTTCATATCAGCACGCATATTGTACCACTGGCGAGGAATATCCGATTCCTCAAGATAAATTTTGTAGGGTATTTTCTGTTCCATAGTGAATCTCCTTTGAGTTAATTTTATACGTCAATCATACCACATATAAAACAAAAAGTCAAGAGTGTTTTCAACTTTTTTGAAAAATGACTGCTTTTCATTCGATAAGGCGAAATAACCACCAAAGTCAGGAGTGAATCAATGATAGAAATCAAAGCTTCCAAAGAGTTAAATACTTTCACATTTTCTATTCCCCTGAGCATATATGTTTAATCTGAAATGCCAAAGAAAAAAATTTCGAAGCATGGTTTTTAAAATCATCAGAATATTACTCGTTAAAACCAAAACTGTTTTTGCATACGCTTAGAAAAAAAACACATATGAAAACATAGAAAAAAATAAAGAAATTATCAAAAGCTTCGGCAGATTTTTTTTGAACATAAAAGCAAAAAATCAAGTGACGTATAGCTAAAGTAAAAGAGCTGCGACTGGAACTGATAGCTTAATATTTCACGGTATTTTTCACCCATTTTTAAAACATCCTCATCATCAAGCAAATCGTTGTCGCTCGTCTTGGAAATAAACCTTGGAATGCAGTTCACAATCGTTGTTTTGCCTGCAATGATAGCTTTCGTTAAAAGCATTTTCGTCTATGTCTTTATCGTCATATTTCCCCTCAATGAAATAAAATTGCTTGTCCTCACTCATATTCAGATAATTCATTTCCTTGCTGTAATCGCCTGTTGTGTAAATATATTCAACTGTCCATTGTTGTAATCTATTGAAGCAATACTGCACATATAGGTATTTCGAGGCGAACTATAGTCCTTTTCAAGCGCATAAAGAATGCCGCCATACCACATTAAAGTAGGAATAATCCTTATATTCGATTGTCACAATTTCAATCTCTGTCGAAGTGTCGGTTAGCAAATCATATTCAATCATTGTTGTAAATCGTCAACGAAGCTTCGTTACCTAACATAACAGATGGTGAAAGCTGAAGATGATGCTCTTCACTGGCAGACATTTGAGAATTGCTCTGGTTTGAATTATTCAAAAGAGAAATAACAGAATATATCCTTCAACTTTTCATATACTTACACAAACTTTAAAGTGAAAATTTATGCAAGATGAACAGAAGCAAAAAGCTTTTAAAAGCCCTTTAGCAAACAATTTAGGCTGTCAAAGTGTTGACTTCACAGCGAATATGTGATATAATTATTGCATAAGGAGAGTTTGCCATGACGAAATTTTCTAAAAGCTTTATATCACGTCAGCTTCTTGAAATAGGATTGTTCGGTTTAGCAGTTGATTTTGCGCTTGTTATGAGCTATGATTTGGTTGAAATCGACTACAAAACTAATCTTGTCGCTTTTTATTGTATTCTGCCTGTTGCGTCAGGACTTTTGATTGCGCTTTTTTCTAATTTTATCACTAAACACAATGTAAAAGCTTTGCGCCGTAAGGAATTTTCGCTTAAAATCTCAAAGGAGCGAAGCTTTTTTGCAGTTTTTTCACTTGTAATAATTGTCGCTTCGGTTTTGAATATGATTTTTCTTTTTAACAAATTTCAACCGTACCTTGAAGAAGCTCTCGACTATGCTCAAAGAATGGCTTATTTAAAAAATGAAACAGAATCGAGCCGACAAAGTGTCCTTGAAAAGGTTGACGCAAGATATAAGCTGTATCTTTATTCAGCCGGAATTTCTGTGGCTGCTTCCTGCATTTTTCAAACGGCAATTTATCTTTCTTTGGCAAAACGGCTTTTAGACATCTACAGAAATCCGTCTGATTTTTTAGCGGCAAAGGGAAAGAAAAGGTGAAGCATAAAAAATGAAATACGATGAAATAGAACGCACTGTTGGAGTGGCGGATTTGCTTTATCCGTCACAGGAAAAGCTTGATGCGCTAAAAAAGCGGCAGGTAGTTTTAGAAGGCTATCCAGGCGATTATATACAAAATCTTGAGCTTGAAAAAATTGCGGAAATTATTTCTCCGCACTCGCAGTATCGGGTCATGGCGCTCTTTCGGCAGGTCTGCAACGACCCTGAGGTAACTAAATTCCGCTGTGATATTTTAGAGGATTTTCTAAACGTAAAGCAGCTTGCAAAGGTGGTGCGCGAGGTAATAGACATAATGGCTGAAAACGACCGCAGAAGCCTTTATAAGCTTGACGAGCCTGACTGCTTTGACAGATTAAATGACGCAGTAGAAGCGTTTGAAGCCTACATTCGCTGTATTGAGCTTATGCACGAATTTTTTTCGGAGCATAGCAATGAAATTAAATCCGAGGGTATCACACGGCTTTTCAAATGGTTTGAGGACAGATACGAGGACAAGCATTTTGAAAAGCTCAAAAACGAAATCTCTCAACTCAAGGATTCCATCAAAAACAGAATAAAAAGCGTCACCGTCTGCATAAATCTTGACGACAGACTTGTGCCGATTTCAGCTGGAATAGTTTCGCTCTCGTCGGAGCCTTACGAGCTTAAACCGTCTTTGCTTGACAAAATTATTTACCACGGCGCAAGGTTTCCGCAGAATATCGCTAAGAATCTCAAGCATAGATATGTTGACAATGAATTTGGCGAGGACAAGCTTGTAAATACTGCCGACAAGGAGCTTTTTGAACAGCTTGACGACCTTACAGAGTGCTATGTTGACGGTATTGACCGTGCGCTCAGAGAGTATCAGAAAATCAGTCCAGAGGAATTGTTTGCACTTGAATACCAGCTTGAATTTTACGTTGGAGCAGTCAAGCTGATAGAGCTTTGCAAGAGCGAGGGACTTCCCGTCTGCCGTCCGAAAATGCTTGATGCAAGCGAGAGAAAAGCAAATATAAACGGTCTTTACGACCTTGTATATTTCAACGAAAGCAAGCTCTGGAATTTAAAGCATAAGGACAAAAAAAGCGTTGTGACAAACGATATAAATTTTGACGACAACGCAAGATTTTTTATAATCACAGGCGCAAATAACGGCGGTAAAACCACCTTTATCCGTGCGGTTGGAATTTGTCAGATTCTCGCTCAAACAGGGCTTTATGTTCCTTGTGAAAGCTGCGAAATTTCCTATGTTGATTTTATCTACACCCACTTCCCCAAGGAGGAACAAACAGGTATAAATTCCAGCCGGTTTACCACTGAAATCAAGGAGTTTAAGAAAATCAGCGATTTGATAACCGACAAAAGCCTGCTGCTTATGAACGAATCAATTCAAAGTACAACTCCGCAGGAGTGTACCGACGCAGCGACCGAACTCGTTAAGATTTTCTGCATGATTGGAGTACGGGGGATGTTCGCCACTCACCTGCTTGACGTCGCCGCAAAAACTGACGAGCTGAATCGTGACGAAAGCTTGGTTTCCAAGCTTGAAAGCCTTGTCGCAAGGGTTGACGAATCAACGGGCGAACGCATTTACAAAATCGAAAAGGGCAAGCCAACGCACACCAGCCGTGCGATTGAAATTTTCTCCGAATTTGGTATTGACGTAGAGGCTGTAAAAAAGAGAATCAAGGTTTCGCATAAATAATTAAAATCCGCACACAAATGCAGCATTTGCAGTGCGGATTTTTTATTTTGCCAATTCAAATCACAATTCTAAACAGCAAACGGCTTATGCTTAAAAATTTAATCTAAAAGCTTCTCACTCATCAGGCTTTTTAAATCCGAGCGTTATTTCATAATCGGTTTCAAGCGCATTTTTCTTTTTCGCATTATTAGCATAGCGGTTTACAACAGAGGTAGATTTCTCCACCGACTGCAAGGTTCCCGCTCCTGCCACACAGCCGCCAGGACAAGCCATCCCCTCCAGCAGATAACCGTTGTATTTACCTGCCTTAGCCATCTGAAGCAGCTTGCGGCACTTACGCAGCCCCTGCGCCGATTCCACCTTAACCTCACGCTCAGGATCAAGCTCCTTTATAACGTCGGTAACAGCCTTTGCAACTCCGCCCGACACAGCAAAAATTCTGCCGTCGCTCGTTCCCTTGTCAAGCTCTACCCTTTCATTGTCTGTAATATCCTCAAATCTGACGTCCTTAGCCTCAAACATTCCCATAAGCTCTTCAAATGTCAGAACAAAATCAACATCGCTTCTGATGGATTTTCTTGAAGCCTCAAGCTTTTTAGCCGCACAAGGTCCGATAAACGCAATGCATGAATCAGGATATTTTTTCTTAACCATTCTCGCAGTCAGAACCATTGGAGTAAGTGCCATAGAAATGTTGTCCGCAATTTCAGGGAAAAGCTTTTTCCCCATCGAAGCCCATGCAGGACAGCACGATGTCGCCATGAACGGCTGGTTCTGCGGTACCTCTCGCATAAAGTCCTTCGCTTCCTCGATAGCGCATAAATCCGCTCCGATCGCCACCTCAACCACGCTGTCAAAGCCCAGCTTTCTCATTGCGGCGGTAAGCTTTTCAGGAGTCGCTTTAGCTCCGAACTGCCCTACAAATGCAGGAGCTACAATCGCAATTACCCTCTTGCCGCTTTTCATCGCATGGATAAGCTGGAAAATTTGCCCCTTGTCCACAATTGCGCCAAACGGACAGCTTACAAGGCACATTCCGCAGGAAACACATTTGTCGTGATCTATCTGCGCTCTGCCCTGCTCGTCCGAGGTAATAGCGTCCATTCCGCAGGCTGCGGCGCAGGGACGCTCCATTTTATTTATCGCACCGTAAGGACAAACCCCCGCACACCGTCCGCATTTGACGCATTTTTGCTGATCTATAACCGACTTGCCGTGAATAATCTCAACTGCGTTTTTAGGACAGACCTCCTTGCATGGGTGCGCAAGACAGCCCTGACAGCAGTCGGTAACATGGTAATGCTCTTCTGGACAGGCATTGCAGGCAAATTTAATTATATTTACAAGTGGCGGATCGTAATACTTCTCCGCAATCGCAGTTTCCTCTATCCCGTCAGAAACCGATTCATGCTGATCAATCGGTCTTAGCGGCAAACCGATAGCCAAACGCAGACGCTCCTCAACAATCGCACGCTCAAGAAAAATTGATTCTCTGTAAACCGCCTCGTTGCCGGGAACAATTTTGTAAGGCAAATCAGAAATTTTCTCAGAATAATCTCCGCCCTCGTAGGCTAAACGTGCGACCTCAGTAAAAACTCTGCGCCGTATGTCCGTCACCGATGAATAAATTCCTCTCATTTTCATAGCTTTTTCTCCTTTTTACTTTCCTATAGAGCATTTGACAAAAACCGTTGCTGTGCAGACGTAACGTACATTCGCGTCAGCTTTGACGCTCTGAAAAACGTAGGAAAACTTTGTGTATTTCAAGTTTTTCATAGCAAGAAGATGGCGTGAAGATTTGCCGCGGATGTGCAGCAAGGGTTTCTATAGATGCTCTATACTTATTTTATCCTATTTTACCTCAAAGGTCAAGAGGATATATATAAATTTTCATGCTCAATTCGTTAATTTTTTGTCAATCTGTCAAAATGGCAAAGATATCAAATTCAAAATCTTTGTATTAAAAATTTTTGGTATAAACGCTTGAAAAATAAACACAAATATACTATACTTATTATTATAAAAACATCTGAAACAAATTATCAAATAATCACAAAAAAGTAAGTTCTGTGAAAAATTGCTTGACAACATATCCTGAATATAACATGAGAAGAAATACGGATTTGTGGGTAAATTGGAAGTATGAGACTCAAAAAAACTACAATTTTGACACTCGGAAATTTGTAATTTGGAAGAAATGTCAGAGGATGAACAACGTTCTCATGTGGATGATAATGATGGATACTACCAAATACTTGGAACCTACGCAGCCGCCACTACTCCAAATTTATTTTTACAATCAAACATATAATACTGAAAACTATAATGATATACAAGATATAAAAGAATCATGCTATGATATGGTAGATGACAGCATAGAATTTCATGACTCAAGCTATGGTAATCCGAGAGACTTTTGTATGAATATTTGCATAAGTATGTTTCCAGAGGAAGCTAACTCAAGTGTAATTTATAAAGGTGTCGAGTATTCTGCGAGATCAGTTCTAGTAGGTTTGTGTTCAGACGCTTCGGCAGGTTCACATAATGTAGGTGATGAATTCTGTATAAGCGAAGATTGATTAAAAACAAAATAACAAAAAATATTGCAAACCTAAAATTTTAGAAATAACACCACAAAAAAAAGAGCCACCCGAAAAGAGTGGCTCTAAACTTATGCAATTAGCTTGCTTTGGACATACACTTGCAAACTTGGAAGGAAAATCCGTCTGAATCTTTCGCTTTCATTGTCTTGTAGGTGGATGTATCTTGGAAATGCCGCCACTCGCTAGAAAACGTGTCCATGCCAGTATCCTTGAACGAATATTTTGTTCCTTTGTATGTGAACGTATACCCGTTAAAGATTGCATCCAAAAGCTGCGCATTTGTGCTGTTAAACATTCCTACAGAATAATTAGCCGCTTTCTTTGTGCAAGATGAAGAATAATACTTAATAGCTTTCGTGCTTAATTCGTGCATTTTGGTCGGCATTGTCAGCTCTGTATAAGTGCCGCTAAGAGTTTTTCTTGCTTTTTTGTCATATTTCATTTTACAATGCGCCAAAATAAAATTTTTTTGAAAAAGGGGTTGACAAGAGAAAAAAACTGTGATATAATAGAAAATGTTCATGGAGAAGTCGCCTAGCCTGGTTTATGGCGCACGACTGGAACTCGTGTAAGGGTTGATAGCTCTTCGAGGGTTCGAATCCCTCCTTCTCCGCTCTTTTACCGCTTGGAATCGTGGGCTTCAAGCGGTTTTATTCTAAAGGAGATACACAAATTGAAAATAATGAAAATCTCACACGCTTTGAGAGAAGTAATACTGCTCAAAAAATTGGCGCAATCATGCCTGTTATTTAATTGAATCTACGGCTGATTTTGTTACTTTTTAAATTATAGAAAATTTTGCAAAAAATATTTTGACAGACTATAGCTTTGCAGTAACTTTCAATATTAAAACAAAAAAAATAAAAAAACCTATTGACAAAATGCTTTTTATATGGTATAATATTTGTTAAGGTTATGAATTTGATATACGAGGTGTGGCTCAGTTTGGTAGAGCGCTACGTTCGGGACGTAGAGGCCGTGGGTTCGAATCCCGTCACCTCGATTTTTACAAGCTAAGATAAGCCTGCGAAAAACCCACAAGCTTATCTCAGCCGACAAAAGCATACATAGTATGCGCTACCGACTGAATATATTAACAGCAAATTAGCTGAATAATATGTTTTTTAAAGTTTTTCGCCATGGTATACCGTGATAGTCCTTGTGCAAATAAAGGGCAAGCATACCAGCACTCACAAACCGCCTTTGGCAAAGGCTCTCGCTGCATTATTGCCGCTGCGATGCACTGACGGTTAAGCCGCCAGCACAAAATGCAGATTGCATGGTTTTTTTGCAGCATAGTGCGCTATTTCGCAAGCCTGGCTCTGACCTACGGACTGATGTTATTTTCAAAAACGCCTAATCGGCTAAATTCCAGTCGTGTAAAAGCTATTTGCGCTGTCATGGCACACTGTAAACTATCTGTGAGTTCGCCGCTTCTCAATCTCATCCGACGTTGCTGTCCTACAGTTTCGGTAGGTTCACGTCCAATAGCGGCAGTCGCTATTCAATTCCGCTGTAAACGGCGTCATAAGTCATAAAATGGGAGTTTGCCGTTTATATACAGGGCAACATAAGTTGCTATTCAAGTTGCTAATGAAAACAAAAACCTCTCGCCACAAAAAAACTTCAGCGAAAGGTCTTGACAAAATCTATTACTCATGCTATAATAATAGCAGTAAGTTCAAAACTAAGTCCGAAAGCTACGCCAATAGCTTTTTGCGGTTATGAGCTTGTGTGTGTGGTCACACACACAAGCTTGTTTTGTATTTCACTAACATTATTATAACACAAAAAAAGCACAATGTCAAGGATTTTTGGCAAAAAAGGCACATTATTTTAGAAAAATAATGCACAAATTTTTCAGTAGTTTTTTGTGCAATTTGCTGTGAATTTGAATTCACAAATTGGTTTAATATGGAAGCAAAAAAATTTTTGAAAAAGTACTTGACAAGATGGGAATTGTGGTGTATAATATAAATAGAAAGGGACACTGCAAAAGCCTTATGGCTTGCGGTTCATCCTCATATTGTTGTTATTTATTTGTTAATAATCGTCCTATGTGGTGTGGGGCGGTTATTTCTTTTTGTTGTTGCTCATGTTAATTATCTCAATCACTACTAAAAGCAGTGTAAGTATTTCGATAACGCTCATATGGCTCACCCCCTTGCGAGGGAAAGTTTGAACCGCTCACCGCTATGCAATGCCCTTTGAATATATTTTATCACACCTTATCGAATTTGTCAAGGAATTTCGGAAGAAAAGAGCTTTACTTGATTTGTGCAGACGTCTGCACAAAATGGTTTAAAATGGAAGTGAAACCCTACAAAAAGACCGCCTAAAAAGCGGTCTTAAAAATTTTGTTTCAAGAAAGGCCGATGACGCTATATATCCAACTGTTTTCTAAGCTGCATAATATCCCTGTGAGCATAAATTTTGTTAAGCATACTAAAATCCGACCAGCCCATTTCAGTAATAATAGCATAAGGATTCCTACCCTCGTTTACCCAAATAGATGCCCTTGTATGACGCAGCTCGTGAGGGTTTAGTATTGGAATGTCAATTCCCAAATCCGCATAATAGTTTTGCATTTGCGACATGAAAACATCATAATGCCGCCGTTGCCATGTTCGGGGATTGATCACTTCTCCGTATCTGTTGTAAATCAAAAATTCAGTGTTTTTGACTTTGCCTTCAAGCTTTTTATGTACATTTCTGCCGATCACAATACTTTGTGATTTTTTCTTGATAAGCTCAATTGTCGGTTCTGCAATTGCGAGATCCCGTGTACGGTATTCGTTTTTTGTACTGTCAATCACAACACCGTTTCCGTTTGCATTTTGCGATGGAGTAACGCTTCGGCAAATGTGTATAATTTGATTTTTAAAATCAATGTCGCTCCACTTGATACCGAGAAGCTCTGATTTAGACACCCCATATCTTAACATAAGATCAACATCTAATCCAAATCGATGGTCTTTACAAAAATCTAATACATATTCTGTTTCTTCAGACGTGTACACTGTTTTTTTCTTTGATTTTGCACCTACCTGCAAGATGAATTTTTCACATGGATTTTTGTTCAAAATGTCATTTGCTACGGCATTAGTAAATATCTCATTAAGCACGCACAAATGATTTTTTAGATACGATCGAGTATATTCTCTTTTGGCAATGAAGTAAAATTCAACATCGTTTCGGCGAATTTCATCAAGTCTTTTTTCGCCAAAGTACGGGTTTAGATGATTGCGGACAATCTGCTCCCAATGCAGAACGAAAGACGATTCTCGAATTTTGTATCGTTTTATTTCTAATACAATTTTCGCATACTCTCTGAACGTTGGCATCGATTCCTCTTTTGTCATAAGTCAAACCTCCATTTTTACACACGTCACAGACTGTACAAAACTAGCCTGGAAGTTTTATTATACAGCCAAATTCAAAAAAAGACAAGAAATCAATATCTTTCAGAATGAAAAAGCCCGCCTAAAAAGCGGTCTTTTCACTTATCTGCCTCTGCCAAATTCAGGCGAAATGAAATCATCATCGCCGTCTTCTTCGTTCAGAGCCTTGTTTATTTCCTCAACCAAAACAGGAATATCGTTTTGGATAGTGCTCCATATCATGTGTATATCTATTTGTTCATATCCATGAACAATTCTATTTCTCATGCCATAAATTTCTTTCCAAGGCACTGTGGACATTTGCTGTTTTGTTTCGTTAGATAATGAATAGTTAGTTAGTTCACCTATTTGCAAAAGGTTAAAGACACAAGCATCGGAAATCATGGTATTTTCACAAAAATCTTGACAATCAAAACATTTTGAAGAATATTCTTTAATATTTAAAGCGTGTTGTTTAATTTTTAATAAAGTTTTTTTATCATGCTCGTTCATAAATCAAAACTCCTGTTCTTTTTATATCCTGTTCTATTTCTGAATTTTTTCGCACTTCAATCACGTCAATGAGATCAACAGGCTTGTTGAGTGCTGTCACAACGTCATCTAATAAGCCAAAGAAACGTATTCCTCTCAAACCACTATCAACGAGAATATCTACATCGCTTCTTTCACACGCAAGACCTTTAGCATAAGAACCAAACAGCGTTGCACTATTAACATTGTAGTTTTCAAATACAGGTAGCAAGAGATTTTTTATTTGCTCTATCGTGTAAATCTCTTCGCTGTAATGATGTTCAGTTAAATGAATCTCATAAGTTTCACGCATGCAAATTATCTCCTTTCAAACATTGGTTTATCCTTATTTACATAATACTACTTTTTCTTTACATTGTCAAGCATTTTTCTTTGAAAGAAAAGAGACCAAAACAGTCTGCTTTTGTGCAGACGTCTGCACAAATTGGTTTGAGTACATCAAAATTGGTTCTGCTTTCCATTGAATTTTGCTTGACAAAACCAATTGTACGAGTAAGGATTTCCATGCTTGGAGGATCACCCACCCAATTCACATCTATGTCTTTTGTTTGTCTTGATACGTCATAAAAGTTATTTTCTTCTAAAATAAGTCTTGTAATTAACGCTCCCTTAAACACAAGCGGAGAATTTGAATTAGAAAGGCAGGCCAAAATCTCGTACATTACTTTTTCGTGTTCTGTCATTTATCTTCACGTCCTTACATATCAAAATACCTTATAGCCCAACTCATATAGTGACTAAATTTCTCCATATTTGAGGGCTTTATTTTTAATCTGGCAACACTTTCATTGTGTGAATAATAATAATTACTTAAGGCTTCAGTTAAAACAAGCTCGTCAGCATTTTCATCTTCAAGAAGATCGTTAATTGCTTGATTAACGGTAGAACACAACAAATTCCCACATTTTTCAAAGTCTATTTGTTCAAAAGAATCTACCAGTTTATATATTACGTTCTTGCTTTTCCCTTGAAATAGCGAATAAACTTCAATAGTGCTTTCGCCGACATAGCCTGTAAACAACTGCAAATATTCCAAAGCTGAAACGCCGTACAAAATTTTGTCATCTCCTGAAATGTTGTCCTCAATCCAGTTCCTTAAACAGATATAGTCGTCGCTAGTCTTAGTTTGCACGAACATCACCCTCTTTCAACTCAATTATACCCTACTTCACCCTTGTTTGTCAAGTAAAAATCGGTCTTTTAAAAGAAAAAAGCCGCCTTTGATTAAAAACCAAGCCCGTAAACTTATCAAAACGCAAAAATAGCGATAATCTTGTGATTAAAGATATATCGCTTGAGAGATATAAAAATATTAATATTAGCTATGATCTAATTTAGATATATAACAAGTAATTCTTTTCTTTAAGAGATAGAAAAATAGTGGGTATCATATATGAGGTGTCAAATTAACCACTACCCCTTATGTGAACATTTGCAAAAAGTTTCAAAAAGCAGTTGACAAAATTTCTTGTTTGTGGTATAATAATATCAGAGATAAATTCAAATAGTTTTCTTTTAGTTTTTTGCTTTATGCGTCCGCAGAATCTGCCGATTACAAAATATGTGTTGTCGGTAAAGTCGCCGAAGCTTGTGCGCTTGCACTGTTTAGCGATTAGAAATTTGTCGGCAAGCAGATTGATTGTGCGGCAAAGGTCTGATTTGCTCAAATTTGACAATGCGCATAAATCGTTAAGTGACTGGTAAAATGAATTTGTCTTGTTTGAGCGCAGCTTGCACATTAGAGCGTAGAGCTTAAATTCTCTTGAGGAAAGAGCGAACGAAAGGATGTCGCTGCGCATAAAAAAATATTTGTTTGGAATTGCCAGTGTGTAGTGATAACAGCCTTGATAACCGTTGTCCCTCGTAACACGATAGCGGTTTACTATCAAACCATTTTCGCTAAGGGTATTCAAAGCTCTCTTGACTGTAGACAAGCTAAGTCCGCAGCTTACGGCGATTGTGGATTGTTTCACACAAATCTCGAATCCGTTTTTGTTGGTGCGGAGTTCATTTGTCAAGCTGTAAAGCTTACAGGCAACTTTGATACAGTTGCCTGACAACGAGATTATAGCATTTGGTATTTTCATAATAATTTAAGCACGACTGGGCGGAGTCGTGCTTTTTCCTTTCTTTAGATTTTTGATTTTTTCACCCATTGTGAAAGCTGTCGATATAGCTATTAAGTAAATCCTTTTCCTGCTTGGACAAAACAGCTATTCTATTGACCGTTTTCTTTGCATCCTTTGCGACAGCAGTTTTGTCAATGCCGTCGCTGGATAGCTGAGTTAAGTATTTTTCGATTTTAGTGTAATGAACATTGTCGTTTTTCTTTACCTTGCCTAGCATTATTTTTTCATATTCAGTTTGCGGCTTTTTCATCACTTGGCTGATTACTGGCATTTTTCGTATTTCTTTTTTCACCGTAAGCGCAGAAACAGGATTGCCGTTTTCAATTCTTTTCAGCGTCCAGATGCATTCTCCGCTTTCTGTAAACAGCTTTGCCTGCGTCTACTGCCGCCTTGTACTTTTCAACAATCGACGTGCAGGCGCTTATCGCCGATTTTTGCGCTTCATTGCAGCTATCTACCGCCGCCGACTGGTTCAGCGATTTAATTATTGTGTGCGGCTCGTTTTTAAGCGTAACTGACAAGCTGCCGCAATCCGTTCCAAGTCTGTAGCTTACCCGATTAAGCTTGTCTATTACAATGTCCGCCGTGTTTGAAGCAAGCAGCTCCGGCATTGTACCCGCTTTTATTTCATAATCAACCGCCATGCTTACCGCTTCGGCTATGTTTTCATTGTAATTTGCTTTGATAATGCTTAATTTTGCAAGCACCAGATCAACAAAGCGTTCCGAATAGAGCAGCTCAGACGGGATCTGACCGACGCTTTCAACTGAGTCAAGATATTGAAAAACCTTTGCCGTCATGAGCTGAGAATCAACCTCGTTGTATGCGTTTTTCATTTCCTCCTCAGACAGCTCTATTGTGTACGGTCTGCTGCCTATTTTTCTTGTGATTTCCATGCTCTTCACCTCCTTTTTACTGTAAAGCAAGCTATCGTCCTCTGCCTACAGCTTCTTCAAGTTCTTCACTTTCTCCAAGTCCCTTTTCAGCGTTTACAAACGAGTTTTGCTCCTGCGATTTAAGGGAATTTACGCTCTGAAACTCCTTGTCTAAAGCATACGGACTCGCCTTTGCATTTTCATACGCTGTAACCACTAGCTCTTTCAGCTCCTGCGCTGTCTGATGATTTGCAGGGAAAAACTGTGACGAGTAAGCTTTGCTTCCGTCCTTGTTTACGGTTACCGTCTTAGGATAATCGATAACATACAACCCATCGTTGTTTGTTCTGAGAAACATATTTCTCGCTTCGCCAATTTCGCCTATATTTACTGATACAGCGGCTAACGACTGCTGACTGTCCAGCAAAGTGATTTTTACGCCCTCAAGCTCTGCTTTTGCATCTATGAGATAATCAATCCTGTGTTGTTCTTTGTTCTCATACTGAACAATCGCTTTTTCGTTTAAAAAATTTTTAAAGTCGTCGCTGAAATAAACTGAGGAACGGTAATTTGTTTTGTACCCTCCTGTTTTCATATCCTGCGCCTTATACGCTTTTGACGGCGGTGAAACAAACAATCCGTTCCTGCCGTCCATAATCCGACAATTGTCAATTGCATAGTTCCCCACCGAAACGCTTACGTTTGCCTTTTTGTTTTCTCCGTCTTCAATCAGACTTACCCTGATAGTTACCTTTGTTTTTCCTTCCTGTTCCTTGTAAAAGTTGCTCATGTTAATACCTCTGTTTTCAATTTCGTTTTCATAAAATTCAATTTCGTTTCTTTCTTCTAAACTCTTTTCTATTACTTCTTCTTCATTTACCTCACTAATCTCACTACCGCCTCCTTTGCCTTTTTCGGTTTCAATGTTTACACTTTGTTCATCACTTTTTCGATCACCTCCCTTGACAATATTTCGACTTTGGTGTATAATAATATTAGAGTCAAGGTTGTTTGTTAATTCGGAGTATTGTTCTCCCCATCTCTCAAACAATTCTTGGCTTTTTTCTTTGTTAAAATAAATTAGTTTATCTTCATTTATTACTCTTTTAAAAAAGTTTTTAAAGTCATTTCTGCCATAAACACTTGTAATAAAATTAGATTCTATGTCCTCAACCATGTATCTGCCATTACCATTTGGTTTTATGCTCACAAAAATAGGATTATCAACAGAATCTAGTTCAGAAGTCACTAAAACGATGCTGTCTTTTTTAGAAAAAGAATCAAAAATCATCACTGGATTTTTAATCAAATTTGGAAGTTTACTTATCTGAGATACTGTTAATCCGTGATGATGTTCATTTACGTTTAAAGGCTTAACTGCATCTTTCAAATGCTTCTGCGTATACAGCATAGGCAGCTGTTCACAGCCTACATCCAAAAGAATCTTCGGTGTGTCGCAAACCTTTAAAGCACTATAGAACGGCATTTCTCCAGAAAGACTTTTTTCAACCTCCTTGCCAAACCTGATATTATTCTCCTGCACCTTAATCTCGTCAAGCACAAAATCCCTTGCGGCTAAGATTTCTTTTTTAAAGTCCTTCGCCGCCCACGTTGGATTTGCTTTCAAAAGCTCCTCCTGCGTGGTAAAGTCAATCTCATCGTATTTAAGCTGATGAGAGTTGATAAAGTTAATCGCTTTGATTGATTTTCCCGTCCATTCGGCTAAATTTTTGTTGTAGTCGTCAATCAAAATCGAATGCTCGGCATTGCCCTTTACAAATTCAGACTTGTCTGCGCCTAAAGGTGCAAAGCAGATATTTTCTTTCGGAATAAACGGTAAATGCTTATCAATCCATTCCCACTTGTCCCTAAAGGTGTCTCTGTCGGCGGCGCTTATGATACACACGTCAACGCCGCTGTTATGTAACTGACGAGCAAGCTCAACCATCATCGGATGAGGCTCAATATCCCTAAAATAGTGATTTTTAGGGTTCAGAATTTCTTCAAGCGGCAAGCCCTTTCCGTCCTTGTACCAATAGCCTAAAGTACCGTCAATATCAAAGTAAACGCTGGGAGCTTCACGAACGGCTTTAAACCCCTTTTCCTCCGCTCGCCATTCGTCGGTTGAGTAACGCTCATAGGCTTTGAGCTCAACCTCCTTTTCAAAATTCACAATTTTTTCAAAATCTTTCGCTTCAAACCCCTTGAC
>JAJQCE010000010.1:6572-14484 GCA_021202895.1 Ruminococcus sp. | reverse complement strand
CCTCCTTTTCAAAATTCACAATTTTTTCAAAATCTTTCGCTTCAAACCCCTTGACATTTGCCGTTGTGTATGTTATACTGTTATCAAAGCTGATGAATGTGTTCTCCTCGGGATACCATTTCCCTATGGCATGAAGCACTCTGTCGGCTTTTTCTATATTTACAGACAACAAATTACCTTTAGAAAATTCTCTTTCAAAATATGCTCCTATATCATCTCTTCCATATGACGAAGTTATATTGTTCACTTCCCCATATCTAGTTTTTTTGTTTAAGTCTATAGTAACAAAAACATATCTGTCATTGTTGTCCTTAATTTCCGTCACAGCCACAAGTGAATTATCCTTAGAACCCCGTAAAATCATTACGGGATTTTTTATATTTTCAATTGCATTTATAAGCTGTTTTTCTGTCAAACCGTGACCTGTTTTTCCTACAAGCTTTCCGTTTTCATCTCTGTTTTCAGGCTTTAAAGCCTTGTCTACAACGCTCTTGAGAATTTGTAAATCGTAGCTTCCGTCAGCTCCGCATATTACAAGCGAATTAGGCGTTTTTCCAATTATCAACGGTCTGCTTGCAAGCTTTTTGTCGCCCTCAATCAATCGGTGAAGCTGCTCCTTAAAAAGCTTTTCCTCTCTCCTGTTCTGCTCAATCTTTCTCGCTATTCTAAGCTGTTCGTCCTCGCTTACTTTGTATGACGAAAGGCTAGCGTCAAGCGGTTGTTCATTTATTTCAGCGTATTTCTCAAGCAGTGGTTCTTCAATTTCAGGCATTGCTTCATTTTCCTCCTTTTCAAAATTCACAATTTTTTCAAAATCTTTCGCTTCAAACCCCTTGACATTTGCCGTTGTGTATGTTATACTGTTATCAAAGCTGATGAATGTGTTCTCCTCGGGATACCATTTCCCTATGGAATGAAGCATTCTGTCGGCTTTTTCTTTGTTTACTGCAATTAAATTACCCGATTTGAATTGATTTTCAATATATTCAGCAAAATCATCTCTGCCGTATGTGCTGGTTATGTTGTTTACATAACTAAACTCTTTTCTTTTATCAAGAGCTATAGCGGCAATAATTTCTCTCCCTTTGTTGTCCTTAATTTCCGTCACAACGACAAGTGAATTTTCCTTTGAACCTCGTAATATCATCACGGGGTTCTTTATGTTGTCAATTACATTTATAAGCTGTTTTTCTGTCAAACCGTGACCTGTTTTTCCTACAAGCTTTCCGTTTTCATCTCTGTTTTCAGGCTTTAAAGCCTTGTCTACAACGCTCTTGAGAATTTGTAAATCGTAGCTTCCGTCAGCTCCGCATATTACAAGCGAATTAGGCGTTTTTCCAATTATCAACGGTCTGCTTGCAAGCTTTTTGTCGCCCTCAATCAATCGGTGAAGCTGCTCCTTAAAAAGCTTTTCCTCTCTCCTGTTCTGCTCAATCTTTCTCGCCGGCTCGTCCTCGCTTACAGCGATAGTTTGCTGTAGCTGCTTTTCCCTAAAGTCACTCTTTTCAATCAAATAATCTGTAATTTTTTCAGCATCTTTAATCGCGCGAAAAAGCTCGTCTGGGTTGCTTTCGATAACTCTTGCCCAGCTCTGAATATACGCCTTGTGATTTTCAAGCTCCGCACCGCTTATCCCTGTTTCCATAGCGGTAAAAGCCGATGCAATTTCTGCTCTCAGTTCCTCTTTCGCATACTCTTCACTGCCAAACCCTCCGCTTAAAGCTCTGTTCATTCGGCTTTCGTGTCCCGTCGCATGAGCGCACTCGTGAAAGAATGTCGCCATGTATTCATATTCGCCGATAAAACGTTCAACTTTCGGCATTGTCACCTTGTCGTAAAGCGGATTGTAAAAGGCTTGCTCTCCGCCCTCTGAAAAGGAGATTTTCATATTGTCAATTAAAGTATCTCTCAAAGAAAGAAGCTTGTCTGAACTTAAGACGAGCTTTTCTTTATCTTCGTACGGCGGTATGCCGTCAATTTGTTCTCCGTTAAAGACTGTGGAATTTTTAGTGACTACTGTAAAACGCTCCTTTGAATCAGGATCACTGTCAATTATTCGCTGAGCCTCTTCAAATGATATGTTTTTCTTTTTCTCTGTGTCGTAAGCACTCCAATATTCAATGTGCGTTCCATGCGAACCTGCCTTTACAGACCAGCCTTGCTTTTTAGCCTGGGTAAACGTTACCCATCTGGAATCCTCCCAGCCGTTTTCATTTGCAATGAAAGAAAGCCAAAACTGATTTACACCTTTGTATTCATTGCCCGTTAAGGCGTTAGCTTGCCTTTTAACACTCCAGACCTTACGCCAGGGGATTTTTTCTTCATTCAGACACCTTACAAATTCCGCCGCCATTTCTTCGCGCATTTTGCTTTGCTTCATTTATATCCTCCTCAGTGTAAATAATCACCTCATCGTACTCCTCATCGTCGTCAAATTCGTCAAATTGAGAAATTCCCAGTAAATCTATTATCTCATCCATACATTTACTCACCTCTCCACCTTAATTTCCTCAATGCAATTTTTACAAACGCCTTTCCCCATTACATCCGAAACGTTTTTGTCTGTGCCGCAAAATACGCAGGTTTTTTTGTCCTTTTTCACAACGATTTCATCGCCCCTCAAAAGCAGCTTGACAGTTTCTCCGTTTGAAACACCGATAGAGTTTTTAAAAACCGCAGGCAAAAAAATCTTGCCCGTGCGATCTATTTTCTTTTTTGATTCCTTTGCAGTTGTATCTTTCATGCTGTCTCCTTTCCTTTAAAACGGCAAGCCGTCCTCTTTGAACATTTCAAGATTTGAATAATCATTTTCAACTAAAGGCATTGCCGTTTCCTCATAGTGCTTGTCGTGCGAATCGCCTATTGATTTTACCTGCGACTTTACTTGCGATTTCTCCGCTTGTACAGCGACCTCTTCTTTCTTAGGCTCGCCAGTAAACGAAACCTCGTCTACATAAACCTCAGTAACGTAGTGCGTCACACTATTTTTATCCTCATAGCTTCTGCTTCTAAGACTTCCCGTGATCGCAATCATGCGCCCTTTCGCAAAGTATTTGCTGATGAAAATTGCCGTCTGCCGCCATGCGACGCAGTTTACAAAGTCTGTCTGCCGCTGATCGCCTTTAGCTGCATACGACCTCTCGACCGCAACGGAAAAGCTAATCACCGCAACTCCCGAAGGTGTTGTTTTAAGCTCCAAATCGTGAGTGATTCTTCCCATTAAAATTACTTTGTTTAGCATTTTTATTACTTCCTTTCGTATATTTTTATTTGTTTGACAGCACATTATCTGTCAATTTGTTGACATATTTTTCTTTTTCTTTTTTGAAATCATATATAATTTGCATTTCCTTTATCATTGCGTGTTCTCCTACTCATTAATAAAATATTTATAAAAAATCCTCATAAAAGCCTTGATTCTTGATAACAAATATGTTATCATATATAAAACAGAATAGTGATGGAGGTAAATGATGTACGAAATAATTTTCTATCATAATCGAAATGGCAAGTCGGAAATTGAAGACTACCTTGATGAATTAGCGGAGAAAGCTAAAACAAGTAAAACCGACCGAGTAAATCGAACAAAAATACTTGCATATTTATCTGCACTTTCTGAGTATGGAACAAGAGTGGGACAACCAATAGTCAAGCACATTGAAGGCAACATATGGGAGCTACGCCCTTTAAGAAACCGTATATTTTTCTTCTATTGGAAGGATAATAAGTTTGTGCTGCTTCATCACTTCATCAAGAAGTCACAAAAGACACCGCCGAAAGAACTGGAACAAGCGAGACTTAAACTTAAAGATTTTTTAGAGAGGAGTAATTAGCATGAGTATTAATATTAATGGTGAAGAATACACCACTTTTAATGACTATATCAACGATAGTACAAAGGTGAATGAAGCCGAAAGGGAACAGATTGAATTTGAAACTGCTCTAATTGGCAAACTTATTGAAGCGAGAGAGGAAAAAGGCTTGTCTCAACGAGATCTTGCTGAATTAAGCGGCGTTAAACAGCCAGCAATTGCAAGAATTGAGAGTATGCGTTCAACCCCTCAAATCGATACGCTTTTCAAAGTATTAAGTCCTTTGGGATATACAATATCAATTGTTTCAAAGGATGAAAAGTAAGCCTTGTCAATCCCTTTGCCACAAGCAGGGGATTTTCATTCTGCCTTCGTCTCCCCAGTCGCATAATCAATCTCCACACCGTCCTGAACGTTGTAGGCAAACACACAAAACTCAACGCCTTGTCCCTCATCCTCAACACTGTAGCCCTCCATAAGTACGCCATCAGCGAGCAGATTGTCACCATCAAATATCGGTGTCATACGGTAAAGGACATGATTTTCATCATTTTCCTCGATGTAATCAGCAACAAGGTTTTCCCAATCTAGCATTCCGTCAATATTTAGCTGACGAGTGCCTGTGATTAAATTTTTTTCGTTTGCATTTTCGGCTGTCAATTGGTAGCCTATCAAATGACAGCGATTGTACACCCAGCCGCCGTTGTCGATGAAATCATATTGCGCATTGTGCCAGCCTGTCGGTGTAACCGAGGATATATCGTCCCTCGATTCAGTCGGCATAAGCTCTTTACACACGTTAGCAAATGCTTCTGTACAGCGTCCCAGCTCGTCCAAATCGGAATAGATTTCCCAAGCGGTTGAGGTGTCATATTCCGCTCCGTCCGAAAGAAAAAGAGGCTCGTTGTTGTTTACCACAACATAAGCCTCTCCACTGTAGTCGGGGATTTCGTCTACACTAATCACCGACTCTATATTCGTGTTAGATTTTGTGCTGCTTGAATCATCTTCTGCTTCCGACTCACTCATCAGGTCGAGAAAGTCGAGCTTGTTTAGAAGCGGATCGAGCTTTCCGGTGTTGATTGCTGTCATTAAAACCAAACAAAAGGCTAATACAACAGAAGCAATGCATTTTTGGATTTGTCTTTTCATTAGTTATCCTTTCAAGCAAAAAAGAGGATCGTATCAGACCCTCTTTTAAGCATATATTTTGTTTTGTTTAGTTCAAACCGTTTTGATTAACGGCTTCATTAACTTTTCTGATAATGCAAGCAATTTTTTGTCACGATATTTTTCGTTGCCTTCTTTGCTAACAAGTTTCATCAAGAAATTCTCGTCAATGTTCAGTGTCTTTGAAAAGACTTCTCTGTTATCAGGCATCAAATCAATGCAAAACAATATTGACTCTTTCAACGGTTGTCCTGTTGAAGCATTTTGTTGATGTGCCGTAAAACGAACCTGAACGTCCACATATTTGTTACTGCTGACTAGCAATTTGTATTTGCTGTCCGCATATGCTTGACCGTCAGCTTTCGGTTTACGCACCTCTCACAAATGTGAGAGTAGCAGTTGTCAGCCATTTTTCTTTTTCATCTTCAACAAAAAAATCTCCCTCAGCTCATGTGGGGAGATTCCCTTATTTTCATATTTAACTGTCAAGCAGCCTTTTTTCAATATCTGATGAACTGTAAATCACATTTGTAATGATTACCTTGTTATTGCTAACAAAATAGAACACTGAATAGTTATCGACTAGAAGTTGTCGAAAACCCATCGAACGTTCAGGTTCAAAGTCTACGAGTTTTGTTCTTTCAGGGAACACATCTAAACTTTCTATCGCTTGTGCAATTCTGTTATATTGATTCATACCTGATATTGGAGATGATAGATTCTCTGAAATGTAGTAATAAATACTTTCCATATCATTCAAAGCTTTATCAGTCACAGTGACCTCATATTTATCAGCCATGACTTCTCCTAAACTCCTCAAATGCTACAGAAGCATTTTTGATATTTCCTTGAAGAGCATCGTTATACCCTTCTGCAAGTTTACTGTGAATCTCTTCTGCTGTCATCAAATCGGCACTTATACTGGCAGGCAGTTTTGGAACAGTAACCTCAAAAGGAATCCTTTCTTCAACCGAAACCTTTGTTAAAAACATTGTTATTGCCGATGACATATTCAGACCCATAGATTTTAACACACGTTCGGATTTTACCTTTAAATCTTCATCAATTCTAAAATTAATTTGTGTCATAAAAAACACCTCCTGAATATATTATATCATAAAGTATATACATTGTCAAGTGTTTAATATACAAATTTCATTTTTCAATAACTCCTACCACCGAACCGTTTGAATCGTAAACGGTTATGCACTTATTCTTTTCCTTGTTTGCTCTAGCTAAGAGAGCAAATGTCACAATATCAATCGCACCAATAGCGACCGCAATTATAAGCAAAATCATCATGTATATTCTTCCTTTCAAAGAAAAACGCCTTGAATTTCTTCAAAGCGTTTCAACGTTTCTGATTTTTTCTAATAATTCATCTGGATTCAAAACAGGAATCTTGCTTTCAGAAAAATCACGAATATTTCGAGTGACAATCAAGTCTGCTTTTAAACGATATGCACACGCAATTTGAATTGCATCCTCATAATCACTAAGCTTCATATCAGCTGCTAATTTTAGATCAGAAGCTTTTAAATCAACAATTTCAAAAATAAGTGAAATTTGATTGACTATTGTTTGTACTTTTTCTGGCGTCAGTTCTTTTCTTAAGACATATACTATGTTTGGTATAGACAAAGCACAAATATAGCCGTGAATCTTTTTTATTTCACTCAACTTCCATATTTTCGATGATGCCTCGACAAAATCGGCACGATTAAACATAACGTCAAGCAAAATATTTGTATCAATCATTACTTTCATAACGACTTAACCTTTCTTCTCTGATTTTCTCTTCATCTTGATCGTTATGCAAAACACCTATAAATGAATCTGTAAGATAAGAAACAGCTGATTTGTTGGATATTAGTCTTGCGATCTCCTTCCCATTTTTTAAGATTAAAACCTCATCACCTGATTGTACCGCTTGCAAATATTGACCAAAATTGTTTTGAATGTCTGTTGCACTTACAGTAATCATAATAACACCTCCATTATTTTAGCTAATTATATTATATGCTATTTTAGCTAAAACGTCAATCCGTTTTTGATATTATTAACTGATTATTTACAAAAGTCATTAATCTTATTTTCTTTGTCAATCATCCTCTCATGAGTACCGAAGGAAAGCTCCTTCGGTACTCATGAGAGTGCTTCACTTAAAAGCTTAAAAGTAAAGCACTCAATTAGGTTAAGCATTACTCGTTCTTTTTCTTTCTAAAAGAAATAACAAGGATAACAACACCTAAAAGCGAAGCTGTGCCAAGCAGAGCCGTGCCTGTTTTCAGGTTCGGCGTCTTTGGCGTGTCCGTTTCGGTTTCAGGTATTTCCTCGTTGTAAACCTCCTGAACCGTCGTTTCAGCATAGTAAACCTCAACACTTACATCGTCCGCAGTCAAGTAACCATAAGGCACTGTGTCGCCGTCCTCTGTAATCGTGTAAGTTCCAATCGGGATATTTTCAAACTCTGCGATTCCATTTGCATCTGTAGTTGCAGTAATTTCAATTTCTCTGCCGCTGTCAGACGTTCCGCTCAAAACAAAGTCTATACCCTCAATGTTCGTCATGTCCTCTGTCGTCTTGTGAACCTCAAGTGTACCTGTCTTTTCGTTGTTGTAAACCTCTTGCGTTGTAGTCTGCGCATAGTAAACCTGAACTTCAACAGCGTCAGCCGTCAGATAAGCGTAAGGAGTGGTTTCACTGTCTTCAGTAATTGTGTATGTTCCGATCGGTACAGCTTCAAAGGTTGCGATTCCGTTTTCGTCTGTAACTGCCGTCAGTTCAACCTCAATTCCAACGTCTGATGTTCCGCTGAGTACAAAGCTTATTCCCTCAACATTAAGCATGCCCTCGGTAGTTTTGTGAACCTCAAGTGTTCCCGTCATTATGTCGTCATACATTTCAACAACGTCAACGCTTCCGTCTGT
>JAJQCE010000010.1:0-6472 GCA_021202895.1 Ruminococcus sp. | reverse complement strand
GTGATGTCGTACTTGGTGATCTGAACCTTGGTTGTATCGTCATACATTTCAACAACGTCAACGCTTCCGTCTGTTGATACAGTAAACTCAATGTCGTTTGCAATCACATAGCCGTTAGGAGCAACCTCTTCATGCAGTGTGTAGGTCTCGCCTGCAACTAATGTCGCTATGATTTCGGGATCCTCTGTGGTGGACGTCCACTCTTCAATTACGTTTCCGTCGCTGTCGATCACCTGAAGGATCGCTCCTTCTAGTTCGTGTTCGCCTGTAATTTCGTACTTGGTGAAATGAACCTTTGTATAGTCGTTAGGAATTGTCATGCTGATTTCAACGCTGTCAACTGTAACTCCACCGTATGCAGCCGTGAACTCATATTTTTCCGTTGAGGCTACATAGCCATCAGGAACGGTTGACTCATCTTCTAAGATGTAGTAATTAAAGCCTACATAGATAGGAAGTGTTACTGTTGCTGTTCCTGCCAATGTGTCGGCTTCAATTTCATACTCTGAATAGCCTCTGCCGTCTGAATCTGTTGCAGAAAGCGAACCGATATAGTCGCCTGCGCTGTAAAGTGTTGTATTGCTTAAGATAATATCCTCTGCCGCATATACGTCAAATACTACGCCCTCAACTGGTTCATCGTCATAGCCTGTTTTAGTAACTGTAACTTTTACAGTTTCAGGATAGTTTACTGCGTTGTAGGTAAACGAGCATAACGCCATGTTCCAGCGTGAGGTTTGTGCAATGGAAATATCGGATTCACTTATTCCACTTACTTCATAGGTTTCTTCGTCTATTACATACGGTTCGGGAACTTCTGTTTCCTGTATGGTATAGCTATAAGCAAATTCATCCTTATCATCGTCATATTCGCCTAAAGGCAATCCGTTGATTTCTGCATATCCCTTTGAATCAGTCGTAAGGTAGGCTATTACATCGCCTTCACTATAAGCTTTATTTGCGGCTGATTTGTCAAGATTGCTGCTGCCCGAAGTAAGACCTGATCCGCCGATAACTATCTTTGCAGTTTCTTCTGATGTTAAATCCTGATTGGTGATAATGGCAAATACTGCGCCCTCAATTGCTATGTCGTTCTCATCATCTTCTTTGTCGATTTGAATTTGCAGCTTGTAGGGTTCATCGGTTACGTAGGTAATTTTGGTTAGCGCAGAAGAGAACTCATCTATATTCAAAAAGATTGATTTTGAAATATGTTCAGATGTAAGAGTGCTGTCTGTAACTTCATACCACGTTGTATCTAATGTATATCCTGACGGCGAGGAAATTTCTCTAACGTAATAGGTGTTGTTGTAGGTCAGCTTGTAGCTGAATGTTGCTACTCCGTTTGAATTTGTAGTTGCGCTTTCCAGAAGATATTTTGAACTTGTACTCTTAGTTGAATACAGACCGTAGATTGCGCCCTCAATTGGTTCTTCTGTATCAGCGTCTGTCTTTTTGATTCTAAGTTCCATCGGCATTGAATAGTTTAGTAATGGTTCAACACCCTCTGATACTCCTTCGTTGTTTACTATAACTGTCGCAACGGCAGGCTGTGCCAAATTTTCGTAGTTGCTGTCGTATCCTGTAACAACCGATCCTACAAATTGACGACGCTCCGCAGCTGTATCGGCTATATCATTAAACTCATCAAGCTCGTAAGATGTAGACATATCAACGTTTGTCAGACCATAACCGTCTGCGTGTTCAACCTCAATGAATATCATCTCAGGAACGGCTCCTTTTGAATTTAACATAGCTCCATCTATGAAAATCTCTCCAAAATGATCGCCATAATCGATTGAGCCATCGCTGTTTACTGTGTATGTATGACCCACGGTGAAGACTGATGCTTCACTGATGTCTGTTGTAAGATAGTCTGGGTTTGCGCACATACCATTGGTGAAAGAGCCATCAAGGATTGTGTTCATGTAGTATGCGCCGTCGCCTGCTGAATAGGCTTCAACGCCTTCGTCCTTTAAAGCGTGACTGCTCCAGTTAGCTGGATTCTTGCACACACTTCCTGCGAGATACACCCAATCGCCCGCTGAAGCTGTCGTGCCGTCTGCAAGGGTGATAGTTCCATACTCGCCTGACAAACGCATTGCTACTACAAACTTAGTGTCTCCGTAGATTTCTGCGATTTCATCAACATTGTCTGCTGCCGCTCTTATGGTGTTGCCGTTTGCGTCCGCGATTTCCTTAGTTATTGAAACAGAGCCATAATTGGAAGTTCCGCTATTAGTAATTGTGTAGCTGTTTGTTGTGCCATCGGATAAAGAGGACAGCGTTGCAAGCTTAGTAGGCGCAAGGGTAAATGCGTCTGGTCCTGACGTTTCTACTATGTAATATTTACGCGTTGATGAAACGTTTGCGGGCAAATCCATCAAAGCAAAATATCCGTAATAGTAGCCGTCAGACTTCTGTGTAACGATAGGCGTAACGTAAGTTGCGCTTGATTTCTCTGTTGTAAAGCCTTTAAATGTCCATGTGCCGTCGCCGTTATCTGTAAACTTAACATAATTTTTCTCGCCGTTTATTGACGTCTTGACAAGGAATTTACAGTCATCACAGTAGTCCTTGATCGTATCTTCATCTGTTCCTACATTCTTTCCGTTCAATGTAAACTTCTTGAACACCTTCAGATTTGGATTATCGGGAGTTTGGAATGAGATGTAGGCGGTTTGTGCGGAAGGGGAAGCAGCGCCACTAATCAATGTTTGTGTTCCTGCATGGTTCCAACTTAAGATAATATTCTTATCTGTTGAGACTGATGCAACTTGCTGCGTGGTGCTAATCGTTGCCGTACCGCTAAATTCAGCCTTGGTGTAAACCGTATACTTAATGTAGCTTGTGGTTGAAGTTTTTGAAATTGATAAGTACTCGTTGTCGCCAATGTCATCATAAAGATCGCTGTAAGCATAGGAATTTGAAGAATTTACATATGCCTTCGGTACTTTAAAAGTAACCTCGTATCTTTTATTTGTAAAATTGTAAGTCATTTGATAAGCATTGTCTTGTGCCTTTGATTTTGTTGAGTAAAGTATAGATTCATTGTTATCATCTAAAATGCTTTCAGGTGTCTGATAATGTCTTGATACTTTTGTAACAATATTATTGTAGGCTGTCAAAACTGTTGCTTCGCTCAAACCAACTCTGCTCCAATAGCTAGTCTTCTTAACAAAGTTGACATCACAATCTGCAAATGAACTAGAATCGCTAGTGTCACAAGTTCGATAACCGCCCACTATTTCCCATATTAACATCTGAGTTGCGTAATAATAGGCATTGCCTGTTGAAGCATTTGGATAGCCGTAATAGCAACAAAGGGCGATGAAAGATTTGTTTGCATTGCTATATGCGTCCCAGTCTTCTTCGCTATAGCTTGATATATAAGTTGAACCATTCATATTTTTGTTTGGCTCAATACAAAATCCATAGTATTTTTGATCGCTTATCTCGAATTTAGTAACATATTGAGCCTTTACAGTTCCATAGCCGTTAAAATATGGCAATGAAGAAGTATTCCACGAATAAGAAACTGTTGCCGCCGATACGGTTGTTGCCAATGTGGTAACTAGCACGACAAATGTCACTATCATTGCTATTACTCTGCTTAATGTTGATTTACTTGATGTATTCAAGAAAACCACTCCTTTCTTTTCTTGGTTTTGTTATATCCTGTTCTTTTGACGTATGAATATATATAAACCTCTTGCGAGGATTGTTGTCCTTTCAATATTATTATACAATACTTGAGTGGATTTTTTTATTCAAATGAATTTTAGAACCTATAAATGAATGAATAATGATAACTCTCTTTATTATATTGTGGGCTTTAGCTGAAATTATATCAACTAAATAATCAATAAGCCTACATCTGTATTATAATATACTAAGTTCACAAATAAAAAACGCTTTGAATTTCTTCAAAGCATTTCAAGAAAAATAATATTAAAAAAGCAATCTCAAGGAGTCATTCATATAAAGAACTTTTACACTTCAATTACGTCAAGGCTAAACAAAGTTAATCCAGAACAAGCATTCCAAAACTTTGTTGTAACATTTTTACCGTCTACTGTTGCAGTTTTATATTTTTTTATTGAATAATCCCTTGGTGCATTTCCATAATAGCCTAAGTTGCAAACATAATAATTTCCGTTCATATACACAACTACCTCGCTGTGAACACGACTTGTAAAAGTAGCTACTACAGCAGAAAAGCCAAGTTTTCGTGCCATATTATAGACATAAATTGCTCCTGTTATACAGTTACAATCATCATAATCAAATGAGCAAGGAAATTCGCAGAGCTTACAAAGTTTTTCATAATTTGTCATGTTACTTGTAATGTTATTTGCTATATATTTGTCAAGCTCATTTGACATATCATATTTTGTTGTTTTAACTTTAACCCCACACTTGCCGTAAACGACTTTCCCTGCTGTATCCTTGCGATAAGCTCTGACTTTGAAAGAGTATTTAGCGCCAGACTCTAAAACATCTGCATCCCTAGCAACATTAGTACTCAACAACTCGTTACCCGTAACCCTGTATGTAGTAGTATCTCCGTCTCTGACCGTTGCAATAATCTTGTAAGAATTTCCGACTTTCTGATAAATCTTATACCCATCGCACTTAACCTTCTTCCAGTTCAAACGGATAGCATTTTGAGTAGCAGTCGAGGCTTTCATTGTCACCTGTTTCGGCTTGGTTGCGATATACTTTTGCGTACTCGCCTTGCTCCAATATGTCTTGCCGTTGTAATGCTTGTAAGCCTTGACTTTGAAACGATATTTGCTTCCTGCTGAAAGCCCTGTTATTCTTGCCGTGGTGGTCGAACCGCCTTTGACAGTCTTAACCTTTACCCACTTTTTAGCAGACGAATCATATTTGTAAATGCGATAGCCGCTTGCGCCGCTAACCTTGTTCCAATTGAGCCGAACGGCGGAAGTTGTGCAGGTGTAGTCGGATTTCAGCGTGACTTTTTTGCTTGTGAAGCTTGCGTCCAGGCTGACAATGCTGCTCACCGCCGAGCTTGCCGCAGAGGTAAGCGTTTCACCGCCCAGAGCTTCAGTCGTCATGCACAGGCTGGACAAGGATATTGTCGCAGCACAGGCGAGTGATAATAGTTTTTGTGTTGTTTTCATTGTAACCCCTCCTGAGAAATTTTGGATTTGAAATTTGCTTATTTCATTGTATCATAAATTTACCATGTTGTCAAGCACTTTTTCACAACATTTTGCTTTTCTTGCGAACATGTGCGTTTTTTCTTACATCAAGCTTCTTGACCCTTTTTATATCCTGAAGAAGCTCCTTGAACTTCTGCTGAAATTCCGTTGCTTCTTTAAGGGTGTCAAAGCTTTGAAAGCTTGTAAAATCAATCATGTTTTGTGCCTTGTCAAAATACGGCTTTAGCACGCTCATGTATCTTTTTGTTTCAAAGCTATTGAGTAACGCACAGTCGCTGTCTGAAGAAATAATTTCATACAAGCCGCCGTCACTCCCTTTGTACAGCTCACTGCTTCTAGCCTTGCTCACTTTTTTCACCCTTTTTCAGTAAAAATTCCCTAACCACTTTCGGAACATACCTTACATACATCTTCTCAAGCTCCTTTTCAGCCGTTGTTTCGGCTAATGCTTGAATTGAGGCTGAAGCGTCAATATCCTCCAGCAAATAACACGCCAAAGCCTCCAGCTTTACATCGTCTAAATTAAAGTGATGCCTTTGCGTCAAGTGCGTCAAAGGCTCTTTTGTTTATCGGAAAGAATTATCGTTTGTGGTCAAAAACCTTAACTGTGTAAATATATGCACCCAGCAAGCAGTCAGTGCGGTGTTTGCAGTGGTATTTAAAAATCCGTTCTTACACAAACGGCGTACAGTGGCTTCTGAGTACTGACTTTTCTTAGCTGGAGTTAAACAAGCACTATAATATGAATATTTATCAAATTAAGTTTTGATTAGTAAACTGCATAAGCCACCTGTATTTTTTATAGTGCATATAGACAGCAGGGAGTTTTACAATCTCGTCAATGTTAATGATGATATAAACGGCTGTGACAGGGAGCTTAAGTAGGAAAGCGCAAATTAAACCTAACGGCACAGTTACGCACCACATGGTAATTGTACCGCACTTAAAGCCGAATTTTGAATCTCCTCCTGCTGGGAAAATGCCTGAAATGGTTGTAATGTTAATTGATTTACTATTACATAATATAAGCATACCACAAGCATCACTTTGAGATAGGACTGTGCTTGTGCAGAAAACGTTGAAAATTTATCGGTAATTTGAAAAATAATTTCATATGTCCTAATCTTTGCTCGTGCCACTCTAACAAAAGTATGGACGTTTGCGAAGCAAAAACATAATGAAAAGCTCTAACTTTTGTTCGTGCTTTTCCTAACTACAGTAGGGGAGTTTTGCGAAGCAAAACTCTTAGGGTGGACTAACTAAGGTAGAAGTCTAAATATAGG
>JAJQCE010000009.1 GCA_021202895.1 Ruminococcus sp. | reverse complement strand
GTTATATATTATAAAAAGCTACTTTGTATTAGAAAAAAATTACAACACATTTATCGACATTATCAGAGTAAATGAAATTGGTGATAAGACATACAAATACAGAATCAGAACCTACAGAAAAGTCAACGGTAAGACTTTGTTCGGGGCTTATTCAGCGGTTAAGAGCGTCACAACTAAAAAATAACTGATTTATCTAAAAATTTAAATATTTCCCTTTTACAAAAACTCCCTGAAAGATACTCACAGGGAGTTTTTATTTAATTTAAACAAAAATCCCTGCTAAAATTTGTATACAAATGACAAACTTTTTGAAATATTAACAAAAGATATTGACAAAGTTTCGTTTTTGTGTTATATTAAAATTGAAGAGAAAAGCTTTGTGGATTTTAGTATTATTTCAAACTTAATTTTTAGTTTGAAATAATAAAATGCTTCGTTTGGTATTAGCAATAATTTTTTCAAGGGGATGATTCCAATGTATTGATTGAATTTAATTTGCATAAACATAGTTTGAACGGATAAAAAATTACTGATAAATATTTTATGGAGGTATAAAAATGAAATATTTTAAAAAAGTCGTCATTCTTTGTATAGTTATTATGACATTTTCAACATTCACTTTTTCGGTTGGCGCGACAACACTTGAAAAAAGTTATTCGGTTACTAACACTTACCTGAACACTGTCCAATCATATAGTTATGAGTCAGATGACAATACGACTGATGTTACTAATTTAACTATTTGCAAAAAAGATGGTTATAGCATGATCTATTCCTGCGCAGAAATACGTAATTCCTCTGGTAGCACATATGCTAATGCAACGGGTACTTTAAATTCTAATGTTAATACTGGTTCATTTCTAAGGGTAACTGCTTCTAAAAATACATATTATTATGGATGGTATGCTTATTATCGTTCATATGTCAGGGATTCTAATGATAACAATAAAGGAACATATACTATAACTAGAAAAATAGTCTTTTAATATTTTGGTGCGATATTGCAGAGGGAATGCTCTGCAATATTATTATAAATGAGGAGATAAATATGCTTGTTAAGCTTTTGCGAAATCTATTTTTTGAAAATAAAACCTTGCTGTTTTTTATGATGGTCACCTCGGTTTTAACTGCAATTATTGGTTGTTTTGCATATTGCGTCTATCAAAATTATTATTTAACAATACTTCAAGGAGAGTCAGAAGCTTCTGAAATTACTATTTCAGCAAAAGGCTGGAGCGGAGAAATGACTGAATATACTGAATTTCTTACATTTAATTTAAATAATGAAGATGATTTAAAACAGTTTCATTATAACAATTATAGTACTTTAACTAAAGGCGATGTTATAAAGCTAGTTGAAAACATACCGGAAGATATATATGATGATATTGAGCTTATAACTTGTTCTGCTACACTTGACAATGATATTTTTGGAATAGCATGGTTTGACTTTTCTTTTATTATTACAAACGATGGCATTGAAGACGTTCTGGATAATAAAGCTATTTCAAATTATGCTTTTACAAATGAGCAAATGAACAAAAGTCAAAAAAATATTGTTATAAGTGAAGATCTTACAGATTCCTCAAAAGATGAGATGGTTGGAATATCAACACTTTCTTATGAGTGTTTCAGACTTGATACTTTCTCTGGCGTTGGAGATGTTATAAATATTACAGGAGAAGAATACATAGTATCAGATGTGATACCTAAAAATACTTTTGATGGGACGTTTTGGCGGATTCCTTTTACTTCTCTAAATGATGATACGCCTTTTAACTCTTCGATGATAATTAAATTTAAACAGGCTGTTACATATAATGAATATAAAATTATACAAAATATTGTAAGTGATAATTTTCCTGATGATGCTTATGTTGAAGACATGAATTTATCTTTTTTAGCAGATTTTAAATATTACCGCACAATAATCATGATAACCTTTGCAGTCGCACTTCTTTTTGCAATAAATTTAGCTGTGCTATACAAATATGTTATTGAAAAAAACAAAAACAGAATCGTTGTATTCAGACTATGCGGTTCAACTCGCAAGAAATGTATAAGGCTATTTTTAATGCAGGGAATGCTAGTCTGTGTACCAGTCTTTGCTTTCTCTCTGTTTGCGTTTCATAAGCTGCTTTATCCCATAATGGTGGAAATTTTTCCTAACGCGATTGACTGTCTTGATATTTATAAGTATCTGCTGATTTTGATAGGCTATGCGATAGTTTCCGGACTGGTTTTGTTTGTAACCTTGTGCAGAAATATCGGCAGAAAGCTTAATTTTGTCGGGGAGGTGTAATAATGAAGCAAAATATAAGCTTTGCGCTAAAGCTAAGTAAAAAGAGCCTTGCACTTGAGCTTTTGATCGCTATTCAATTAAGCGTGGTTTTCGCTCTTTTAGTAATAATGATATGCGCTATTGAGGATAGAACGGTTTATTATTCGATTTACGAGGACGCTTTTTCTCAGGATGGAGCAATAATAATGCCAAATGTTGCAGGAAGTAATTTAGTTTACATGGACGACATTTACGAGTGCTTTGATAAGGCGACAAACGTAACAGGCGAGGGCTGTACCTTAATAAATTATGATGAAGACCCTGATAAAGCGTATCTTCTTGATATTTACACCGACAGAGCGCCTGATACTGGAGGGACGCTTGCAGTTTATTCAGAGGAAGAATTTGATGAAATTCCTCCCTATCTAATTGAGGGGGATTTACCCAAAAGCGACAGCGAATATCTTGAATGTTTGGCTTGCGACACCTTTGGATATGAAGTAGGTGAAATTGTTGAAGCGAGTGAATACAGCACAGGCAATTCTGTTAAAATAAAAATCTGCGGTATTTTGCAGGACGATCAGATGATGTTCAACGGCGGAAACGGCGCAAATTATATATACAATGGTGATTTCAGAGATTTATATTATTATTTAAACGGCGGATTGAGAACCAGTATGTATTTTCTTACCTCAAAAGAAAATCTCGAAAGCTTCGGTATTGAGCCACAAGTTAATTGGTTTAATCATTTTGTGGTAAATTATGAAGAAGGCGCATACACATCTGAAGAACTGCAAAATCTCTCGGCTGAATATGGTTTCACTTTAATTTCAACTACCGAAAGCTATTATGAGGAAAGCAATCTGTATGTTCGTCAAGAAATGTACACGCTTCTCCCAATAGCAATTAGTATATTGATTATAACTATTTTCACTGCGATTATAACAACGGTGATTTCTACAATGAAAAATCTTAGAAATTACGCAGTTTTGTATCTTTGCGGAGCTTCATGGAAAAACTGCGGTGTTATAAATTTTATAAACTATGTTCTAATCTCGATTGTCACATTGATTATAGACACAGTGTTTTTCATAGTAGGTCAGGAAACATTTTTAACTGATACGGTTATAAGGGTAAATACAGAAATTGTGTTGATTTGCACGACAGTTCTAGTTGTATTTTTGCTGCTTTCATTGGTGGTACCGCTTATTGTTACAAGCGGAAAACAGCCTAGAGATGTCCTAAAAACAGAATTTCGCAATTAATGACAGGAGGATAATTAAATGATTAAACTTGAGAATGTAGTTAAGGTCTACAATCCAAAAAAGGCAAATGAATTTGAGGCGCTTCATGGCGTTTCGTGCCAGATTGAGGACGGTGAGATGGTTGCCGTAATTGGAAAATCAGGAGCAGGAAAGTCTACACTTTTGCACATTTTGGCTTGCATTGATAACTATCAGGACGGAGAATATTGTATCGATGACACTTTGGTTAAAAATTTGTCCGAAAAGCAGTATGCAAAAATCCGTAATGAGAAAATAGGAATGGTTATGCAGGATTTTGCGCTTGTCGAGGATTTTACAGCTCTTGAAAATGTGCTTATTCCGCTGAATTTTTCAAAGAAAAAAACTAAAAACAAAAAGGAAAAGGCGCTTGAAGCGCTTAAAGCCGTGGGTATTGACGACCTCGCAAAGAAGCCCTGTAACAAGCTTTCAGGCGGTCAGAAGCAGAGAGTTGCAATTGCAAGAGCGATTGTCAACGAACCCAGCATGATTCTTGCAGACGAGCCTACAGGTGCGCTTGACACCAAGACTTCGGCTGAAATTATGGAGCTTTTTAAGTCGCTTAATGAGCAGGGCAGAACGGTTATAATCGTAACTCACGACCCAAAGGTAGCCGAGCAGTGCCAGAGAGTCATTGAGATTTCAGACGGAGAAATTGTGAATAACGCTTCCTGATTTTTTAAATAGAATAACAAAATTGCACTTGTGTTTTTTTCATAAGTGCAGTTTTTGTTCAAAATGTGCAAATGTATGTCAACTTTTTATTGTTTGTGATTTAGTGATGTAAATAAATGATACTTTTTTGAGTTTTTACTGAAATTATACCTTATTACTTGACAAGCCTCTCTTTTTTCGTTATACTTATATCAAGAAAAGCTTTTTGCATTTAGCGTTTTTGCTTGTGCGATTGTTTTTTAAAAATGAAGAAAGGATGATTTTAGTGAAATTTTTTACTGTGAAAAGAGCTTGTGCTGCAATTTTAGCTTTGGTAATGCTAGGCAGTGCATCAGCGTGCGGCAGTTCAGATGACAGCTCATCTGAATCAGCGGCTGAAACTACCACATCTGTTGAAAGCGAGGATTCAAGCGAGACAGAAAGTGAAGAGGACGAATCTAAAGATGAAAGCAGCAGCGAGGATGCCGATGAATCAAGTGAAGCTGAGGAAAGTCAGGAGGATGATTCCTCTGAGACTGAACAGTCTGAGGATACGGCGGGATTCAGCGATTTTGAAACGCTTGAAGCGTCCGCCGATAATACAGAGCTTTCCTCGTCAAGCGCAGCTGTGACAATCGGTAACAAGCAGATAAATTTGAGCGGAGCATATGTTGTTGACGGAATTGACGCAGTTATAAGCGGAGGAACATACGAATCAACTCAGAGCGATCAGAATGTATTTTTGGTTATAAACGGAGGAAGCTTGACAATTTCAAATGCCGAAATTATTAAGAGCGGTGATGCGGGAGAAAGCGATTCTGAGAGAAGCTCTGATGTTTCTGACGATTATAATTTTTACGGTATCAATTCAGTTGTGCTTTGCGTAGGAGAGGGAAGTAGCGTAACTATTACAGACTGTACTATAACCTCAGAAAGCAGCGGAGCAAACGCAGTTTTTGCAACAGACTCGGCGGAAATTGACGTTAGCAATATTATTATTTCTACCTCTGGAAATTCATCAAGAGGAGTTTACGCTACATATGAGGGAATAATAAATGCCGATCACATTGACATTACCACAAACGGAGCACACTGTGCACCTATTGCAACCGACAGAGGCGGCGGCTATGTCACTGTTTCAAATAGTACAGTTCAGTGCAGTGGTGACGGAAGTCCCTGCATTTACTCGACAGGAGAAATAATGGTTGAAAATGTGATAGGCACAGCTGATGGAGCGCAGGCGTGTGTAATCGAGGGCAAAAATTCAATTACTATGATTGACTGCAATTTCACCTCGACAAATGCGAACAACGGCGCAATGCTCTATCAGAGTATGTCGGGAGATGCTGCAGATTCAGATGCTACAAGCAGTGTTTCAACGCTCACAATGACAAATTCGACTATTACAAGCGACGCTGATGGCGCAATGTTCTATATTACAAATATAAGCTCGGTTATCAATCTTAACGGCTCGAATACCCTTACTACCTCAAGCGGACAGCTTGTCAGCGCCGCAACTGGAAGATGGGGTAACGACGGCTCAAACGGCGGAACCCTAACACTCAATTCATCAGATGATTTAACTGAAAGCATAGACGCGGACGATATAAGCAGTGTAACGGTTAATCTTTTAGATGGAGCAACGCTTAGCGGCACAACATCAGGAGATGTTACGGTTAATTGATGAATATTTAACAAAAAAGCAAGGGACGGCAATTTCGTATTGCCGTCCCTTATTTAATGTGTATATTTAGCTTTAGTCTGTTTCGTACTCTCCAGTTTCAGCGACATTCTTAATCTTTTCGTTTGTTTCTTCGATAAGATAATCGATAACACCGCCGTATTCCTCAATGCACTGAGTCCATGTTTCAGAATTTCCGCCTGTGACCATTGTAGCCTGTGTAACGTTCTGCATAGCAGCATCCATTTCAGATGAAATACCGCTTTCAATGTCAATTACAGGATTGGTCTTGCAAAGCTCAAGGCACTCATTTCTCATGTCAATCATTTCCTGAGTCCACTTGTACTCGTTGACGAGCGTTTCCTCAGTGATGTTATCCGTGCTGTCTCTGCAAACCATGCAGCAGTTCATGAAGCAGGCAAAGCCTTCAGGGTTAGGCGCATTGTGGCACATTACATAGCCTTCAAATCTTGATGAGATGTAGTATGTATCGCTGTCAGGATTCTTAGGCATCGGGCAGAACATGATTTCTCCCGCTTCCATGTCGCCGAAAGGCTCAGTTTCAGAAAGCGGCACCTGCAAAGCCCACAAACCAACTGGGATAAACAGCGTCTGATAAGTACCAAGACCATAGCCAGTAGTTCCGTCGCCTCTGGTGTACCAGTTGTTTGACGAACGGTCGAACATGATGTTGTTCTTTCCAAGCTCATACATGAAGTCTTGAACCTCCTGAATGGCGGGGTCGCTCATGTTGTTTACAAGCTGACCGTCCTCCCATGAGATGATAGACTTTCCGCAGGTTTCAGAAATTGCGTTTGTGTAGCCATATCCGTCAATTCCGTACAAATCGTTTTCAGCATCGGTAAAGTCTACGCACATATCATAAAATACGTCCCAGTCCCACTCGCCTGCATAATAAAGCTCAGCAGGATCGTCATATCCATACTCTTCAATTGTTGTTCTGTTATAAACACAAACGTAGCTGGGAGCTGTGTAGATAACGCAGATATAACGTTCGCCGCCGAATGTATAGTCGTTCATGATGTCAACGGTGTCAGCCCACAGATCCGAATCCAGATCCAGATATTCCAGATCGTCAATCGGATCAAACATTCCCTTGATTGCTCCCTTAGGGAAGGTGTCCATATCAGACGATGGGAAGAAGTCAGGCGAATCGTTTGCCATTACGTGAGTGGCAATGTCGTCATATCTTGTGTCCCATGTAGTCTGAACCCATTCAATAGTTCCGCCGTACTTTGTGCTGAACAGTTCTATCGCCGGATCCTCAACAGAACCCTCCGTAGGATTGATGTCATAGTGAGCTATCCACTTGATAGTTTTATTTTCAAGTTCAACGTCCTCAAGCTGATCCGCAAGAGACGCAACCTGTTCAGCCTGTGAATCGTTAAGCTGAATACCTGTGTCGTCAGACGACGTTTCTTCGCTGCCGTCGGTGCTGCCGCAGGAAACTAAACCTATAGTCAGCGTCAGAGCAACAGTGCCTGCAATAAGCTTTTTAAAATCTTTCATAGCAAATTCTCCTTGTGTAAAAATAGTGACAACATATAAATAATGCTGTGATGATTATGTATATATTTATTATACACCAAATGAAAACAAAAATCAATAGGCAAATTGCTGTATTATTTGCAGATTTTTTAGTAATATTGACTATAAATATTTTGTAAAAACGTTTACACAAACTAAATAAAAGCAAATTTACTAAATAAAGGACATTTATTTGTGACGACTAAATCTCAAAGCCAAAAGTAGAAGTTCATAAAAAAAACAAAGAAATTTATAAATAAATTCAATAAGTATATGTCACAAAACTCGTTTTAAAAAGGAATTATATTGTAGAAAAAAAATATATAATTTGCAGATTAGAAAGCTAAAAGGTGCGCCGAAGAGAGGAATTTTTCATTTGTAACCTTTTACTAATCTTGCCTTTATTATAAAACATTATTTTGTATACTTATACAAAAATTTGATTAAAATAAAAAAATGCTTGACAAACAAAAGAATTTTGTTTATAATATAAATGAAGTAAAAATTAAAATAAGATGTTTCTTTGAAAAAATTATTAAATGAGGAATTGTTATGAACAATTTCAAAAAGAAAATAGCCGCTTTAGGTGTGGTTGAAAATATAAGATATAAGTTAGAAAATTCAAATATTAGAAGCAGAATTGTCGGTAAGGTTATTGCAATATGAGGTGACGAGATTATGACTAAAAAAAAGAAAGTAATAGCTATTTTTGTCGTACTTATATTTGCAATTTTTGCTGTAGCTGTTATTTATTACGTTGTAAACAATAGCTCTGGAATAAATTATGTTTCAATCAGTGAGGCGGAAGCTGAGCTTGAAAACTATCAATTTTCTGAGTATGAAAATCTCACCTTTGATTGTTCAGTTAAAAATACTAACATTGGTAGCTTGATGACATTTAAAGATATTTCGTGGCCAGACGATGCCGGCGATGAAGAATCTCAAAAATGTAAGGATTTAATTTATCTTATATCAGGCGAAACTGTAGATGAGTCTATGAAATTTGATATTATGCCTTATATTTCATGCTACTATGGGGAGATTGGCAGCGGAGAATATTACACGGGCGGCACTTTTATCACGTGGAAACATTTTGATGAAAACATGAATGATACGGTTATCTATAAGATAATCGATCCAGACGATGATCTCAGCGGTATTTCCTATAAGGTTTCAGGAGAGGAATACCCTGTTGAGGATGCTGTTGAATATTGTGAAAACTATATAAATGAAAATTTAATGCAATATTTTAATGAAGGTGAAGAATTAAAGCTTACAGATATAATTGTTACTCAAAATGAAATTTTTAACGAATATGAGTATGTTCTGCATTATACTCATTTGATTGACGGTGTTGCGGTGGATGACTGCGGTTTTACTGATGATGAATTTGAATATATTCGCGAATCCTTTTTCGAGCTTACATTAAGCGCAAAGAATGAAATTCAATTTTTTAACAACAGATGCTATTATCAAACCGAAGAGGTTGAAAACGTTAAGAAGATAATCCCTCTTTCTGAAGCCGAGCAGATTTTATCTGACACATTAGCTCCGAATGCAAGCTATACCGTGAGCGAGTGCGAGCTTAAATATTGCTGTTTGGTTGACCCATCGGAGAATAATGAATATTTAAACTACGAACCGATGTGGAGTTTTACGCTTGATAATTATGAGGGCGAAAATTATGGTCCACAATATTTAAAGTATAAAACAGCTTATGTAAATGCTTTAACAGGAGAAGTGATTTATTATGATATGAACTCATGTACGCTGGAAAGGTATGAATATCAAGAGTAAAGGGGCTTTTTTAAATGAGATTTTTCTATGCGCTGCGACAGGACTTAAATAAAACAATAATAAATATAGGCTTTTTAGGTGCAGCCGCAATTTGTGCAATACTCTGCTTTACTTCGACTGCCTACATTGACGATTCAACCTCAAAAAGCTACAGCGTTTTTGAAGCGATTGTCACTCTCGATCGTGAGCTTATTGAATCCGACAGCTCTTTTGCGTGGACCTCTCTTTTGGCAAGCGGCTTAAGTGGATATGCCGCAATGTTTTTGCCTATAATCGTTGCTTTTCCGTTTATGGTTTCATTTTGTGCTGAACGAAATTCCACGCTGATGCGCTATACAATTTCTCGTTCAGGAAAAATGAACTACTATATGTCTAAATTCACGGCGTCCGTAATCAGCGGCGGACTTGCGGCAATGCTTGGAGTTGCAGTTTACGGGATTTGCTTGTGTATAATTTTTCCAGATAACTCAAGCTATGAAATTGACCCTGAACTTTTGGAAATTTTAAATGTACATAGCAATTTTGAAACCGTAGTCAGAACGCTGACAGGAGTGTTCCTTTTTGGAGCGTTTTCAACTCTACCCGCATTTTTCATCAGCTCATTTTGTACCAATCCCTACCTTATAATCTGCGTTCCGTTTTTGTTAGTTTATATATGGAATACAGCTATAAATAAGCTTATAGCGAATTGCTGGACGAATGAAAATTATGAAATGATGGAGATTCTGTACGATTTTGCTCCAGAGTCGGTGATGAACCTTTCGAGCAAAACCGAATTTGACGCTTCGGCAAAGCATACAATTTGTATGTTTGCGGCGTTTCTAATTGTTTCGCTTGTAGGCTTTTCAATTATAATGAATTTGAGAAAGGATAAGGGCAGGTGAGAATTGTGAAAAATTTTAGCTTAAAAAAGAGCTTTGCAAGTGCGAAAACTGAATATATAAAATGGATTTGCGACTCACGAATGATTATTTTAGCGGTACTTTTAATTTTTATTTATAATTTTGCAATTGAACCGCTGCTTGAAAATGCAGAGATTATGGGTGAACCGCTCAATATTTTAGAGCCTTTTATAGCAATTTCAAATTCAGGTGCAATTCTAATGATTATTCCTCTTGTTTTTCTCACTTTGATTGCAGATTTCCCTAGAATTGATACCAATACCGTTTTTTATATAGCTAGGGTGGGCAGAATCAATTGGTTGTCAGGACAAATAATCAAGCTAATCCTAATGGCTATATCATTTTTAGCGGTAATCTTTTTAGGCGCAGTTATTCCGATGCTTAACAAAGGCTTCTGGTATAACGGCTGGAGCAACGTCGCAACGCAGTTTTCATCACTCTATCCTGAAAAAAGCGGAAGCTTTGGAGTTCAGCTTTTGCCTGAAAATCTTTATAATCAGCTTAGCGTCTATGCGGCGGCAGTGCAGAGCTATCTCTTGGTTTTTGCGTATTTGATGATAATCGGACTCATTTTGCTTTCATTTTCACTTGTGAAGAAAAAAACTGCAGGCTTTGTAATTTGTGCGGCGATAATTTCCTTAGGCACAGCACTTTGCTCAGTAAATACATCTCTTATGTGGGCTATGCCAATGGCAAATTCAATTATTTGGCTTCATTATACAAAATATTTTAGGCAGCCTATAATGTCGCTTACTTTTTCAATATGCTATCTTGTGATTTTTATAGCTGTTTTGATAATTTTCTGCTATTTTGCAATTAGAAAATTTAATTACGACAACGTTTCTGAAATCAACAACTGAGGTGAAGAAAAAAATGGATGATATGAATATTATAACAGTCAAAAATGTCAATCTTACAATTGGAAAAAATCAAATTCTCAAGGGTATAAATGTAGGCTTTGAGCAGGGCAAAATCCACGGTCTTATCGGTAGAAATGGTAGCGGAAAAACTATGCTGATGAAATGTATCTGTGGATTTATCAAGCCTAATTCAGGTGAAATTATCGTTGATGGAAAATGTGTCGGAAAGGACGTTGATTTTCCAAAGGACATGGGAATTATCATTGAAACTCCTGGATTTATTCCTTATTACAGCGGATATAAAAATCTAAAGCTTATCGCAGGATTAAATAATAAAATCGGTAAAAATGAAATCCGTCAAAGCATGGAGCAGGTTGGTCTTGACCCAGATTTAAAGCGTCATGTCAGAAAGTATTCTTTAGGTATGCGCCAGCGTTTGGGTCTTGCACAGGCGATTATGGAAAATCCTAAAATTTTGATTTTAGACGAGCCGTTTAACGGACTTGACAAGGACGGAGTTAAGGAAATGAGAGAATATCTGCTTTCCTATCAGGAGCAGGGAAAGACAATTTTACTTTGTTCACATTCTGCCGAAGATATTTCTGTACTTTGCCAGACAGTACATGAGATGGATAAGGGAACTATTGAAAAAATCAGCTAATTAAAATTCAATAAAAAAATCGCCCCTTAAGCATTTTGGCATTAAGGGGTTATCTGTCATTTTTTACAGTAAATTAGATTCCGCACTCCTCGTAATCCTTCCATTTTTCGTAATGAGCCTTGTCCTCGGTATATTTGTAAACAAAAAAAGCAGTGGAAGCGATGACAAGCATAAGTGCGCCTATGATAGTCCAAAATGATTTTCTTTTTGAATATTCAGCCATAAGTATCATCCTTTCTGGGTTTGTAGGTGAAAAAATCAGTATTTTAACTGATTATTTCACAAAAAATAATATGTCAAGCTTAGTTTTTTTAGAGACTTGAGCTTAGCAATTTTCTTTCAAATTTTATTATAACATAATAATCTCAAAATTTCAAGTCCTTCATCCATTATTTCAGAAATTTTTTTTGAATATTTGATTAATAGATTAATTTTAGAATGTTAGGGAGAATTTGTAAGCAATTTTCTGTTAAAAGTAAAGCGTGCAAATATTTTAGATATATATTTTCATTTAAAGCGGAGCAACACGTGACGGTAAGTAACATTTGTACCGAATGATATGGCACAAAACGAATTAAGTTAAAGCTTATGGGTATCTCGCCTGTCGAATACAGTCTTATTGTTTCATAACAAAAGTGACCAAGATTTCTCTTAGTCACTTTGCATAATTTTTTTGTGAATTTTGTCTAACTTTTGGGGTCAGATCAAAATCATGGTTTAAAATTTGTTAATTTACAGCTCTGATAAAGCGTCCTTAAGCGACTGGACAAATTTTCCTACAGGCTTTGAGCATTCTCTGCCATACTCTGCAATTATGTTTACTATTGCGCTTCCTATAATAACTCCGTCACAGTGACTAGCTATGCTTTTTGCAAGCTGAGGACTTGAAATTCCGAAGCCTATGCAGTAGGGTACTGTGGAATTGTTTTTGAGCGGAGCTAGTAGCTTGTCAAAGTCGGTTGTGATTTCAGAACGTGTTCCCGTAACGCCGAGCGAGGAAACTACATATAAAAATCCGTTTGACTGCGAGGCTATCATTTCCACTCTGTTTGATGAGGTGGGAGCTACAAGATTTATGTTGTAAATTCCGTATTTGTCGGCGGTCGCTTGGATTTCATCTCGCTCCTCAAACGGCATATCGGGGACGATAACTCCGTCAATCGAAAGCTCCTTGCAGTTTGAGAAAAATTTCTCTGTGCCGTATTTGAAAATTGTGTTGATATACATCATGAGCAACAGAGGTTTGTCGGTTTTCTGACGCAGACTTTTAACCATGTCAAAAATTTTGTCCAGCGTAGTTCCGCCGTTTAATGAGCGAAGAGAAGCCTTTTGAATGGTAGGACCTTCTGCAATTGGATCTGAAAATGGAACCCCCAGTTCGATAATGTCAACGCCTTTTTCAAACATCTCCAGAACGCATTTTTCTGTGGTTTCAAGGTCGGGATCTCCTGATGTTACAAACGCAATCAACGCCTTTTCATTTTTTGCTTTTAGATTTTCAAAGCATGAATCTATTCTATTCTTCAACAACATCAACCCCCCTGTATCTTGCGATTGAGTAAACGTCCTTGTCGCCTCGGCCCGAAAGATTGATTACTAAAATCTGATTCTTGTCCATCTTCGGCGCAATTTCAAGCGCAGCCGCAACAGCGTGTGCGGATTCTATTGCAGGAATGATTCCTTCGGTCTTTGAGAGATATTCAAACGCTTTGACTGCCTGCTCATCGGTTATCGGAACATACTCCGCTCTTTTTATATCACGAAGATATGTGTGTTCAGGTCCTACTCCAGGATAGTCAAGTCCTGCGCTGATTGAGTAAACGGGCGCAATCTGTCCGTAATCGTCCTGCAAAAAAAACGATTTCATACCGTGGAAAATTCCGACAGACCCCTTTGCCATAGTAGCGGCGTGCTTGTCGGTGTTTACTCCTCGCCCTGCGGCTTCTGCGCCTACCAGCCGTACATTTTCGTCCTCCAAAAAATTGTAAAATGAACCCATTGCATTTGAACCGCCGCCTACGCAGGCGACAACGCAGTCGGGAAGTCTGCCCTCACGCTCTGAAAGCTGCGACTTTATTTCCTTGGAGATGATTTTTTGAAAATCTCTGACCATTGTAGGGTATGGGTGCGGACCCATAACCGAGCCTATGCAGTAAAATGTTGTGTCAATGTTTGAACACCAGTCGCGCATAGCCTCGTTGATAGCGTCCTTGAGCGTTGAGGTTCCGCTGTTTACCGCTGTGACCTTTGAGCCTAAAAGATTCATTCTGTATACGTTAAGCGACTGACGCTTGCAGTCCTCCGCTCCCATATAAACCTCACACTCAAGTCCGAAAAGTGCACAGGCTGTAGCGGTTGCAACTCCGTGTTGTCCTGCTCCTGTTTCAGCGATAATGCGTTTCTTGCCCATCTTTGTCGCAAGCAGAATCTGGCCTAAGACATTATTTATCTTGTGCGAACCTGTGTGGTTGAGATCCTCGCGCTTGATATAAATTTTAGCACCGCCCAGATCCTTTGTCATCTTTTCGGCATAGTAAAGCATAGACGGTCTGCCTGCATAGGTTCTGTAAAGCTCGTCAAGCTCTTTATTAAACTGCTCGTCGTCCTTGTATCTGTTATAGGCTTCTTCAAGCTCATGCACGGCTGTCATAACCGTTTCAGGAACATACTGACCGCCGTATTGACCAAATCGTCCGATTTTGTCCATGTAATTCATTCCTTTCTCTTAAACTCCCTCACGAAGCTTGTGCAGAGTCTGAGTGATACTCTCGCTCCTCATAAGCGTTTCACCGATAAGCACAGCGTCTGCTTCTAAAGAGCGCACCATTTTTAAATCTTCGTTATTTTTTATTCCGCTTTCCGAAACAAAAACCGCTTCGCTCGGAGCATACGGCTTAAGCCGCTTCACTGTGTCTAAATTAACCTCAAAGGTTTTTAGATTCCGATTGTTCACACCTAATATCTGCGGCTCAATAAATAAAACAGAATCAAGCTCGTCTACATCGTGAACCTCAACTAAAACGCTTAATCCGAGCGACTGCGCAAGCTTGTAAAGCTCGCTTAGCTTTTCTGGCTCAAGCATCGCAGCAATCAGCAAAACAGCATCTACGCCAATTGCCGCCGCTTCATAAATTTGATATTTGTCAAAGATAAAATCCTTGCGAAGAATCGGGATATTTACTTTTTTTCTTATATCCTCAAGATATTTTGACGAGCCTTGAAAATAATGCTCCTCTGTAAGGCACGAAATCGCATTTGCTCCTGCCGCTTCATATTCCACTGCAAATTTAACAGGGTGAAAATTTGGACAGATAAGTCCCTTTGACGGCGACGACTTTTTCACCTCGCAAATGCAGGAAAGCGTATCCTTTTTTAGAGCTTTGGCAAGTGAAAGGGGAGTGCGTTCAGCAATTTTCCGATTGGCGCGCTTTTTCATTTCGTCAGGAGAGCAGTCTGATATTTCACGTTCAAGCTGAATTTTTCTGTATTTAATAATTTCGTCTAAAATCATTTTTTAATTCCTGTTGGTAAATTCGACAAGCTTGTTAAGCTGTTCAAGTGCTGCACCGCTGTCAATAAGTTCAGCCGCAAGCTTTACTCCGTCAGCAATGCTGTCAGCCTTGCCGCTTACATAAAGAGCCGCACCTGAATTGAGCAGGACTATATCACGCTTAGAATCGGTGATTTCACCCTTTAAAATGCCAAGAGTGATTTTAGCGTTATCTTCAGCGCTTCCGCCTTCTATATCAGCTTTATTTCCTCTCTTAAGTCCTACTGATTCAGGCGTGATTGAGTATCTTGTGATTTCACCGTTGTTTATTTCGCAGATGCTTGTAGATGAAGAAATTGAAAGCTCGTCAAGTCCGTCGTCACCGTGAACTACAATCGAGTGCTTAACGCCGAGATTCTTAAGAACGTTAGCTACAATCTCAAGCAGGCGATCCTCATAAACTCCGATAACGTTGTATTCAGCATCGGCGGGGTTTGTAAGCGGTCCTAAAATATTAAACACCGTGCGAACTCCTATTTGTCCTCTTACAGGTCCTACAAAGCGCATAGCCTTGTGGAAGCTTTGAGCAAAGAGGAAGGACAGTCCGATTTCCTTTAAGCTTGCAGATGCGGATTCAGGAGTAGAAGTGATTTTTACCCCTAGCTTTTCAAGGACGTCAGCCGCACCGCTCTTTGAGGAAACGCTTCTGTTTCCATGCTTTGCGACTTGCTGTCCGCTTGCTGAAATTACAAAGGAAGATGTTGTTGAAATATTAAAGCTGTTAGCTAAATCTCCGCCTGTTCCGACAATTTCAAGCACGGGCATATCATGCTCAACGGTTGCCATTTTTCCACGCATACCTAAAGCGCATCCTGTGATTTCTTCCGGCGTTTCAACGTTCATTCTCATAGCGGTAAGCAGTGCGGCAGTCTGAGCGTTTGTCGCACGGTCACTCATTATAATGTCAATTGCCTGACGAGCCTCGTCCTGGGTGAGATGCTTGCCGTCGCACGCCTTTGCGATAAGCGGCTTAAGCTCGGTACGCTGTGAATCGGGGAGCGGAGGAACAGCGGCAGGATTAAGCGTAAGTCCAGCCTCTTTAAGGAAGTTTGCAAGTATAGTCATTCCCGAATCTGTCATGATTGATTCAGGGTGGAACTGCATACCGTAGGTTTTTTCGTCCTTAACCTTAACAGCCATTACAAGTCCTGTTTCGTCCTCTGAAATAACCTCCAGCTTTTCAGGGAGAGATTCTCTGTCCGCTATAAGCGAGTGATACCTTGCCGCTGGAATTGTGCTTGGAAGTCCTGCGAAGAGCGGAGAGGTATTGTCGATTTTAACAGGCGTCTGCTTGCCGTGGAGCTGAACAGGAGCATGAACAATCTTCCCACCGAACGCTTCCGCAATCGCCTGATGTCCAAGGCAAACTCCGAGAATCGGAATCCTGCCGCTGAAGGTCTTGATAACCTCCTCTGAAATTCCAGCCTGTGCAGGATAGCACGGACCTGGTGAAACGATAATTGCTTCAGGAGAAAGCTTTTCAATCTCCTCAATTGTGATCTCATCGTTTCTTACAACCTTGATGTCGGAATACATAACTCCTAGAGCCTGATAAAGGTTGTAGGTAAAGCTGTCGTAATTGTCAATAAGTAAAATCATAGTAACCGCTTCCTTTCATATATTTACAAAATGATTTATAAAATCTTCATCGTTAAAATAGTCAATGCCTATAGCTTTTCTGACAAGCGAAATAGTTTCGTTTGAAACCTCTACGGCGTGAGCTGTGCCTTTTCTCAGCATATTGAGAACCTCGCCCTTGTCTTTTGAAAATTCCTCTCTGCGCTCTCTTATCGGCGCAAGCGTTGACTGCATTACGTTATTTAAAAGCTTCTTGCATTTCATATCGCCCAGTCCGCCCCGCTCGTAATGCTCCTTCATCTCGTCAAGGTTTTGGTACTCGGGTAAAAACTCTGCAAAATGCTCGTCTTTCGCAAAGGTTTCAAGATAGATGAACACGGGATTTCCCTCTGTGTGACCTGGATCTGAAATGTTCAGGTGGGTAGGGTCGGTAAACATCGACATGATTTTCTGCTTAAGTGTTTTTTCATCGTCCTTAAGATAAATGCAGTTGCCTAAGGATTTTGACATTTTTGCTCCGCCGTCTGTTCCTACAAGTCTGCTGCACGAGGAATTGTCAGGCAAAATCGCCTGCGGCTCAACAAGAATATCACATTTATAAATTCGGTTAAAGGTTGACACGATTTCTCTTGCCTGCTCAAGCATAGGCAGCTGATCCTCTCCCACAGGAACATATTTTGCTCTGAAAGCGGTAATATCTGCCGCCTGGCTGATAGGATAAGTCATAAATCCCACGGGAATACTGCGTTCAAAGCTGCGCTGCTTTATTTCCTGTTTTATAGTTGGGTTTCGCTCTAGCCTTGACATTGTAACAAGGTTTGAATAGTACATCGGCAGTTCAGTGAGCGCAGGAATGTGCGACTGTACAAGAATTGTGGTTTTTTCCGGATCAAGACCTGCCGCAAGATAGTCAAGCGCAACCTCTAGGATATTCTGCCTTATTTTCCCCGGATTTTCAGCATTGTCGGTAAGCGCCTGCAAGTCCGCTATCATAACAAACGGCTCGTAAAGCCCAGTGTTTTGAAGCGCAACTCTGTTTTTAAGAGAGCCTACATAATGCCCTAAATGCAACGGACCCGTAGGGCGGTCGCCTGTCAGAATAATGTTATTTTCTTCCATTGGTATTCTCCTTTATTTCATCTGTGCTGAAAGCTTGATGGCGTCAATAATTGCCATAGATTTATTAACAGATTCATAGTACTCGTTTTCGCCGATGCTGTCGGCAACTACTCCGCCGCCTGCCTGAACATATGCGCTTCCATTTTTGAAAAGCACGGTTCTTATTGCAATGCAGGTGTCAATGCTGCCGTCAAAGGCTAAATATCCGACTGTTCCGCCGTAAAGCCCTCGCTTTGTCGTTTCAAGCTCGTCTATTATTTCCATAGCTCTGACTTTTGGTGCGCCTGAAAGCGTACCCGCAGGAAGAACCGCCATCAAAGCGTCCATAGGTTTTTTATCCTCCGCAAGCGTCCCGACAACGTTTGACACAAGGTGCATAACCTTTGAATATCTCTCAACAATCATGTAGTCGGTGACTTTAACCGTTCCAAATTCGCTGACCTTTCCTATATCGTTTCTGCCTAAGTCAACAAGCATGGTATGCTCCGCACGCTCTTTCGGGTCGTTTATCAGCTTTTTCTCGTTTGCAATATCCTCCTCCTGCGTTTGCCCGCGCTTGATTGTTCCTGCGATAGGACGGTTCACCACCGTGCCTGAGTTTACCGACACAAGCATTTCAGGAGAAGCTCCAGCATAAGCGTATTCATCGCACTTGAAGTAGAAGAGATAAGGCGAAGGATTAGTAGAGCGAAGCATACGATAAACGTCAAAGCTGTCAGGCGGATTTTTAACTTCAAAACGCTGTGACGGTACAATCTGGAAAATATCTCCGTTGCGGATATACTCCTTTGCAATCTCAACATTTTTTATATACTGCTCTTTGGTTATATTTGATTTAACCTCAATTTCAGAAGTGTTCTGAGCCTGTGGAATGCGCTCCTTTGGCTTGTATGAACGCAGCACCCCGACAATTTCCTTTGAAAGACTTTCACATTCGCTGTAGCTTTGCTCTATGCTGCCGCCGTCAACTGAAATATTGATAATTATAACAGCCTTGTTGCTCAAGTGGTCGTATGCTACAAGCTTGTCAAAGTAGTATAAATCAGCGTCGGGCATTTTCAAATCGTCATTCGGAACATTTGTCAGCGTCTTTTCAAAATATCTTACCATATCATAGGCAAAGTATCCGATAAGTCCGCCTGTAAATTTTGGACGGTTAGGGAACTTAGGCGAACGGCTTTGCTCGATTATATCTGAAAAAAATTCAATGGGGTCTTTGACATCAACCGTTTTTTCCTTTGAGTCATGCTCTTTAATTATCGCCTTGTGTTTATCTAAAGTAATTCTCCGCTTAGGATTGATTCCAATGTATGAATACCTGCCCCACTGATCCTTGTTGTCAACAGATTCAAGTATAAAGCAGTCCTTGTACGTTTCATGCAGTGCATTGAACAGGTGAACAGGCGTAAAGGAATCCATCAGCAGCTCATAAAAAACAGGCACGTTTTTGTATTTGCCTCCGTCAAGCAGATTCTTAACCTCTTCAAGAGATGGATAAAGCATAAAATTCCCTCCTAAAAAAATCAAAATAAAAAGGCTCTAACGCACATAGCTTAAAAACTATGGGACGATAGAACCGTGGTGCCACCCAAATTCACGGCAAAAGCCGCCTTTGACAGATACGCTCCATTATGGAGAAATATCCTTTCACACTAACGCAGGAATCTCGGCGATTGCTACTAAGCCTAAGCCTTTCACAACGCTCCTCACAAATCCATTCGCCCAAAGCTCAACTATGCGTTCACAGCAAAACACGCACTCTCTGAAAATCTCCTTCTGGGTTACTTACCTTTGCTCACAGGATTTAAAATATTCAACTAATATAAGTATACAAGGATATTATGAATTTTAATAATGCAAAAAGTGAACTCTGTGTAAATTAACGTTGCATCACTTTTTGTACCTGTTCTGAACTCTAACAATGTGAACTATCACAAAAATAATTATAAAAATCGCAATGACGCACAAAGCTATTTTAAATTCGTTAGAGCTTGGAAAAGCCTTAGCGACTGCGACATTTTCTGAAACTGCCGAGCGGTTTACCGATTCTGTGGCGACAAGCGGTATTTCAGCGATAACCTCGCCCTGATAGCTAAGCGTCATTACTCCAAGCTGATCTCCTTGATAAACAGGTGCGACAATGTTGTCATACACTGTAATTTCACGGGTTATTTCGTCCTCTGATATGTAGCTGGGAAAGTAAACGGAAAAATCCTCAGCAGGCTTGAGTGCAACATAATCGCGTCCGTCCTCGCCGTATTCAACCTTTGCTTCTCTTACCTCGCTGTTTGAATCTACAAGCTTAAGCTCGTCTATATATTCGTAAGCCCATTCGTAGAGATTAATATGGTCGATGAGATTGTAATAAACTGTATCCGCCGCATAAATCGAGCTGGAATCTGCTTCGCCTTTTTCAGTATCCTCATCAGTTTTTTCAAGTGGTGCGCCCATTGTGACGGTTAAATATCTTACTCCGTCATATGAAGCATAGGAAGCAAAGCAGCGTCCTGCCTCCTCAAGCGTTCCTGTTTTAATTCCGCAAATATCTGAATCATAGTAATTGCTTGAAGAAAGCAGCGTTAAATTGGTATTGTAAATATCCGTTCCATCGGTGTGGTAATCGGTAGCGGACATTGTGTAGCTGTAGGTTGAAACTACCTCGTTAAAAAGCGGATAGCTGTTTACCGCATAGAGGCACATCTTTGCAACGTCCTGACAGGTGGTATAGTTGTTCTCGGTGTCAAGCCCATGCGCACAGGAAAAATGCGTGTCGTTCATGCCCAGCTCAGCCGCCTTTTCATTCATAAGCTCTGTAAAGTCCTCCAGTGAGCCGCTTATACCAATAGCTATAATGTTTGCAGCTTCGCAGGCGCTTGGCAGCATAAGCGCATACAGCAAATCAAGGCAGTTTACCTCCTCATACGGCTGAATATCCGCAGTAGAAGCGCCTGTTCCGTAAAGCTCGTCAAAGGCTTCGCTTCCCGCTGAATAAATCGTACTTTCAAGCTTGTCTGAATCGCCGTCAAATTCGTCAAGAAGCAAAATTGCCGTCATTATTTTTGTAAGAGATGCAGGTATACGCTGTGAATTGCTGTCTATATCAACGATTGTTTCTCCGCTATCCATGTTAATCATGTAAACCGCTTCAGATTTTATGCTAAGCTCAACGATATTTCCCTCATCGTCATAGCCTGAAATCGGCGTAAAGCTGTAAGCGGACACACTTATGCCTGAAAGATTAAGCGCAAACACCAGAAAAGCCGCTGTTAAAGTAAAGATTCTCTTTAAATATATTCGCTTCATAGTACTAACTCCATCATAAAAAATATTATTTATATACTGATATTATTATATCAGATTATAGAGCTGATTGTAAAGAGAATTCAAAAAATTTTCACAATTTAATCTTACTTTATTACCTTTATTCGTTTCTTACAAAAAGCTTTTCCTTGCCTCGCTTAGCTCTTTGCTTTGTTCGTTCAAGGTAGCAAAGTACAGATAACGCTCTTTGCGCACATTCATAGGACGTTTTTGCCGTTTTTGCAAATTCAGAAATGGTAAATTCCTCGTCAAGTCCGCATGGAATAAAGTAATCAAAGTCAGACGGTGTGTGAAAATCCAACTCATCTAAAAGCTGTGCAGGGAAGCGGTCTATTCGATGAGAGCCTCTTTTGCCGTCATAAGACCAACCGTCGGCAATTCTTTGCTCGTGAATTTCAAGCATAATCAGCTTAAGATGAAAATGAGGATTGTCAAGCGTGTATTTGATTTTAACCAGCTCATAAAAGGCATCAATGGGCTTTTTTGACGGACAGCGTCTTGGCTTTGTGACTTCGCCTGTTTCAGGGTCAAGCCATGTGAGATATTTCACTGCTGCCATAGGATAAACCACAGTCACATCAGTGTAGTCAAGCAGGCACTCCAGCTTTGGACGCAGCGGAGTAAAGCTGCCTGTCTGAATTTCAAAAATTCCGTTTTCTCCTACAACATCTGCAAAATATTTTCCTATTTTAACCTCGTGATTTTCGGTATTCGGTTCTATATAACGCTTTAAAACAGCATGGAGCGTTTTTTCTGAAAGCGTGCCTATTCCGTTTCTCTCATGCTCTGCGCCGATCACCTCTTGGCATGCGGCGTCAAATCTTTCCTTGTCCAAAGCTTGCTCCTTTAGTCAAAAAAGCCCCGAATGTACGGGGCTTGGTATCAGGTAATGCTGTCTGCCGTAATGCTGTCGTAAATATCCGAATATGTCACGTCCATGTCTTCCATTATGTCGATATAAAGCTGCTGTCTTGCAGGCAAATCGTAGCTTTGAATCATATCCTCAATGTTTTCCTCAACATAGTCCATATCGACTTCGTTTCTCATTATTATAAAATATCCGTAGGTTTCGCTTTCTACAATACCTGTCGTTTCGCCAACGTCAATTGAAAACGCCGCTTCAAGATAATCTTCGTCGTAGCTTGATTCAGGAGTGAGATAATACCCTTCCGTGTAGCTTTCCATTCCGCTGTCCCAGTTGTATTCGTCCAGCAGAGTTTCAAAATCCTCGCCGTCCTCAAGCTGTTTAATAACCGACTCCGCAACCTCAAGCGCATCCTCCTTGGCAGCCTCCTGCTCGTCCTCCTCAAGCTCGTCATATACGTCTGACTTTGCGGAATATTTCTGTGCAGTGGTGTAGCTGTCATATTCTGCAAGAACATCAGAATCCGTAATGTCAACCTTGCAGAAATATGGAATTAAAATTGAGCGAACGCAGGCATATTCATCGGTATCCTGAACAATTTCTCTAAATTCGTCCTGACTTGTAGCATAAATGCCATCGTTTGTAAATAGCTCCTCCTCGCATTTTGTATAAAGAGAAGCAAGCTCAAGCATGGTTTTGTAAAGCTCAGGTGTGAGATAAGCGTCATTGAGCGTTTCCTCAAAGGCTTCCTCAGAACCCGCCGTTTCTACTCCGTAATCATAGGTTTCTTCGTTTTCCTCTATTTCATCATCTGTAAGAGAAATTGAATTTTCCTCGCAAAGTCTGTAGGTAACATATTCCTGCTTGATTGCGGTAATTACGTTTTCAAGAAGATTATCAAAGCCCTCGTCCGTTTCAGCAATATCCTCAAGCTCAACTCCATAAGTTGAGGAATACTGCTCAATAGTATAGTAGTAATAATATCTGAATGTATCAAAATCTACATCATGTCCGTCTATAGTACATATTATAAGTCCGTCTGTGTCCATCTCCTCACCGTCGATTGTAAGTGAAGCGTCCGCTACAGATGAGGTTGACGAGGTGTCGTCAGACGATGAAACGTCTGACGATGAGGCTTCGCTTGATGAGGTATCTGAAGAGCTGCTTTCACTTGACGAGCAGCCGCATAAAAGCGCAGCCGTCATTATAAACGCAGTGAAAATAGCTGAAATTTTTTTTAGCATTTTAAAAATCCTTTCTGTTATGAACATATACATTTTCTATTATAGCTTTACATTGTGACATGGTTATGACAATTGTTTGAAATTTCAAACAACCAGCTTACAGCAAAAATCAACACCACACCTTTTAGATGTGATGTTGAAATGGATTAAAGTATAAGACAGATAAGTCCCGAACAGCCCTCGTTAATCATTCTGCCAATCGTTTCGCAAAGCTTAAGTCGTGCGTGATCGGGCAGCTTTGAAAGCTTAGCGTTAAGTCCCTCACTTACAAGCTCGTGCAATGATTTCCCAAAAATGTTTGACTCCCAGATTTTTTCGGGATCCTCGTCAAACTCGCTCATCAGCGACATAACAAGCTCCTCCGACTGCTTTTCAGAGCCTACGATAGGCGCTACCTCGGTTCTAATTGTCGTTTTCATAAGATGAATTGACGGAGCAGCAGCTTTAAGCCTGATTCCGTATTTGCCGTTTTGCTTGATTATTTCAGGCTCTTCAAGAGTAAGCTCCTGCGCTGACGGCATGACAATTCCGTAACCTGTCTGCTCCGCCTGCTCCAGTGCGCCTGCAAGGCGGGCGTATTTCTCTCTTATTCGCACAAGCTCTGTGATTTTCGGGATAAGCTCTCCCTCGTTTTCAAGCGAAATACCTGCCGCTTCACCGATTATGCGAATAAACAAATCAGATTCAGGCAAAGCGGAAATCACAGCCTTTCCGCATGACAGGTCTGTCTGCAATATCCTTGCTGAGGCGATATATTCACACTCAGCCAGCTTTGCTGCAAAAGCGTCTAAATCTCTTAATGAGGTTACAAGTTCCGCCGCCTGACGTATGTTGTCATAAACCGCACTTCTCAGCCAGTGACCCTTTTCAAGTGAATTGAGCCATGTGGGTGCTTCAATGCTGATTTCCTTAATGGGGAATGCGTATAGCACTTCTGTAAGTATTTTTTCAATTGTTTCAGCGTCAAGCCGTGCACAGCTTACTGGTATAACAGACGTTGAATATTTTTGCGAAAGCCTTTGCGCAAGCTCTTTAGCGTCGTCAGTCGCAGGATTTATGCAGTTAAGAATCGTGATAAAGGGCTTTCCCGTTTCCTTAAGCTCGTTTATTACACGCTCCTCACATTCCTCGTATTCTTCCCTTGGAAGATCTGTAATGCTTGCGTCTGTCGTTATAACAAGCCCAATAGTTGAGTGTTCGGTAATAACCTTTCTGGTTCCGACCTCCGCCGCCATATTAAACGGAACCTCATCGTCAAACCACGGAGTCATAACCATTCTTGGAGCTTCATTTTCAAAATATCCCTGCGCACTTGGAATAACATAACCTACGCAGTCGATCATTCTCAGATTAAAATGCGCCGAGCCAAGAGTTACAGTAACGGCTTCCTCTGGAATAAATTTAGGCTCTGTAGTCATAATTGTTCGTCCGCCTGACGACTGCGGAAGCTCATCCGCGGCTCTTTCACGCCTGTAATCGCCGTCAATATTGGGAATTACAAGCTGCTCCATAAAATTTTTGATAAAGGTTGATTTTCCCGTTCTTACAGGTCCTACTACGCCTATGTAGATGTCGCCGCCTGTGCGAACAGCAATGTCGTTGTATAAATCGTTCATAGCTAATGCTCCTTTTTAATTGTTCATAGGTATAATCAAGGCTCTGCGCTGTTCGTCATTTGGATTTTCATCGTCAATAAGCTGTACCTCTGTGCAGTATTTTTTTGCAATATCCCAGACGCTTTCATTGTTTGAAGTATAACAGATTTTCACAGCGCATCTTTTATCTCTAGCTTTAGGTTGCTCTTCATTTATAATTATGTCGCTTAATAGCTTGGATTTAAATGAGATTTCAGAGGAAATCTTCGCATTGATTTCAGCCTTTGCCTGAATTGTATTGCCTTCTCCAAGTGTGTAAGAGCATCGTATCTGACTTATTTTTGCTGTGACATTGTAAGAACTGTCCGTTTCGTTTTCAAGCGGTTGCTCAACGGCACATTCCTTTTCAAGATATATTGCCGTACCGTTGTCAAGCCGTCCGAGCATACAAAAGGTGAGTCTTTCAAAAGTGTTGAAGCAGCCTTTCTTCTCGTCAAAGCTTACATTTACAGCTTCGTTTTCCGTCCACAAATCATAAACTTCTTTTATCGAACCGTCCGCACAGTTTATAATCGAGCTAGCAGAAAATTGAGCGTCATAATTTTTAACTGGCTGCAGCAGCATAGCTTCAAGATATTTACATTCAGTTTCATATTGAGTGGAGTATGCATCGCTTACAAGCTCAGCACTTTCAAATTTTACTGCGCTAATGCTTACAAGGAGTATCAATTCACATTCTAGGGATGAATTTTCATCGCTTTTTGGAATAATAACGCATTTTGAGGCTGCAATGTTTACACTCGTTTCAAAGCTGTCCTCAATTCCTTCAATATCTATAATTTGGCTGAACGGAATTGAAAATGACATTCTTTCAGGTGGTTTTTCTGACGTATCTTTTGCTAAGTATAATAGATTTACATCGGCTTCTCCCTTGGTGATGAGCTTTCCAGGTATGATTTTTTGTTCTCCCTTTCTTATCTGTGCAGAGCATCTTATACTGCTTCCAAAAGCAGGCTTGCCTGCCGCAAGCTCCAGCTCTTCAATAACAGTAATTCTTTTTGCGCAGGTGATTCGTTTTGAAGCATAAAGTACAGGGCTTTTCCTGAGCTGAATACCCTCTCCGTAAGCACCGCAGACAATGCTGCACTTCTTTTCTCCCGTCACCTTTACCTTGCAGATTATTCCTGCCCTGACATCAAGTTTCCTGCTGTCAGCTACACGGCAGTTCACATATTCAACCGATGGTGTTATGCTCACATCAGGATTTACAATGTCCGCAGGCAGATCAATCGATTTTGAATATTCATGAGTGTGCTCGACACAGTACACTGATTCTCCGTTATCGCTTCGATAGAGCACTCTGATGAGTACGTTTAATTCAAATGTGAGCTTGCTTCCGTTTATTCCTGCTGATGTTACGCCTGGTACGACAAAGCATTTTAATACTTTGAAAATGTTTGGGCAATAGTCAGGCAGGATAAAATTATGCTCGGCAGTCTGAGTTATATCGGTATCAACAAGACTGCATAGAGATACGGCGCTTTCTCTGTCAACTTTAAAATCCATAGCTAAGGTTCCTCCGTTTTCATATTTTAATAGCTCGGCATATTAATAGCACTTGCTTAACGAAAATATATGCTATGGTTTGGACAAATATTCTTGATTTTTTTATAATTTTGAAAACCTTGTATATGGTGACAAGAGAGAAAAGATTTTTATACTTTTATTAGAAAAAGATAAAATAATAAATTATTCTTATGTATTTTCGGGAGATGTAAAAAAGATAAAATATCTTTATGATGAAATTGGCTATGCGTTGAAGAATTTCCCATATAATAATGAGATAGCAGTGCTTTGTTCAAGACCGACAAAAAGCGGAGTTTGCACGCCGACCGACCTAAATATGGCGATTTATTTGCACGGATGCTTTAATGAGGACAAAAGAGCAGAGTTAAAAAGATTTTTTATTTACGGTTGCGATGGGCTTTACGAAGTAAATGATTTTTCAAATCATGTTAAATTCTGTATGATGAGAGCTGCTTGGGAAAAGGCTGATGGGTATAAGGGCGCATGAAATTAAATGAAAAAACTGAGTTGATGGTTTGTTGACTTGTTTTTTTATATTCAAAATTGAAATTAAAAATATTAAACGCATGAGCTGAAAAATTTATTGACAAGGTTTGTGATTTATGATATAATATAAAACAAGAAAGCAAGTATACCTCAAATAAAAGGAGGCAGCCATGAACCAATACAAACCAATCCCAATCGGCGTTGAGGATTTCAAGCGCTTGGTAGACGACGGCTACTATTTTGTAGACAAGACGCTTTTCATAAAAGAAATTTTAGATCGAAAAGGAGCAGTGAACCTTTTCACCCGCCCAAGACGCTTCGGCAAAACACTGAACATCAGTATGCTCCAACGCTTTTTTGAGAAAACAGATGAGGATAATTCATATCTTTTTGACGGATTAAACATCTCTAAGGCAGGAGAGAAATATATGTCTTATCAGGGACAGTATCCTGTTATTTCACTGTCGC
>JAJQCE010000008.1 GCA_021202895.1 Ruminococcus sp. | reverse complement strand
GCTGTGCATATAGCTCTGCCCGCAGTATGGGCATTTAATTTTGCCTGTAAAGCAGGAAATGTTCAGGCTCTTGTTCGCCAGCGGTCCCAATTCCTTGCGCCGTGCGATTTCAGACTCCTCATTTGAAATTTGATTTGCTGTATAATAAAATTGTAAAAAAACATACACGTACTATATAAAAAGGAGCGGTTTTTTGAAAAAGAAAACAATTATAGCAGCTATATGCTGTGTTGCACTGCTTGCAATTCCTGTGGCTGGAGCTTTATATCAAGTTGACATAACCATTGACAACGTTGATTCAACAGTTGAAGAAGAATCAGATACTACGGAAACCATTGAAAAAATATAGGCTTATCTTAGCTTGTAAAAATCGGAGTGACGGGACTTGAACCCACGGTCTCTACCACCCCAATTTCAAAAAACACCATTTCCCACCATCCAACCCGCCGATCCCACCTTTTCGGCAGGCTGGCTGATGGAAAAACCATCTAGCGGCGAACGATCAGGCGCAAAAAATCGTGAGGGCGAATGTAACCCCGCCCTCAAACGCCGCTAAACAAACAGGGTTACAAAATAAATTGGAGGGTTACATATGGCAAAAACAAAAATTATCGCAGTGGCGAATCAAAAGGGCGGAGTTGGCAAGACCACCTCCGCTTTCAATTTGGCGGCGGCTCTGACGCAGTGCTTTGAACGCAAGGTGCTGCTTGTGGATTTAGATCCGCAGGGCAATCTGAGCGAATATCTGGGATTTGAGGAGGATGATAATCCTACAATCGCTCAACTGATTATGGAGGTGGTTAGCAGATCTTGCGTCCTGCAAACTGAGGTTGCATCGGCAATCAGACAGAATAAGGAAAATAATATTGACTACATTCCTGCTGATTTGTCGCTTGCAAACGCTGAAGCTCAGATGTCAACTGCTTTGTCACGAGGAACTGTTCTCAAGCGCATTTTGACGGAAGCTGTCGTTGAGGATTATGATTATGTGATAATCGATTGCCTGCCGTCGCTCGGACTGCTTCTTATCAATTCTTTGACAGCGGCAAACGGAATGTTAGTTCCAGTGCAAACGCAAAAATTTTCTCTTGACGGACTTTCAGCTCTGCTCAACCTGCAAAGTCAGATAAAGAACACTATCAATAACGAGCTTGAGCTTGTGGGCATACTGCCTACAATGGTTGACCGCACATTGGTTTCTAAACGTTCGTTAAGAACATTGTGCGAACAATTCGGAGATAAGGTTTTGCCGCCGATAAGCAGAAGCACGGAAGCGGCTAAGTCGTCGGAATCAGGACTTGCGCTTTGCAAGAGCATGAGCAAGCTGGGAGAGCAATATGTTTCAGCGGCTGAGAGATTGGAGGCGGACTGACATGGGAGCGTTTGATTTAGGAGCAATGCTAAGCACACTGCCCGCAAACCCTGAATACGTGCAGGCAGCAAAGCTTCACGCTGAGATTATGAACTGCGCGAAAACAGCGGCGGAAAATATATATCAAATGGGAATAGGCTTTAAGCGCATGAGAGATGAAAAGTTGTATGTTGCATTAGGATACAACACTTTTGAGGCATATTGCGAAAAAGAAACGGGAATGAAACGCAGAAACGTTTACAACTACATATCTGTAGCTGACAATTTGTCTTCTGAATTTGTGCAGACGTCTGCACAAATTGGATTGAATAGCTCAAAACTGGTTCTACTTTCCAGATTATCTGAAGTAGAACGAGATGAAATCATCGAGAACACAGACCTTGAAAACACAACGGTCAAGGAGCTGCAAAACAAAATCAATCAGCTTAAGGCTGACAAGAAAAAGCTTGAAGAGGATAAGGCGGAGCTGAAGTGTGATGTTGAAGCAAACGAAGACCGCATCGATGAACTAACTAATCAACTCAATGAGCTTAAAACAAACCGATTGAAGTTGCGGTTGAAAAGCCTGAAAGCGAACAACCGCTGACACAGGAACGCATTGAGCTGTTGGCAGCTAAACAAAACGCTGAACAAGCGATTGATAAATATTTTCACTTATGCGTGAAGCAAAATGATTTTGCTGATATAAAAGTTATGCTGGAAATGAAATTGAGTGGAATAGAAAGGTTGGAAAGCAGTGGAAAAATATAAATATTTTTTGATATTGACATTCAATTAGTGATATGCTATAATAAAGGTACAAACTGATTGTGAGGTGATTATGGTGTATGAACATATATTGTTAGATCATAGAACAGCGTTTGATACCTTTGAAAGCAATGTTTGCCATCTTGTTACAATGCTTGGTGACATTGAATTTCTAAAGGATATGCTGCTTTCAAAAATAGTGTTTACGTTCTACGAAAGGAAGTGGTTTTCGGAAACTCTTTACATGGTCGGCATGATTGACTATTTGAGCAAAAGAAACGATATACCACTTTATAATGGGTTTGATTGGTTTCGCACTACTAAGCTAGATCACATCATTTATCCACCTGACGTTTATTTGAGATATAAGCTCACAGGGGATGAAAACATACTCAAAGATAGCTTTGAAAAGTCTATACCAGAGTTTAAGCGTTTTAATATAGTGGAGGTTGATGTTGATGGAGTCGTCTAATACTGAGCGTGTTTCTTTTACTGCTGAGAACATTGATACCTATTTAAAAGAAATTGCAAAGGAATATCGAAAAGCAAACGGAAAGAGACGCTGCACTGAAATTATTTTAGTTGGAGGTTCTTCGGCTGTTTTGAACTACGGTTTTCGTGAAATGACATACGACGTATATGTCTTTATGTACGGTTCTTTGGCAATGGAAGAAGTGCTACAGGAGTTTGCTAACATGTCCGCTGACGAGCTGCTCGCTTACTTTGGAAAAGACGGCTCTGACGATGACAGCTTGTCTGACGATGATTTTCAAGGGTACGGCAGAAGATAATAAAAGAGTAGGTGAAACGCTTTGATTTTTGTAAATTAAGAGGTGATTAAATGCTTAATCAAAATATTTTGCCATCATTGAGTAATTGGAAACATGATCCTTTTGCAGACTACGGCGGTTTAGACAGAAAGGATGGACTTGTTAATCCTGACGGGCAAAGATATATGGTTAAATATTCAGAAAAGCATTCTCGAATAAACAATTTTGATACAAGCTATGTAAACAATGTTGTCTCTGAATATGTATCAAGCCATATTCTAGACATTTTAGGTTTTCCAGTACACGAAACGTTTCTTGCTGCAAGAAATGGTGAATTGCTTGTTGCTTGTAAAAATTTCTGTACAGAATCAAGTAAGCTTATAGAGTTTTCCAGATATTTAAGAAAGTATTATGACAGCGGCAATGTTGGTCGTTTGCCGTCTTTGTCTCAATTAAACTTTATACTTTCAAACGATACTGATTTAAGTCCGCACACAGACGAATTTCAAATTGCTTATTGGGAACGATTTGTGGGAGATGCGCTTGTCGCTAATTTTGACCGTCACATGGGCAATTGGGGATATATGGTTAGTGAAAATGGAGTGTCCGCAGCTCCGATATATGATAACGGAAGCACATTGTTTCCCGCACTGTCAGAGGAAGGAATGAGCGAGGTTCTCCAAAGTGAAAAGGGACTTTTGAAACGAGTTTTTTTGTTTCCAAAAGCAGCTTTACTTGTTAATGGACAAAAGGCAAGCTATTCTGATATGCTTACGTCGGGATATAACAAATATCTAAATGAAGCTGTGTTAAAGATTGTGCCTAAGATAGAAGAAAAAATGCCTGATGTGATTGAATTTATTGGTGAGCAAGACTTCTTTTCAGATACGAGAAAGAGCTTTTACAGCACTATTATTCAAAAGAGGTTTGAATTGCTTTTAAAACCTTCACTTAATATTTGCAGAAACAGGAATTACGATTTGAACGCTTTGGAAAGACTGGAACATGGTATTTCTTACCGTGAAGACGATTTTGAAAAGTCGTGGGAAAGTGTAAATGCTAAAGTTAAAAACATGTCCGCCGACGAGCTGCTCGCATACTTTGGAAAAGGCGGCTTTGACGATGACAGCTTATCTGACGATGATTTTCAAGGGTACGGTAGAAGATAATAAAAGAGTAGGTAAAACGCTTTGAATGAGTTCAGAGCGTTTTTTCTTTTTTAAAAACTAGGAGGTTAGAAATATGTCAAAGAAAACAGATAACCGTTTAAGGCTCGTGCTAAAAAACGGAGAAACAGAAACGGAGATAGCGACGATTGACAGGCGCAAGCTGGAAATGATCAACTACTACATTGCTGACAGCGGCGGAGAAAGCGAGGAGAAATTTACAAAATCTCTTGCGGAGCTGAGTTCAACCGCTCTTAACAATGCGATTGACAAGCAGTACAAAAAGTATGTGCCGCAGGCGGTAAGGAATATGTACGAGGGGCTGATTTCTAAATCGAACAGCTTTGGAAACGATGAGTGAAGCGAGTGCTTTTGAAAGGTCGGAGTACTATTATTCGCCGAAAATGAACAGTCTTATCGAGGTTGAAAAAAGCTTTGAATTTACAGCTGTCATACGTCCTTTTCCGCAAAAGAACAACGAGTATTCGGTGATAAGCGTTCCGTCAGTCAACGGTTGCTGCATAGGCTGGCATTTGAAGTTTGACGGGTACGACAAAGAGTCGGCGGTTCAAGCGGCAAAAGCAATAGATGAACGTTTGCGCACGCAGAATTCTCCTGTAAAAGAAGAAAAGCGGCAGAGAGCCGAAGATGAGGAAGAGATAATTATTGCAAAGTCAAGATGATTTGAAGCAATTAGAAAGCTTGATGTAAGAAAAAACGCACATGTTCGCAAGAAAAGCAAAATGTTGTGAA
>JAJQCE010000002.1 GCA_021202895.1 Ruminococcus sp. | reverse complement strand
ATGCGCTGGTGGAGAGGTACGACAAATCAAAGGCGAGATACGATGAGGTGACCGCTGCCATTTCCGCAAAGGAAGCGAAGAGCGCACGGCTTAAAAACTTCATTCAGATGCTTAAAATGCAGAACGGTGCAATTCGGGTATTTGACAGCGCACTCTGGGGCAGCATGGTTGAGTACATCACGGTTGGCAGAAAAAAGGAAATCACGGTCACATTCCGCAATAGGACGGAGATTTTAGTCTAACAGAATATTAGACAAAAAAGAGCAACTGTGTGATAGTCGCTCTTTGGTGTTGATAACGTGTTTTTTAACCTTCCCCTCTTTTTTTATAACCACAGTCGCAGTAAGGACCGCCGGAGGCGAGGGTGTATTTCCGCACGAAATCCGACACTCCGCTTGCTTCACTCATGGTGTAATCGAGCCTGCACATGGCGGGAACCAAATCATAGAGTCCGAGTTCACGCATCAGCGTGCAGATGCCGCAGGTGGTGAAACGAGCCTCATATCCGCTGCCGTCAGCATACGGGTAAAGCTTCATATTCCACGAATAGGGATTTCTGTCGGCGGCTCGAAGCTTCTCCGTGGCTCTCAAGGAAAAAATGTCCTTGTCGGTGAATTTATTCCTGCCGCTCATTCGGCAAAACCAGTTCATTGGGCTTGTCATCATCGAATCTTTATAGTATTCCGTCAGCCGCCCAACATCGGGACGCTCGGGCATATTCAACACAAATGCACAGAGCATGGCACAGTTCACGATGTTCATCTTGAACCTGTCGGCTTTCTCAAACTCCGGCAGTCCCGAAATAATCTCTTTATAGCGGGACTTCGTCTTTTTCCTGACCGTTTTCGCTGTGCTTTCATCCAGTCCGAAGTCGGTAACAAGATTTCTCTCAAAAGATTTTCTGAACAAAACCCACATTCCCATGGGCATTCCGATATATATCATACTATTACCCCATTAGATATTATTGTGTTCAGCTCAAGTTGAAAGGCCTGTTATTGATACCCATCTCCCTGTTTAAACACCGGCGGCCAATAAGGCAAGACAGGGGCTCCGGACTTCAATTTAAAATCACAATATTCCCCGCCAGAGGCACAGGTCTGCTCACGATACAGCGGCGCACCCAGCACCCCGAACATCACATAATCCAGATTACACAGATAGGGCATATATTCCATGTAACCGTGTTCTTTAGCGAAGTTCGCCAACGGACATACAAGGTTGTGATAACTGAATGCATACCCTTCTTCCGGCGGAATCATGGTTTTCGTCTCGAAGCTGCCCGGATTCTTTTCCGCATTTGCTGCATTCTGCATATCTTTCTTCTGAAACATTTTATTCAGTATCTTCGGACTGTTGAACATCTTTCCCGCAAGCTTTCGCGCAAATCCCGGAATCCGCTGAAAGGTTCGTTCGTAGGACAGTACCATCAAATGACCGGCATCATCTAAAGAAACGCCGTAGTTCTTCAGAACCTCACCCATCGCCACAAAATAATATGCTCCAGTCAGGTTCCCGGTACCGCTTACATCATCCCCACCAATGTAGGGAAAATGCTCAAGCAGATTTTTGTCATAGAAATCCCAGATTTCTTCCAGAAGCTCGGAATAATCCTTTCCGCTGGCCAGCTGCAATTCAGCAGAAATCAGTTTCAGGTATCCATTCATGGACTTCTTTAATTTGGCGTAGTTTTTCTGATAGTATTCATACATGGCTCTGTAATTCTCCCTACAACATATTCTCTGTAAAGAACAAAAACCTTGTCCTTCTCTTTCTTATTTTCTTCCCACCAGCATACGGGAATTGCCAAGCATCATCATATTAGCGCGACTTTCCGAGCCGAATACAAGCTCCGACATATTCACCAAACGCACATCCTGATAGCCCATATCACGCAGCTTTTGCGCAAATGTCTCCATATCGCCGTACATTTTCGGCTTCATGCAATCGTTGATGGCGAATACACCGCCCTTTTTCAAAACACGCAGGCTCTCCAGAATCAGCTCATGCACATCTGACCCCATAACGTTATGGTACACATAATTGCTGATTAAGGCATCAAAGGTTTCATCCGCAAAATCGAGCTTGTTTGCGTCCCCCTTTTGGAAAGTACACTGCGAAGCAACGCCCTCAGACGTGGCATTTTTCTCGCATAACTGCTTGCTGTAATCCCACATAGCACCCCAGTAATCAATTCCGACCACTTTTGTCTGTGGCCATGTCAGAGCAGCTCGAATGCTTAAGGGACCGGAGCCGCAGCCAACTTCCAGCAGTGTTCCGTTTCCATCATAATCCAAAAGTGAGAGCATGGTCTGATGACCCTTGTCCATCATTCCGCCGCCGCCAAAAGCATACTGCCTGCGTATCCACTCCATCCAGCCGATAAAGGCTATCAATACTGCCAGGACAACAATAAAGATGATGCCAAGCACAGTGATGTGGAAAACCGTGAACGACAAAACGGCAAGAATCAGTGCAGCAAGTGCAAAGCCGCCGACCATATAGAATACCGGACGTGACATCCAAGTCCCGTATTGTTCTCCATGAGTGCCGAGTCGGATGGTGGACTGTGATATGTTTTTCTGTTTATCCATAGTGATAACTCTCCTTGCATTTATAGTTAGACATCGCTAACTCATTTATTATACAGTAAAACAAGCAGAAAGTCAAGAACTAATCTGAAAATATTATATGAATTATATGAACTTTTCCTGTTCACCTCTTGACCTCTTCCTGCATCTGCTGAATTGTGTACAGTACCCGTGCCGATTTCCCATCCTCTAGCGTCACCTTCTGCAATGGGACGGAGATACAGGTATAACAGAAATATTAAACGTGAACAGCATCCGGCTTTAAGTCGGATGTTTTTTGCTGTATGGGTAGAAAAGTTCATAAATTTATGGTATAATAAATAGAAAAGACAAATGGGAGTGTTGATATGAAAATTAAAGAAATCAAGGAGAATAAAAAACAATTTCTTCCGTTGCTACTATTAGCAGATGAGCAGGAGGATATGATAAACAGGTATCTTAATAAAGGGACGTAGAAAAGTTCATAAAGGTGTGGTACAATAAATTGCAGTGAAAGTACAACTTTTGTAATGGCAAAGAGGGACTAAAATGTTGAAGAATAACGTGGAAGTCGATGTGAAGGTCAAATGCATAGAGGAGAACGTTACCCAGGCGAAATTGGCCGAGAATATCGGAACCTCTGCGCCTTACGTCAGCTGGCTGATTCGGAACAACGACAGGATTGTCAACAAGACATTCCTCCAGTTGATGGAGTGGCTGGGGTACGATGCGGAACTTACTGATATCAAACGGGAGTGATGCGCTATGGCTAACAAATACAGTACCGAAGATACGGCTTTCCTTGTGGAGAGCAACCGCTTCATACGGGAAGTGAAATATTGAAATTTGGCGGAGGGCTTTATACTGTCCGCTTTACCGACAGCGGCGGTGGCATCAAGGTCAGGGAGAACCGGCTGTTCGCCACCAAGGAAGATGCAGAGACAAGTCTGAAAAAAGAAACAAAGCCACGGTCAAATTGGTCGTGAAATCGGAATTTGGTATACGAGGTGGTAGAAGCATGATTTTTAATTTATTCGGAAATTCAAATAATCCTGTTGTAATAATGCTTGCTGGTTCATTTTGCCCTGCGGAGAGTATGGAACTCGTTTATAAAGAACTGGAGAAGGATTACTATGTGATTGCGCCTACCTATAATGGTTGTCATGAAAATAGTAAGGATTTTACTTCCAGGCGGGGTGAAACAGCAGAAATTTGTACGTATATTAAGGAAAGAAAAATCGCAACGGTAAAAATGATATATGGACAATCTATGGGCTGTGAAATAGGCCTTGAACTTGCATATCAGCTTATTGAAAATGGCATTGTAGTTGAAAATGGATTTTTCGATGGAGCACCATGTGCAAGTCTTCCAAAGCCGATGAGAAGAGTCATGCTAAGCGTTTTTAGAAATTGCCTTAATGCGTTTCGTGGGAAATCTCTTGATGAGACCATGAATATACGATTGGTAAAAATAATGTCCAATAAAAACCCTGAAGCATTAAAACCAATGATTGAACCTATTCTTATAATTGCGCCTTATCTGACAGATAAGTCTGTGAAAAACCAAGTGGAGTGTTGTTATACATTTGATTTTCCACAATTTGCAAGCAGCGTAGAAAAGAATTTTCATTTCTTTTATGGTGGTTCGGAGAAAGCATATAGATTGTGTTATAAAGGTACCAGAAAATCCTATCCCAATGCCGATTATATTATAAAAAAGGGGTATGGTCATTGTACATATATGACAAAGAATACCGAGGACTATATAAAGCTGTTATATGAAACCATGAAGCCTTGTTCAAAAGCATAGAGAAAATAATTTGAAGTTTAAAATGATTCATATTCCAGTTGGTCAAGCAACTTAATTACATACAGCACCCTTGTCAACCTCACTCATATACCCCCTAACGATGAACACGGTATCGTTATGAGGGGTGTGCAAAAATGCACACGGGTGCGGGTGCATCATTAAGGGGTAAAAAATGCTATTGTTACGGTGTATCAAGTTAGACGTGGCAACGGATGCCGTCTGCGGAACAGGTTCACTCTCTGTTGAGCATTCTGTAGATATGTATCTTGATTTTTTTGAAGAAAACGGCAGTGGATATGAGAGATACAGCGAGGAAATACATGAGATTTTCATATAGGACAAGGCAATAAGAAAAATGCTTGATAAAACAAATTTTGAGGTTATTGGCATTTTTGACGACTATGGCGATGGAGAGCTTAATGAAAAAAACCAGCGAGCTGTATATGCTTGTAAAAAAGGATGATGATAAATGGGAAGAATAGTCAGGACAATTTCAAAGGACGCATCGGTAGTTTGCAGTGCGATTGACGGGCAGGATATAGTTGCAGAAATAGAGCGAATCAACCAGTCGTCTGCGGTATGCACAGCGGCATTAGGCAGACTTGCACTAGGTGCTTCACTGATGGGTTTTGGACTAAAAAACAATGACGATTCACTGACAGTAAGGATTGACGGCGGCGGTCCTATAGGAGCAATGATTGCAGTGTCGGACAGTTTTGGGAATGTCAAGGCGTATATGCAAAACGCTGTTGTCGAGCTGCCGCTTAATGAGGCTGGAAAGCTTGATGTAGGCGGTGCGGTAGGATCAGATGGGACAATTACCGTTATCAAGGACATGGGACTTAAGGAGCCGTATTCAGGGCAGGTGCCGCTTGTATCGGGAGAAATTGCCGAGGACATAACAAGCTACTATGCCGCAAGTGAGCAGACGCCGACTGTGTGTGCTTTAGGAGTGCTGGTTAATCCTGATTTAAGTGTAAGCTGTGCGGGCGGATTTATTATTAATGTTCTGCCCTTTGCGCCTGATGAAGCGATTGACATACTTGAGTGCAATATTTCTCAAATGCAGTCGGTAACGTCAATGCTCACATCGGGATTGAGCGTTCAGGAGATTGCCTTGAAAGCGCTTGACGGTTTAGAGCCTAATGTGCTTGATGATTTTAAAGTAAGCTATCGCTGTGACTGCTCGAAAGAGCGAACCGAGCGAATGTTGATTTCTCTAGGCAAAAGTGAGCTTAAGGAGATGGCTAATGACGAGCTTACAGAGGTCTGCTGCAACTTTTGCGACAAAAAATACACTTTCACCTCTGATGAAATAAATGCGCTCATCAGTTAAAGCTCTGAATAAATTTTTAAAAGTGCGCATAATACTAAAAGTGAAAGCGCATTGACTGCCGTTTTAGGCTCATCAAAAGAGTGAGGAAATTTCAATTTGTGCAAAGTCAACTAAAATAGAGGTTGAAATCTGTGCTAATTGTACAAAACTGAATTTTTTTCAAAAAACCCTTGACAACGAGGGCAAAAAAGTGTATAATATAATAGCCGTTTGAAAATGGCTACGGAAGCTTAGCTCAGCTGGGAGAGCATCTGCCTTACAAGCAGAGGGTCATAGGTTCGAGCCCTATAGTTTCCACCATTTGCGGAGCAGGCATCTGCTCCGTTTATTCGGCCGGGTAGTTCAGTTGGTTAGAACGCCAGCCTGTCACGCTGGAGGTCGTGGGTTCGAGCCCCATTCCGGTCGCTCGCACGCATATGCGTTTACTTTGTTAGTCGCTTTTATTTTTGGTGTGCATATGCTATAAATTTCACTGCGTGAAATTTCGGGGATTGTTTCCGAATTTTCGCTGGGAGAAGTTTGGTGTGGAATTTGCTGTGAATTTCATTTGTAAAAAAATAAACCTGATGTTATCCTCGATGGGGATATTTGTCAAGATTATATTTTGAATATTTTCTTGCCTCTGTAGCTCAGTAGGTAGAGCAGGGGACTGAAAATCCCCGTGTCGATGGTTCGATTCCGTCCGGAGGCACTTCGGGACGGACACAAGTCTATGTTCGGGCTTTTCATTTATGTTTTTGCTGACGCAAAAACCGTCCGCCCTAAGAGTTTGACTTTTGAAGTCTGAACGACTTCAATTTCACTTCGTGAAACCAGTCAAACTCCCCAGTTTTTGTTCAATGTTGGTTTACGTACTTTGATTTGATTTTGAATTTTGCGGATTTAGCTCATCCGGTAGAGCGCCACCTTGCCAAGGTGGAGGTAGCGAGTTCGAGCCTCGTAATCCGCTTTAATATGGCGCTGTAGCCAAGTGGTAAGGCAGAGGACTGCAACTCCTTGACCCCCAGTTCAAATCTGGGCGGCGCCTTAAAAATCACTCGTTTTTTGCGAGTGATTTTTTTAATCCTGCTTTTGCTCAGTGTTGTTTTCTCTTTCTAATTGTTCAATATACGCCTTAATAGCATTTGTTATAAATTCATTTAGGCTCATATTCAGTGATTTTGCATAGGACTTGAGAAAATCTCTATTGCCTTTTGGGGTGTAGTAGTAAACCCTGTCATAGGCTTTATCTCTGTACTTTGTATTGGTAACAGATCTTTTGTTAGTTTTGCATTTTGGGCAAAAGCCTGAACGGTTAGAGCCGCTTTCGTATAATTCGCCGCAGCTTTTACAGGTGACAATATATGACATTTGTATAAATCTCCTTTCACCATTTTTCTTTCTTCAATTTTATTATATCAGATTTTTATTTTTTTGTCAAGCTTCTTACCAGGGCGAAAAAACGTTTGTTTTATGAGTTGTTTATATATTATGCACAAGACTGTTTAAAAAAATTTGTACAAATTTTTTTATTTTCAATATTGACAATGACGTCATTGTATGATATAATAGATATATAAAATTAAGAAAAGTGATTAAATTGAAAGCCAGACTCTTTGTTTATAGATTGTATGGCTGCCTAAAATATGTTATAATGTACATATGCCATTAAAACAAATGGCAAGATTACAAAATATAATGGAGGATTTTATGATGAAAAATCTAACGAAAACCATCACTGCATTGACAGCAGCAGCAGTCTTAGGAGCGACAAGCGCAATCAGCGCATCAGCAAGGGATACAGACTACACTCGTGAGGAGCTTGTTGATTTGTTCTGGACGGATTATTGGAGTGATTCGCTCCCCGGCGAAGAAAATCCAGAAGGAAGTCTAGAATACTACATACTGGAATGCTTTCTTGATGAGAATTACGGAGTGGTGGATCGTCATGTAGTATTAGATTGGTCGAGCTACTACTTGATTTCAAGTGCTTGGGAGGACTATCACGATGAGTTTACTCTGTACTGGGACTATGAGGACGATGATGAAACAAACGAGTTTACCATTCGCTCCTACGACCCTGAAACGGATGAGTACGGAGATACGCTTTACACGTTTGAACTCATAGACGGAATGTGGAACATGATTGACGTAAACGGCAATACCGTTCTCACCTTTGAACCGCATGGCGGTGATGGCTCTTGGGCGGCTTTAAAGGAGCAAGAGTCTGAATCTGAATCAAGTAGTAATACAGTTACAAATCGTTATGAAGGAATGGAAGTTTGGGAAACTATAGATGGAATAACAAAGCATTATTATGATGGCGAACTTATTGAAGAATACCAAGCTGAAGATGGTGTGGGTAATAATACTATATCAAAGCGCATCTCTAACAGTGATGAAAGTGTTGTTACAACTGAGTCAAGCGAAGAAGCAAGTAATTCTGCTTCATCCTCTAACTCTAACCGAGTGACAGGAACAACTGTGGTAGAAAACACGGTAGAAGAAACTACTTCAGAAGCCGACAGCAGTGAAACAGATGAGGAAGAAGAAAATACAAGTCTACCTATTCCGCTTATCATTGCAGGAGTTGTAGTTGTTGGCGGTGGAGCAGGAGCAATTATTTACAGCAAAAAGAAGAAAAACGGAGGTAAGAAAAAATGATTATTCAGAGCGAAAAAAGAGTATATAACGAAAGCGGAAAGGCAATGCCAATTTGCGAGTTTGACACGGATAAATTGCTTGTCAAGAGCTATGACAATGAGAAGATGGTAAAGACCTTGCTTGAGTATTATGATGGCGATATTAATGAGGTTAATTTACATTTACATGGCAAATGGTGCGAATATCATTTTTTTACAGATGAGATTAAGTACCACAAAAATTATGTGATGGCGCATAATCCAAACAAGTTTACCGAGCTAGTCAACGAAAACGCTATTTTTCAATACTTGTGGGACTTGGACTGGAAGATATTCAATGAGATACAAGCACAGGTAGAACACTGGAAAGAACACGCCGAGGATTATCAAGTTGCAATGCGCACAGGGGATATAATTACGGCGGCAAAAATCGAAAAAATGCTTGAATTACAGGCAAAAGAGATTATATATCCTTGCTTGGTGTATAGAGCATAGATTTAATCGGCAGTAAAAAAAGCAATGACGAAAGGAGAAGAACCATGAATGTAGAGGTTAGAACAAGCGGAGGAATTACTCTTGTGCCTATTGAGTCTGTTCTGATGACAAACAGAAAAATTTTTGTTGTCGGAGAGATAAATGATGACATGGCTTGTGAATTTGTAAAGCAAATTTTGCTTTTAAATCTAAACGATTCAGATAAGCCTATTGACATATTAGTAAATTCCGCAGGCGGAGAAATCAATTCGGGTATGCTTATGTATGATGCAATACAGTCATGCAAAGCACCCGTTAGAACGTTTTGCATTGGAAAAGCATACAGCATGGCGGCGGTTCTTGTTGCTTCAGCAACGGGCGGCAGGTATATTTTGCCGCATGGAGAAATGATGATTCATGAGCCTCAGCTAAAAAGTGCTTTAGGCGGGGACTCCTCATCAATCAAATCGGCGTTTGACAGTATAATTGAAACTAGAAGGAACATCAACCATATACTTTCTATACATACTGGCAAAAGCTTTGAGGAGGTTGAAGAGGCGACAGGCTACGATCATTTTTTCAGTGCAAAAGAGAGCGTTGAATTCGGATTGTGCGATGAAGTTATAAGCTTTGACAAAATTTAGTAAGGTCTAATGTATAAAGAGGAGGAAAATTATATGGAAAAGGATAATGTTATTCTGGGTGAGGGTTGCATTTACAGCACAGATTCTTCTGTAACAGGAATAAATAATAATATAATAGTATGTGGTGGAAGCGGAAGCGGAAAAACCATGTCGATTTCCGAACCGAGAATTCTTGAAACCTATAACGGAAGTCTTATTATCACCGTTACCAAGAGGAGAATAGTTGATAAATACAAATCTATGTTTATCAAGAGAGGCTATGAGGTTGAAACAATAAATTTTGTAAATCCCAACAAAGGAAGCATAGGCTACGATCCGCTCGAATACATGAAGTGTAATCAGGATATAACCTTTTTGGCTGATTCAATAGTAAATGCAGGTTCAAATGCTGTTACTTCAAAGGATCCTTATTGGAGCAATGCGGCTGCTTCACTGCTTTCAGCGGAGATTGCGTATGTGCTTCAAAAATCTGAACGTCCATGCTTTGCAGAGGTTTTAGTAATGAACGATGTTTTAAGCTTTTGGGAGGATGAGGACAGCTCATCAATAATAACGTCGTTAGACAAATACTTTCAGGAGCTTGAGGAGGAATCTCCAGATTGCTTTGCAATTTCCTGTTGGAAAACCTTTCGCTGTCTGCCAAGAACTACTGCGGGCTGTGTTTTCGGAACGTTAAATGCAGTTATGGATAAAATGTTCAGCGAGGATCTGAGAAACGTTTTCTATATAAATAAAACGATAGATTTTCAAAGGCTTTCTTCAAGGAAAACAGTTTTGTTTATAGTGACTAATCCAGTCAACTCAGCTGCAAATTCTTTTATAAATATTTTTTACAGCACAGCCTTCAAGGAGCTGTTTGAATATGCCGAAAGCAAGCGCAGCGGCAAGCTTCCTGTACCTGTTCATGTTCTTTGTGACGATTTTGCAACAGGTGGAAAAATTAACGATTTTGTCAATTACATAAGTATATTCAGAGAAAAGGATATTTCTGTAACCTTGCTGCTTCAGTCAGAAACCCAGTTAAGAAGTATGTATGAGGAAAACGAGGCGGAAACAATAATAAATAACTGCGACACATACATATATTTAGGCGGAATGGACTTAAAGACGGCTGAAAACATCTCGAGAAGACTTAACGCTCCGCTTGAAGATGTGCTTTATATGCCGATAGGGCAGGAGATAATTTTTCGCAGAGGTCAAAAGCCAATTATCACCAAAAGATATGACATCAAATCTAACAAGGTTTACCAATTAGTCTCGAAACGTTTTGAAGGAAAATCCTTTGAGGCAAGCTGACATCAAACCATGCAATTAAATTCACATGATTACTTATCCTCTGGGTATTCTGGAGGATTTTTCTCATATAGCAAAAAAATCTAAAAAAATTTCAAAATCCCCTTGAAAAATTTTCTGATATGTGTTAGAATAATATAAGCAATACTGCGAAGCGACGGACGCAGCTTCAAAATATCCGTGCAAAATTTAGAAATTAAAGGAGTTTAATCTTATGAAGTACGGTTACTTTGACTTGGAGAACAAGGAGTACGTTATCACACGTCCTGACACGCCTGCTCCTTGGGCTAACTATCTGGGTTCGCCTGAATACGGCGCAATCATTTCAAACAACGCAGGCGGCTACAGCTTTGTAAAGAGCGGTGCAAACGGCAGAATTGCAAGATATCGCTTTAATTCAAACATTGGTCTGCCTGGAAGATATGTCTACATCAGGGATAGGGACAGCTGGGATTACTGGTCTGCGTCATGGCAGCCTGTAGGCAAGCCTCTAGACGAGTATAAATCCGTCTGCCATCATGGTACGGCTTATACAAGAATTGAAGCGGATTATTCCGAAATTCACTCGGAGGTTACATACTATGTACCGCTTAACAAAACTCACGAGGTGTGGAGAACTGTAGTTACAAATAATTCTGACAGAGTGAGAAATCTTTCACTGTTTGGCTTCGTTGAATTTACAAATGAAAATAATTACGAGCAGGATCAGGTTAATTTGCAGTATACTCTTTTCATCACGAGAACTTCGTTTGAGGGCAACAAAATAGTTCAGCATATAAACGAAAACAGCGGCAAGGACGAGAATGGCTCTAACTGGAGAGAGCGTTTCTTTGGCCTTGCGGGGGCGACTGTTTCCTCATATAACGGAAACCTTGACAGCTTTATCGGACCGTACAGAGATTACGGCTGCCCGATAGCGGTTGACAGAGGTATTTGCGACAACAAGTGCAACTACAACGGCAATGCCTGCGGAGCCTTGCAGTCCGAGCTTATGCTTGCGCCAGGAGAAAGCGCAGAGCTTATTTATGTGCTTGGTCAGAAAAATCCCACCCTTGCTGATGAAATTTTGGCAAGCTACGAAGAACCTGGTAGATGTGACGCAGAGCTTGAAGAGCTTATAAGCTACTGGCACGGTCAGCTTGACAACTTTAAGGTAACGACTCCATCTGATGAATTTAACAACATGGTAAGCGTTTGGAACGCATATCAGTGCTTTATAACGTTTATCTGGTCAAGAGCGGCTTCGTTTATTTACTGCGGTCTGAGAAACGGCTATGGCTACCGTGACACAGTTCAGGATATTCAGGGTATTATCCACATAAATCCCGAGCTTGCAGCTGAAAAGATTCGCTTTATGATTTCTGCGCAGGTTGACAACGGCGGAGGTTTGCCGCTTGTTAAGTTCGATCACAACGCAGGACATGAAACCTGCCCTGATGAAAACGATGAAAACTCTGTTTATGCTAAGGAAACGGGACATCCATCATACAGAGCGGACGATGCTTTGTGGCTTTTCCCGACAATAGTTAAGTACATTGGCGAAACGGGCAACAAGGCTTTCTTAGATGAGATTATTGTTTACGCTAACGGCGGAGAGGACACCGTTTACGACCATCTCAAGAACGCTATTCGTTTCTCGATGGAGCGTCTAGGCGATCACAAAATGCCTGCGGGTCTGCACGCTGACTGGAACGATTGTCTGAGGATGGGCAAGAAAGGCGAATCTACCTTTGTTGCGTTCCAGCTTTACTATGCAATGAGCGTTATTAAGGACATGGCTAATGAGAGAAATGATGCAGAGTATGTTTCATACATTGAAAAGGTGCAGAGCGAGCTAGGTGAGAGCCTCGAAGCTTGCTGGGATGAGGACAGATTTATCCGTGGAATCCGTGAGGACGGAGTTGTAGTCGGAGCAAAGAAAGACCCAGAGGCGAATATGTGGCTCAATCCACAGTCTTGGTCGGTTATTTCAGGCTTTGCTTCAAAGGAACAGGCTGAAACAGCTATGGAGAGCGTGCATGAGATACTAAACACTCCTTACGGTCTCAAGCTTCTTGAACCGCCTTATGTTGACAATTATTTTGACGGAGCGCTAATGCACATCTTTAATCCTGATACTAAGGAAAACGGCGGAATTTTCTCACAGACACAGGGCTGGGCTATACTTGCGGAGTCACTTTTAGGTCACGGTGACAGAGCATTTGAGTACTTCCTTGAATCCTCGCCTGCAAGCTTAAATGACAAAGCGGAAATCAGGGTTCTTGAACCGTATGTACACGGACAGTTCACCGAGTCTACACGTTCGCCTTTTGCAGGACGTTCGCACGTTCACTGGCTGACGGGAACAGGTTCAACTGTTATGGTAGGCTGCGTTGAGGGAATCTGTGGAATGCGTCCTAACGCCGATGGTTTGGTAATTGAACCTGCAATTCCTCACACCTGGGACGGTTTCAGGATCGAAAAGACATTCAGAGGCTGCCGCCTTAACATAGACATACAAAATCCCGACCACGTTGAAAGCGGCGTCAAGAACGTAACCGTAAACGGCGAAGAGCTTGACGGAAGCTTTATAAGTGCTGAAAAGCTTACCGCTTTAACTGAAATCACTGTTGTTTTGGGATAACATAAGATTTTAACCGAATACTGAAAAGCCTAGCATAGCTAGGCTGACTATAAAAACCGAAACAATATGTGTTTCGGTTTTTATAGTATTGACAATTGAGATCTTTTATGTTATACTAAAATCGAGAAGAAAACTGACTAAAAAATATTAACAGAAAATGTGACTCTTTTGCTTCTCAAATAATTAATCAACTCATATGACAGGTGATTTTATGGCAAAAAGACAGCTTAGATGGCTTAAGCTTGACAATGCGGCTAAAATTTATCCTGCGGCAAAAAGGCGCGACTGGAGCAATGTATTTCGCTTGTCGGTTACTTTAAATGAAAAAATAGATCCCAAAGCTTTACAGCAGGCTCTTGCAAATACAGTCAAACGTTTTCCGTCAATTGCGGTGCGTGTAAGGCGGGGAGTATTTTGGTATTATCTTGAAGAAATTGAAAGTCCACCGAAGGTTATCTATGAGTACGACCATCCGCTTACGCATATGCCGTTTGACGATATACTTAAATGCGCAATCAGGGTTTTGTATTATCAAAACCGAATTGCTGTGGAATTTTTCCATGCGGTGGCTGACGGAAACGGCGGAATGATCTTTTTAAAATCCCTTGCCGCAGAATATTTAGAGCTTGTTCATAAAGTTAAAATTCCTTATGAATACGGAGTTCTTGATAGAAATGAGCCTGTAAACGACAAGGAGCTTGCCGATGATTTTCTAAAGTATGCGGGCAAGGTAAAAAAAAGCCGCACAGAAGCCACGGCCTTTCAGCTTAAAGGCAGACGTGAGGAAAATGGATTTAAGAACATAGTTATAGCGGAGCTTGATGCTGATAAAGCTCTTGAAAAGGCACGTTCATATAATGTCACTTTGACTGAATTTATGACGGCGGTAATGATAAAATCCTTTATGGAAATTCAGGAGGAAAGGGTTGAAGAAAAAAAGCGCCGTCCGATAAAGGCTCTAGTGCCTGCAAATTTAAGGAGAATGTTTCCAAGTGATTCGCTTAGAAATTTTGTACTGTATGTCACTCCTGGAATTGACCCTCGATTAGGCAGCTACAGCTTTGATGAGATTTTAAAAGAGGTTCATCATCAGATGGAGCTTGAGCTTACTCCTAAGCGAATGAGCGCAAGGATTTATTCAAATGTCAAAATGGAGCAGATGCTTATTTTGAAAATTCTGCCACTGTTTATAAAAAATATCGGCATGAAGATCGCTTACAATTTAAACGGCGAGAAGAAGTCCTGCATTACTATTTCAAATCTGGGAGTAATAAAGCTGCCGAAGGAAATGGACAAATATGTCGAGCAATTCGGTTTTACACTTGGAGTTCAGCATACCTCGCCTAACAACTGTGCAATGCTTAGCTATGACGGCAAGCTCTATATTGCGATGATAAGAGGTATCAAGGAGCCTGTGCTGGAGCATAGATTTATAATGAATCTAAAAGAAATGGGACTAAAGGCAAAGCTTTCGAGCAATTCGAGAAGAAGCAGAGAGGAGAAGTGAAGCTATGTACTGTGTAAAGTGCGGCTGTGAACTTGCGGACAGCGAGGAAAAATGTCCGATTTGCGGAATCAGAGCTTATCATCCCGATGTTGAGCGTACTCTTTCCGATCCGCTTTATCCTGATAATCCAAAAACGGTGCGGCAGAGCGTCAGCCGTTTCGGAGCGATGTTTATCGTGACTTCAATTTTTATATTGGGAGTGCTTGTGTCGCTCATCTGCAACATAAGCCTGAGCGGTGAAATTACATGGTCGGGAATTGTAACAGGAGCGCTTATTTTAGGCTATGTTCTTGTGATACTGCCAATATGGTTTCGCTCGCCTAATCCTGTGATTTTTGTGCCATGCGATTTTGCTGCCTGCACGCTTTATCTGCTGTATATCGACATTTTCACAGATGGCGACTGGTTTTTGACCTTTGCGTTTCCTACAGTCGGAGGAAGCATGATTATTGTAACGGCAGTGCTTGCGCTTTGCAGATATGTCAGAAAGGGCTACCTTTACATTTTCGGAGGAGCGGCAATTCTGACGGGTGCACAGTGCGTGCTGATGGAATTTCTTATCAATCACACCTTTGAAATTTACGACAAGCTTGTATGGTCATTCTATCCATTTATTGTCTGCCTGATAATAGGCTTGCTGCTGATTATTATAGCGATTTGCCCTGCACTCAGGACAACGCTTGAGAAAAAATTTTTTGTCTGAGGTAAAAAGGAAAATGAATATTTGGAGCTGAGGAGTAATTGCTCAAAGCTTGAAAAAACTTTGCCAAACTAATTTAATTATGCTTTTATCACACTAGTGATTTGTTGGTGAATTTTACATGAAACTTTTTTGTAAATTGGTTAAATGACTTTTTGGAAAACGTTTTCTGAAAACGTATTCCAACAGAGCAAACGCTTATTTTTGTGGAAAATAACCAAAAATCAGCATGAGATATATTGCAAAATGACGATTGAAATCGGCAACTTTTTTTGATATAATAGAAATAAGAATAGTATGTGTATGTATTGGGTGATGAAGCAGTTGACTTTATCCCCTGCACTTTTTTGATTTCTTTAGGAGGTTTATAAAATGAAAACAATGAAGAGAATTTTAGCTGGAACGCTTGCTCTTACAATGTCTGTTGCTATGGCTTCATGCGGTAGCTCTTCTTCTGACACTTCGTCGGAGGACACTGGTAAAGATCTTACTGATTCACAAAAGGAACAGGTTGCGGATCTTGCCGACCAGCTGCCTGACATAGAGCTTGAGAACACGACAATCAAGTGGATGGCTCACTATGACATCAATCCGTCTGAGGGTAATGTTAAGTCGCCTGCGCTTGAGCTTTTTGAGGAAAAGTATGACGGTGTTATTGAATATGTTCAGACAACATGGGATACCAGATATGACGACCTTGCGACTGCGGTAATGTCAAATGATTCGCCTGACTTTTTCCCTGCGTCCGATATGGACGGCTTCCCTAAGGGAGCTATCAAGGGAATGTTTGAGCCAATTGATGATGTAATAGACCTTGAATCTGATTTGTGGTCTTCTACACAGGAAGCCAGCGATCAGTTTATCTTTAACGGAGATCACTACATTGCGGTTATTGACGTTTCTCCTAACTATGTTTGCGTTTATAACACAACGACAATTGCGGACAACGGACTTGACGATCCCGCCGAGCTGTTTGCAAATGACGAATGGGACTGGGACGTATTTCAGGATATGTGCATAGCGTTCACAGACGCTGAAAACGATATGTATGGTCTTGACGGCTACTGGTATGTAAAGGCTCTTTCTGAGACCAGCGGCGTTCCTATGATTGGACTTGAGGACGGATACCTTGTAAACAACATGGACGATCCGTCTATTGAAAAAGCGCAAAACTTCATGTATGAGCTTCAGAAAAACGGCGTATGCTTTGACCGTTCGTCAAACAACTGGAGTACAAGAGGCGACGGTACTACAGGTTATGGTCTTGGTACATATCAGACGTTGTTCATTCCTGTTGGTCTGTGGGCTATTGAGACTGCTGACACTGAAGTCTTTGGTGACATTGACGCAGGAGAAATTATGTTTGTTCCGATGCCAAGAGATCCTGACAGTGATACATACTATATTTCTTCAAGAGTTGAGGGCTACTTCCTCTGCAAGAACGCTCCTAACCCTGACGGCTTTGCGGCATATATGAACTGCCTGATGGTTTGCAAGGACAACACTTCTAATATTACTGAAGAGAGCCTTATCGAATATGGTTGGAATCAGGATATGCTTGATATGCGTACACAGATTTATCAGATGGCTGCTGAGAATCCTGTATTTGATTTACAGTCGGGTGTAAACTCCGAAATGGACACTATTATGACAACTGTATCTCAGGGTACGATGATCACCGGCGGCGGAGCTACAACATGGACTCAGGTTGTTTCCGAATATAAGGGTACTGTTGACTATCTGATTGAGGAAATCAACGAAGACATTAAAAACGGAACCGATTAAGAATAATCGCTTAAAATATGAAAATGACGCTGTATTCTTTACGAGTACAGCGTTTTTTTTCACATAATTTTAGGCGGCGCATAAAATGTAGTGTAAGGCAGAAATCAATCGAAAAAAATGGAGGTAATGTAATGGAAGGATTTGAACCGACTTTTCTAGGCAAAATTTTATCTTCTGACGAAAGCTGCACGGATAAATGTGCAATGCCCGTAGGCGAATTTCCAAAGGAAACGCCGCTTGCGATGGTGTACGTTCCTTTTCAGACGTGGGAAACGCCATACGATAATGAAACAGGACTTTCACGAGGAACAATTTTTCCCAGACTCGACAAGCCCTTTATCGGAGAGGAGGCGGTGAAGTATGCTAAGTGAGAAACAGAAGCTGCTTCGCCGTTTACAGGCAGCGAGATTTGGAGTTATTGAAGCAAATATTTATCTTGACAGCCATCCGACCTGCCGACATGGTTTGAAGTATTTCAAAGAAAAAAAGGCTGAGCTTGAGGAGCTGACAGCCGAGTATGAAAGTAAATATGGTCCGATAACCGCTATGGCGAGCAATACTACAGATCACTGGGAATGGGTAAGCACTCCGTTTCCGTGGGAAAGGGGTGAAAGCTAAATGTGGGAATATCAGAAAACGTTAGAATATCCTGTAAATATCAAAAATCCTAACCCTGCGCTTGCGAAAGTAATTTTAGCACAGCTTGGCGGTCCTGACGGAGAGGTTGGAGCGTCGACACGCTATCTTAATCAGAGATACACATCTCCTTGCAGAGAAGTTCAGGGGATTTTAACGGATATAGGAACAGAGGAACTTGCTCACGCTGAAATGATTTCCGCAATTATTTATCAGCTGACGAGAAATTTAACTCCAAAAGAGATAAAGGAGTCCGGCTTTGACAGCTATTTTGTAGACCACACTACGGGCATTTATCCGTCAGGTGCAAACGGAGTTGGCTTTACTGTCGATTATTTGCAGTCAACAGGCGACCCGATAGCGGATATGCACGAGGATTTGGCGGCAGAGCAAAAGGCGCGCCTTAGCTATGATAATATTCTGCGCCTTGTCGACGATCCTGATGTCAGAGATCCTATAAAATTTTTAAGAGAAAGAGAAATTGTTCATTTTCAGCGCTTTGGAGAGGGACTGAGAATGATAACAGATAAGCTTGATTCAAAGAATTTTTATGCTTATAATCCAAGCTTTGATATTCCTCAGTGATTTTTTTAAGCCGTTCAGCTGCGAACGGCTTTTTTTATATTTTACCTTTAATATGCTTATATTTATTTGTTTTAGAAAAAATCGTATTCATGTTGATGAATTTGTCAATAGAAACCAAATTTTCCGTCCTCTACACAATTTTGGGCTTCCACTGATAATAAAAAATAAAGAAATTCGCAATTCTTAAAGCCGAAGGAAACTAAAGTGGGTATCTCAGAATTAGTCCGAGTGTGAACGGATATAGACGAGAATGCTCTGTACATCGCTTAGTTGCTCTTGCATTTATACCAAATCCTGAAAATAAGCCAACTGTAAATCATCTAAACGAAGACAAAAAGGACAATCGCGTTGAAAACCTAGAATGTGCGACCAATGCTGAACAAAATGTACATGGAACTCGCATCGAGTGTGTTATTGCACATACCGATTGTAAGAACCGTGCCATTGATTACGCTGCGGTTGCGCTGAACATGATTATTACAATTTGAACAGAAAGCAGATGAAACCTGTGCTTCAATTCGATAAGCATGGGATTTTTATTGCTCGTTATGATGGACTGTCATCTGCTGCAAGACAGGTAGGTGTAGGTGCTAGTCATTTATGCTCATGCCTTAAGGGAGGGAGAACCTGTGGTGGATACAAATGGAAATGCACATAAACAATTGACCCTGTGTTCTCTATTCGATGGCAGCGGAGGATTTTGTTTGGGCGCATTATTGGTTGGAATCAAGCCGATTAGTGCATCGGAAGTCGAGCCGTTTCCCATCCGGGTGACCACAAAGAGGATGCCTTTTATCAAGCATTATGGTGATGTGTCCGCTATGGACGGCGGAAAAATTGAGCCTGTGGACATCATCACTTTCGGAAGTCCGTGCCAGGATATGTCTATTGCAGGCAAGCGCAGCGGCTTGGGCGCTGAACGGTCAAGTCTGTTCTATGAAAGCCGTGCGGAAAATCACGGGCATCCGTCGCCTACGTAAACGACCAGACGGTTTTCGTGCCGAAAGCATACGGAAACAGCTCCTTCTGCTCCAATGCCATGCTCTCGGACAATTCCCATGCCAGGATTTATGAAACGGAAACTTCGAGGACGCTGGACTGCTCTCTGGCGGCTCACCAATCGCTAACCAAGGCAGCGTGTGCGTAGTCGAATGGAAAAAATGCTACGTATCCACCAGACCTCAGACGACACGAAGGAAAGAGGCTGATTTAAATCCAACTGGACACACGTTGACATTTACATAGACAGAGGTATGGATGATCCGTATTCCTGCTATGAGAGCAAATCACAGGATTTACTGAAGAATTGCCGAGAGTGTGTAAGATTACATGGTGTTCGTAAGTAGCACCGCAAGCTCACGAGAAATACGAGAAATCTTTTACGCATAGTGGATGAACTATCACGCCTGAAGCCGCCTGTATGTATACATTTTGAAATGGAGCAATTATTTTCGCTTGATGAAGATAATAAACGTGTGTGACTTTATGAAATTACTGATGACGATAATGATGGCGGCAGAAGAGGAGACTAGGCAGAAAGCGGAAAAGCCTAAGTGTGTGATTGACAGGATGCGATATGAACGGCAAATGCGAAGGAAACAGAATACGAAAAAGATTAGTGATTGAGTAGCAGAATATGGTTCTCTTCGGAGAGCCTATTTTTTACCCTTTTCTCAGCCGAAGATTTATTCTCGGCTCATTGCGGAGAAGATATGTACAACAATGATGGTAACAGTTACTGCTACCACTGGGATCCGGCAGATGATCTGGAAGCCTTTCAGTTTAGCTGCTATATTTGGGACTTAGACCCCGCAGAAGAAGCTGAGTGGCTGGAAGAGACGTTTAAGGAGATGAACAAGAATGGCTAATTGGTGTAATTCTCGATATGTCTTCGAGAGAAACCATGAAGATATTGAAAAATTGAAAAATCTAATCTTTGAAGCCCGCAAGATTGTCAAAATCAAACAGGACTTTGGTCCGAACTGGCTTGGCAACGTCCTTGTGACGGCTGGACTTGAGGACAGAATTGAGAGAAAAGACAGTCTTGAGTGTTGAGGCTGGATTGAAGACGTATCTCCCATAGGAAGCTTTGGGGCGAAAAGTCTTATTGAATTCCAGACGCTGACCGCATGGAATCCTATGGGACGTATGTGGGAAGAGATAATAGAAAAGTTGAACCTGAATTCTATCAGATTCACTTTCTTCGCAGAAGAATCGGGAAATGAACTATTTCAGATCTATGATCCCGATAATCTGCAACTCTTCGCAGGTTGTGACTTCTATGTAGATTGCTTCACAGGAAATAGCGACAAGCCATTTCCTGAGCTGTCGCACGTGGATTATTCATACAAAGAGCTGTATGATGTACTCAGCAGCTTTTTCGGAGAAAAGCCACTCGATGAACTCATCAAAGCGGCAAATGCCTTTGAAGCCGAAGACGACCCAGACGCCTACATAAGGATCTGGAAGTCGAAAAGCTTCAGGAGCTAGAAGACTGAGATCGTCATAGAAAGTTTACAGGATATGCGACTAAAAACGGTTGCATATCCTTGTAGACTGGGATATAATAAAGGAGTAAAACAATAAGGGCAGAACAAGCAGTTCACGAGTGTTATTTGAGTGCAAAAATAGAAAATCTATCTTGAGGAGGACTTGATATGATCAAATATAAAGGATATCTTGGAACGATAGAGTATTCTGAAGAGGATGAAATCTTCTTTGGCGAAGTAATAGGAGTTAATGCTTTAGTGTCCTATGAAGGAACAAACATCAAAGAATTAATCCAAGACTTTCATAATGCCGTAGAGGACTATATGTCGATCTGTGAAGAAGACGACAAAACGACTTATAACGGTAGTTTTAATGTAAGTCTCCCACCTAAGCTTCACAGAGAAGCGGCGATTTTTGCAGCTAACCATGGTATGAGCTTAAACAGCTTTATTGAAAGCACCGTGAAAACGGCATTGGAATAGCTCAATAATAAATCAAATCTACGTTGTTGTAAAAGACAGCGTAGCTTTTTCTTTTTTAAAAAGTATCCTATACTATTTACAATGAAGCGGCAGAGGAAAATCAATGAATAAGAGAAAATCATTTTGCGCAATGTGTGTTGCTTCAATGCTTTTTTTATCTGCTGCGATGAAGAGACCGTTGTCACTTCACAGGAGGAGCAGATTGAAATTTCATTTTCTTGGTGGGGAAACTACAGCAGAAATATCTATACTATTGAAGCGATTGACGAATTTGAGAAGCTTTATCCAAATATCAAGGTTTCGTGTGACTATTCTGAGTGGTCAGGATATGAAACAAGGAGCAATATATGTATGGTTTCAAATACAGAATCGGATATTATGCAACTTAACTATGCGTGGCTTTCACAGTATTCGGAGAACGGAAGCGGTTATTATGACCTTGAAGAGTTTTCTGACATAATAGGCCTGTCAAATTTTGACGATGAAGTGCTTGAATATGAACGGCAGAATGAAATTTTAAACGCTATCCCTATTGCGATGAATACCAAACAGTTTATATCAATAAAACTATTTACGAGCAGTACGGTCTTGACGTGCCGCAAACGTGGGACGATCTGATTGAAGCCAGAAATGTTATGGACGGGGGAGTTTTATCCTCTTGCGATGCCGTTAAAGCCTGCTTTTATGTACATTATGTCGTATGCTGAGCAGCAGTCTGGCAAAAGCTTTTTTGACGATGATGCAAACTCAGCTTCGGTTCAGAGGAGCTTCAGATAATGCTTGAATTTTACTGCACCTTGGTTGAGGACAAAGTAATTCCGCAGGTTGAGTATTTTGACAAGCTTAACATTGGCGAGGAATTATACGCAGGAACGGTAGCGTGGGTGAGCGACGCTTCGTCATATTGCGACTCAGCTATTGAGAATGGTTATGAGATGGTTGCCGCACCGTACACAGTTACAAATTCTTCGGACAGCGTGAGCGGTTGGTATGCAAAGTCTCAGGGAATTGAAAAAGGTATACCGCTAAGTAAGTCTGCGCTTGCGTATTTGGAGGAGGATAATCTTTTGATTGGAATATAATATTGAGGCGTCACTGCAAATGGACGAAAGCTTTAACGAGCTTGAGCAGATAAGCCCTTATGCGGAAGATTCTGATATGATTGACCTTTTTAACGCAAGCTTCAACGAGGTTCTTTACGGAAAAAATGATTCTGAATCGGAAGCAGAAATTCTCTATGAAAAAATCATGGAAATTTTTAGTTAGGCATTTGCTTTAATTGTTTACGGCGGCAAGCTCAGCTTCTGTTGCTTAACTTTTCTCAAAAAACAGTAAGTCAAACATGATTAGCGCCTGTTGGAGGGATTTTGCCTTCTCCGACGGGCGTTGTTTTTTTATTTTAATTCGGCATCAATCAGTTGAGCATACATATACTGCCCCTCATAATAGGTGTCAAAGATTCCTACTACGGTAAATTCACTATCTAATTCCAGATAATCATTCAGATAGGAATAATCGCTCTCAAGGACAAACTCAATTCCCTGCGAACAGCAAGCTGTCTCATCCGATATTATGCAGGCATAATAATTTCTGTCATCTCCCTCATAGAGCGCAAACGTGTCGTTTATGCGTACTGTCTTCCCTAAATATTCATCAGGCGTGTACATCATATTATAAACTTCCGAATAAACCTTTGTGCTGTTAAGCAAAGTCAAGTCAATTTTAATATCTAAATCAGTGTATCTATTTCCTTTGATTGTCTCGTCAATTTCACAGAGATGCTCGGAGATTTATTTAAATAGAAAACCTGTTTTTTTTACTTATGAATACATGTTGCCGATAAAAAATAACAAGCCTTGATTTTTCGGCAAAAATAATGAGATTCCACTTGACTTTTATAAAGCGATGTGTTAAAATTGAATAAAGAGAGGGTTTGTATTTACAATATTTTTATTGAAAAGGACAAAATAACTATGCGTGGTTTAAATAACAAAGAATTTAAGATTATTGGCATATGTGCCGCAGAAATTCATAAGGAGAACGTCTGCGATATATCAAAGGTGATTTCTGAAGCTGTTAATAAAAAGGGATACAAGGTGTTTTTGTTTACTCCTTTCAGAAATATGTCTGAAAATTCACTGTATGTTATGGGAGAAGCAAGCATTTTTAAGATTATAAATCCTGAAATTGTCGATATGCTTATAATATTAAGTGAATCAATAAAAAATAAAAATTTTGTTAATAACATAATTGCTAACGCTAAAAAGAATCAAATCCCCGTTTTGGTTGTTGAAGATGCGGTCGAGGATTGTAATTCTATTGTCTTTAACTATGTAAACGCTTTTGAAAAGCTGGTTCGTCATGTTGTCGAGCATCACAACTGCAGAAGAGTTAATCTTGTTGCAGGAATGGAGGGAAATTCCTTTTCTCAGGAGCGCGAGGAGGTTTATAAAAGGGTTCTTGCGGAAAACGGAATTGAATTTGAACAGGAACGCTTGGGCTATGGCGGATTTTGGGACGTCCCTACAATAGAGGTTGTTCATAAATTTATAGAAAGTTCGCTGCCTTTTCCTGAAGCTATTATTTGCTGTAACGACGCAATGGCAATAACCACCTGCCGCATACTTCGTGAAAATGGTTATAGAGTTCCTGAGGACGTTATAGTCACAGGCTTTGACGGAATTGAGCTTGAAAAATACTCTGTGCCAAGACTTACAACTGCTTCCATGAACGCAGATGATCTTGCTGGAGAGACGGCGGAGATTATTGATAAAATATTAAAGGGAGAAAGCGCACCAAAGGTTACAGAAATTCAATATACCCCTAGATTTTCACAATCCTGCGGATGCACTCCGATGAAAAATGAGCTGATAACTGATAAGGTTACAGAGCTGTACAATAGAATAAATGCAACTGACGATCAGGAATCGTTCATGTTCCTTTATCATTCAAAAAGTATAAGCTGCAAGACTGATGAGGAAATGTCAAATATTATGAAGGACTTTGGAGATACATATTTCTGGTGCTGCGTAAATTCTGATTTTTTCACTAAAAATTCAGCAAACGATAACCTAAATAATGAAAAAAGCTCTCCCTTTAACGAACAGATGACTTTGTTTTCTCACGGCAGAGAGGTTACAGAAACTAACGGCACGCTTTTTCCCTCAAAGGATTTTCTGCCGCACCTTGATGAAATTTTAGATAATCATGATTATCTGATGCTCTGCCCTATGCACTTTGTTGACGAGGTTATAGGTTATCTCGCAGTTTCATTTGAAAATTTTGATTTTAAATTTTCCTATACCAGAAGATTTTTGAACAATACAAACCAGATACTTGAAAGCTATAAAAACCGCAGACAATTAGTGATTGCAAATGCTGAGCTTGCACAGATGCATATGCGTGATCCAATGACAGGAATTTATAACAGACGAGGCTTTTATAAACAGGTTCATAAGCTTATAGGCTCGCAGAAATTTAAAAATGCTTTTGTCTTTTCTATTGATATGGACAATCTTAAATATATTAACGACACCTATGGACACAACGAGGGAGATAATGCTATAAAAGCATTGGCGGAAGCTCTTGTCAGGTGTTCGCAGGAGAATGAAATTGTTTCACGTTTCGGTGGAGATGAATTTATAATGTTTTCAATAAAGGATACTGACGAAAGCTATATTGACGACTTTACTTCAAGAATTAACGAGAGATTGATGCAGTATAATATGAACAGTGAAATTCCTTATAATGTTGTAGTAAGCTGCGGAGCGGCGGTTTTAACTGACCTTACGGAGGACAAGCTGGACGATTTTATCAATCTTGCAGATGAAAGAATGTACAAGCAGAAAAGAGAACACAAATTAAAATAATTCAGCTTGAAAAATTCAAAAGGAGAAATTCAAAATGCCTAATCCGATTTTACCCTTGTGGGAATACATACCAGACGGTGAGCCGAGAGTTTTTGGCGACAGAGTGTATCTTTACGGCTCTCATGACAGAGTAGCCTGCAATGATTTCTGCGACTTTAAGCTTAAGGTGTGGTCGGCTTCGGTTGACGATTTAAACAATTGGCAGTGTCACGGCGATAGCTTTCGCACCAAAGACGGCTTCGACCGCAAATCTGATACCGATTGGACAGATCGTGAGCTTTTTGCACCTGATGTGATTTGCAAGGACGGGAGGTACTATCTTTACGCTTACATTGTAGGCTCAAAGGGCTGCGTCGGCGTTTCGGATAATCCCGAAGGACCCTTTAATCTGCTTTCAAAATACAAATATACCGAAGGCAATGAGGGCGATGATGGGATTTTTAATGATGCAGGCGTGCTTGTTGACGACGATGGACGAGTTTATATTTATTACGGCTTTACCGAATCCTATATGAACGAAATTAACGCTGAAAATATGTATGAGATTCTGGATTCTTCTCTTGTACGCTCTGTAATTAACGACAGCGAAAGCGTATGTGATGAACAGCGTTTTTATGAAGCAAGCTCGCCTAGAAAAATCGGTGATTTATACTATCTTATATATTCCCCCTGCAAGGGCAGCAGACTGTCTTATGCGACATCAAAAAGTCCGAGAGGACCGTTTGAATATAGAGGATACATAGTTGACAACGGCATAGATTATCCCAGCGGAAACAACCATGGCTCTGTATGCAAAATCGGAGAGCAGTGGTATGTTTTTTATCACAGAATGACAAACAATACAATTATGTCAAGGCGTGCGTGCGTTGAGAAAATTGAGATACTTGAGGATGGAACTATTCCTACAGTTGAAATGACTTCGCTTGGTTTTGAAAACGCACTAAATCCATACAAGCCTGTACCTGCGGAAATAGCCTGCGTTTTAAAGGGCGGAGCGTTTATAACCGAACGTGATATTTTCAGCAGAAGCATTGTAAATATTACAGACGGCTGTGTAATAGGCTACAAATACTTTGATTTCGGCGAGGATTTTTCAAGCGATACTATGCTTGCCGCTTTAAAGGTAAGAGGGATGGGATCAAAATGTACAGTCAGGATTTACTCCGACGATTATCAAAACGGCGAACCTATCGGAGAAGTGAAGATTTTTCCGTCAGATGGAATTTATAAGACCAGAGTAAAAGCTCTCAAAGGCGTCCACGCAATATATTTCACAGCTTCACATGGGGTCAAGGGCTGGACTAAGGGCTATTTTGATTCAAAACCATTGTTTGAATTTGAAGAGTTTGTATTTTTGAAATAGTAATAAGGTTAAAGCTTAGGTGGCAAAAGCTTTTTCTCATTTTGTAAAGAATTTTTCAGTGCCAAAATAAAAGCAGCAATTTAAGCTGTTGCATCAGGATAAAACAATTGCAGCATAGTATGGAACACATCCATTTAAAACGCAGATATATTTTTAAAAAATTTTCTAAAATCCCTTGACAAATTTGTATTTTTGCTGTATAATAAAAAATTAGAGGTAAAGAGTTTAAGCCCATGGAGATTTCAGCTTAAACATATTCAGCTTTTATTTATTCAAATTTAGCGGTGGTTTTATGGTTAAAATTAAAATCTGCGGACTTACAACAAATGAGGATATCGTTTTGGTGAACGCTCTGAAATGCGATCTTGCTGGATTTGTGCTTTTCTTTGAAAAAAGTCATCGTTGCTTAGAGCTTTCACAGGCTCGGGAGCTGAATAAAAAGCTTGACAACGTTAAAAGCGTTGCAGTGACGGTTTCACCTTCGCCTGAACAGGCTGAGGCGATTGCTCAAGCAGGTTTTGACTTTATCCAGATTCACGGAAAATTGACTGATGAAGCTTATGACAGCTTGACGATTCCTATTATTCGAGCCTTCAACGCTACAAACACAGATGAAATTTTTAAATGTGAAAAAATGGATAAAATTTGTGGGTACGTATTTGACGCCGCACAGCCTGGCAGCGGAAAAACCTTTGACTGGAATACCCTTAAGGACTTTAAAAATCTAAGCAAGCCTATGCTTTTGGCTGGAGGATTAACTCCTGAAAATGTAGCGGACGCAATTAAAGCCGTTAAGCCACAGGGAGTTGATGTAAGCTCTGGAGTAGAGCTTAAAGGCGGCGGCAAATCGCCTGAATTAACAAAAAAATTTGTAGAAAACGCAAGAGGCGCACTAAATTAGAGGACGATATGGACAACAAGGCTTTTATTGAATTTTCAAATGTGAGCAGAACCTACAGGGTCGGAGAAGTGAGCATTGACGCTTTAAGCGATGTCAGCTTTTCGATAAACAAGGGCGAAATCTGTGTGATTGTAGGAGCTTCAGGCGCAGGAAAAACCACTTTGCTCAACATTTTAGGCGGTATGGATACGCTTACCTCTGGTAGCGTTTACATTGACGGCGAGGATATTTCTAACCTTGATAAAAAAAGCCGTACTCGATATAGACGTCAGGATATAGGCTTTGTTTTCCAGTTTTACAATCTTATTCCGAACCTTACTGCACTTGAAAACGTGGAGCTTGCAACACAAATTTGCAAGGATCATATGGAGCCTAAGCAGATTATAGAAGAGGTTGGCTTGTCCGAACGCAGCGATAACTTTCCCGCTCAGCTTTCAGGCGGCGAGCAGCAGCGCGTTGCTATTGCACGTGCGTTAGCTAAAAATCCCAAGCTGCTCCTTTGTGATGAACCTACTGGCGCACTTGACTACATTACAGGAAAAACTATTCTCAAGCTTTTGCAGGACACGGGCAGACGCACTGGAATGACTATTGTCATTGTCACTCACAATTCTGCACTTTGCTCAATGGCTGACAGGGTGGTTCGTGTCAAAAGTGGCAAAATCGAATCGGTTAAAACTAATGAAAATCCCATGTCGGTTGAAAGCATCGAATGGTAGCTTTACGCAAGCGTCGTATAACGGTTATTACTTCTGCTTCCCAAGCAGAAAATGTGGGTTCGACTCCCATCGTTTGCTTTTTCTTTATTAAGATTTGAAACACATCATGTGTTTCCGTGGGCTGACACGGTAAAAATCCGACATTAATCCTATTTTATTTAGAATAGGCAGTTGGCAGGCAACAGAAAAAGTCCTGAAATTAATGCCGTACTTGTGGGACGGTCAGTTGGCGGACAACAGAAAAATCAGTCATTAAAGGGAAAAGCTTCGCTGCGGCTGAGTTTTTTCTTTTTATTTTTTGGTAAAAAAGGGTTGACAAACAAGAATAAATATTGTATAATAATAGTGAGGAAAGGGATCCGTCGCTTTTCTTAGTGTGGCTGACACTTTAGGGGCACATTCTTTAATGAATGGGGCGTATCCGAAACTTAGAAAGTCTCGCTATTCTGTTGAACTAGCACGTTAGAAGGAGTTGGTCGGCTAAGCGACTATAAATATCAGCTTATAAAAGGGAAAAATCTCACTTCGGTTAGGTTTTTCCTTTTTAATTTTTTGAATAAAGGCGTTGACTGGACGAACGAGAAGTTTTGTTCGTGCTTTTCATTTTGCGCAGTTCGTCCTTGAGTTTGACTGCAGCAAACTCCCTTGCTTTGGTTCACGGTTCGTTTAGCAAATTTTGTTTAAGGTTTATGCAAAATTTTTTTTGAAAAATGGGGTTGACAAATGAGATGGAATGGGGTATAATAATATCAGAAACAGGGAAACCTGTTATGCAGGGAACAGGAGTTCCTTATCAGAACGACGTAAACTTAATAGTCGTGGCGGTCTGTAGGGTGATGAGGTTAGGGGGCGGACCAACTTCGCTGTCTAACTGAACCCGTGAAAGGTTAGCACTGTTCAGCCGTAGGTTGGTGTAGACCTTATGGGTCGAAAGAAAACTGTGTATAAATATTAACCCCGCCTTTGGTGGGGTTAATTTATTGGAGGAATCATGGAATATTTTTGGTACATATTAGCCTCGATAGGCGCAGGAATAGGAACAGGTCTGGCAGGGCTTTCAGCGGCAACGGTTATGGTGCCTGTTTTGATTGTCCTTTGTCCGTCCTTTTCAGGCGAATACGGAGCTTACCAGGCTACCGCAATTGCGCTGACGTCAGATATTTTAGGCTCGGCTGTTACAACGGGAGTTTATGCTAAAAACAAAAGGATTGATATTAAACACGGAGCAGTTATGCTTGTATGTATAATTGCAATGTGCGCTGTAGGAAGCTATGCGGCATATAGGGTTGGAAATGTGATTCTGGGCGGCTTTACGCTGATACTTACCCTTTGCATCGGAATACGCTTTCTGATAAAACCCGACACCTCTAAGGAGGGAAGTGATTTAAATGAAATCAAGTTCGGATCTAAGGAAATGGCGATTTCCTTGTTTTTTGGTCTGACTATAGGCTTTGGCACAGGCTTTGTAGGAACAGGCGGAGGAATGATGATGCTAGTTGTTTTCACTGCGTTTTTAGGCTATGATTTGAAAACTGCGGTCGGAACAAGCACATTTATAATGACCTTTACTGCGCTGATTGCTTCTGTCAGTCATATTCTTATCCATCCAAATATTGTAACTGAACGTTGGAATGTGCTGATAATCTGCATAATCGTTACAACCTTTGCCTCACTCATTTCCGCCCAGTTTGCCAACAAGGTAAGTGCAAAGGTTGTAGGACTTACAACAGGCGCAGCTTTAACTGTTTTAGGAGCGTCTATGATTTATTTAAATTATTTTGCGTGAGCGGAGGAAAGCTATGAAGTATATAAGCTACTATTCATCGCCTTTAGGGGAAATTCTTTTAGCGGCAGATGAAATCGGCTTGACGGGACTGTGGTTTGAAAATCAGAAATTTTATGGCTGTGGCTTGGAAAAGCTTGCAGTGCAAAAGGAAACTGAAAGTATTAAAAAGGCAAAGCAATGGCTTGATGAATATTTCAGCGGAATCGAGCCTGATTTTAGTGTGCCACTTCATTTTATTGGAACCGATTTTCAGATTGAAGTATGGAATATATTATGCAAAATTCCTTATGGCAAAACTAATAGCTATGGTGAAATTGCAAGGATAATTTCTCGAAAAAGAGAAGCTTCGTTGTCACCGCAGGCTGTAGGCTCTGCCGTAGCAAGAAACAAAATTTCTATAATTGTACCTTGTCATCGTGTGGTTGGCACTGATGGCTCTCTAAAAGGATACGCAGGCAGACTCGATAGAAAGTCATACCTGCTTGAGCTTGAAAAGAATAGCTGCCGTTAAATTTATTTTCATGAAAAATATTTTTATGCTTGCATTTTTCTTTTTAGTGTGATATAATTATGTTATAGAAAATTTGTGGCGGTTAATCACCTGCTGCGATTAAAGAAAGATATACATTTGTCAGATTGGGAGGCATAAATATGACAATTCAGGAAGCTATGAAAGAAAGACACAGTGTAAGGAGCTATCTTGACAAGGAAATTGAAGAGGAAAAGCTGGATAAGCTTAGAGCTGAAATAGATCATTGCAACAGAAAGGGCGGTATGAATATTCAGCTTATCACAAATGAAGAGAAGGCTTTTTCGGGAATGATGGCGCACTTTGGAAAGTTTAGCGGTGTTAAAAATTACATTGCTATGATTGGAGATAAGGATGCTTCGCTTGATGAAAAGTGCGGGTATTACGGTGAAAGATTGGTTTTGCTTGCACAGCAGCTCGGACTTAACACCTGCTGGGTTTATATGACCTACAGCAAGCAGAAAAAAGCGTACAAAATCAATCCCGGTGAAAAGCTATGCATTGTTATTGCGCTTGGTTATGGCGCAACGCAAGGAACACCTCACATATCAAAAACTATTGAACAGATAAGCAAAACTGACGGAGATATGCCTGACTGGTTTAAAAGCGGAGTTGAAGCGGCACTTTTAGCACCTACCGCTATGAATCAGCAGAAATTTATGTTTGAGCTTCATTACGGAAAGGTTTTAGCTGTGGCTGACAGAGGAATCTGCACTAAAATTGATTTAGGAATTGTAAAATACCATTTTGCACAAGGTGCAGGAAGACAAAATTTTGAATGGGCGAAGTAATAAGAAGTAATAAAATAATTAGCAAGTTAAAAATTGATATTATTAAGGTTATTACAAATTTGTTTTTGGAAAAGTTATGAAGATTCCCCTTTATGTTTTTTACCATAAAATTGATTTTTAATTCCGTTTTATGGTAAGTCAATATATTAAAGATTTTAAGAATTTGCGTTAGAAAATACGGCAGAGGAGGGAAGTGCTAAAACAAGCGTGAGTTTGAAAATTTGCATCTCAAAAACAGCCCTCTCGTCAGAACCTTCTAGGCTTGAAGGTTGTAAATAGACATATTTGTTTATCTGTATCATTCACTTTTGTCATAATTTGATTTCAAACTTAAATAAGCTTTTTTATAACTAAGCGTAATGTCCACCGCCTCTTAGGCGGCGAGTGCCATTCTGGGTTTCAGTAGGGGATATAATCCTCTACTGAAACCCAGCGGAGCTAACGCTCCGAACGCTTCTTGCAAGCGTTCGCAAAAATGATTAAGCAAGCTTATCATGTTTTGCTCCGCTTTAAATTTTATCATGGCTTGTAATTTTGATTTTATAAAATTGTCTGTCTTGTCTATTTCTTTTCTTTACTTATCTCTGCTAACGGATTCATATCAATAGCCTCACGCACATTATCATCGTTAATATGCGTGTAAATCTCCGTTGTAGCAATGCTTTCGTGCCCGAGAACATTTTTTAAAACAAGCGTATCTACGCCGTTTTGATACATAAGCGTAGCCGCTGTGTGCCTGAGCTTGTGAGTGGTTATACCCATATTTGCAAGTCCTGCCTTTTCTAAACAGTCCTCAACAATTTCTTGAACTCTGCGCCTTGAAATTCGATTTTTCTTCGCCGAAAAAAATAAAGCGTCACAGGTCGTTCCTTCTGTATTTCGGTAGGGAAGATATGCTTTTAAAGCTGCTATGCAGGCATTGTTAATCGACACAATTCGCTCCTTTCTACCTTTGCCAAATAATCTTATCGTTCTGTTTTCAAAGCTTATATCGCCAATATCTAACCCACAAAGCTCAGACAAACGCATTCCGCAGTTTAAAAACAGTGTTATAATGCAGTAATCTCGTTGGGTATTTCTAGTTTCAATTGATGCTAAAAGCTGCTGCGCCTCGTTAAGTGAAAGATATTTAGGCAGAGTGTGAGCCGTTCGAGGCAGTTCAAGACCTTCAACAGGATTAGAATCAATAAGCTTTGCTTTATCATAAAGATAGATAAAAAATTGTCTTAACGCAGTAGTTTTTCTTGCTCTCGTTCTTGCCTGATTGTTTCGCTCGTCAGCAAGCCAGCTAAGATAGTTATATGCGTCGTAAAGCGTAAAGCTTTTGAGATAATCAATCGGCACATCTTTGATTCCAATTGCTTCAAACTCAATTTTGTTTGGGTCAACATCGTTGTGATCAATTTTTAAAAATCTCAAAAAACACCGGATATCAATATAATAAGCCTCTTCGGTTCTGGGCGTTCTGTCTTGAATAACTCTTATGTGATTTAAAAACCCAAGCAAGTATTCAGGACAATCTTCACGGTATTCCTTTTTCATCAGTATACGCTCCTTTTTTGTTTTAACTTCCCTTAACCGCACTAAACTTTGATTTAGTGCGGTTTTGTATATTTCAATTATACCACTTCTCCAGTCACTTGTCAAGAGCTTTTATAATATTTTTTCACCTTTCCAATTATCTTCTTCATATACTAATTCATCAAAAATAATAATCATGTAGTTGCCACCCATATCAGCTGTTCCCCATAACCCAAAAATTTAAATTGCACTTCGTCAATCAATTGTATAACTGGCGACAAAGTCAATATTATACTGAAAGATTGAAATGTTATCTGTATATCCTTTTTCTAACTCTATATAGTACTTTCCGTCATTTTCATATAGATAGATCTTAAGATCAGATATATTTGTTTGCGATATGAAATTTGATATATTTTTTGCTTTAATTGAAATACCTTTTGAATTTTCGTATTCAACATAACTGTTATTAATTAAATAATTTTGGAGATCATCTTTATCAATGTCAATATTTAAAGCATTACAAACAGCATCTGCTGAGAATTCTGTCAATATGACACATACACCAAACCTATCTGAACCTTGATAATACAAACACACAAAATTATCTTTACATGTGTCAATTAAAAATTCATCACTAATTTTTTTAAATTGGTCATCCGACAAATTGGTTTTGATATGTATTGAAAAATAATGGACGTTAAAGTAAACAAATAGAAATAATGCAATTAAAGGAATAAAACTTACTATCGCTATTTTAGCACTCTTCTTCATTTATATATCCTCCGTATGCATAAAACTGTTTAGTGTAACCAGATTCGTACAGTGTGTACATATCATCATCACTAACTGTTAGAATAAAAGAATTAATACTTCCTTTTTCGTTTCATGTTATAGCAATTGTCAAAAACTCTTCATCAGAAATTGTTAAAACAATATTATAATCAGCGTACATCAGAACAATGCTATTCTCCGAAATATTTGCATTGTCAAAATTTTTATAGTAAACTGAAAGAGTGTCAAAATTGCAGTTCAGTTTTATTTGCTCGCTGTAAAATGATACGCTGTCATGTATACAATTCAAAGGAACAGGGATTAGATAATTTTCATTGTCGATACTGATGTCTATTATGTTGTTTTTTAACCAATATTTGTTTCTGTCAGTCCACAGAAAATGCGAATTTTCATAATTGTCAATTGAGTAAATCTGATTTTTATAAGAAAAAACAATCTGATTCATTTCGCTGTCATAAAATACAGTTTCATACTGTGATGATATCTCATCGATAACTTCATCTTCAGAAAGTTCACTTACGAATTGAGCATAATAATATTCATATCCTATTAAACGATTTTCGATTTTTATTGAAAAATCTGTATCTTCAGCCGTTTTGATTGTTACTGTATCAGAGTTATAATAAAATGCAAAATTATAAAGTAAAATACCGACAATACAAATAAAAATTATGCCCAGTAATACAG